>CACECP010000024.1 GCA_902558095.1 uncultured SAR86 cluster bacterium | reverse complement strand
CAGAACTCATCGATTGGTTAAAGTTACTTCTATCAGATGATATGCCAGATGAAATCCTTAAAAATGCAGATTCCTCGAAAGCTATACCTCCACTGTATGGAGCATTGCTAAAAAATGAACAGGATGTTCAATTACTTGAAAGACTTGCATTTATGTCAAGAAGAGAAGCAAATTCAAAATAGATGTTAATTAACTTATTTCAAACAATTAGATCGGCTGGAGTCCCATGTACAGTTAGAGAATTGTTAGACTTGCTAGGAGCTTTAGAAAATCAACTAGTCTACGCAAATGTAGATGATTTTTATTACCTTTCAAGAACTACTTTAGTTAAAGATGAAAAACACTTTGATAAGTTTGATAAAGCCTTTGAAATTTATTTTAAAGGTATAGAAAGGATGGAAGATATTTTTCAAGCTTTGATTCCTGATGACTGGTTAAGAAAATCTTTTGAAAAGGAATTAGATCCTGAAGAACTTAAAAAGATTAAATCACTTGGAGGGCTTGAGAAATTACTAGAAGAGTTTAAGAAAAGACTTGAGGAACAAAAAGATAGACATGAAGGTGGAAATAAATGGGTTGGAACAAATGGAACATCGCCATACGGACACGGAGGACAAAACCCTGAAGGAATTAGAATAGGTGGTCCTGGTGGTCAAAAGAAAGCAGTAAAAGTTTGGGAACAAAGACAATATGCTAACTTAGATGATTCTGTAATTATAGGTACAAGAGACATAAAAATGGCACTAAGGCGTTTAAGAAAGTTTGCTAGACAAGGGAATGATCTTGAATTAGATATGGATAACACCATTAAATCAACTGCAAAAAATGCAGGATATCTGGATATTAAAATGGTTCCTGAAAGATTAAATTCTGTAAAGGTAATTGTTTTATTTGATGTGGGAGGTTCAATGGATCCATACGTAAAACTTTGTGAAGAACTATTTTCAGCAATCAAAACAGAGTTTAAGAATTTAGAATATTTTTATTTCCATAATTGTATTTATGAATCGGTTTGGAAAGATAATAGAAGAAGATCTCAAGAGAGATTTTTAGTTCAAGATATTATTAATAAATTTTCTTCTGACTACAAAATTATTGTTGTTGGAGATGCCACGATGGCTCCATATGAAATCACCAATGCCGGTGGTTCTATAGAACATTGGAATGAAGAAGCTGGTCATGTATGGATAAAAAGACTCTCTGATCATTTTGAAAATATGGCTTGGTTAAATCCAGTTCCTGATGATCATTGGGATTACACATCATCTATATGTATTCTTAAAGACTTATTTGGGGATAGGATGTATCCTTTAACATTAAAAGGTTTAGAAGATGGAATGGGAGAATTATCAAAATGAGTGCTGAAAATATTAATAATAACGGAATAAAGTGGGGACCATTTAGATTAAGGATTCCCTTTATTCATATCAAATTATTACCAAGCGAATTTATACAAGGTCTAATAATTTCAGGTGCAACAGCACTTGCTGGAGCACCAATAGTGCAAGCATTAGGTTTAGATTTTATGCAGGCTGTAGCTGTATGTTTTATTGCAAGTTTTTTGATTACTTCAAGTCCAATTATTTTTGGTGAACCAATGGCGGCAGGCTGGGTTACACCAGCTCTTCCACTTGTTATGATTTTTTTTGGTTCAAAAGGTTTAGCTTCAGGTGAATATGGCGATGGAGAAAGTTTTAAATATATGGCTGCAATGTGTATTGAGTTTACCTTGCTAATTTTATTTTTAGGAGTGACTGGTCTTGGTAAAATAATTATTGAAAAAATTCCAAATGCTTTAAAATCCGGAATTATTTTAGGCGCTGCCATCGCAGCATTTGATACCATATTTATTAAAACAGTACCGTATGATTATATAGGGTCATCTCCAGTAGCTACATTTACAATTCTAATAATATGCACCATAACTACATTTTCTGAACCATTTAAAAGGTTAGGTGAAAAAAATAAATTTATAAAACTAGTTGGCTCTCTTGGTTTATTACCTGGTTTCTTAATAGCAGCACTAGTTGGATATTTTACAGGTGAAATTGTATGGGTATGGGAAAATGACCTGATTATTATTCCACCTGTTGCAGAAGTTTATAAATTAACTTCACCTTTTTCGATAGGCTTTCCAAACATTAACCAATTTATTGAAGTTATTCCTCTTGTTTTAATTGGATATCTTCTT
>CACECP010000023.1 GCA_902558095.1 uncultured SAR86 cluster bacterium | reverse complement strand
CTTCCCCAAACCACTTTTATGACATTCCAACCCTCTCCTCTAAAAGAACCCTCAAGTTCTTGAATAATTTTTCCATTACCCCTAACAGGGCCATCTAATCTTTGTAAATTACAATTAACAACAAAAATTAGATTTTCAAGCTCTTCTCTTCCAGCCAAACCAATTGCTCCTTTTGATTCTGGCTCATCCATTTCTCCATCGCCACAAAAAACCCAAACCTTCCTATCATTTCTTGGGACTAAACCTCGAGCAGAAAGATATCTCATAATATGTGCCTGATATATACCTAAAATAGGTCCAAGACCCATTGAAACAACAGGAAATTGCCAATAATTTGGCATAAGCCATGGATGTGGATAAGATGAAAGGCCAGGCTTATTTACTTCTCTTCTGAAATTATCAAGATCCTTTTCATCTAAATAACCCTCAAGAAAACTTCTAGCATATATGCCAGGAGAACAATGCCCTTGGTAATAAACCATATCCTCAAGTTGATTATCAGAGCCCCTAAAAAAATAATTAAATCCAACATCATATAAAGTTGCAGCTGAAGAAAATGTTGATATGTGACCACCCAGCTCATCATCATTTTTATTTGCTTTAAGTACCATGACAAGAGCATTCCATCTTATTAATGAGCGTATTCTTCTTTCCATAAAAAGATCGCCAGGCATTTGGGCTTCATCTTTTACAGAGATAGTATTTCTAAAAGGTGTTGTTAGATTATATGAAGGTATTGCTCCCTCTTGATTAATTTTTTCAGCCAACTTTGTCAGCAAAAAAGATGCTCTTTCTATACCCTCTTCTTCAATTACACTATTAAGAGCTTCAAGCCATTCTGAAGTCTCAATAGGATCTATATCTTTTGATGACAATAATTACTCCAATGAGTTAGTATTTTACAATAATTAGAACATTAATTTAAAAATTAATAATCTGAATCGCTTCAGAGTGATCTTCAGAAAATATTCCTGACAGCATTACAAATTTAAGATTTTTCTTTTTTTTAAAATACTTTTTTAATTCTTTTTTTACATGTGAAAGAGTTTTGTCATGGTCGTTGAGTCTTGAAATAAAGAAAGAATGTGTAGACCCAACCAATGATAGCTGGTTTAAGGTTATTAAATTGTTTGTAAAGGTAAAAATTGGAATGCCGTTTGGCTTAGCATTGGAAATATAATTTGCAGTATCTCCGGTTCTAGTTATGGCTATTATTCCATCTGCTTTAATCGATTCGCTCAAATTTTTTGCTGTCATTGCAATTGATTCCCAATCCGAATTTGTAACCAAGTTTGATTCATAACCTAAAGTTTTAAATTGTTCTGTTTTTAATGAAAGAGATTTTAAGAATTGAACGCATTCAATTGGATATTTGCCAACACTAGTTTCACCTGAAAGCATTAATGCGTCTGCCCCTTCATATATAGCATTTGCAATATCCGTGACTTCAGCTCTTGTAGGAGTTGGGTTATTAATCATAGATTCTAGTAAGTGTGTTGCTACAATTGATCTCTTTCCATGCACTGCACAAGAATACATAATTTTACGTTGTATGTTTGGTAAATCAGTTAAGCTAGTTTCAATTCCAAGATCGCCCCTAGCCACCATGATTCCCCATGCAGATTTTGATATATTTTCAATATTTTCTAATCCCTCTTGGTTTTCAATCTTGGCTATTATTTTAGCTTTAGACTTCTTTTTGCTTAAAATTTGTTCAAGTATATTCAAATCTTTTTCACTTCTAACAAATGAAGCAGCTATAAAATCAACATTATTCTTGATACCAAATTCAATGTCTTGAATATCCTTTGGAGTTATTGAAGGCATATTAATTCTAACACCAGGCAAATTTACATGTCTTTTTGAACCAATTTTTCCACCATGAATTACTTTACATAACAAAGTTTCTGATTGTTTTGATAAAACTTTGAAATTAATTAATCCATTGTCTACAGTAATTTGTGATCCGACACTAACGCTTTCAATTAAACCTTTATAGTTCACTTTGATGGATGAAGTTTCAACATCAATCTCGTCACGAACAGTTAAAGTCACTTTATCGCCGACTTTAAGCTCAATCGGTAAAGAAGTATCGCCAGTTCTAATTTCTGGTCCTTGCGTGTCAAGAAGAATACCAATTTTTGAAATACTTCCAGCAACTGAAGAGTTTATTTGTTTGATGGAGTCAATAATTTCTTTTGCATTATCATGTGTTGCATGTGACATATTTATTCTTGCAACATTCATGCCGGCCTTATGAAGTTTTTTTAAAATAGTAGTCTTATTACTAGCAGGACCTATAGTGCATATTATTTTAGTTCTAGTAAATTTCATTATGATTGGATAATAAAGTATATGACATCTTTT
>CACECP010000022.1 GCA_902558095.1 uncultured SAR86 cluster bacterium | reverse complement strand
TCATACCTATTCCTGATAGCTCAACAATAGCCGCCCATCAATTAGCTGTTGATTTAGAGGTTCCATACAGAGAAGGTTTTGTTAAAAATAGATATATAGGCAGAACTTTTATTATGCCCTATCAGGAAGAAAGAAAGAAATCTGTTAGAAGAAAATTAAACATTTTAGATCTTGAATTTAAAGGAAAGAACGTTTTATTGGTAGATGACTCGATTGTCAGAGGAACAACTAGCAAAAAGATAATAGAAATGGCAAGAGAAGCGGGCGCCAATAAAGTTTACTTTGCCTCAGCAGCTCCTGCAATTAAATATCAAAATTTATATGGTATTGACATGCCTGCTACATCAGAACTAATTGCATCAAATAAATCTGATGAAGAGGTGGCCAAAGAAATTAATGCTGACTGGTTGATATATCAAACACTTGAAGATTTAATTGAGGCCGTAAGAGCCGGCAATCCTGAAATAAATGAGTTCGAAAATTCTATTTTTACTGGTAAATATATAACTCCTTTAATTGAAAATTATCTTGAAGAGCTTGAAAATTCCAGAAAAGATGAATTAAAAATTCAAAGAGAAAGATCAAAGGCAAGAGGTTAGGGATTAACTATATTTATAGTTGGAATTTCAGCTGAATTTGCACTTGCTACATAAGTATCTATTTCATTAAAATTTAAGTATCTATAAATATTTTCAGAGAAAGGATTTATATCATTCATATATTGGTGATATTCATCAACTGTTGGTATTTTTCCTAATATAGAAGCTATCGCTGATAATTCAGCTGAGGCTAAAAATACATCAGCGCCGTCTCCCATCCTGTTAGGAAAATTTCTAGTAGATGTTGAAATAACAGTAGAATTGGCAATAACTCTTGCTTGATTTCCCATACATAAAGAGCAGCCTGGAAGCTCTGTTCTTGCTCCAAGATCTTTGAAGATTTGGTATTCTCCTTCTTCAATTAATTGTTGCTCATCCATTTTTGTTGGTGGCACAACCCATAATCTTGCATTTGTTTGATTATATTTTTTAAGAAGCATACTTGCTGCTCTAAAATGTCCAATATTTGTCATACAAGAACCAATAAACACTTCTTGAATAGGAGTATTTTCTACATCAGAAAGTGGTTTAATGTCATCTGGGTCATTTGGACATGCTAATAAAGGCTCTTTAATTTCATTTAGATCAATTTCAATAACCTCAGCATATTCTGCATCTTGATCAGGTTTTAAAAGTTGTGGATTTAAAACCCATTCCTCCATTGCCTGAGCTCTTCTTTCAAGAGTTTTTGCATCTCCATATCCTGATGCAATCATCCATCTCAACATAATGATATTTGAATTTAGATATTCCAAAATAGGTTCTTCATTTAATAGAACAGTGCATCCAGACGCTGATCTTTCGGCAGAGGCATCTGAAAGTTCGAAAGCTTGTTCAACTTTCATATTTGGCAGACCTTCAATTTCAAGACATTTTCCTGAAAATATATTTTTCTTACCTTTTTTTTCAACTGTAAGAAGACCTTTCTGAATAGCGGCATATGGAATCGCATTAACAAGGTCTCTTAAGGTTATTCCAGGTTGCATGTCTCCTTTAAATCTTACTAATACTGATTCGGGCATATCTAGAGGCATTACACCTAGCGTAGCAGCAAAGGCAACTAGACCAGAACCTGCTGGGAAACTTATTCCAATTGGAAACCTTGTATGACTATCTCCACCAGTTCCTACAGTGTCTGGTAAAAGCATCCTGTTCATCCATGAATGAATTATTCCATCTCCGGGTCTTAAAGATACTCCACCACGATTCATAATGAAATCGGGTAAGCTATGTTGGGTTTCTACATCAACAGGTTTTGGATATGCTGCAGTATGACAGAAAGATTGCATAACCAAATCTGCTGAAAAACCCAGACATGCAAGTTCTTTAAGTTCATCTCTAGTCATTGGGCCTGTGGTATCTTGTGATCCAACCGTTGTCATTCTTGGTTCGCAATAGGTACCAGGTCTAACTCCATCAACACCACATGCTTTACCAACCATTTTTTGTGCAAGGGTAAATCCTTTTGTGGAGTTATCTTTTGAATCTGGTCTTCTAAAAATATCTGTTGGACCTAAACTCAAAGCCTCTCTTGTTTTGTCTGTTAATTGTCGACCAATAATAAGAGGAATTCTACCATTAGCCCTAACTTCATCTAGAATAACATCGGTTTTGAGATTAAATTTTGTAATAATTTCATTATTTTTTGCATCTAAAACCTGACCATTAAAAGGCTCTAAAATAACCTCTTGACCCATTTCCATTTTAGTTACATCCATTTCAATTGGAAATGCACCCGAATCTTCTAAAGTATTAAAGAAAATAGGAGCAATTTTTCCTCCAAAACAAAAACCGCCTTCTTTTTTATTGGGAATACAAGGAATTTCGTCACCCATATGCCATAGTACTGAGTTAGTAGCAGATTTTCTCGATGAACCTGTTCCTACGACATCACCTACAAAAACCAGAGGATTTCCCTTTTCTTTTAATTTTTCTATTGTCTCCAAAGGTTTTTCAAGACCTTCTCTAGGCATCTTAAACATTGCTAATGCATGAAGTGGAATATCTGGTCTTGACCACGCATCTGTAGCTGGAGATAAATCATCAGTATTGATTTCTCCAGGCACTTTAAATACTGTCAATTTGATTTGTTCAGGAATGTCTAATTTTTTTGTAAACCATTCACCGGCTGCCCAAGAATCAATGACTTTTTTTGCATACTTATTGTTTTTTGAAAGCTCAAAAATTTCATTAAATGAATCAAAAATTAATAAAGTTTCACTTAAAGCATTTGCAGCTTCTTCACCTAATTCATCTATTTTTAAACAATTAATTAGGGGTTCAATATTATAACCACCCAGCATAGTCCCTAAAATTTGAACAGCTTTCTTTTTATCGATATATGGACTGGATGTTTTACCCGAAGTTATATCGGATAAAAATGCAGCTTTAACATATGCGGATTGATCAACACCTGCTGGAACTCTTTCTTTTAAAAGAAATAATAAAAGTTCAGATTCATCATGCTCAGATTTGAGTAAATTAATTAGTTCTGAAGTTTGTTCAACATCCAATGGAAGGGGTGGGATGTTCTCTTTAGCCCTTTCTTCAACGTGTTTTTTATAGTTATCTAACATCGCTTGGTCTCCGATGCTCATATTTTACTCTTATAGTTAAAGATAGCCACTAAATAGGTAAAATTTATTAAAAAATGGGTTATGATTTTCCTTTATGGCTAAGCTTCAGAAAAAACGATCATCAACACCATGTTTGGGTATATGTTCGACTACCTTTGGTGATGAGGTATGCAAAGGTTGTAAACGTTTTTCTCATGAGATTGTAAATTGGACTAAATACTCACTTGAAGAAAGAGAAATAATTAATGATCGTTTAGAAAAATTTAAAATTAAAATTCTTCAAGATAGATTTAAAGTTTATGACTCTG
>CACECP010000021.1 GCA_902558095.1 uncultured SAR86 cluster bacterium | reverse complement strand
AGCTAACAGAGAAGCATTTTACAAAGCAATAAGGTTTGGATTAGCTACAGGTGCCAACATAAATCAAACTTCTACTTTTGATCGAAAAAATTATTTCTATCCTGACTTACCCAAAGGATATCAAATTACCCAAATGACAAAGCCTATTGTCGAAAATGGTTCAATCAAAATAATAACTGATGATTCTGAAAAAATAGTTAACATCACAAGAGCTCATCTAGAAGAAGATGCAGGAAAATCAATTCATGATCTTTTTGAAGGTGAAACTGGAGTGGATTTAAATAGAGCTGGAACTCCACTACTAGAAATTGTGTCTGAACCTGAAATATCAAATGCCAAAGAAGCTGTTGCATACTTTAAGGCAATAAGGCAGCTTGTAACCTTTTTAGATATTTGTGATGGAAATATGGCTCAAGGTTCTATGAGATGCGATGTTAATGTTTCTATAAAGAAAAGTGAGGATACAGAGCTTGGTACAAGAGCAGAACTTAAAAATATTAATTCTTTTAAATTTATTGAAAAAGCAATCAATTTTGAAATTGATAGACAAATTAAATTAATTGAGAACGGGGATTCAGTTGTACAAGAAACAAGACTTTACGATAGTGAAAAAAATGAAACTCGCTCCATGCGCTCAAAAGAAGAAGCAAATGATTATAGATACTTTCCATGTCCAGATCTTCTTCCAGTTGTAATTTCTGATAAAGAACTTCAAGAAATTAAGGAAAATCTTCCTGAACTTCCTGAAGAAAAAGAAATGAGGTACATGCAAGAAGTTGGTCTTGAAGAGTCTGAAGCCAAAATTATCTCCTCTTCTAAAGCTATGGCAAATATGTTCGAAGAAGCCTCTTCAAAAACAGATGATGCAAAACTAATTGCTAAATGGCTTGTTGGAGATATAAGTGCACTATTGAACAAAGATAACATTGAGATCCATGAATCAAATTTATCGGCGGAAAATTTTGGTAAGCTGATTGAAAGAATATCTGATAATACAATTTCTGGAAAAATTGCAAAATCAGTGCTAGAAGAGATATGGGAAAACGGATCTGATGTAGATGAAATAATTGAAACAAAAGGTTTGGTTCAAATTCAAGATGAATCCTTGCTCGAAGAAATAGCTAAGAAAGTTATAGATTCTAATCCAGATCAGGTTAATGCATATAAAAATGGTAAAGATAAATTATTTGGATTCTTTGTTGGACAAGTAATGAAAGAAACACAAGGCAAAGCAAATCCCAAAAGCGTTAACGAAATTCTTAAAGAGTTACTTCAATAATTTAAACAATAAACATGCTGAGCGTTTCAGCAACAAATGCAGGTTTTTCTACTCCCTTAATTTCCATTGTTACCTCTGTTTTTGCAAGATATTGACCAGGATTCTTTTCTGTAATATCAATACATTTCATGCGAATTCTAACTTCTGAGTTAACAGGAACAGGACTCAAAAATCTTACTTTATCTAAACCATAATTTAGTCCCATTTTAGTTCCCTCTAAAACCATGCCAATTTCTTGCTCAAAGGGTATTCCTGCTACAAGAGATAACGAAAGAAATCCATGTGCAATAGTAGATCCAAATACTGGCTTTGCTTGTTCAGGATCAACATGAATAAATTGATGATCCATTGTCGCATCAGCAAATTTGTCAATACGATCTTGATCGATAGTTACCCAATCCGATACTCCTACTTCAGTTCCAAGTACAGAATTTATTTCAGATGGTTTGATTACCTTTAACATACTATTTCTCCATGTAATGGTTGCTATATTCTTCTCTAAGCTCGAATTTCTGTAGCTTACCTGTTGCTCCATGCGGTAGTTCTTTTAAAAAAACAATTTCATCTGGCAGCCACCATTTTGCAACTTTATCACTCAAAAATTCAATGATACTCTCTTTTTCTATAGGCTCGCCTGAATTAGTTACTATAAAAAGCATTGGTCTTTCATCCCACTTCGGATGAGGTATACCAACAACACATGCCTCAGCTACCTCTGGATGACCAAAAGCTGCATTTTCTAAATCTATTGAGCTAATCCACTCCCCTCCAGATTTAATAACATCTTTAGCTCTATCTTTTATAGTCATGTATCCATCTTCATCAAGGACTGATATATCACCTGTATCAAACCAACCATCTGCATCTACAGCATCTTTATCGGCTTTAAAATATTTTTGAAGTATCCAAGGTCCTCGAACCATCAAGTGACCCTGTGATTCACCATCTTTTGGAAGATCATTGCCTTCATCATCAACGACTTTTAACTCAACTCCATATATAGGCCTCCCCTGCTTCAATTGCACGGCATATTTTTCTTCTTTAGACATTTTTTCCATTTCTGGAGTTGGAACATTTGTTGTACCCAAAGGACTCATTTCTGTCATACCCCAAGCATGGATTACATTGACATCATGAACTTCATCAAATTCTTGAAGTGTAGCTAAAGATAATGCTGAGCCACCAATAATTGTATTTTTTACTGAACTAAGAATTTTATTATTATCTCTACAATAAGCCAGTAAACCCATCCAAATAGTCGGGACACCAAATGCTAAAGTTACATCTTCTTGATCAATCAATTCAAATAAAGGCTCTCCTTCCATTTGCATTCCAGGCATTACTAATTTAAGTCCATTCATAGGACCAAAATAAGGTATTCCCCAAGCTAGAACATGGAATAATGGAACAACCATCAGAATGGTGTCATCAGGCTTTATAGTCATTGCAGTCAGTGCTGCTTGAGCATGAATTACATTTGATTTGTGACTGTATAGAACTCCCTTGGGATTTCCAGTTGTTCCTGATGTGTAACAAAGAGCACATGCAGCATCATCTTCTAAGGTTGGCCATGAATAATTTTCATCGCCGTCTTGAATATACTCCTCATAAGAAATAGCATTTTTAAGGATTGTTTCTGGCATTTCATCGACTTCACATAAGACAACATATTTTTCCACAGTCTTAAGGTTTTCCTGCAAAGCCTCCAAAATAGGAACAAAAGGCAACTCAACAAAGATAATTTTATCTTCAGCATGATTAATTATGTATACGGCTTGCTCTGGATGTAACCTAAAATTAAGAGTGTGTGTTATTGCTCCCATACCTGAGATGCCATAATACATTTCTAAATGCCTGTATGTATTTAATGCAAGGGTTGCAATTACATCACCTTTCTTAACACCGTCTTTTTCAAGCGCTGAAGCCAATTTTCTTGACCTAATACAAACTTTTTCATAGTTAGATCTATGTATCTCTCCAGATACTAACCTGCTAATAATTTCTGTCTCTGGATGTATCTCTCTAGCATGCTCAATAATACCAGCGACATTAGGTGTCCATTTTTGCATATCTCCAATCATTTAAATTGCTCCCTTTAGATGTTTGATATAAATTATATAAGAAGCAACATTATTTGATAACAAAATTATGAATATAAAAGAAGGTATTGAAAAAAGATTCTCCGTAAGAGCATTCACTGATGAAGTGCCAAAGATGGAAACAATTAAAGAAATTCTAAATACTGCTAACGCTGCACCTTCAGGTGGTAATATTCAGCCTTGGATGGTGTATGTATTATCTGAAGAAGCTAAAAAGCGTCTTGCAGAACAAACTTTATATAACTTTGATAATGGAGTTCAAGAAGAAATTGAATACGATATATACCCAAAGCCTCTTGCTGATGAGTATAAAAAAAGAAGGCATGAATGTGGTCTAGATATGTACAGCGCCTTATCTATTGAAAAAGATGATCTTGACTCTCGTTTTAAACAAATCAGAAAAAATTATAATTTCTTTGGTGCTCCATTAGGAATGATTATCACAATAGATAGATCATTTGGGAATAATGGCTGGGGACACGTAGGTATGTTCTTAGAAAATTTATGGTTGAGTGCTATTCATCATGGTCTTGGTATCTGTCTTCAAGAATCTTGGTCAATATATCCCAAAACTGTAAAAGAACATATCAAACATCCTGACAATGAA
>CACECP010000020.1 GCA_902558095.1 uncultured SAR86 cluster bacterium | reverse complement strand
CATTTAGAATCTTTGCAAAAAGAATTAAATAAAAAGTTATGCAGCGGTAAGAAGATAGACTTTATCTTGCAAGAGCTTTTTAGAGAAGCTAACACATTATCGGTGAAACTTGATGATCCTAATTTAAAAAATAACGCTATAGATATGAAATTATTCATTGAGGAGATGCGGGAACAAACACAAAATGTCGAGTAGAGCTAAAGCTAGATTGATTATTTTTTCTGCTCCATCAGGGGCAGGAAAATCTTCTTTAATACAAGAAGTTATATCGCAAAGTTCTGGAAATATTCAACTGTCAATTTCTGCAACCACGAGACCACCAAGGACTGGTGAAGAGCATGGAAGAGATTATTTTTTTATATCCGATGAAGAATTTAATGAACTAAAGAAACAAAACTCTTTTGTTGAACATGCAAATGTTTATGGTTATCAATATGGAACTTTAAGATCTTTCGTAGATGAAAAAATTGAAAATAATATTAACGTTATTCTTGATATCGATGTTCAAGGTTTTGATCTGATAAGAAATTCTATAAAAGATGACATATCAATTTTTATAATACCACCCTCAATATCAGAGTTAGAAAAAAGACTAGTTTCAAGAGGATTAGATTCAGATGAAGTTATAAAAAAGAGGTTAAAGAATGTAAAGACTGAACTTAAATATGCTGAATTATATGACTATATTATTTTAAATGATCAGTTCGAAAGTACTCTTAATGAATTAACCTCAATAATTTATAATGAAAATTTTAACTATAATAAAGAAACCAATGTAAACTTGTTGAAAGATTTATTGGATTAATCAGGTGAGAAGAATTAGAATACTCGTCCAGGAGAATTACAGATGGCTAGAATTACAGTAGAAGATTGCTTAGAAAAAATACCTAGTAGATTTGATCTTATATTAATGGCATCAAAGAGAGCTAGACAGCTTTCTACAACAAGCAGAGATCCTCTTGTTGAATGGGACAATGATAAACCTACATTAGTAGCTTTAAGAGAAATAGAAGAAGGGCTTCTTGATCAAGAAACTCTTGAAAAAACACTTGAAGAAGATGTGTTATTGGACGAGTTTGCAGTTCCTAGCAATAAAGAAGACGAAAACATAGGATAAATGACTATAGGGGAGTTATTTTGAGTGACCATGCACTCCCAAATATATTGCTTAATGACTTTTCTGGGGATAATCTTTTAAAACTTCCCACAAACTTTTATAAGTCTG
Organism: uncultured SAR86 cluster bacterium; assembly: GCA_902558095.1. Lineage (GTDB taxonomy): Bacteria > Pseudomonadota > Gammaproteobacteria > Magnimaribacterales > D2472 > SAR86A. The sequence continues at coordinate 4,358 of CACECP010000020.1, read as the reverse complement.
CTAAATCATATCTTGACAACAAATCTATAAAAAAAGTTCAAAAGGCTTATTCTGTAGCCTTTTATGCTCATCAAGGACAAAAAAGAAGAGATGGCTCAAATTATATAAACCATCCTCTCGAGGTAGCTAAAATTTTGTTAGATCTTAGAATGGATTCGGATTCAATTTGTTCTGCTTTGATGCATGATGTATTAGAAGATTGCGATGTTAATAAAAACAATTTAAAAGAATTATTTGGTGAAGATGTTGCTGATATTGTTGATGGAGTAAGCAAACTTGGAAAATTAGACATAAAAAGCAGAACAGATATAGAGGCAAATAACTTACAGAAGATGATGCTTGCTATGTCCAAAGATGTGCGAGTAGTGCTTGTTAAAATTTGTGATCGTTTACACAATATGAGAACAATTGAGCACCTTCCTAGATCCAAACAAATTAAGAAATCAAAAGAAACAATTGAGTTATATGGACCTCTAGCATTAAGAATTGGAATGCAAGATATTAGATCTGAATTAGAAGACTTAGCATTTAGATGCATCCACCCTTTAAGGGCATCAATGCTAGAAAGTGCTATAAAAAAATCTAGTGGAGGACGAAAGAAAATTGTTTCAAAAATTCGCAAAGAGCTAAAAAAACACCTTAAGACAAATGGGGTTGAAAGGGTCGGAGTAAAAGGAAGAGAAAAAAATATCTTTAGCATTTATACAAAAATTAAATCAAAACATAAACCATTTTCAGAAATCTTAGATGTCTATGGATTTAGAATCCTTGTTGACTCTATTGATGATTGTTATAGATCTTTAGGAATAATTCATAATTATTTTTCTCCAATTGAAAATAGATTTAAAGACTACATAGCCATTCCTAAAAGTAATGGCTATCAAGCACTCCATACAAGCTTGTTGGCATTAAATGCTTTTCCAATCGAAGTCCAAATCCAAACCAGAAACATGTTTTCAATTGCTTCTTATGGTATTGCTGCCCATTGGCAGTATAAAACTGATGAAGCTAATACTAGCTCTGGTTTAAGGGCCACAAAATGGTTAAGTGGGCTGGTTGATCTTCAGAAAAAAACAAATAATCCATCTGAATTCGCACAATCAATTAAGACAGATTTAAATTCTGATGAGGTTTTCTTATTTTCTCCAAAAGGGGATATATACGCACTAAGGAAAGGAGCAACACCAATTGATTTTGCTTACGAAGTTCATACCGATCTTGGAGATTCAATAATTGGATGTAAAGTAAATAGAAATGAAGTTCCCTTAAATATTGAATTAGAAACGGGACAAACTGTTGAAATAATTTCATCTAAAAAAGATTTTGAATTAGATCCATCATGGTTAAATTATGTAGTAACAAGCAAAGCAAGAAGTGCTATTAGAGCTCGATTGAAGAAACAAAAGATTTCTGATGCAAGAAAAGCAGGAAAAGTTATGTTAGAAACAGAATTAAAAAGGGCAGGTACCAGTCTTTCTGAATATAGGGGAAGCTCTCTCAAAAGAGTATTAGAATCTATAGGCGTTCCTTCATTAAATAAACTTCTTACAGATCTTGGTTTAGGCAAAAGAACTGGAAGTATTATTGCCGAAAGATTTTACTCGGGCCTTCAAATTAGGGAAGGTATTCAAGAAGCAAAACCTGTTCTGATACTTGATAACAAGATTGAGAGTGTGATTGTTAGATTTGCAAAATGCTGTATGCCAATTTATGGCGATAGTGTTATAGCACATTCGGATACTGAAAGAGGTATAGTGCTCCATCATAGGAGATGTAAACAAGTTAAACCATTTCTAAAAAAAGATCCAAGATATATGCCTGCCATTTGGGGAGAAAATAAAAAAGAACATTCATACAAAGCAAAGATAGAAATCAATACTGAAGATAGAGTAGGGGTTTTATCAGATCTTGGATCTGTATTTGCCAGATCAGCTATTAATATTGGTTCAGTAAATACAAAGACTATTGATAAGAAATTTGCTGGATTTGAAGTTCAAATAGAAGTTAAAGATGCCAAAGAATTAAGAAATATTATGCAAAAAGTAAGATCGATGAAATTAACAACTAGCTGCAAAAGAATTATTAATGAGAAATAAAAAAAAAATATTAATTTTTTTATGTACAATCCCTCTAATATCCAATTTTATTTATTCAAAGGAGTTCAATCATATGTCTAAGGAAATCATTTCAACAAAAAATGCCCCTCAAGCTATTGGGCCATATTCACAGGCTGTTAAAACAGGAAATTTAATCTTTATTTCAGGCCAAATTCCTTTGAATCCTAAAACAGGAGATTTGGTTTCAGGTTCGATAGAAGATGAGGCAAATCAAGTGATTGAAAATATTAAGAGTATTTGTGTGGCAGCTGGTTATGGATTAGAAGACATTGTAAAAATTACAATTTTTCTTACTGACCTAGGAAATTTCGCTAAAGTAAATGAAGTAATGACTGAGCACTTTAGTGAACCATATCCTGCAAGAGCTACCGTGGAAGTATCAGGCCTTCCGCTGGGTGTAAATGTTGAAATAGAGGCAATTGTAGAAACAAATGGCTAAAAATTTACTATCCATAAAAGACTTATCAAAAGATGAGATTTTAGATTTAATAAAGTTTTCAAATAGTTTTATTGATAATGAAGGTAATTTCAGGAAAGAAGATCTTTTTCCAGATAAAACAGTTGCAAATGTATTTTGTGAACCAAGCACTAGAACAAAATCATCATTTGCCATAGCTGCTGGAAATTTAGGATGTTCTGTTATAGATTTTAATATTGATAATTCATCAGTTCAAAAGGGTGAATCTATTTTTGAAACTGTTGATGCTCTAAATTTAATGGGGGTAGATCTTTGTGTTCTCAGGCACCCTGAGTCTGTAATACAAGATTTAGCAGAAGCTTTGCCTAAGATGGTCTTTATCAATGCTGGTGAAGGGTCCATATCCCATCCAACACAAGCTTTGTTAGATATGAAAACAATTATAGATCACAAAAATTCATTGGATGGTCTAAAAATCGTAATTGTAGGTGACCTAGATCACTCAAGAGTAACCTCTTCTTTTGTAGAGGGCATTTCTAACTTTTCTATTGATTCTCTGACTTTTTCTGGCCATCCCGAAATGTGTACAAAATATCAGAATCCTCAAATTGGGCATTATGAACCTGATTTAGATAAAGCACTTGATAATGCTGATGTTGTTATGACATTAAGAATACAATACGAAAGATTTGATCAGGAATTAAATTTAGACCTAGAAACATATAAAAATGCCTATCAACTTTCGTCAGAAAAGCTTGGGAGCGCAAAGGGAGATGTCATTATTATGCATCCTGGTCCAGTAAATTATGTAGAAATAACAGAAGCTGTTTATGATTCTGAGAACTCAGTTATTAGAGAACAAATAGCAAATGGCGTTGCAATTAGAATGGCAGTTTTATCTAGATTTTTGAGCGGCTAGAGTCCTTTTTACAGTCTCTACAATTGAAATGGTATTTTGATCAATTTCAACATTTACATTCGACCCTTCTATAAGAGAATCTAAATTTGTAACTGAGAGGGTTTCTGGAATTAAATGAATGTAGAAATTATCTTTATTAACTTTACCAATAGTTAAACTGCATCCATTAATACCTATATACCCTTTTTCAAATATGTATTCATTAAATTTCTTAGGAAAAGAGACGATAATATCCTTAGTATTAGGTTTTTTAATAATTTTTTTAATTTTTCCAGTAAAGTGAATGTGTCCTGACATTAAATGCCCACCAATTTCGGTTGAAGAATTGATAGATCTCTCAAGATTTACTAGAGCACCTTGATTAAGATTTTTTAGGTTAGTTCTTGATAAAGTTTCTTGAATAACATCAAATTTTAATTTTTTTGAACCTTTATCTAATGATGTCAGACAAACACCATCCACAGAAATACTTGCACCTTTTTTTAAGTTAATGTTGAAACCTTTTGGAGCAGATATATCTATTGATATACCATCTTCTTTTTTAGATATTTTATAAATTTTTCCAGTTCCACTAACTATTCCTGAAAACATTAAGCTCCCCAGGTTTCTCTATACTTATTCAAGCTATCTATGTGGGCATTAAAACTGGAATCATTTTTTACAAAAGTTATTAATGAGTCTAGATTAATTATTGACTCGACTTTTAAATTAAATTCGTTTTCTAGCTCTTTACTTGAAGATAATTTTGATAAACCTCTTTCCTGCCTATCTAGACCAACAATAAAAGAGGAGGGAGTTGCAGAAACATTTTTAATTAATTTTATGGATTCTCTTCCAGCAGTACCAGCAGATAAAACATCGTCTATTATTAAAACCTTACCTTTGGGCATCTCGCCAATGATAC
>CACECP010000019.1 GCA_902558095.1 uncultured SAR86 cluster bacterium | reverse complement strand
TGAGTCATTTACATTTATAGCAGGAATTTTAAGTTCGCCCTTTTCAAGCATTTCTTTTAACCTATGAACGCCAGTAGTTGTTTCTTCTGATACCCCGTGAATGGTTTCTAACATATCTGGAAATTTTTCATGTACCATTGATGTGAGATCGCTTCCGTCGTCAAGAATCATATTTGCATCCCATGGTTTACCGTCTTTACATATAGTTTGTTCTATACACCACTCATACTCCTCATCAGTTTCACCTTTCCAAGCGAAGACAGGGACTCCTTTTGCAGCCATTGCTGCTGCTGCGTGATCTTGGGTTGAGAAGATATTACATGAAGACCACCTAAGTTCAGCCCCTAAATCAACTAAAGTTTCCATTAAAACTGCAGTTTGAATTGTCATATGAATACAGCCCATGATTTTAGCTCCAGCAAGAGGCTGCTCAGCTCTATATTTGTCTCTTAAAGCCATTAATGCTGGCATTTCATTTTCAGCTAGAGATATTTCTCTTCTTCCAAATTCAGCAAGATTAATATCGGCTACTTTATAGTCATTTTCCATTTTATTTCCTTTTAATTAATTTTATTGTGATATTTCCGAGGCTCTATCAGTTTTTTCCCATGAAAGATCAATATCTGTTCTTCCAAAGTGTCCATAAGCTGCAGTTGGAAGATAAATAGGTCTCTTTAAATCAAGCATATTGATTAGACTCTTGGGTCTTAAATCAAATTTTTCTTCAACAATTTTCTCAATAGCTTGTTTAGAAATTTTTTCGCTATTAAATGTGTTTACATTTATTGAAGTTGGCTTTGCAACCCCAATAGCATATGAAACTTGTATTTCACAGTAATCAGCGAGACCTGCAGCAACTATATTTTTTGCAACATATCTTGCAGCATAGGCTGCAGATCGGTCTACCTTGGAAGGATCTTTTCCAGAGAAAGCTCCACCACCATGTCTTGCCATTCCTCCATATGTATCAACAATAATTTTTCTTCCAGTAAGACCACAGTCTCCAACAGGTCCACCAATAACAAATTTACCAGTTGGATTAATATAAATATTAGTGGAATCTAAAATCCATTCTTTTGGAACTATTGGCTTAATAATATTCTCCATAACTCCTTCTTTAATCTCATCCTGACTGACGTCTTCGTCATGTTGCGTTGAAAGCACTATTGCGGATAAACCTTCTATTGTTTTTCCATCATCTGAATAAATTGCACTTACTTGACTTTTAGCATCTGGCCTTAGCCATGGTAACTCATTATTTTTCATTACATCAGCCTGTTTTTTTACAAGTCTATGAGAGAGGTCTATTGGAAGAGGCATTAGTGACTCCGTTTCAGTACATGCATAACCAAACATCAAACCCTGATCGCCAGCACCTTGTTCTAAGTTTTCTCCTTCACCCTCAGTGACTCCTTGAGAGATATCAGGTGATTGCTCGAACACAAGATTAGTGAATTCGCATGTATCTCCATTAAATCCATATTCGTCAGTATTGTAGCCAATATCATTAATAGTTTTTCTTACAATAGGCTCTAAATCAGGACTTCCAAGAGAGGTGATTTCTCCAGCAATATATACCATATTGTTTTTAATCATTGTTTCGCATGCAACCCTACTATTAGGATCTTCTGCTAAGTATGCGTCTAAAACAGCATCTGAGATTTGATCACAAACTTTGTCTGGATGTCCTGCGGAAACAGATTCCGAAGTAAAAATATAACTCATATGTTCTCTCCCTGAAACTTTTGAATATTCTGAATATCTATAAAAAAAAGATTACGAATACAATTTAACTATTTTATTAGAAAAAATTCAATTTTATCTATGCTTTTCTCTTTAAAAACATTATTATCCATACAAGCAAAAGGGGAAAATAATTTGCAATATTCAGAACCAATAAATGCTCTCAGATTTTTATCTGCTGATGCTGTTCAAAAAGCAAATTCTGGCCATCCAGGCATGCCAATGGGCATGGCAGAAATAGCTACTGCTCTATGGAGTAAGCACTTAAAACACAACCCCCTAAATCCGACTTGGTTTGATAGAGACAGATTTGTGCTTTCCAATGGTCATGGCTCAATGCTTTTGTACAGTTTGTTGCATTTGACTGGTTATAAGCTTTCAATTGAAGACATTAAAGACTTCAGACAGCTTAAATCAAAAACACCAGGTCACCCTGAGTACGATATAAATATTGGTGTTGAAACAACGACTGGTCCACTAGGACAAGGAATTGCAAATGCCGTTGGAATGGCAATCTCGGAAAAAATGCTAGCAGCACAATTTAATAAAGATGATATAAAACCTATTGACCACTATACATATGTTTTTCTGGGCGATGGTTGTTTAATGGAAGGCATTTCTCATGAAGCATGCTCATTTGCAGGAACTCATGAACTTGGAAAATTGATTTGTTTTTATGACCAAAATGGAATTTCTATTGATGGTGAAATTGATAATTGGTTTACAGATGATTCTGTTAAGAGATTTGAAAGCTATGGCTGGCAAACAATCTGTGTAGATGGCCATAATGTTGAAGAAATAAGTGAGGCTATTTCTAAAGCAAAAGAAGAACCTAAAAAACCATCAATGATTTTTTGTAAGACAACTATTGGTTTTGGTTCTCCTAATAAATCTGGAACAGCTGATGTTCATGGTGCTCCTCTAGGAGATGAAGAAATTGAAAAAACCAGAGAGGCTCTCGGTTGGCAATATACGGCTTTTGAAATACCTAAAGATGTATATGATTTCTGGGACTCAAAAAAATCAGGCGCTGAAAAAAATGCAACCTGGGAAAATTCAATTAAAAGCTATAAAGATAAATACCCCAATGATTCACTAGAGCTAGAAAGAAGAATTAAAGGAGACATGCCAGCCAAATTTGAACAAAACTTTCTTGATTTTCTTAATGATTGCAATACAAATAATTTACCAATGGCAACAAGAAAAGCTTCTAAGGCTTGTCTAGATTTTTTTGTAAAGGAGATGCCTGAACTTGTCGGTGGATCAGCTGATTTAACTCCTTCTAATAATACCTTCTCAGCTTCGAGCACAACATTTTCTTCAGAAAACCCATCTGGAAATCACATTAATTATGGTGTCAGAGAATTTGGAATGTCAGCAATTATGAATGGCATGGTTCTTCATGGAGGCATTAAGCCTTATGGAGCAACCTTTTTAGTTTTTACAGATTATGCAAGGAATGCAGTTAGATTATCTGCGCTTATGGGACTACCAAATATATTTGTTTATACGCATGATTCAGTAGCTTTAGGCGAAGATGGGCCTACACATCAACCTATAGAGCACATGGTAACGTTAAGATCTACTCCAAACATGGATAGTTGGAGACCAGCTGATCTTGTCGAAACAGCTGTTGCATGGAAAAATGCCATAAGCTCATTGTCAACTCCTACATGTCTGATTTTTAGTAGACAAGGGACTTCAGCAATAGAGCGAACACCTGAACAACTTTCTTCTATCGAGAATGGTGGATATCTTCTTGAAGAACACGAGGACCCGAATATAACCATAGTTGCATCTGGAAGTGAAGTTCAGTTGGCCATAGATGCTGCGCAAGAATTAAAGAATGAATCAATTAATGCTAATGTTGTTTCGATGCCCTCACTAGATGTTTTTTTAAAACAATCTAATGAAATTCAAAATAAGATTATTAATCCCAATAAACCAGTTTTAGTTGTTGAATGCGCACATCCCAATTCTTGGTATAAGATTTTAAATAGGAGCGATAAAGTAATTGGAATCGAAACATTTGGAGAATCTGCACCAGGAAGTGAATTGCTAGAACACTTTGGATTTAATAAAGACAATGTAATTCAGACAGCTAAATCACTAGTTAATGATTAATCTATCTTCCATAGATATAGCAAACAAGAATCTTGTGGTACGAGTTGATATGAATGTACCAATGGAAGATGGACACATCTTAGATGCAACAAGAATAGAAGCCTGTATACCCACGATTAATTATGCTTTAAAAAATAACGCAAAAATCTTGCTCATAAGCCATCTTGGCAGGCCAACTGAAGGAAGCTTTGAGGAAAAGTTTTCACTAAAGCCTGTTGCTAAACATTTAAGCAATATTATCAATAAAACCTGTAAGTTAATTAGTAGTTTAGAATCTGATGAGATCTTTGATGGTGAATCAAATGTCCAACTATTAGAAAATATTAGATTTTTTAAAGGAGAAAAAGAAAATTGCAAAGATTTGGGAAATAAACTCGCTAGTCTTGGCGACATATATGTTTTTGATGCCTTTGGAACAGCACATAGAGAGCAAGCTTCAACACATTCAGCAATTAAAAGTGCGCCTATAGCATGTGCAGGGCTTCTTCTGGAAAAAGAAAATGAATTCTTATTTCAGGCATTAAACAAATATGAAAAGCCTTATATAGCAGTAATTGGAGGAGCCAAAGTCTCAACCAAACTTGGATTAATAAAACATATTAGTGGGGTTGCCGATCACATAATTGTTGGAGGTGGTATCGCTAATACTTTCTTGAAAGCTTCTGGTTTTAATGTTGGAAAATCCCTTATTGAGGATTCGATGATAGATGTGGCAAAGGAAATACTTAAACAAGGAAAAATTGTTTTACCAACAACAGTTATAACATCTAAAACATTTAAAGGAGATGATATTAGAGAAACCTCCATTAATGAAGTTACGGATGAAGAAATGATCTTAGATTTATATTTAACAGACAAGACAACCGCCTTGATTGATAAAGCTAGAACTATCTTATGGAATGGTCCAATGGGTGTATTTGAGAATAGCTTCTTTTCAAAAGGCACTAAGGACCTTTCAGAAGCAATTGCAAATTCTAAGGCATTTTCTTTAGCTGGTGGCGGCGAAACATTATCAGCAATTAATAAATATATTAAATCAGATGATGTATCATATTGTTCAACAGGTGGAGGTGCCTTTTTGGAGTTTATGGAAGGCAAAATTTTACCATCAATTGATATCTTAAATTCAAAAGTAACAGGGAGTTAGATAATGATACTTAATAATATTGAAGAAATAGCAACTTTCATTGTGGAGGATGGAAAGGGCATTCTTGCTGCGGATGAGAGTAATCCTACTTGTGGTAAAAGATTTGATTCTATTGGGGTTGAATCAACTGAAGAAAATAGAAGGGATTACAGAGAAATGCTTTTTAGATCAAAAGGAATGAATGGCAATATTGGTGGAGTAATACTTTTTGATGAAACCATAAGACAATCATCAGAAGACGGTACCCTATTGAGAGAGATTATTTCTAACCAAGGCGCCCTTCCAGGAATTAAAGTCGATAAAGGATTACAACCAATTGAGGATTGTCCAGGCGAAACAGTAACAATCGGATTAGATGGCTTGGATGAAAGATTAAAAGAATATTCATCCATGGGAGCGAAATTTACAAAGTGGAGAGCTGTAATCAATATTGGAGATGGAATACCTACAGATAAATGCATTAATGCAAATATGCAAGCCTTAGCTGATTATGCAAAATGTGCTCAAGATAATGGAATGGTTCCAATAGTTGAGCCTGAAGTATTAATGGATGGAGAACATTCAATTGATGATTGTTATGAAGCAACTGACCGATCATTAAAGTCTTTGTTTGCTCATTTAGAAAAAAATGATGTCAATATTAAAGGCACACTTTTAAAACCTAACATGGTTACATCTGGAAAAGATTCTATTGAACAAGCAGGAATAGATGAGGTCGCTCAAAAAACTTTAGATTGTTTAATTAAAAATGTACCAGCAGAACTTCCTGGAATAACTTTTCTTTCTGGAGGTCAATCAGATGTTCTAGCAACAGCTCATTTAGATGCTATGAATAAAATTGGCGGTTTTACCTGGAAGTTAAGTTTTTCTTACGGAAGAGCTCTTCAAGCTCCAGCTCTAAAAGCTTGGAATGGAAAACCAGAAAATATATTTATTTCACAGGATGAATTATCTCATAGAGCAGAAATGAATAAGCTAGCTTCTCTTGGACAATGGGAAGAAGAGCTTGAAGATAGATAAAATTTGTTAGCCACCGTTCAAAGAGTTTCAAGTGCAGAAGTTTTTGTGGATGGACAAACTTTTTCTTCAATTGGAAATGGCTGTCTGGTCTTTTTATGTATAGAGGCAGGCGATTCTTCTAAACAAATGAAAGAGATGATTGAAAAGATAATAAATTTCAAAATGTTTGATGGGCCAAAAGGTTTTACGTCGAAATCTTTGAAAGATGCTGACGAAGAGGTGTTGATTGTCAGTCAATTTACTTTAGCCGCAATCACCAATAAAGGAACCAAACCAAGTTTTCACAAAGCAGCAAAACCTGATGACGCAAAATTAATGTATGATAAATTTCTAATTGAGTTTAGAAAATTATTCCCAAAAGTTGAAGAGGGAAAGTTTGGAGCATTTATGGAAATTAATTTTGTTAATACAGGACCTGTAACTTTTAACTTTAAAACTTAAATAATATATGAAGAATATTTCAATTTTTTGCGGAGCTCATGAGGGCAAAAACCCAGAGTATGCTAAGGCTGCCAAGTCTGTAGCAGAGTTAATTGCTAAAAAGGGTATAAATGTAGTTTTTGGAGGAGGTAATGTTGGATTAATGAAAGTTATTTCTGATACTGCTCTAGATAATGGTGTTGAAGTTTTGGGAATTTCTCTTAAATCATTGCATGCACTTGAGCTTGCTAATCCAAGATTGAATAACATAGTTGTATCTGAAACATTACTTAATAGAAAGGATGAATTCATGTCGAGATCTGATGCATTTATTGTTTTACCTGGTGGAGTAGGCTCTTTAGATGAACTAGCAGAAATTATGGCAAGTAATCAATTAGGAATCATAAATAAACCTGTTGGTATTCTTAATACTGAAGGATACTATGACCACCTTCTTGAATGGTTTAACAAAGCAGTTAATGAAGGATTTATTTCTTCTGAAAATTTAAAAGAATTATTAGTTTCTGATTCTCCAGAAGAGCTCGTTGAGTTGATAACAACTCACAAAAAACCTTCAGATGATAGCTGGACAGAAAGACTTGGCTTATAACCGATGTCTTTTGAAGAAATTAGAGTAATAACTATAGTTTATTTAGCAGTCTTTTTACCACTCTTAATATATTTTACAAACAGGTCTAAGCTGCCTACCTGGATCCCATCTTTCTATATTGTTAGCATCGTTGTCTGTGCATTGGGCTGGGAACTTTGGTTTACGTATGGGTGGCTGGA
>CACECP010000018.1 GCA_902558095.1 uncultured SAR86 cluster bacterium | reverse complement strand
AATGGACTGTACCAAAGAGTTCAAAATCTGTACCAAACATATGTTTCCCCTGTAAATATAGTTTTTAATACGTCATCGAATTTGACACATATTAAATTTAATAGTTCAAATTAGTCGGTTATTATGTCATTTTCGAAAGTATCGAGCAAAATTTGTTCTGTTAAAATTGCAGGAAGTATTTCAGATCGACTCATACCAGGTTTCCAGAAAATATATAATGGAACCCCATTCCTATTATAGGACTCTAATGCCTTTAATATGCTTTGATTTTTGTTAGTCCAATCAGCAACAATATATTTAATATTATTTTCTTTCATATATTCTTTAATTTTTGGTCTAGATAGTGCAATTTTGTCATTAGCCTGACAAGTAATACACCAAGCAGCAGTAAAATTGATTAAATATGCTTGATTGTCTAATTTTAGGGATTCTTCGACACCAGTCTCCCATTCAATATATTGACTATTATTTTCAACTTTAAAAGAACTATTATTATTATTTTCGTCATTATAACTTTCATAATTTGATAGTTTTAGACCTTGCAAAACAACCACCAGGATTATCATGACCCAAGTAAGCAATTTAAAAACTCTAGATTTAAATATTGTTAACATCCAGAACAAAAGGGATATTAAAAGCAAATTAATAAGTAGGTTTATTAGTAAATCTGTATCTGTTTGAAGACTAAATATCCAAATTAACCATAATGAAGTTGCAAACATCGGAAATGCGAAAAACTGCTTAAGTGTAACCATCCAATTTCCTGGTTTGGGAAGAGAGCTTACGAGATTTGGATAAATTGATAAGATTAAATATGGAAAAGCAAAACCAAAACCTAATGAAGCAAAAACAGGTAAGGTAGTTCCGGATGGTTGTATTAGAGCATATCCAAGTGCGGCTCCCATAAATGGTGCTGTACATGGGGAGGCAACTATAACTGCTAGAACACCAGTGAGAAATGAACCACTCAGTGAGCTAGATCCAACCCCTCCCAACCTAGTTAAAGATGATCCTATATCTATATCAGCCAATAGAATTATTCCTATTGCAAACATTATCATGGCTAATATAGCTACAATAATAGGTGACTGCAGTTGAAAACCCCAACCAATAAAACTACCAGCTTCTTTTAACAGAACAATAGTCAAGCCAATTAGCAAAAATGATATTAATACACCTGTGCAAAAAGATAACGCATGTTTCCTAATTTTAATTTTTGATTCTTTGCCTATTGAAACAAAGCTTAAAATCTTGAGCGAAATAATAGGAAAAACGCACGGCATTAGATTAAGAATTAATCCACCGATAAATGCAAAAATTAACGCTTGTATAAATGTTATTTGTAAGGACTCAGAACTATTATCTTTCGATCTAACTTGTAATGTTTGCAAATTGTTGGTTTCAGTTGCCTGAATATTGCTGGTTTCAGTTTCACTTGAAATCAAATAATGATCATTATTAATTGAGATTACTCCATTGATAGGATTCTCAGATTGAATATTTTTTTCAAAAGGTACTTTTAATAACCAGTTATTTTCTTCCTTAATTAAAATCTGCTCTCCAGAATGCAAGACGATGCCTTGTTGATCAATATAAAAATAGATATTTTTAATTTCTTCATTAAAAGAGAATCTTATATTTAAAAAATCTTCGTTACTTTTAATAATTGTTGGTAATGTAGTTTGTGGAACTTTTTTAAACCATTCATTAAGTTTGTAGTCTTCGCCAATGTCTCCAATAGTAGTTTTTATATATGCCTTTTCTGGAACACATATATCGGCACAAATTAAAAAATCTATTTCTGCCTCAATATCAATTTCATCAATTGATATTTTTGAAGAGGTTACTTCAAAAGGAAAGATGGCGAAGTCTTCATATCCATATGTCATCAAAGGCGGATATGGGATTAATTCTGGAGCTGGCCAAAAAATTTCGCTGATGTTAATTTCGGTATCTTTGTATCCCCACTTTACTTTAATAGGGCCTCCAGAATCTCCTGGATTTTTCCAATAGGTATGCCAATTTTCCTGCATATCCATTTTTATGCCTATCATTAAGCTATTATTTTCATAACTTCCTTTTATTAAGGAAACTTCAGCATGACCTGTATTAATAGGCTGTGAATTTAATTGAATAAAGAAAAATAGTATAAAAAAGGACTTTAAATATTTCATTTAGTTAATCAACCTTTATAAACATAGGGGTGCATTATGCACCCCGATTTCCACTTTGTGGAGTATTATTTGCTTGAGATTCTCTTTGGTGTCTTAATCTCAATCATTCTAGGTTTTTTTTCGTCAGGAATAACCTTTTCTAAATTAATAGTTAAAAGACCATTTATTAACTCAGCACCTTGAACAATTACATCTTCTGAAAGAGTAAATTGTTGTTTAAATGCTCTTTGAGCAATTCCTTGATAAACGACTTTATTCTCACCATTTATAACTTCAGACTTTGGTCCATCATAGCTAACAGATAGAACTCCATCTGAAAGTTCAATTTCTATATCATCTTTCGATAAGCCAGCAACAGCAATTTCTATTGCAAAAAAATTACCATCTTTGCTTATGTTATAAGGTGGATAGCTTGAGGATCTATCATTAGATTCTGATAATCTCTGCAATCTATCAAATAAAGGTTCAAACCCTAACACTCTAGTTGAGAAAAATGGGTCAGTAAAATTAAGTATCATATTAGTCCTCCTTAAAAAGCGACTTTACTTATGTGTATCTTTAAAAAGCATACACTTATTAATGCAGCAACCCTAAATGGCATTGCTATCATCATATATTTATAGGCATATATTAGTTTTTCAACCTTTATTTTTTATTATGGATAAAATATCATTATAAAAAATCATCAATTAAAAAATTTATTATGTTTAAAAAAATATTATATGTTCCATTAATCTTTTTAATATCTTATGCCCTTACAGATGAAAAAGTTTCGCATGACATTGAAAAAGGTCAAATTTGGTCACTAGAGGCTAAAAGTAACAAACTATCTATTGGAAATAGCAAGGTCTTATATTTTTTTCCTAATGATGCATATAACACCTATCGAGCAAGAAGGTTTTCTGATTGGGATAGGTTTTCAATTGTCGATGGCAGGAACCTAGTTAGATTGAATAAAGGAGATAGAGTTGAAATATTGCATCCAAAATTTCAATCAAATGTTTATGAGGTTAGATTAATAGATGGATTTGAAAAAAATAGAAAGTATTTTTTAATTAAAGAAGATCTTTTACATGACTTCAAATTATTGGATCATGACAATCAAATATAAAAGATTTTTATTAATTCCATTTTTTTTTATAATTTCATCCTGCGTAATCAATGATCGAAAAGATTTAAATTATTCTAACCAAGATCCAATTATTGGTACTATTTTAGATATAACAAAAGTTATGATTGAAAAGGATAGTATTTCCGAAAATACTCTAGAGCTAATTGAGGGTGTAGAACTTTTAATACAAACCAATGCAGGAGATTCTATTTCAATAATCCAAAAAAATGATCAATACACTTTTATATTAGGCGAAAAAGTTTTGATTCAAAAAATAAACAATCAATCTAAAGTAATACCTTCTGAATAATGAATGAAGAACAGTTTACTATTATTTATAACAAGGCCCTTGATCTCTTATCAAGAAGGGAGCATTCAAAAAAAGAAATAAGTGATAAATTATTAATTAGGTTTGATCATAAAGAGATTATTGATTTGGTTATAAATAAACTAAATTCAAATAATTTAATTAATGATTACAGATTTGCTGAGTTGTATGTAATGAGTAGAAAAAGAAAAGGCTTTGGTCCAAAAAAAATAGCATTTGAGCTTTTGGGTAAGGGTATTAATGAATCTGTATCAAAAGAAATTATCTCTAACGAGGGTGGTTGGAACCAAGTAGCAAAAAAAGTTTTTACAAAGAAATTTAAAGAGGGACCTTGTCAGGAACCTAAGCTAAAATTAAAGCAGAAAAGTTTTCTTCAAAATAGAGGTTTCACATTTAGAGAAATTGAATCAGTTTTTGCAAATGACATGTTATGATTTGATGCTATGTCTTATGAGGTTTTAGCAAGAAAATATAGGCCAATTGATTTTAATGAAGTTATTGGACAAGACCATGTAGTAAAGGCGTTAATCAATAGTATTAATCAAGAAAAAATCCATCAGGCTTTTATCTTTTCTGGGACTAGAGGCATAGGCAAAACCACAATTGCTAGAATCCTTGCAAAATGTTTAAATTGTGAAAGCAGCTCCAAACCAACACCAGATCCTTGTAATGAATGTTCTAACACTAAAGAAATTTCAACTGGAAGAAGTGTAGATTTTTTAGAAATTGATGCTGCCTCAAACACTCAAGTCGAAAAAATTAGAGATCTAATTGAAACAGTTGAATATAAGCCAGCAAAAGCAAGATTTAAAATATATCTCATTGATGAAGTTCATATGCTTTCACCAGCAAGCTTTAATGCGCTTCTCAAAACGCTAGAGGAACCTCCACCTCATGTTATATTTATATTTGCAACGACAAACCCTGAAAAAATACCTAAAACTGTTCAATCGAGATGCTTGCAACTCAATTTAAAGACCGTTGACGAAGAGATACTCTCAAGTCATTTGAAGAAGATATTAGAAAAAGAGAAGATCAATTATGACAATGATAGTGTCTCATTAATTGCTAACACTGCTAATGGTTCTGTGAGAGATGGCCTGACTTTGCTTGATCAAGCTATAGCATATGGAAATGGGGAATTGCTTAAAGAGGATGTTAAAGCTTTATTAGGAACAATTGATAACTCATTGTTAATTGAATTAATAGGCTCAGTTATTGATGGAAATGGAAAAAAGACCTTCGATCTTTTATCTCAAATTGAAGAATTAACGCCAGAATATGACAATATTCTGAAAGATATTATTTCAACTCTTCACCAGATTTCGCTTCACCAAATTGTAAATAATTCAGAATCTAATGATATTAAAGAATTATCAACCAAAATAGATAAAGAATTTTGTCAACTTTTGTATGAGATAGCTATGAATGCTTATTCAAAATTTTCTGTTCATCCTAATCCAAAAGAAGCATTAGAGATATGTCTATTGAGAATGTTAACTTTTAATCCTCTTCAAAAGCTTAGCGAGGGAATCTCAAGCAACAAAGACGACTCAGCTGAAAAAAAAAATTTTAAAAAATCAGAATTAAAAGTTCAAAAACCCAAAGATATAAAAGTTATAAATAATAATATTTTCAAGAATAATGAAGATTGGATATCCTTTTTTAATAATACAGAAATGAGTCCATTTGTAAGAAATTATTTTGGAAACATGTCTCTTGAATCATTCAAAGAAAATAAACTTACTTTAATTAAAGATTCTAAAATAGGAGATATTCCTGAAAATATTATTTTAGAATTTAAATCAGTTGTTAAGGGTTTTTTTGAAATTGAGGTTGAAGTTTTCTTTGAAGTCGGTAATGTTGTGAGTAGTCCATTATCATTAAAAGATATTAAACATAAAGAGGATATGGATATTGCACAAAAATCTATATACGAAGATCAAGATATAAAAGAATTTATGAAAAAATTTAATGGAAAGATTAAAACAGATACTATCAAACCTATAAAATAAAATGAATCAAGATTTAGTTACAGAATTAGTTAATGCATTAACGATACTTCCTGGGGTTGGAAAGAAATCTGCACAAAGAATGGCTTTATACTTATTGGATAGAAACAAAGATGGAGCAAGTATTCTTGCAAACACCCTTCTGCAAGCGGTTGATAGTATTCAAAGATGCTCTTCTTGCAGGATGCTTACATCTAAAAATTTATGTGGAGTATGTTCTGATAATTCAAGAGATGGCCTAAGCATTTGTGTAGTTGAGAGTCCTTCGGATGTTTTAGCTATTGAATCAACTGGAGGATACAGAGGAAAGTATTTTGTTCTATTAGGAAGATTATCACCAATTGATGGTGTTGGTCCTGAAGAACTTGGCATCAATGAGCTACTAAATCGTATTAATGCTGAAGGTATAAAAGAGATAATTCTAGCAACAAGCAGTACTGTTGAGGGAGATGCAACATCAATCTTTATTAAAGATCATGTTAAAAATGTTAAAGTTTCTCGAATATCATATGGTATTCCAATAGGCGGAGAGTTAGAGTATGTTGATGGGACAACTATCGCCAGAGCAATTGAGGGGAGGGTGGAAATAAATGTCGATTAAATCTGATAAATGGATAAAGGTTATGTCTGAAAATCACAATATGATCGAACCATTTTCTCAAAATCAAATTAGAGTTGATAGCAAAGGGAATAAACTTATTTCTTATGGTGTCTCCAGTTATGGCTATGATGTAAGGTGTTCTGATGAATTCAAAGTTTTTACAAATATTCATTCAGCAATTGTTGATCCAAAAAATTTTGATGAAAATAGTTTTGTTAATATAAATTCAGATATTTGCGTAATACCACCAAACTCTTTTGCATTAGCAAGAACAGTCGAATATTTTAAGATTCCTAGAAATGTATTGACTATCTGTCTTGGAAAATCTACTTATGCTAGATGTGGAATAATTGTAAATGTAACTCCTTTAGAACCAGAATGGGAGGGACATGTAACCTTAGAGTTCTCAAATACAACCAATTTACCAGCTAAAATTTATGCAGGTGAGGGCGTTGCTCAAATGCTATTTTTTGAATCTGATGAAGAATGTGATACAAGCTATAAAGATAGGGGTGGAAAGTATCAGGGACAAACAGGAGTTACTCTACCCAAAACTTAGTATTTCTTTTAATTCTAATCTATTAATCTTATCTGGACTTATATCTATAATTTTAACAAACATATAATCAAGCTCTTTTGCTAAATAATACTTAACTACTCTATTATTATTTTCCCTATATCTTTCAAGAATTGTACAGTTGTATTCAGTTCCATCAACTATACATGTTTCATCTTTTCGGACAGCATAAGAATATGTTTTAGACCCACCTTTTTCCATATCAATAATATCTAATTCAAAACTATTGAGTCCTTTTTTTATTAATGTCCTTATCATGATTTGAACATTAAGGGGGTCCAGAAGCAGGCCTGTATTATCAAATTCAAATCTCCAAGAAGTGTGACCATTTGATTCAACAAAACCCTTTTGCTGATTAAAAATTACAGACTGATTTTTTTTTAAAAATTTTGGCCTTATTTTAACATCGTATGTTTTTGAATTAACCTCATCATTATTAATGCTAAATTTCGAAGAAAAAAATAAACTAGCTATAAGATTTGAAGCATTGAAGCGTATTTCGTAACCATCCTGATTTTTTTTAAACTCTCTAATACCTGTTATTGATATCTCATTTGATTCAAACTTATATTTTGCTTCATATTCAGACAAATCATATCCATTTATATAAGATAGATAAAATAAAGGGAATATTAGAATTTTATATTTCATAGTGCTTTTGTATATATCCTTTTTTATGAGATTTTAAATCTTTGTATATAACCCTACCTTTTACTAAATTAATATTACCTAAACAAATTTGATTGATAATTTTTGGTAGCAATATATGTTCTATATTATGTATTCTATCGATTAAATTATTTTTTTCTTCATTTTTATTTACTTTTATTACTCCTTGAGCAATTAGTGGACCTCCATCAAGTTTTGGTGATACATAATGAATAGATATTCCGTGAAAACTATCTTTATTTGTTAGTACTTGGTCATGAGTATTTAGACCAGGATATAAGGGCAACAAGGAAGGGTGGAGATTAATCATTTTATCACTAAATTTATTGGTGATTTTGCTTCCTAATATCCTCATAAATCCAGCTAATACAATTAAGTCTGGCGACAATTCCTCTAAAAAAATTTGAAGGTCATTATCAAACTTATCTCTTTGTAAATATAATTTATGATCAATAACTTTTGTATTAATTTTAAATTTTTTTGCTCTTTCTAATCCATATGCATCAGGATTATTTGAAATAACGCAAACAACATGACCATAAATTTCTTTTGACTTGCAAGCATTAATAATTGCTTCCAAATTAGAACCACTTCCCGAAATTAGTATGGCTATTTTTTTCATTAGATATTTTATAAAAATACTACAGAATTATTTTGAGTCTTTTCTTTTACTTTTCCAATAATAAAATTTTTGAAATTTAATGAAGATATTTTTTTAGAAATCTCTTTTGATTCATCTTCTTCAACAATTAGTACCATTCCTATTCCACAATTAAATATTCTATGCATGTTATTAACTGATATATTTCCCTCACTACTAAGCCATTTAAAAATTTCTGGTACTTCCCAAGAATTAGTCTGTATTTCTATACTCAAATTTTTTGGAATTGACCTTGGGAGATTTTCGGTAAGACCACCACCAGTTATATGTGATATTGAATTAATTTTAAAGTTATCAAGAAGCTTCAATATTAACTTTGGATAAAGGATGGTCGGCATTAGTAATTTATTTGCTATATCTTTTTTTTCTGAAATAGATATATCTGACTCACTTAAAATCTTTCTTATCAAAGAAAAGCCATTTGAATGAGGTCCGCTTGATTCAATACCAATCAGAACATTCCCAGGAACAACATTTTTAGATTTTATAATCTTGCTTTCTTCAACACATCCAACTGAAAATCCTGCTAAATCAAAATTATTATTTACATAGTGACCAGGCATTTCAGCAGTCTCTCCACCAAGCAAGGCACAACCTGATTCAATACATGCATCTGAGATACTCTTGATTACTTGTGTTGCTTCATCAACTATGAGCTTTGACGAAGCAAAATAATCTAAAAAAAATAAAGGTTTTGCTCCACATACAATTAAATCATTAACGCACATTGCAACAAGATCTTGTCCTATGCCTTGTAAATTATTAAATTCTTGGGCTAAGGCAACTTTGGTGCCAACTCCGTCAGTACAAGAAACTAAGACTGGATTCTCATACTCTTTATCTAGTTTATACATTCCTGCAAAACCACCAATATTACCCAGAACGTTATGGTTATGTGTAAGAGCTACATCTTTCTTAATTTTATTTATTAGATCTTCACCTGCCTCGATATCTACACCAGCAGACTTATATGGATCATTTTCTATAATACCTTTTGTCATTTAAAATACATTTTATGATTACTAAAAAAATAAGATTTTTTAAACATGCTATATTTTGCCTTATTATCTTTTCTAATACATGCTTTGGAAAGGAGTTTAATGAACTTTTTATAGTTAATGAACCTATTCAAGATAGTTCTAATATTGAAAAATCAATTAATAATTCATTCAATACCATGATCTATAGACTTAGTGGGGACCCTTCACCATCAAATATATGGAAAATTATTAATGCTGATAATTCTAGAAAAGATTTCATTCGAAGTTATTCTATTAAAAATTATAATAATGAAAGCTTTTTACAAGTTGATTTTGATAAAGACCTATTAGTAAAAAAATTTAATGAGCTATCAATATCAGCAATAGGAATTTCGCGTCCAGTTATTTTATTTTTAATTAATATTGATTCTGGTTCATCAAATCCCTATCTTTTAAAAGACTCTGAATCGAAATCAGAAATTGATTTTTTAATAAAAAAATCGTTAAAAAAGCTTCATGACAAAAGAGGTATCTTTTTGGAACTTCCTGAGCCTGACCTTAATGATCTTGATCTCATATCAAGTTATTCCAAATTAATTAATTCTAATAATTTATTGAATTCTAAGTTTGCATCAGATCAAGTTGTTGAAATTAATATAACAAAGGTCGGTGTTGATGATTGGCTGGTTAACGGTGACATGAGTTTTGAATACAAGGATAAGAATTTTAATAATTTTTTTATTGAAAGATTTGAGAAATATGTAACTTCTAAAATAAATAATCTTTTAAATAGTAATACAATTGATACATCGCAATTAGATTTTGCAAAATTATCAATTGCTAATATATTTAGCTTTGATGATTACTCCAACTCAAGAGATCTAATTAAAAATTTAGTAGGTACAAAAGAAATAAGTATTGATAGTTTTGAAATTGATAAAATCTCATATTCTATAAATATATACGGTGATTTTAAGAGCTATATAAGAGAAATATCTGATATCAATTTTTTAAAAATCACCGATATCGAATATTCAAAAAATATAATTGAAATTGATCTAATAAGATGAGTAGATATTTTATTTTCATTCCTAACTTATTATCAATAATAAGAATTGGTCTTGTATATCCTATTTTAAATAATATTTATTTAAATAATTTTGAACTAAGCATAGTTTTTTTTGTATTAGCAGCTATAACAGATGCAATGGATGGTTTCTTGGCAAGAAAAATGAATTGGCAAACCGATCTTGGAACAATACTTGATCCTATTGCAGATAAGCTTCTTTTATCAGGAACTATATTTATACTCTGGCTAAATCAATATATACCATTTTATATATTTATAATTTTTATAGGCAGAGATATTGCAATTCTTTTAGGTGCTGCAATACAGATGACTTTAAATGAATTGAATACTCCAATGCCGAATTTATTAGGAAAACTCACAACGTCATTGCAAATAATTTATATTGCAGTTATTTTTCTTAAACAGATATTTGAACTTGAGTTTGGTATCTATGTACTTGATATTATGATAATTCTAATTACTCTTACGAGCCTAATTGTATATGCATATTCTTGGTATAAGGACATAAAAATTTTTCATAATGAATAAACCTGAACAATTAATTTTTCCATGGACTAAGAAAAGTATAGCCACTTTTGATGATTTTTATATGGATGATTTAAATTTGTATGCCAAAGACGCTCTCCTCAATAATGATGATTTATTTCTTTATGGTATAGCTGGAACGGGTAAGTCTTTTTTGCTTCAATCCTTATGTAATCATTATACAGATTGCAAAAAAACATCTTTGTATATTCCACTTAATGAGGTTAAGGAATATGAATCGAGTTTTCTGGACTCATTGGAGGAATTAGATTTAATTTGTATTGATGAAATTGATTCAATTGCTAAAGATAATAACTGGGAAGTTGCAATTTTTAATCTAATTAATAATTGTTTGATTTCAAACTGTAGATTAATTTTTTGCTCAAGATTAAATCCATCGTCATTAAACCTCAATCTTAAAGATTTATTTTCAAGAATTAAAAAAATTGATCATTTAGAGTTATTTCCAATTAGAGAACATAACCTTAAAGATGCTCTAAAATTTATAATAGAACAAAGATCTCTTGAGATAGGTGATAGCGAAATTGATTATCTCATGACACATTCAACAAGAAGTCTAACTAATATCTTAGAAATTATAGATGAGCTTGATCAACAATCTTTAAAATTAAAAAGAAGAATAACTATTCCATTAATAAAAGAATTTATTCAGAACTAAAGTATTCACACTCAAAACAGTATATTGCAGTATTAATTTTCTTATCAAGATCAATAAATTTATAATTTGAATCAATAATCTTTGCAAGCATTTTTATTTCAGATCCGGCATTTATTTTAGATCCAAAACTATTTAACAATTCGTTAATGAATAAATCAAATGGATCCATTTCTTTTGAATATGAAACTACCATATAGTCATCGAGATTAGCAAAGCTAGCAGCAGATTCTACAGCGTCATCTAAATCACCTATCTTATCAACCAATCCAAGCTGTAAGGCTTTTTCTCCAGACCAAATTCTTCCACCAGCGATTGATAATATTTCTTTATCAGGAACCATTCTATTTTCTGCAACTTTTGAAACAAATTTATTGTAAGTATGATCAATACCTGCTTGAATTGCTTTGGTAACGTATTCAGGCATTGGAAGTCTTTCATCCCATTCGCCAGCTTTTGTAGAAGTAACGCCATCAACTTGAATTCCAGCCCACTCATAAATACCATCAAGA
>CACECP010000017.1 GCA_902558095.1 uncultured SAR86 cluster bacterium | reverse complement strand
GCTCATCATGAAAGATATTTTAAAAAATTTAACTAAAATCTTTCAGCATAATTTTAAGTTCAAGAGAATGTTGTTCTTCTTCACCAATCTGTGCTCTTGCATATTCTTCCAGATAGACAGATTTATTTTCGACAACAGCTAATAAATCTTTATATAGATTTAAAGCATGCAATTCGTGCGCAAGACTTTCTTCAAGAATATCTTTAATGGTATGTCTATTTGTTTCTTCAATTTTTGCAATCTTCTGACTTGGGTGCCCATCCAATCCTGCTATCTTTTCACCGGCAAGCTGTGCATGCATTAATGACTCAGCTGCCTGCTCTTTTAAGAATGTCACAATAGGAAGTCTATATGGACCACTTACCATCATAGACGAGTGGGTGTACCTTACTACACCAGCAAGCTCATACTCCATTATTGAATTTAAAATGTCACATACTTCTTTTGAATTAATTTCTTTATCACTCATTATGATTAACTCCATATTTAAGTTGTAATTATTCAAATTATAATGATATTATAATCATTGTAAACTACTGATATAAGGTATTTTTTTAATGATAATCACTATGATTATCATTCTCATTTAACAAAATACTTATATCTCCAGAATAAGAGATATGCCATAAAAAAATATGCCAATTTTGATATTTGATATATCACAGGCAAGCTAATAAAAGTTCCAAGCCATTTGTAGCCTTTTGTTCTATGCCAGACATATATAAATGCATCTACTCCTGATAACTCTTCTCCGTCTTCAAATACAACATGAAGTTTTTTAAGATACTTGTCGTTCATTGAACTGCAATCTTCAAAATTTAGTTTTGATCTTTTTTTATAATGCTTAATCTCAAAGTTGCATATGGAACATTTTTCATTAAATAGTACTTTTGATTTTTTCATTAAAAATATAATAACAATAATCATTTATATTTATATAATTAAAATTACATAGAACTTTAAATTAATGATTAATTAAATGTCAGATAAAAAATTTTCAAATATTTTTAAAAAAGGGCTGGAATAAAATTTTTGGGAAAGAAGAAGATATGACTAAGCTTAGAACAAAAAGTTTATATAGAGCAAGAGAGGGAATTCAAAATGTTGGAACGCCTCATGATTGGGAAGATTATGAAAAATATAAAAAGGAATTAGATGAATATAAAACAGACTAATGTCTATGGAGATACCATCGATGAATGTTGTTCAAATCCTATTACAGGATTTTATAGAGATGGCTTCTGTCATACTGATAAGCTTGATCGAGGTTTGCATGTTGTATGCGCATTGATTACCGAAGAATTCTTAGCTTTTTCTAAAAGCAGAGGCAACGATTTATCAACTCCTAGGCCAGAATTTAATTTTCCAGGTCTAAAAGATGGAGATTCTTGGTGCCTTTGTGCTGAAAGGTGGAAAGAAGCTTACGAATGTGGTTTTGCGCCTAAAATTTACCTGAAAAGAACTAATAAAAAAGCACTAAAAGTAGTAGGTATAGATATTCTTAAAGAATTTGCGATAGATTTGTCATAAAGCTTTCTCAAAATATTTAACTTGATAATCTTTATTTAGTTTACTTTAGGTAATTCATGCCAATTAGTTGTGTATTTCGGAGAAGTCATATTTTGTTTCATTGGAGACCATTTTTTTGTATTTTGAGATGCGTAGTAAATTTGAGTTTCATAGGTATTCATTTGATCAAGATATTTCATCAATCCTGTATTTTGTTTAGGATCATTAGGGTCTTTAAATAAAGCATATTGTTTAACATGCTCACTGGTAAATTTATTTAAGATGATTCCTGCTTTTGCATAATCATAGCCAGGCTTAAAGATAGGCAGTAAACCTTTCTTTGCTGCTATAAGAATATCCCTAGTATCACTTGTAGGAGTAAGAAGCCCAATTGTTTTTAGATCTGAATGCTGAGGTTTATTTTTATTAAAAGGACTAGTTCTTACAAAAACAGAAACTTGAGAACATTTTTGTTTTTCACTTCTTAATTTTTCTGCTGCTCGAACAGCAAAGTTACTAACTATAGGTTTTAATGTTTCTAAATTAGACACTCTTTCACCAAAGCTTCTGCTTACAACAATTTGTTTTTTTGATGAAATATTATCTTCAATATCAAGACATCTTTCGCCTCTCAGCTCTCGAACAGTTCTTTCTAAAACCACACTAAATCTCTTCCTAAT
Source organism: uncultured SAR86 cluster bacterium (assembly GCA_902558095.1). Classification (GTDB taxonomy): domain Bacteria; phylum Pseudomonadota; class Gammaproteobacteria; order Magnimaribacterales; family D2472; genus SAR86A. The sequence goes on along the minus strand of CACECP010000017.1, from coordinate 10,285 downwards.
ATTTTGTGGACTGACTTTTGCAAGATCGAGTGCTGTACTAATACCGGCATTATTTAGATGTTCATTTAGCCTTCTTCCAACCCCCCATACTTTACTAACTGGAGTATGCTGCAAGGCAATTTCAATTTGCTTCTTATTTAATAAATGAATCACAGATGTTGGAGTATTTCTCCTTTTGATTTCATTGATAGCAATTTTGCTTAGTGTTTTGTTAGGAGCTATCCCTATACGAACAGGAATCCCGGTCCATTGCTTAACAATTGATCTTATATGACAACCAAAATCATATAGATTGTAATTTTTTTTTAAAGAATCTAAATCCAAGAATGCCTCATCGATGCTATAAATCTCAACCCTTGGAACAAAGCCTTCAAGTATATTCATTACCCTAGTTGACATATCCCCATAAAATGTGAAATTTGAAGAAAATACTTGCCCGTTTTTTTTTAAAAAAAGTTCTCTTACTTTAAACCAAGGAACACCCATAGCGATGCCCATTTTTTTTGCCTCTGTACTTCTTGCAATAACACAGCCATCGTTATTAGAAAGAACTACAATAGGGATATTTTTTAGATCAGGCCGAAAAACTCTTTCACAAGATGCATAAAAACTTTCGCAATCAACAAGAGCAAAGGCCATTAGAATTTATTAATAGCTGCTGTAACGGTTCCAACGATTTCTAATTCTTGGCCATTATTTATAAAAAGAGGAGGGTATTCAGGGTTATCTGGCATCAAACACATTCTCGGTTTTAGTTTCAATCTCTTACATACAAATTCACCATCTATTGTTGCAACTACAATACTGTTATGAGAAGGCTTGATACTTCTATCAACTATTAGAACTGCTTGGTCAGTAATTCCAGATCCAATCATAGATTGACCTTGAGCCCTTACCAAAAAAGTTGCAGCTCCATTCTTGATCAGATGTTTGTTTAGATCTATTGGACTTTCAATATAGTCACTTGCCGGACTGGGGAATCCGGCATGGACTGATTCAAGAAAATAGGGCACAAATATTGCCGGCAGATTTTCTTCAGAAATTTTTCCGATATAGTTAACTTTCATAGGAATATACTAAATACTGTATAAATATACAGTATATTAAGACTTAGAACAATAGGATTTTTCTTAAATTTTAAATTCTTTTAGGTCTAAATTATTTTCTGTTATTGAAAGATACCAACCTGACTTATCCCAGTCTCCAAGGACAACTCTTTTAAATAAATTATCCTCATGGATTTTTGGTCTGTGAGTGTGCCCGTGGATAAATATATCAGGCTGATTTTTTTGCATAAAGTCATTTATGGTCTCAGGATTTGCATCGGTAATTTCAAGAGACTTTTTAGACGTGGCATCTTTACTAGTAGATCTCAATGAATTTGCTATTTCATTTCTTTCGTCAAGATTTTTAGATAGAAAATCTTTTTGCCATACTTCAGATCTAACCATATTCCTGAAATCCATATAATCAATATCATCTGTGCAAAGAAAGTCACCATGACTAAGGATCACATTCAAGCCATTGATATTTAAAGCGTATGGATCAGAGAGTATTGAAATACCAACCTCATTTGCAAAAGCTTCACCTATTAAAAAATCTCTATTGCCATGCATAAAAAATGTCTCAGGACCATTTGAAGTGAACTCTGAGAGAGCTGCTTTTATTTCCTGATGGAAAGAATTGTTATCATCATCACCAATCCAAACTTCAAATAAGTCTCCTAGGATAAATAGGTGAGAGCAAGCTTTTTTAGATTCAACTAAGAATGCTTTAAAGGCAGCAGTTAAATGAGGACTATTTTTACTTAAATGTATGTCTGATATAAAGCGCGGCTTCATTCACTAATAGTAACAGACTCTATTGTTATGACATCCACCGGAACATCTTGATGGCCACCAGAAGATCCAGTTGCAACATCTGCAATTTGATCAACAATATCCATACCTTCAGTTACAACCCCATACACTGCATAGCCCCATCCCTGAGAATTTTCACCAGTATGATTTAAGAAACCATTATCTTTATGATTTATAAAAAACTGACTAGTAGCAGAGTGAGGGTCCATGGTTCTAGCCATAGCAATAGTTCCTCTATCATTAGTCAGGCCATTATTTGCTTCGTTTTGTATGGGAGAGGTTCCGCTTGATTTATTATTCATGTCAGCTGTTAGGCCTCCACCTTGAACCATAAAACCATTAATCACTCTATGAAAAATAGTTCCCTCATAATAACCAGAGTTAGCTATTGTCTTAAAATTTTCTACTGTTATTGGTGCTTTCTCATCATTAAGCTCAAGCTTAATTTCACCAAGTGATGTCTTAATGGTTGCTTTTGTCATTTTTATATTATTTTATTCAATGATTGTAACAGACTCTATTGTAATATCGTATATAGGAACATCTGCATAACCCATATAGGACATTGTTTCAGCATCTGCAATTTGATCAACAATATCCATACCTTCAGTTACAACCCCAAATACTGCATAACCCCAACCATCAGAATTCTCTGCGGTATGATTTAAGAATCCATTATCTTTATGATTTATAAAAAACTGACTAGTCGCAGAATGAGGAGCAGAAGTTCTAGCCATAGCAATAGTACCTCTGTCATTAGACAAGCCATTATTTGCTTCATTTTGTATGGGTGCAGTACCACTAGGTTTCTCGTTCATGTCAGCCGTTAAGCCTCCACCTTGAATCATAAAACCGTTAATAACTCTATGAAAAACAGTTCCTTCATAATATCCAGATTTCGCAATATTTTTAAAATTTTCCACTGTTATTGGTGCCTTTTTATTATTAAGCTCAAGCTTAATTTCGCCTTCTGAGGTCTGGATAATTACTTGAGTGAATTCTTTATTTATCTTATTTGCCATGCCAGCGCTCAGTCCTTGTACAAGAGTAGCAGTATTATCTAATACATAGTTTTCATCTTCAGTGACTGCCTCTTCTGACTGCTCAGGATCTTCAGCTACAGTTTCATCTTTATAGTAATCATCTAAATCTTCATAATATTCATATCCATTGATATAAGACCATAGAGCTTCATCACATATCTGGATTGATTGCAATTTCAGTTTATTTAATGAGGTTGATGCTTCAAAACTTCTCAAACTATCAAACATACTATCAAATTCACCTTGTAACACATCTCCAAGAATAGAAAATCCATCCTCTAGATAATCTACATCAGTCTTTTCATCCATTTCTAATTCTTCATATACAAATCGCTCCCACTCACGATCATTTGCAAGATTTTCTATATTTTTTACTATGCAAATGGCCTGTTTTTTATTGAGGCTGTAATTATCAGGATTCATATAATTATCAGGATTCATATCTATATTATTTGATATATCTATGCCATTTTTGAATAGAGCATTTACCAATGGGTTTTCCTTTTGAACAGATTGAACAGAATCACAGCCCATTAAAAAGAGGAAAACCAAAGAAATGAATGGAGTTTTTAAACTTATATTCATAATATTAAATATCTATTAATAAGATGTATTTAAATCTACCAGGATAATATCTTAACACCATAATAAATCTTTATGACTGAAACGATTTGCTATTTATGTAATCTTTGAAACTTTCTTTAATAATATTTGGAGTTAATTTAAATTCTTCGAGCGTATAGATATGTTTCTGTTTTTTAATTTTTTTTTGGATCTTTAAATATTCTCTCATTCTATTTTCTGTTTCTATATTCATGTCTAGGTCTATTTTTGCGTATGCTTCTTTAATTGTTCTTATAGGATTGTTTATGAATTTAGAATAACCGATGTTCGCAATTTGATCTGAGTGTAAAACTTTTTTATCTGCAATACCTTTATTTACTTTATGTTTCCAAAAATCTAAAACCGTTTCACCAATTCGTTTTTTATTAACTGACTTTGTAAAGCCTAAACGAACATTTTTTGTAAGACTGCAAAAAGATCCAATAGATTCAAGAGGGTCTCTATGTATATTTATGAATTTAGCATTTGGATATGCGGATAATATTTCTGGGATATGCCCTATGTGGCTTGGATCTTTTAATAGCCATCTTTTAGGTCTATTGGTTAACTCTAATACTTGAAAGAATCTTTTGTGCCATAGAAATACCGATTCAAAACTACAATTTTTTAAATATTCTGCATATTCTGGAACATCTGCCATACATAGAAAAACAATACTTCTAACATTCATGGTAGCTATTAGCATGCATTCTTCAGGTGTTTCTCCTCGAATATGATGCATGGCTCTTAGTTGTGGGATAATTGTTCTAGCAAACTTGAGTTGAAAATTTATTTTGTTTTTTCGCCATTTTCTCTTAAGTAAAGTTTTAGCTAGTGGAACAGGATTCATGATTTCCCAATATAAAGGAGATCTATGGTTGCTATCTAAAGCTAATAAATTAAATAAAAAAGTAGTACCTGATCTTGGTAGTCCAGTCACAAATATTGGATCTGCTGGTGTTGGTAAGTTTTTATCTTTTACTATCTTATAAATTTCTCTTCTTACTTTTAATCTATCTTTCAATTGGTTTTTAAAAGCAATTGATCCAAAAAGATTAAATGTATTATTTTTATTAGCTGAATCAATTAAGATGCTTAATGGTTCTGTATAGTCATCTTCTCCAAGTTGACCATCAAGACTGCCTAGCATCTTTTGAACTGTAAATTTCCCAAACATATTACTTATAAGATACCTTTATAATTGATAATCCTCAATTTAAAATAACCAAAATGAATATTTTATTTTTATGTGTGGGAAATTCTGCCAGAAGTCAGATTGCTGAGGGATTAGCAAAAGATATGCTTCCTAATTCATTTGATATCAGAAGCGCGGGCTCGTTGCCTGCAGAAAATGTTCACAAACATGCAATATTAGTTATGAATGATGTTGGAATAGATATCTCAAAAAATACTACAAAATCAATTAAAAGCATTGATGAAAAATTTATCAATAATCTTGATTATGTAATAACTTTATGTGCTCAAGAGGTATGTCCCGTTGTTCCTGAAGCAACAAAAATATTTCATTGGCCAAATGAAGACCCTGATAATGATAATTTTAGTGATATTCAGTCAAAAAATGCTTTTATAAAAACTAGAGAAAGTATTTTTATTTTGTTGAAGAAATTTTTAATTACTGAATCTATTTAACCCATTAAGATTTTTATGAACTAAACCCAAAATTTAAATTTTATTTATGAGATATAATATGAAATGGCTCCTCAGGTTGGGATCGAACCAACGACCAATTGATTAACAGTCAACTGCTCTACCGCTGAGCTACTGAGGAACGCTAATAGCTGAGCATTATAAGTAATTTTTGACACATAAGTAAATGACAAAAGCATTAAAGGTAGTATCTGATTTTGAACCAGCTGGTTCTCAGCCAGATGCTATTAATAGTTTGGTATCTGGCCTTCAAGATGGTTTGCTTCATCAGACTTTATTAGGTGTTACAGGATCTGGCAAAACATATACTATGGCTAAGGTTATTGAAGAGACTCAAAGACCAGCAATTATTATGGCTCACAATAAAACATTAGCTGCTCAATTGTATGGAGAGTTTAGAGATTTTTTTCCAAATAATTCAGTTGAGTATTTTGTTTCATATTATGACTATTATCAGCCTGAGGCATATGTTCCAACATCTGACACATATATAGCAAAAGATGCATCAATTAATGAGCATATTGAACAAATGCGATTATCAGCAACTAAAGCTTTAATTGAAAGAAAGGATACTATTGTAGTAGCAACGGTATCCTCGATATATGGTTTAGGAGCGCCTGAATCATACCTAAAAATGGTTGTTCATTTAGATAGAGGAGATACAATTACGCAACGCGAATTGACGCTCAGACTTTCTGCACTTCAATATACTCGCAATGACTTAGATTTTAGAAGAGCAACTTTTAGAGTTAGAGGTGATACTATTGATGTTTTTCCAGCGGACTCAGATAAAGAAGCCCTCAGAATTGAATTTTTTGGTGATGAGATAGAAAAACTATCATGGTTTGATCCTTTGACAGGAGCTCTTGTAAATGAAATACCAAGAGCAACAATATTTCCAAAAACACACTATGTAACTCCAAAAGAAACAGTTACTAACTGCATTCCAGGTATAAAAGATGAGCTTAAAAATCGCTTAGAGTTTTTAAAAGCCAATAATAAACTTGTTGAAGCACAAAGGCTTCAGGAAAGAACAACTTATGATATTGAAATGATGAAGGAGCTTGGTTATTGCCAAGGTATTGAAAATTATTCAAGATATTTAAGTGGAAGAAATCCAGGAGATTCACCTCCATGCCTATTTGATTACATTCCAAAAGATGCAATTGTATTTATTGATGAGTCTCATGTTTCGGTTCCTCAAATTGGAGCTATGTATAAAGGAGATAGATCCAGGAAAGAAACTCTAGTTGAATATGGATTTAGATTACCTTCAGCGTTAGATAATAGACCATTAAAATTTGAGGAATGGGAAATGCTTGCTCCTCAAAGAATATATGTTTCAGCAACTCCAAGTAAATATGAAAACGAACATCAAGATAACCTCGTTGAATTAATAATAAGACCTACTGGTTTAACAGATCCTGATGTTGAAATTAGACCCGCGCTTTCACAAATAGATGATGTAATTGGTGAATGCAACGAAAGAGTAGCTATAAAAGAAAGGGTATTAATTACAACGCTAACTAAACGGATGGCAGAAGATTTAACAGATTATTTAAATGAAAATAATATATCTGCTAGATATATGCACTCAGATATTGATACTGTAGAAAGAGTTGAAATCATAAGAGATTTAAGGCTAGGAAAGTTTGATGTTTTGGTTGGCATAAATCTTCTAAGAGAGGGTTTAGATATTCCTGAGGTCAGTCTAGTCGCAATCTTAGATGCTGATAAAGAAGGCTTTCTTAGATCTGATACTACGCTTATTCAGACGATTGGAAGAGCTGCTAGAAATCTTAGAGGTAAAGCAATTCTCTATGCTGACAAAATTACTGGATCAATGCAAAGAGCTATTGATGAAACCGATAGAAGGAGACTCATACAGGAAGAATTTAATACCAAAAATAATGTAACTCCTAAATCCATTTCAACAAAAGTGAAAGACATCATGGAAGGCGCAAGAGTAATAAAGGGAAATACAAAAAAGAGAAAAGAAGATATTGAAAAAATAGTATCATTTAAAATCCTTGATGACACTGTTGAGAATCTAACAGAGACACTTAAAAAGCTTGAAGATGAGATGTTTTCTCTCGCGAAAAAAATGGAGTTTGAAAAAGCAGCTATATGTAGAGATAAAATTAAATCTCTTAAAAGAAAGATAATTGATCTTTAGGCGCTATGCATGAATGAGCACTTAATAAACGATAGTAATCTTTAACTCTATCAACGTAATCTAGTGCTTGCTGCGATCTAGTATATGAACCTTTATCAGTTAAATTAAGCTCAGAGCCTTTCATAGTTTTTAATTTATTTTGTATTTCAACCCATGTGACTAATGAAATATCTTTATTAATTTGAGAGGCAATATTAATCATATTTGTTGGACCTAAATTATAGCTTGCTAATGTAGCAGCTAACCTATCAGCTTCTGTAGGACCAATCATATTTTTTTCTTTTAAGATAGCAAAATATTTGGCACCACCTTTTATATTTTGTTCAGGATCTAACCTTTTTTCAACTCCAACCAAAGCTGCCGTTTCAAGAGTAACCATCATCATGCCTCTAACACCCATATTAGATATAGCTTTCGGATCCCATTGAGACTCTTGAAATGAAATAGCTGCAAGTAAATTTTTTTCTATGCTAGTTTCTTTTGCAGCTTCCTCAAACATGACATCAAATTCAGGATATCTGTTTTTTAAAAGGTCTTTAAATTTATTCTTTTCAAAATTATTAAGAGAGGAGTCTGAATAAGTTTTTTCTAAGATGTCTTCACAGTCAATTTTTTCGCTAGTTTGTTCACAGCCAAAAACTACAAGTGCTGCAATTGAGTATAAAAAAAATCTAAAGATATTCCTCATTTTTAATTATTTAATATATAAAGACTTTATAATTGTTATATACAATATTTCAGACTTAAAGAAGTGTCAAAGACTAAAAGTTTTATATTTAAGGGTAAACAAAGTTTTTCAAGCTCAAAGCTAGAACAGCTATCTAAAAAATTCACTGAATTAAATAAATTTGAAACAAATATTGAATCTCATGAAATATATTTTGTTGAGGTAAAAAATGGTAATTCCGATTTAGAAAATCTTAAAGATATCTTATCGGCTAAGAATTTAACCGACAAATTTAATTTTTATATTGGACCAAGATTAGGAACAATTTCACCTTGGGCTTCTAAAACAGAAGATATTTTGAAGAATGTAGGATTAAACAACATAGAAAGAATTGAAAAATTAAACGGCTTTGCTATTGGGTCGAGCAAAAATTCAAAAGAATTGAATCTTTCAATGTTTTACGATCGCATGACCCAATCAGTTTACAAAAACATTGATGATTTCAAGAACTTATTTAAATCTGACAACCCAAGATCATTGCAATATATCGAGATAATTGAAAAGGGTATTAAGGAATTAGTAAATGCTAATAAGTCTTATGGTTTTGCTATGAGCAATGATGAAATTGAATATCTTTATGATTTTTATACCAAAGAGAAAAGAAATCCAACTGATGCAGAGCTTATGATGTTTGCACAGGCTAACTCTGAGCATTGTAGACATAAAATTTTTAATGCTAAGTGGAATGTTGATGGGGAAAAGAAAAATAATACATTATTTGATCTTATCAAGGAAACAAGCAAATCTTCTCCCAATGGAATAATTTCTGCGTATAAAGATAATGCAGCAATTATTGAGGGCGAGTCTGTTGAGCGATTACATCTTGATAAAAATAACAGCTATAGTTTTGTTGAAGACAAGCTCAATTCAACCATAAAAGTTGAAACTCATAATCACCCTACAGCAATTTCACCATATCCTGGAGCATCAACAGGTTCTGGAGGCGAAATTAGAGATGAAGGTGCAACGGGGAGAGGAGCAAAACCTAAAGTTGGCCTTGTTGGATTTAATGTTTCAAATCTTCGAATACCTAATCTTGAAAGAAGTTGGGAAAAAGAAGAACATAAACCATCGAGAATAGCATCTCCATTAGATATTATGATTGAAGCTCCTATTGGCGCAGCAGCATTTAATAATGAATTTGGGAGGCCTTCGACACTTGGTTATTTCAGATGTTTTGAAACTGATTTTGAAGAAAAAAAAGCGTTTGGATATCACAAGCCAATAATGCTTGCAGGTGGCATTGGAGAGGTAAGGGACTCAAATAACTTTAAATTACAAATCGAAAGTGATTACTTAGTTGTAGTATTAGGAGGACCTTCAATGTTGATTGGTCTTGGAGGCGGGGCTGCTTCTTCAGTTTCCTCGGGAGAAAGTGATGAAGACTTAGATTTCGCATCGGTCCAAAGAGATAACGCTGAAATGGAAAGAAGATGTCAAGAAGTTATAAATAGATGCTCATCACAAGAAAATAGTTTTATTGAATTTATTCATGATGTTGGAGCAGGTGGTTTGTCAAACGCTATACCTGAACTTGCAAAGGACTCAGATTTAGGGGTATTCATTGAACTTTCAAGAATCCCTAATGCAGACAAATCAATGTCTCCAATGGAAATTTGGTCAAATGAGTCTCAAGAAAGATACGTTCTAGCAATTCATAAAGATAACAAAGATGCATTCGAAAAAATTTGTAAAAGAGAAAGATGTGAATATGCAATTGTAGGCATTACAACCGAGGAAAAATCAGTAAAACTTTTTGATGAAGAAAATAATAATTATCCAGTAGATGTTCCACTTTCCATGCTTTTTGGCGAGTTGCCAATAACCGAGATGAATATATCAAGTAGTTCAGAAGAAGAAGCAACTGAAGATGATTGTGAATCTTTTGATCTTAGAGACGCAATTATTAAAACTTTGCAACACCCAACAGTTGCATCTAAATCTTTTTTAATAACTATTGGTGACAGAACCGTGGGTGGAATGGTTGCCAGAGATCAATTTATAGGTCCATACCAAGTTCCGGTTTCAGATTATTCTTTAAGCTTGAGATCTTATACCTCACTTATGGGTGAAGTTATGTCTATTGGAGAAAAATCAACCTTATCTGTTACAAACCCAAAAGCATCTTTGCGAATGGCATTGGGTGAAGCTTTAACCAATATGGCTGGCGTAGTAATTAAAGGATTGGATCATGTTCAGGTTTCTGCTA
>CACECP010000016.1 GCA_902558095.1 uncultured SAR86 cluster bacterium | reverse complement strand
GCAACTAGATAAGCAACTAAAGCTTTTTTATTTTCTGCTTTTAGTTCTTTAAGCTTCTTTGTGAGTCTATTCAAAACTTAATACCATCGATTTCAGCTACAGTATTTATATCCTTATCGCCTCTTCCAGAAACATTTACGACTATGTTGGAATCTGAATTGAAATCTTTCATAAGCTCATCTAAATATGCAAATGCATGAGCTGTTTCAAGTGCAGGAATAATCCCCTCAAATTCTGAAACTTGATGAAATGCTTTTAATGCATCACCATCACTTACTGCTACATATTCAGCCCTACCTGTATCTTTTAACCATGAATGTTCTGGGCCTACCCCTGGATAATCTAAACCTGCTGATACTGATTTGGTTGATTTAACTTGACCTGAATCATCTTGCATTAAATAGCTTAAAGCTCCGTGAAGCACTCCAGGACTTCCGTCATTTAGGGGTGCAGCATGCTCTCCTGTTTCAACACCCTCACCTCCAGCTTCCACACCAATAAGTCTTGTTTCAGTCATATTAATAAATGGATAAAAAATACCCATCGCATTGGATCCGCCTCCTACACATGCGACTATTGCATCAGGCATTCCATTAAATAAATCTTGAGATTGTGATATGAGCTCTTCGCCAACAACTGAATTAAAATCTCTTACAATCATTGGATATGGATGTGGGCCTGTTACGCTTCCAATAATGTAGTATGTATTATCAACATTTGTAACCCAATCTCTTAGAGCTTCATTTAAAGCATCCTTAAGTGTTGCGGAACCTGAATCAACTGAGTGAACTTGAGCGCCTAAGAGTTTGATTCTATATACATTCAAAGATTGTCTTTGAACGTCTTCAGCACCCATATAAATATGACATTCAAGACCTAGCCTTGCTGCAACTGTTGCAGTAGCTACTCCATGCTGACCAGCACCTGTTTCAGCAATTATTCTTTTTTTACCCATATGTTTAGCAAGTAAAATTTGGCCAATGGTATTATTAATTTTATGGGCACCAGTATGATTAAGATCTTCTCTTTTAAGCCATATCGATCCTGTTCCATAGTGCTTAGTTAATCTTTGTGCAAAATATAATGGAGACGGCCTTCCTACAAACTCTGATAAGTCTTTATAAAACTGTTTTTTAAAATCATTATTATCTTTTAATTTGTTATATGTCTGCTCAAGTTGTTCTAGAGCAAACATAAGGGTTTCAGGCACAAATTTACCACCATAGTCTCCAAAAAAACCATTCTGATCTGGTAAACTTTTTTTATTAGGCTTCATGCTTATAAACTTCTATGATTTTACTAATTAAATTTAAATCTTTTACTCCAGTAGAAGATTCAACACCTGAGTTAATGTCAATACACCAAGGCTTAATGTTAATAGCATTATGAACATTTTTAATATTAATTCCACCCGAGATAATAATTTTCATATCTAAACTTTTTATATTTTTAAGAAGATTCCAGTTAAATGATTTTCCTGTTCCTCCGTACATATTTTCTTCATAGTTTTCAAATAAGATCGCTGAGGCATTATGATATTCAGATATTTTTTCTATACTTAATAAATCTTTGACTCTGATAACTTTCCAAAAATCATTATTAAATGAATTACAAAATTCATTAGTCTCATCTCCATGGAACTGCAAAATAGGATTGTTAAAATATGAAGAGGTTTCTTGAATGAATTTTTTAGAAGAATTCACATAAACGCATACGGGTCTTTTGTTTTTGAAATCTATCTTACTTATTTTTTTCAAAAAATTATCTGTTACATTCCTTGGGCTATTATCATGAAAAATGAACCCTATAAAACTTACCTCATCAATCATGATTAATTCATGCAAGATTTTTATATCATTTACGCCACAAATTTTTAATAAAGATTTCATCAGGATCTTAACCTGTTAAATATATCTAATTCTAAACTATCTATGGCAAAATTTTCTGAATAAGTCGGACCTAAGAAAAAAAGACCCTTAGAAGGTGCAGTTTTTCCAGCATAACTCCTATCATTTTTTTTTATTATTTCTGAAATAGATAAATCATTTTCTCTCTTAGCTATGTCAATTAAAGTTCCAACTATAATCCTTACCATATTTTGCAAAAAGGCATTTGCAGATATTGTTATAACAATAAAATTATTTATTTTTTTGATATCTGTATAAGAAATTTTTTTTGTTGGATTTTTTGAATTACAGCTTGAACTTCTAAAAGAACTAAAATCATGCTCGCCATTAAGCATTTTTAATTCATATTCCATAATATCTATATCAATTTTATTTGTAATCCAATGTGAAAATTTATCAAAAAATAGAGGTTTATTTTTTGAATTATAAATCACGTATGAATACCTTCTTTCTTTGGCAGAAAACCTTGAATTAAAATCCTCAGGAACATTAAAAGCTTGCTTGACTGAGATTGTTTTGGGCAAATTTGCGTTTATTCCATCTATCCAATTTTTTTCTTCTCTTTTAATATTAGTTTCAAAATCAAATACTTGTGATAAGGCGTGAACTCCAGCATCCGTTCTTCCAGAATAATTAATAGATATATCTGATTCCGTTACAGCCCTAATAGCATCTTCTATTTTCTCTTGAATTGTGGGTGCATTTTTTTGCCTCTGAAAACCAGAAAAATCTGTACCATCGTATTCAACTGTAAAAGCTAATCTCACAATTAATTTATTTTGCTTAATAGGTTGTTTGCTTCGTTTTTAATTTGATCGCTATCAGAATTTTTAACAAGATTTGATAAGATCTTTTTTGCATTTTCTTGATCATCCATTTCAATATATATTGCTGCTAAATCTAATTGTTGTTGATCTTCATTATTTTCAATACTTAAACCCTTTGGAAGTCCTGACAATAGAGAATCATCATCTTTAGCCTCTTCAAAATCATATTCTTGTTCTTTTAAATTTTTAATATTTCTCAAATGAATAAATATCAATGCTAGCAGAGCTCCTGAGGCTAGTGAAATTAGAGAAATAAAAATTAAATCAAATATTTCAAAATTATTATCTCTTTCTGTCTCTAAATCTTCTGTCTGATTAATAAATTCTTTTACAGTTTCATTCTCAACAGTCAATGACAACTCTTTTGTATTTTCTTTAATAAAGTCTTTAGGATTAGATATGGACTCAAGAGTGGCATCAGAGTTTTCTTCTTTACTTGCCTCTATAATTTTTTCTTCATTGTCTTCTTTGGGTAACTCTGGGGCGGTTAAAACCAAAAGAGACTTTGAAGCATTAGAAAAACTTCGAGAAAATGAAGTATTCATATCTAGAATTGAGTCTTTAGCAAATTGGTAAGAGATATTTTCAATCTCAGATGTTTCAGGGATATAGATATCAATATCTTTTCTAATGAGATTAATATTTTCATTAATAAAAGCCTCTTTATTTCCTAAATAAATTGACCACATAATTTGATATATTGAAATATCTGAGTAATTGCCTTTAATTTTTTCAGCCATACTCCAAACAGTTGTAATTTCAGAGCCTTTAATTATTTGTTCTGGAGGTGTTTCTTTTGTAATTTCCTTGGTTTGAATAATTTCTTCCGCAGTGCTTCTTGGTATTTGTTTATTTTCTATATTTATTGGTTGTGAATTGTAGCTTCTTAATTTTGAGGGTAAGAAAATAAAAACGTCTTTAGTAAATTCATTTTTAATTTCTATTGTTAGGCTAAAATAATCTTCTTGATATTTCTCAGAAAGAATAACTTTAAATAATTGGTATTCTCCAAAGTCTTCTAAAAGCGTATAAGCAATATCATTTTCATTGATGGGGTTATTAGTTTTGTATTCATATAAAAATAAATCATTGTCCTTGATAGATTCATTTTGAATTTTAAATTCAATAACTCTTTGGTCTTGAGAATTAAGGCTTGTTTTTGGTGATGATAAAAGAATCTCTCCATAAAGATTAAATGAGCTAATTAAAAAAAATGACCCTAAAAATCTCAGCACAATTTATTTTCTTTGATGAGCATTTCAATTATTTGCACAGCATTAAGAGCTGCTCCCTTACCATAAACATTATCTGCAACTATCCACATAGATACCCAGCTTTCTCCATTAATAGTTTGAGTTCTAATTCTGCCGACATAAACATCCTCTGTATCATTAGCATTTTCTAAGGGAGTGGGATATTTTTGATCTGCAGGATTATCTATTACCTTGATTCCAGGTGAATCAGATAATAAGTCAACAATATCATTTTTACTTACAGGTTCTTTTGTTCTAAAGAAAACAGCCTCAGAATGGCCATTTATAACTGGAACTCGAACACAGGTTGCTGTGACTTCAATATTAGGATCAAGAATCTTTTTTGTTTCCCAAGTAACTTTCATTTCTTCTTTTGTGAAATCGTTATCAAGAAAGATATCGCATTGTGGAATCACATTAAAAGCTATCTTCTTTGGGTAAACTATTGGTTCAACATTAAAGTCTTCTATTTGAGAATTTAGTTCTTTGACAGCATCTTTGCCTGTTCCTGATACTGCTTGATAGGTTGCAACATTTAATAAATCAACTTGGAATTTTTTATGTATTGGCTCTATAGCTATTAACATTTGTGAGACAGAGCAATTTGGATTTGCAATCAATGAAGGTTTTTCAATATCTCGTATTAGACCTCCATTAATTTCAGGAATAATTAAAGGAACTTGATCGTCATAACGATATTCAGATGACAAATCCACAACATAGCAGCCATTAGCAACAAAATCATTTGCATATTCTTTTGCAACTTTTGATCCAGCTGAAAAGATCGCTAAATGTGCTTTTGAAGAATCAAAAATAGAAAGATCCTCAATAATAAAACTTTTGTTATTAAATGATACTGCTCTACCAACTGAAGAAAAGCCAAGTGGGTAAAAATTACTTACATTTATATTCTTCTTTTCTAATAAAGAAATAATTTTATCTCCCACAACTCCGGATGCACCAACTAGTGCTAAGTTTATTCCGCTACTCATCTTTAATAATTTCTATTATTTTTTTAGCAACATCTGAGGTCAACAAATAATCCCCATCAGATGCAATGTCTATTGTTCTGTATCCTGCTTGAATAAATTTTTTGATTGCATTATCAATTTTATCAGAGATGTCAGCCTGATTTAGTGAATACCTTAAAGCCATTGATAATGATGAGATCATTGCTAGAGGATTTGCTAAATTTTTACCAGCTATGTCTGGAGCGCTTCCATGACATGGTTCAAACATACCTTTGAAAGAACTGTCTAATGATGCAGATGGTAGCATGCCAATTGACCCAGTAAGAGTTGCAGCAATATCCGAGAGAATATCTCCAAAAAGATTGCTTGAGACTATTACATCAAATTGATTAGGGTTTAAGACCAATTGCATTGCTGTATTATCAGCAAGCTGATGTGAGAGCTCAACATCAGGATAGTCCGAAGACATTTCGGATACGATAGATCTCCAAAATTTAGAAACTTCGAGAACATTTGCTTTTTCAACAGAGCATAATTTTTTATTTCTTTTTTGAGCAGATTCAAATGCAACTTTAGCAATTCGCCTAATCTCTTCTTCGTTATATATCATTGTATTAAATGCATAATTTGGTTCTTCGTTAGAAACAATACCTCTTGGCTCACCAAAATAAATTCCTCCAGTTAATTCCCTTACAATCAAGATATCAAGATCATTAATAACTTCTTTTTTTAATGGAGATGCTTCTGATAATTCATTAAATAAGAAGGCAGGTCTTAAGTTTGCAAAAAGATTTAGTTCTTTTCTTAAGGTCAGCAATGCGTTTTCAGGACGATCTTCCCAGTCTAAGTTATCCCATTCAGTCCCACCGACTGCTCCGAATAATATTGCATCAGCTTTCTTTGCTGAATCAAGCACCTCTTTTGGTATTGGTGATCCACATTCATTATAGGCTGTTCCTCCAACACTCATTGATGCGACCAAAAAATCAAGGTTATACTCATTTATTACAAAATCTAAAACATCAGAAGCTGAGGCCATAACCTCCTGACCGACGCCGTCACCTGGAAGAATTAAGATCTCTTTACTCATTTACATATATCCATGGTTTTGAAATTTTTCTATTTTTTTCAAAAAGCATAATTTTATCTTTTTCTTTTAAACTTATATCAACATCATCCAAACCAAATATTATTCGATCAATCAAATGAGCATCTACTTTAAACTTAATTTTATCTTTATCATTTAAATGAATTATTCTTTGTTGGAGATTTATTGAAAATTCAACAGCTTTATTCTTAACAAGGTCAAAAAGTCTCTCAATATTTTCTTTTTCTAATTTGATAGGCAATACTCCATTTTTAAAACAATTATTGTAAAAAATATCACCAAATGAAGATGCAATAACAGCCTTTATACCAAAATCTCTCAAAGCCCAGACAGCATGTTCTCTTGATGAACCACATCCAAAATTATCTCTTCCGAGAAGAATCTTAGATTCAGTATATGGTTTATTATTAAGAATAAAGTCTTCATTTATATCCCTATCTTCTTTTTTGATGCCTAGCTTTCCATCATCCTTATATCTCCATCCATCAAACAAATAATCCTCGTAACCAAACTTTTTTATTGATTTTAAGTATTCTGTTGGAATGATTTGATCTGTATCGATATTATCTCTATCTATATAACTTACAACTCCATCGATTATTAATCCTTCACTATTAGATTTCATGACGGCTCTCCAACTGTTCCATTTATTGCTGTATAGGCTGCCATAAGAGGACTCATTAAATGAGTTCGTCCCAAATAACCTTGTCTACCCTCAAAATTTCTATTTGATGTAGATGCGCATCTTTCATATGGTTTTAGTTGATCGGGGTTCATACCTAAACACATTGAACAACCTGGGTCTCTCCATATAAAACCAGCTTCTCTAAATATTTTATCCAAGCCTTCCATTTCAGCTTGTTCTTTAACCATACCGGAACCCGGAACAACTATGGCTTCGGTAATATTGTCTGCAACAGTTTTACCTTTTACTATTTCGGCTGCTTGTCTAAGATCTTCAATTCTAGAATTTGTACATGAGCCTATAAAAACTTTATCAAAAACTAAATCTGATAATTTTGATTCATCTTGAATGCCCATATAATTTCTTGCGAGCTCTATATTTTTCTTATTATCTTCAGAAACATTCATAGGGGTTGGAATTTCACCATCATAATTTACAACCATTTCAGGAGAAGTGCCCCATGTAACTTGGGGTTTTATTTTGGAAACATCGACAATATACTCGTTATCAAAAATAGCTCCATCATCAGTTCTTAAATTTGACCAGTAATCTTCAGCTTTTTCTAATTTTTCTTTATCAAGGAAGGATTTTTCTCTTACATAATCTATTGTAGTTTTATCAGGTGCTATTAATCCAACTTTAGCTCCTGCTTCAATTGCCATGTTACAGATTGTCATTCTACTTTCTATAGAAATATTCTCGATGTAGCTTCCAGCAAATTCAATTGCATAGCCAGTTCCTCCTGCTGTTCCAATAAGGCCAATAAAATATAAAACTATATCTTTTGAAGAAACATTTTCTGCTGGAGTTCCTTCAAATTTAACAAGCATATTTTTAAGTTTAGATACTTTTAAGCATTGGGTAGCGAGCACATGTTCTACTTCAGAAGTTCCAATTCCCATGGCCAGACATCCAAGCGCACCATGAGTAGAAGTATGTGAATCGCCACAGACTATTGTCATACCTGGTAAGGTATAACCTAATTCTGGACCAATTACATGTACAATACCTTGTCTTGTTGATTTAATATCAAATTGCTTAATTCCAAAAGCATTACAATTTTTATCGAGCTCGACCACTTGTATCTTTGATATCTCATCCTTTATTTGATCAGAATCGAAATTAGTTCCTCTAGTTGTAGGAACATTATGATCAGGAGTGGCAATATTTGCCTCAAGTCTCCATGGTTTTAAGTTTTTCTTTGAAAGTCCCTCAAAAGCTTGAGGTGAAGTTACTTCATGTAAATAATGTCTATCAATATATAGAAGTGACTCTCCCGAATCCAGTTGGGTTACGTGATGCTCTTCCCAGAGCTTGTCGTATAAGGTCTTCATTATCTTTATTCACTAAACGGTAATTCCTGCTTAACTTCTGCACACTGTGCTCGATTTATCAATAAATGATCGACCAGCACAAGACTCACCATGGCTTCAGCAATAGAAACTGCTCTTATGCCTACACAAGGGTCATGTCTTCCAGTTACTTCAATGTCAACTTCCTCTCCGTCTTTATTTACTGTTTTACCTTTTGATTTGATGCTTGAGGTTGGCTTGATTATAAAACTTAGGCTTATATCATCTCCATTTGAAATGCCTCCCAAGATTCCACCTGAATTATTTGAGGCATATCCTGATGAGGTCATTTCATCCCTTGCCTCAGAACCTTTTAAGTTCAAAAGATCATCTGCATTCCCAATCGATACAGATTTAACAGCATTAATTGTCATAATTGCTTTGGCAAGATTAGCATCTAACTTCTCAAAAACTGGATCACCAAGTCCTACAGGACAATTTTCAACAACAACACCTAACTTTGCACCGACTGAGTTACCCTCTTCAATTAAATCCTTAAACATTGAATCTAAATCAGCTAGTTTTGATTCATCACAAAAAAAGTATTTGTTATTTATATCTTTATGATTAATTGAATCAGCTTTAACTTGTCCTATTTCAGAAACAAAGCCATGAACTGAAACTCCTTCCTTTTTAAGTATTTTCTTAGCAATCGCTCCGGCGGCTACCCAATTTACAGTTTCTCTAGCACTTGCTCTTCCACCACCTCTGTAATCTCTATGACCATATTTTGCTTGATAGGTAATATCGGCATGGTTTGGTCTAAAAACATCTTTTATGTTTGAATAATCCTTAGATTTTTGGTCTTTGTTATAAATAATCATTCCAATAGGTGTTCCAAGAGTCTTTCCACCAAAAACTCCAGATAAAATCTCTACAGCATCGTCCTCTTTTCTTTGCGTAGTTACCTCTGATTGACCAGGCTTTCTTTTATCTAATTCGTGTTGAATATCTTCTTTTGTGAGCTCAATTTGAGGCGGACAGCCATCTAAAATACAGCCCATAGCAGTGCCATGACTCTCACCAAAAGTCGTAATTTTAAATAATTTTCCAAACGTATTGCCTGACATGGCGATAATTATAGTCCAAAAAGCGAAAAAAGCCTTATTTTATGGGATTTTTGAAAATAATGATTGAAAATCAATAACAGATGTTTCTTCGAGTTCTTTTTGGTTCATGCAAAGATTAAATATCTTATTAGAAACTTCTTCATCATATGTGATAGCCAAGTTGTCTTTAAATTTCTTTTCTAGAACTGGGATCCCTTCCTCTCTTCTTCTTTTGTGACCAATAGGATATTCAACTTCAACTTCCTCTGTTGAAGTGCCATCATTGAAATGGATTTGAATTCTGTTTGCAATTGAACGCTTATCTGCCTCAAGATACTCTTTTGAGTACCTTTTATCTTCGTTGATAATCATTTTTTCTCTAAGTGCATCAATTCTTGGGTCTTGAGCAACATCGTCTTCGTAATCTTCGGCTACTAAATTGCCTTTCAATAAACCAATAGCAACCATATATTGCAAACAATGATCTCTATCAGCAGGATTATTTAGCTCACCCACTTTTGAGATAATTCTAATTGCAGATTTATGCGTAGTAATCTCAACAGATTTTATATCATCGATTTTATCTTTGATTTCATCATATAGTTTTACTGCTGCCTCCACTGCAGTTTGGGCATGGAATTCTGCAGGAAAGCTAATTTTGAAAAGTATATTTTCCATAACGTAAGTTTCAAAAGCTTGAGGCAAGGAAAGTTTTTCCCCATCAAACGAAACATCTTCAAAACCCCAAACAGGTGCAGATAAAACTCCTGGATATCCCATTTCACCCGACATAGTAATCATTGCTAGCCTTACTGCTCTGCTAGTAGCATCTCCAGCAGCCCAACTTTTTCTTGAGCCTGCGTTTGGAGCGTGTCTGTATGTTCTCAAACTCTGGCCATCTACCCATGCCTGACTTACAGCATCTTTAATTTGATCAACAGATCCGCCCAATAATTTTGTAGCTACTGCCGTTGAAGCAACCTTCACTAATATGACATGATCAAGACCAACTTTATTAAAACTGTTTTCAAGTGCTAAAACGCCTTGAATCTCATGCGCCATAATCATAGATTCAAGAACAGTTCGCATGGTCAATGGATCTTTTCCACTAGCAACATTTTGTTGTGAAACAAAATCACATACCGATAATATTGCACCTAAGTTATCTGAAGGATGACCCCATTCTGCTGCAAGCCAAGTATCGTTATAATCAAGCCATCTAACAATACAACCAATATCGAAAGCTCCTTTTACAGGATCTAATTCATAATCTGTACCAGGAACTCTCACACCAAAAGGCACTTTGGTGTCCTTTACAATTGGGCCAAGCATCTTTGTACAAGCAGGAAACTGCAGTGCCAAAAGACCACACCCAATGGTATCCATTAGACAGTTTCTTGCAGTATCTAAAGCTAAATCAGATTTAATTTCATAATTTGAAACATAGTTAGCTATTTCAGAGATAAGTCCATCAAAACCTGGTCTGACATTCAGATCAACATTTGATGACATATTTTAAGACCTATCTGCTATTTCAACCCAGTCTGAAGATTCAACTCCGATGTAATCAGCACTTGGTCTAATAATTCTATTGTTCGCTCTTTGCTCCATGCAATGTGCAGCCCAACCAGAAACTCTGGACATAACAAATATTGGAGTAAACAATTTTGTTGGTATGCCCATATAAAAATATGCAGGAGCATGGAAAAAGTCTGCATTGGCAAACATTTTCTTTTCGTCAGCCATAACTTTTTCAACCTCTTCAGCTACTTGATAAAGAGTGTCTGTGTCAGCAAGCCCAGATAATTGTTTAGCATATTCTTTAATAACAGCATTTCTTGGGTCTCTAATTGAATAAACTGCATGGCCAAAACCCATAATTTTTTCTTTATTGTTTAACATCTCAATAATATTAGATTTAGCTTCTTCTTTTGAAGTCCAGTTTTCTATTAATTCCATGGCTTTTTCATTTGCACCACCATGCAACGGGCCTCTTAGAGAACCTATTGCAGCAACAACACATGAATGAATGTCAGACATTGTTGAAGCACATACTCTGGCTGTAAAAGTAGAAGCATTGAACTCATGCTCAGCATATAGAATTAAAGATACATCCATAACTTTCTTGTGCAA
The DNA here is from genome assembly GCA_902558095.1 of uncultured SAR86 cluster bacterium. Classification (GTDB taxonomy): domain Bacteria; phylum Pseudomonadota; class Gammaproteobacteria; order Magnimaribacterales; family D2472; genus SAR86A. Next base: position 1,276 of record CACECP010000016.1, on the reverse strand, counting down.
ATCAGACGGTGTTTTACCATGAAGAATATGTAAAAAATGTCCGGCCATACTATCTTCATCATTAACCAAATCAATATCTTGTCCTTCATGTGAGAATTTATACCAATAAGTAACAATTGAAGGCATTGTTGCTATCATTCTATTAATTGAATCTAGTTGATTTGTGAAGTCACCCTCAGGCTCTAAATTGCCTAACATAGATGTTCCTGTTCTCATTACATCCATGGGGTGCGCCGAAGCTGGTATTTTTTGAAGAACTTCTTTTAAAGAGTCTGGGAGATCTCTATTGCTTTTAAGTAATGCTTTGTAATCATCTAATTCAGCTTGATTAGGCAATTTGTCAAACAACAGAAGATAAGCTACTTCTTCAAATGTAGCTTTTTCTGCAAGTAATTCAATTTTATGGCCTCTATAAGCAAGTCCTTCTATTTGACCAACCGTAGAAAGAGACGTTTCTCCAGCTACTTGACCTCTTAGGCCGGCTCCTTCTAATTTTTTTGTCATTTATATCCCTTAATTTTTTGACAATTTTTCGTCAAGTTGTTTTTCAAAGTTGTAGTAATCTAAAACTTCATACAACTCCTCACGGGTCTGCATTATATCTAAGAGAGCCTCTTGTGTCCCGTCTTTAATTATTGAATTGTATATTTTTTCTGCAGATTGGCTCATAGCTCTAAAAGCTGTAAGTGGATAAAGAACCATACTGACACCAACTTCTTTCAATTGTTCTTGAGTAAATAAAGGTGTTTTTCCAAACTCGGTAATATTTGCTAAAACAGGAACCGAACAATGATTTTTAAATTCTTTATATTGGTCTATTGATGTTACAGCTTCTAAAAATATGCCATCTGCACCTTCTTCAATATATGATTCACATCTTTTAATTGCTCCATCAATACCCTCAGATGCAATTGCATCAGTTCTTGCCATCACAAAAAAAGAATCATCTACTTTTGAATTAATTGCAGTATTTAATCTGCTTCTCATTTCATCAATTGAAACTAATTGTTTATTAGGTCTATGGCCGCATCTTTTTTCAAAAACTTGATCTTCAATATGCACTGCTGCACAACCAGCTTTGCCCATTTCAGATATAGTCTCTGCAATCTGATCAGATTCACCCCAACCAGTGTCAATATCAACAAGCAAAGGTAATGAGGTCGCAGAAGTAATTCTTTTAACATCAATTAAAACATCATACATAGTGGTTACGCCCAAATCTGGCAAACCGTATGAAGCAGCTGCAACCCCACTGCCAGATAAATAAATAGCGCTG
>CACECP010000015.1 GCA_902558095.1 uncultured SAR86 cluster bacterium | reverse complement strand
AAGCATGAAGCCTTATCAAGAGAAGTATTTGCCCATGGAGCACTTTCATCATGCAAGAAGCTTATAAAACTGAAACCTAAAGTATATAGTTTTAAAGATTTATTAAATTAAACAAAATCTTTAAAAAAAACAAATTATTCTATAGAATACACAGACTTTTAACACGAAGATTCTGTTTTTTGTAAAGTTGGGGTGCTTTTTTAAAAGTCAGCTTTATTAGGAATTGGAGAATAACCCCTAAGGAGTATAAATTGAGCATAGTATCAATAGAAGACCTGCTTCAAGCAGGCGTTCATTTCGGTCATCAACAAAGATTTTGGAATCCAAAAATGGAGGAATTTATCTTTGATACAAGAAAACAAATTAGCATTATTAATTTAGAACTTACTCAAGAGCATTTAAGCGCAGCTGCATCAAAAGTTGAAGATATATGTTCAAGAGGCAATAAGATATTGTTTGTGGGCACTAAAAGATCAGCTAGCAAAACAATTAAAGAGGAAGCTATCCAAATAGGATTACCATATGTAGATAAAAGATGGTTAGGTGGAACTCTAACAAATTGGAAAACCATAAGAGGTTCAATTAGAAGATTGATTGATATTGAAGAAATGATTTCTTCTGGAAGAATTGAAAAACTCATAAAAAAAGAAGCAGTAGAGATTCAAAAAGAACACGCAAAGTTACAAGCTAGTGTCGGTGGTATTAAGGATATGAAGGGCCTTCCGGATGCAATTTTTGTTATAGACGTTAAGTATGAAAAGATTGCAGTTCTTGAAGCTAAAAAAATGGGAATCCCTGTAATAGCATTGGTTGATACTAATTCAGACCCTGATGGTATTGATACTGTTATTCCTGGAAACGATGATGCTATAAGATCAATAAGATTAATCACTAAGGTAATTGCAGACGCTTGTGCAAGAGGTATTGAATCAGCTAAAGGCTTTGCCCCAAAATCTGATTCTCCTGTAATTCAGAAAGTTAAAAAAGAAAGCACTCCTGTTGAAGAAGTTTCCGATGTAAAAGAATCTAAAGATGATGATACTGAAACCAATCTTAAAGATCCTGAAGATACGATTGTTGAAGATGATGCTAAAAAATTGGATGAGTCAAATGAGGCTGAAGAGTATCTTGATGAGAATCAGGGTGATGTTGAAGAAAAAAAAGAGAGTGAGTAAAGATGGAAATTAAAGCAGCACAAGTTAAAGAATTAAGGGATATGACAGGCGTTGCAATGATGGATTGCAAGAAAGCCCTTGTAGAATGTAACGGCGATGTAGAGAAGGCGCTAGATTTATTACGTTCAAACAGCGCCCTAAAGGCAGAAAAAAAATCATCCAGAGTTGCAGCTGATGGAATTCTTGTTACTTCAATAAGTGATGGGTATGCAACTATAGTTGAAATTAATTCTGAAACAGATTTTGCGGCAAAAGATTCAAACTTTTTAGCATTCGGAGAAAAGGTTAAAGATTTTATATCAAATAACAAAGTTACAGATATTGAGGCCTTAAAAAGTTCTAGCCTTGAAGAAGACAGAAAAGCTCTTGTGCAAACTATTGGTGAGAATATTCAATTGCGAAGAATAACCACAGTTGAATTTGAAAAAGATATGAATGTTGGATTATATCTTCATTCTGATTCTAAATTAGCCTCAATTTCAACAACTAAAGGTGGAAATGAAACAGTTGCAAAAGATGTTGCAATGCATGTCTCAGCATTTAATCCATTATGTCTATCAGAGGATGATATTGATGAGAATGTTCTCAACAGAGAGAGAGCTATTTATGAGAATCAAGCTAAAGAATCTGGTAAGCCACAAGAAATTATGGATAAGATGGTGGAAGGAAAAGTTAAAAGATTTTTATCTGAGGTATCTTTACTTTCGCAAGATTTTGTTAAGGATTCAGAAATAACTGTTGATGCTTATTTAGCTCAAAATAATGCTCAAATTGTCTCTTTTTCAAGACTAAAAGTTGGAGAGGGTATTGAAGTTGAAGTTAAAGATTTTGCTGAAGAGGTTGCTGAACAATTAAAATAAACTATGTCTGAATTAAAGCATAAAAGGGTTTTGGTTAAATTTAGTGGAGAATCAGTTGCTGGAAATGATGAACATGGTATAGATCCAACGATACTTGATGACATGGCAGCATCAGTAAAGTCTTGTAAAGATATTGGTGCACAAATTGGTATTGTCATTGGTGGCGGTAATCTTTTTAGAGGTGAAAAATTAAATAAAGCAGGAATGGATAGAGTTGCTGGTGATCATATGGGTATGTTAGCTACTGTTATGAACGGAATTGCTTTTAGAGATGCTCTTGAGAGAGCTGGAATTAAGACACGTGTAATGTCAGCTATATCAATGTCTGGTATTGTTGAGCATTATGACAGAAGACTAGCCATACAGCTTTTAAGTGATGGATATGTAGTTATCTTCACTGCAGGTACCGGAAATCCATTTTTTACGACAGATACAGCAGGTTGTTTAAGAGCCATTGAAACTCAGTCTGATCTAATGCTAAAAGCAACAAGAGTTGATGGTGTATATGATTCTGATCCTGAAAAAAATAGTGATGCTAAATTTTTTGAAAATCTTTCCTTTGATGATGCAATTACAAAAAACCTTAAGGTTATGGATGCAACCGCACTAACATTAGCAAGAGATCATGAGTTACCAATAAATGTTTTCAATGTAAATAAGAATGATGCGTTAAAAGATATCATCTGTGGTAAAAAAATAGGTACACTAATAGCATAATATGCAAGCTTTAATAAATGATGTTTCAGAAAAGATGGACAAATCTGTGTCCGCTTTGAGAAATGCCTTTAACAAAATTAGGACTGGCAGAGCAAACCCATCCATTTTAGATGATATTAAAGTAGATTATTATGGTAACTTAACCCCAATCAATCAAACATCCAATATAAGTGTTGAAGAAGGCAGATCTTTAGTTATATCTCCATGGGATAAGAATTTAATTCCAGAAATTGAGAAAGCTATTCTTTCTTCAGATCTGGGTCTCAATCCGAGCACTAGTTCAGATTTAATTAGGGTTACTATGCCGGCTTTAACTGAAGAAACTAGACAGGATTATATTAAACAGGCTAGGGCAGAAGCTGAAAATTCAAGGGTTTCGATTAGAAATATCAGAAGGGATGCAAATCAATCTACAAAAGAGCAACAGCAAGCATCAGAAATATCTGAGGACGACCAAAGAAGGCTCGAAGATCTAATTCAAAAAGAAACTGATAAATATATTTCAATTGTCGATAATGAATTGAAGAATAAAGAATCAGATTTATTAGAAATTTAGAGATCAAAATGGCAGATAGCCAAAACAATAATAAATATTACCCAAAGAACATCGGAATAATTATGGATGGAAATGGAAGATGGGCGATAAGAAATTCTTTAAAAATAAGTGAGGGACATAAAAAGGGTGTTGGTGTTGTTAGAGACATAGTTGAAGAGGCTGTAAAGAGAGGTATTCAATCGCTAACTTTATATGCATTTAGTTCTGAAAATTGGCAAAGACCAAAAAGAGAAATAAATGCAATAAAAAGATTAGTAATTGAAGCAATAAATGAACAAGTGCCTGAGCTCAAGGAAAAGAAAGTTAAATTAAAATTTTTTGGTCACTTAGATGATTTTGGTGAAAAAATTCAAAACAAAATATTCTTTGCTGAAAACGAAACCTGTTTTGAAGAAGCAAAATTAAATCTGAATGTTGCTCTAGGATATGGGGGTCAACAAGATATTGTTGATATCGTTTATAAAGTTTCAGAAGAAGTTTCATCCGGGAGTGTGAATTTAAAAGATATTACAAAGGAAACAATTAACAGCTATTCGTCTGTGCCAGTTGATGAAATAGATCTTTTGATTAGGACTGGAGGAGATAAAAGGATCAGTAACTTTCTTTTATATCAAATAGCGTATGCTGAAATTATGTTTATAGAAAAATTTTGGCCAGATTTTACTAATAAAGATTTTGTTAATTGTTTAGATAATTTTAAAAATGTGAGCAGAAGATTTGGAAAAAGAATATAAGAAAAATTTATTTGTAAGAGCGATCACAGCTTTAGCAATAGCCTTACCTATTATATTAATAATCTTAATTGAAAATTTTTGGTTATTTTCTGTCACCATTTCAGTTATTTGTTTGTTAGGTTACTACGAGTGGGTAACGAACAAATTTAGACACCCGCTATTATGGGGCTTTAATTTAATTTTTAGTTATTTTTTGCTATTAATTATACTTACAGCAGGCGATTTTATTTTTAAAGAAGCATCAGAAGAACCTATATTATCTTTTTACTATATTTTTCTACTATCATTATTTAATACCGCCATATTCGATACTTCAGCTTATATAACTGGTTCAAGTATTGGAAAAAACCCTATAGCTCCAAAAATCAGCCCTAATAAAACTTGGGAGGGTTTAGTTGGAGGATTAATAGGTTCTATAATATTTAGTATTTTTGTTATTAAGTTTTTTGATCTTAGTTTATGGCTTACATTGGTATATTTTCTTGGAAGTATTTTAGCTTTTGTAGGAGATCTTCTTATAAGCTTTCATAAGAGAGAAAAAAATATAAAAGATACTGGTACATTGTTGCCTGGTCATGGTGGAGTACTTGATAGATTAGACTCTCATCTATTAGCGACTCCAATCACAGTAATATTAACAATACTTTTGGCATGAAAAATATCTTAATACTTGGGGCAACCGGTAGCATTGGAGAGAGTGTTCTAAGTGTTATTAAACAAAATTATGAAAAGTTAAATTTATTTGGAATTTCTTTTAATCAAAATATTTCTAAGGGCAAACAAATAATTGATGAGTTTTCTCCATCTTTTGTTCACATAGATGATTTAATGGGATACAACAACATTGAAAAATCAGAGAACTCCTCTTATTTAAATAGCATTGAAGATCTAGAAAATTTAATAAATCATCAGGACATCGATATTATAGTATGCGCTATTTCAGGCTTTGCTGGCCTAAATGCAACACATATGGCAGCTCATACTGGAAAAAAGTTATTGCTGGCAAACAAAGAAAGTATTGTTGCTGGAGGTGATTTAATCCTTCCAATAGCAAGGGAATATAAAACCGAAATTATACCTATTGACAGTGAGCATAATGCCATTTTTCAATGCCTGAATGGTGAAAAAGGCACAGAAGATGTTAAGGAAATTATTATTACTGCATCAGGTGGTCCTTTTTTAGGTTCTTCAGTAAATGATCTAAAAAATGTCACTCTTCAAGATGCACTAGATCATCCAAATTGGAAAATGGGAAAAAAGGTAACAATAGATTCAGCAACTCTAGTAAATAAATGCTTAGAATTAATTGAGGCAAAATATTTATTTGATCTTGATGAACATTACTTTGATTTAGTTATTCATCCTCAAAGCATAGTACATTCAATAGTTACATATGTTGATGGTTCGAGTATTTGTCAGATGAGCTCCCCAGACATGAAGGTTCCAATAGCTCATGCATTGTCTGAAAAAAATAGACTTACAATTGATTTTAATTCACTAGATTTCACCTCTCTAAATTTAACATTCCAAGAATTTCCAAAAGACAGGATGGAAATTCAAAATATTGCGCGTGAGGTATGTAATGAAGGGAGCAATCTTGGAACAGTTTTCAATGCAGCTAACGAGATTGCAGTTGAAAGTTTTATTAATGGTGAAATAAAATTTGATGAAATTTATGAGGTTATATATAGAACTTTTACCATTGACCATGTGTCTAATGATTTGTCTTTAGAATCAATTCACGATATTGATACACAGACACGCATTGAGGCAAAGAAGGTGGTAAAATCCCTCAATTAAATAGATATATGACAACAATTATTTACATATCATCATTTTTAGTACTCTTAGGTGTGCTAGTAACAATTCATGAGTTTGGTCATTTTATTGTTGCTAGGATGTGCAAAGTGCATGTTCAAAGATTTTCTGTTGGAATGGGCCCAGTATTTTATAAAAAGCTCGATAAACATGGTACAGAATTTGCTTTGTCAGCAGTGCCATTAGGCGGATATGTATCAATGATTACAAATAAATTGATAGAAGCTGAGCCGGAATCTGTTAAAGACTTAACTGAGGAACAGTTAAAAAATACGTTTGACTCTAAACCAAAATGGCAAAGAGCATCGATCATGTTTGCAGGACCTTTAGCAAACTTCATTCTTGCAATATGTATTTTTACTGCTCTTGTTAATTCAAGCAATGCTAGAGTGGTATCAATGGTTGATCCTCAAGAATTTCCAGTTATTTTAGATGTTTCAAATAAAGATCAAAATATTTCATCTAAGTCTGCATTCAGGGTGAATGATAAAATTTTATCAATAAATAATAAGCAAATAAGAGGCGAAACAGATTTTAGTTTAGAGCTTTTGACATATGCTGGTTATTCAGGAGATATGAATTTTTCAGTTATGAGAGTCTCTGAAGGTGATCCAATTGTTATTTCATTAGCTGTTGATGATTTCTTGAGCTCAAAAGAGTCCCAGAAAAATCCTATAGGATATTTAGCTAAATATTTGGAAGCTGATATTGGATTCAGAAATAATCCAATAATTGGCGAGGTTTTTGATCAAAGTGCTGCATATAAAGCAGAGTTGAAGCCAGGTGATCTTGTTTTAGAGATTGCAGGGGAAGATATAAATTTTGCTGAAGACATTGGTTCTGTGGTTAAGCCAAATCCGAATACAACTTTAGAATTTAAAATTGAACGAAATGATGAGATCTTATATAAAGTTATAAATATTGGATCACAAGATAACGTTGGAGTGCTTGGAGTTTCTTTCAGAGAATCTCGTAATTTTTTTGAAGCATTATCAATAGGTATCTATAACACATATAACTTAAGTATTAAGACACTTCAGCTTATTGGAAAGATGATATCTGGTAACATGGGAACTGAAAATTTGAGTGGTCCAATAGGTATTGCTCAAATGGCTGGTAACACAGCTCAAGCAGGTATAGCACCTTTTATATACTTAATGGGCCTTTTAAGTATAAGTTTAGCCGTTTTAAATTTACTGCCTATCCCAGTCTTAGATGGAGGTCAACTAACTTTGCTTGGTGTTGAAGCTGTTAGAGGAAAACCTTTACCAGAAAAAGCTGAAAATATTATATATACCGGCGGAGCTGTTTTAGTGATCATGCTTATGATCTTTGCAGTGTTTAATGATGTTGCTAGGTTTTTTTAGGGCTTAAATAGTGAAAAAATTAAAACTACTTATTCTATCCCTCTTGTTAAGTTTTGAAATATACGCTTTCGATGAATTTTTAGTTAGCGATATAAGAATAATTGGACTACAAAGAGTTTCAACTGGAAGTATTTTTAATGTAATTCCTATTAGTGTTGGTGATAAAATAGATTCACGAAAGTCGAATGATATTGTTAGATCGTTGTTTTCTACAGAGCAGTTTGATGATATTCAGATTGGTAAAGATGGTAACACTCTAATTATAACGGTCGCAGAAAGACCATCTATATCTGCCATAGATATATCGGGAAATAAAGCTCTTAAAACCGAACAACTCATGGAAAGTCTTGATGGAGTTGGAATTAAAGAAGGGGAAGTTTATAAAAGATCTACTCTTGAAAGAGTCAAATCTGAGCTTGTTAGATCCTATGCCTCAAATGGAAGATATGGTGCCGGTGTAGAAATAGAAGAGGTAGTAAAGCCTAGAAATAGGATTGAAATTAACATAGAAGTAGATGAAGGTAAAAGTGCGAAGATTAAAAAGATAAATATTATCGGAAATGAAATATATACAAATGAAGAGCTGATAGATAGTTTTGAATTATCTGAAGGATCTTTCTTTTCATTTCTTTCAAATGACAACCAATATTCTAGAGAGAAGTTAAAAGGCGACATAGAGTCACTTGAATCCTTTTATAGAGATAGAGGCTATCTAAAATTTTCAATTGAATCATCACAAATCAGTCTATCAAGAGACAAGAAATCAATATTTATAACTTTTAATGTTAGTGAAGGTGAAAAATATAAGATTAATGATGTTGATGTTATTGGTGAAGTGCCATTTGATGAAGAGGTTTATATAGATATAGTTGAAAGTTTAAAAGATACAACCTATTCTCAAGCTGCAATTACTTCGATTGAAGAGTTTTTTACAAATGTTCTAGGGAACAGGGGCTATGCTTTTGCAGAGGTTACTGGAAATCCTGAAATTAAAGAAGAAACCAACGAAGTTAAATTAATTTTTGCTGTAGAGCCTGGTAATAGAACTTACACAAGAAAAATATTATTTACAGGTAATAATATTACACAAGACCATGTTCTTAGAAGAGAGATGAGGCAATTTGAAGGCGCTTGGTCATCTGATAATGCTATAGAGGCTGGAAAAATTAGACTTGAAAGGCTTGGTTATTTTAAAGAAGTGAATGTAGAAACTATCCCTGTACCTGGCACTGATGACCAAATAGATATTGTCTATAGTGTTGAAGAAGAAACAACCGGAAGTATTGGAGGAAATATTGGATACAGTGACTTTGGCTTAATGCTTGGATTCAATCTTCAAGAACAAAACTTCATGGGTAGCGGGAACACAGTTGGTATTGGAATAAATAAAAATGTTTATAGTGAGATGTATAACATTTCATATATGAACCCATATGCCACTAGAGATGGAGTAAGTCTGGGTTACAACTTTTATTTCAGAGAAACAGATTATGGAGAGTTTAATGTTGCAAATTATTTAACTAATTCAAATGGCTTTGGAGCACAATTTGGTTATCCTATTTCAGATATTACAAGGCTAGGATTTAATATTACGTATGATAAAACTGATATTGATATAGGAAGTCTTCCTGCTAGAGAGATATATGATTTTGTTTCAGTTGAAGGAAATTTATTTGAAACCCTAACTGCTCAGCTCTCATGGCAAAGGGTAACTCTTAATAGAGGTTTATTTCCTACCGATGGTGCGTCCACTGTCTTAAGTGTTAGTTCTACAATACCAGGAAGCGATTTAAGTTATTACAGATTAAATGTTAGGCAAAGATACTATCAACCTCTAACGAAAGACTTAGTTTTTGGATTTCAAGGTGAACTTGGATACTTAGATGCTTATGGTGACACTAAAGAGGTTCCATTTTTTCAAAACTTCTATGCTGGTGGTCCGAGGTCATTAAGAGGTTTTGAGTCCAATACACTTGGCCCTAGGAGCACTGATGCTCCATGTTATGAGTTCAATTATTCAGAAGGCATTTGTCCAAATCTTTTAGACTCAGATGGTGATGGAGAGCTGGATACCCCATATTACAACCCTTATGCAAATCAGACTTCAAGATATAGAGATGCACCAATTGGAGGCAATATAAAAGTTGAAGGAAGTCTACAACTTATCTTTAGATTGCCCTTTATTGAAGATCAAAGGTCTCTAAGATCAGCATTCTTCTTTGATTTTGGTAATGTATTTTCTGATAACTGTAAGGATTATCAAATAAATTGCTACAAACCAGCTATTGATGATTTGAGATATTCTTACGGTGTAGGTATTACATGGATAACTGGATTTGGTCCTATGAGTCTTGCAATTGCAAAACCTACTAATGCCGGACCAAGAGAGAGAACTGAAGAATTTCAATTTACAGTAGGAAATGTATTCTAGTTAATATAAAATGTTCAAATCCATAAAGGGGTTAATATGAAAAATATAATTAAATTTTACTTGCTAACGTTTTTGTTTATAGCTTCTCCATTATTTGCAGTTGAGGGGATTGCTGTCATAAACATTCAAGAGGCAATTCTTAAAACCCAAACTGCTAATGATGCTTTTAAAGCTTTAGATGAAGACCCTGATTTTTCAGCAAATATGGAGCAAGCTCAAACTTTGCAAGCTGATATGCAGGCTATAGCTGAAAAACTCCAAAAGGAACAAGAGACACTATCACAAGAAGAGATTGTTGAGATGCAAAAAGAATATCAAGAAAAATCTCAAGATCTTGAATTCATAGCTGGGAAAATTCAACAAGCTCGTCAAGAGACTGCTCAGAAAATTATGATGGAGCTTGGACAGCCTGCGACGGTAGCAATTAGGCAACTAATGTCTGCCAAGCAAATTAAACTTTTACTTGATAGGCCAGCACAAGGTCAGCAAACTGTTTCTGCTGTTTTGGACTTTGATGCCGAGTTGGATATTACAGATGATGTTACATCAATCTTAGATGTCAATGTAGAGGCTTCCGAAGCACCGACTGAGTAGTGCCAAAGCATAAAAGCTTTACATTAGGAGAGCTAGCCAAGGCTACTAATACAGAGGTTGTTGGTAATTCAGATTGTCATATAAATAACCTATCAACCATTGATAACGCATCTGAAGGCTCTATAACGTTTCTTACCAATAAAAAATACTTACATTCTTTAGACAATTGTATGGCTTCGGCTATAGTTGTTAGTAAAGAATTCAAGGAGGACAATAGATTTAATTTTTTAAAATCAGAAGATCCCTACTTAACGTATGCAAAACTTTCAAAAATATTTAAGTATGAGGAAGAGTCTCTTTCTCCTTCAATACATGAATCTGCAGTAATTTCTGAATTATCCTCTATTGGAAATAATGTTCATATAGGCCCAAATGTCTTTATTGGACCTAATTGCTCTATAAAAGATAACGTTTTTATTCATGCAAATTGTTCTATAGTAAAAAATGTTTCAATTTCTTCAAACTGTCTCATTCATCCTGGATGCGTCTTAGGATCTGATGGATTTGGGTTTGCACCCTCACAAAACGGCTATGTAAAAATTGAACAACTTGGAGGATTGAAGATAGGTAAAAATGTTGAAATTGGAGCTAACTGTTCAATAGACAGGGGAGCGCTTGATGATACTGAAATAAAAGATGGAGTAATTTTAGACAATCTTATTCATATTGCTCATAACGTTATATTAGGTGAGGATTCTGCAATTGCAGCATCATGCGCAATTGCTGGTTCAACAAAAATTGGTAAAAATTTTAGAATGGGAGGGCTGTCTGGTGTTCTTGGTCATTTAGAGATTTGCGATGATGTATCTGTTGGAGCTCATACTCTCATAACAAAAGATATTCAAGAACCAGGTGATTATGTTGGAATTATGCCAGCCCAAAGTCATAAAAATTGGGCCAAATCTTCAGTTTTTATAAAGAAGCAAGGTAAATAACTTGAAGATTGGCAAAGAAGATATAAAAAAATATCTACCTCATAGAGAACCCTTTTTGTTTGTAGATGAGGTCATAGAAATTAATGAAAAAAAAGAGATACATGCAAGAAAATGTGTGAAAGAAGATGAATATTTTTTAAAAGGGCACTTCCCAAATAACCCTATATTTCCAGGCGTAATAATTATTGAGGCCTTAGGCCAAGCATCAGGAATACTAGGCTTTACTTTGATGAATAAGACTCCAGAAGAGGGCTCCATATATGTTCTGGCTGGGGTTGATAAAGTTAGGTTTAGAAAGAGAGTTAGACCTGATGATAATATAGACCTATATTCTAAGGTAATAAGTGAAAAAAGAGGTATTTGGAAATTTGATTGCAGAGCTGAGCTTGATGATGAGCTAGTTTGTACTGCTACAATATTATGCGCTGATAGGAAGGCAAAATGAAAATTCATGAAACATCAATAGTACATCCATCTTCAAAATTAGATGAATCAGTTGAGATTGGCCCATACTGCATAATTGGGGAGGATGTTGAAATCATGAAGAATACAAAGCTTCTAAGTCATGTAGTCATAAAAGGACCTTCTTTTATTGGTGAAAATAATATTTTTTATCAATTTTCGACTATTGGAGAAGATACTCCAGATAAAAAATTTAAAGGCGAAAAAACAAAGTTAGAGATTGGAGACAATAATATATTTAGAGAAGGAGTCACTGTTCACAGAGGAACCATTCAAGATAATGGCATAACAAAAATAGGTTCTGAGAACTTATTTATGGCTTACAGTCATGTGGCACATGATTGTGTTGTTGGGAATGGAAATGTTTTTGCAAATAATGCAGGCATTGCAGGACATGTAAATATAGGTAATAACATTACACTAGGAGCCCTCACTACAGTTCATCAGTTCTGTAAACTAGGAGATTTTTCATTCGTAGGCATGAATACATCTATAAATATGGACATACCGGCATATGTTAAAGTCGCAGCTGATCCTGCAAGAGTTATAGGCCTTAATACTGTGGGAATGACAAGGAATGATATATCATCTGATTCAATAAGCTTAATTAAAAAAGCATTTAAATTGCTTTATATGAAGAAATTAAAAATTGATCAAGCTATTAATAAAATAAAAGATCTAAATAAAAGCAGAAACGACCCTTGTTTAGATATTTTTATTAAATCTGTAGAAATTTCTGAAAGAGGAATTTTAAGGTAAGTGTCGACAAAAAAAGTCTTAAACATAGGAATAGTTTGTGGGGAACATTCAGGTGATAGACTAGGCGCTGGATTAATAAAAGAAATCAAAAAGTACTCAGAAATAAATTTATATGGTATTGGTGGACCTAGGTTAGAAGAACTAGGCTTCAAATCAGAATTTGATTTCTCCGAGATAAATATAATGGGCTTAATTCAGCCTTTGATGAATTACAGAAAACTTACTAGTTTAAGAAGATCATTGATAAAACTTTTTCTTGAAAAAGAAATTGATATCTTTATCGGAATCGACTCACCGGATTTCAATATGGGCATTCATAAAGCATTGAAAAGTAATCATGATAATAAGAATATTCAAGTTGTAAGTCCGTCAGTTTGGGGCTGGAGACAAAACAGGGTTAAGTCAATTAATGCATATATAGACTTAACATTATGCTTATTTAGCTTTGAAGATAATTTTTACAAGAAAATTGGGCACAATAGTCTTCAACTTGGCCATCCATTTTCTAAACTACAAAAGTTCAGCAAGGAAATGGTCTTGAAAAAACACAACTTAGATCCCGATAAAAAATATATTTCTGTAATACCAGGTAGCAGGGAGTCAGAAATAAAATATATGCTCCCAACTTATATCGAATTTATAAAAGATCATTCTCAAGAAAATAAAGACTATATCTATCTATTACCTGCAGCCGATGGCAAATTAATGGTTTCTATAATGAAATCTTTTGATGGACTTGATCTGCCAATAGTGATTAAAGATAATGCAATGCAAGAATTTTTATCTATTTCAGAACTCTCAATTGTTACATCTGGAACCGCTTCATTGGAATCAGCTATTTTAGAGTGCCCAACAATAATATGTTATAAGACAAACTTTATAAATTATTCAATAATATCTCGTATGCTTAAAGTGGATAATATTGGATTACCAAATTTGCTTCTGGGTAAAAGTTATTTTGTTGAGTTATTGCAAAATAATTTCACAAAAGAGAATATTAACAAAGCCATCAAAGAGACACTTTCGTTTGAGCAGAGCCCCAAAGATATCGCAGACATATTAAGAGAAATGTTAGTAGGCATTGGTTATTCAAAAGCGGCAAAAGAAATAACCTTAATTTGAATAATAATATAATAGCAGGAACTGATGAGGTAGGCAGAGGCTGCTTAGCAGGACCAGTAGTTGCTGCAGCAGTTATTTTAAAGCAAGAAATTGCTGGTTTAAAAGATTCTAAGAAACTATCTCCTAGCAAAAGAGTTCTTCTAGCTGAAGAAATATTAAAAAATTCTTATTACGGATATGGCATTGTTGATAACAAGAAAATAGATGAAATTAATATTCTTAAAGCTTCTTTATTGGCGATGAAAGGAGCTATACTAAACTTACCAGTAAAGCCTAATTTGGTTTTAGTCGATGGTATGTATAAACCAGATCTAGATATCCCAATGAGGACAATTATTGGCGGCGATTCTTCTGAGGATGTGATTAGTGCAGCTTCAATAGTTGCAAAGGTATATAGAGATAACCTTATGATTAAATTTAATGAAAAATTTCCAAATTATGATTTTATAAGAAATAAAGGTTATGGAACAAAAAATCATTTAAAGTCATTGAGAGCCCATGGTTATTGTGAGATACATAGAAAATCATTCAAAGGTGTTTTAGATAGATGAGCGCTGTTTTTTCTCATTTAAGAATTTCTTCAGAATATAGCATTACTCAAGGATTGCTAACTATTGATCAAATTGTCGAAAGCGCATCAAAGAATTCTATACCTTCTGTCGCCCTAACAGATAAGTCAAACATGTTTGGCTTAGTAAAATTTTTTAGCAAATGTGAAGCTGCTGGTATTAAACCAATATCAGGTGCTTCAATAAGATTAATTTTTGATAATGATGAGAGTTCATATGAGCTCTTATGTTTAGCTAAAACCAATCAAGGCCATAAAAACCTTATGAAGGTAATATCTAACGCTCATAATAACCATAGCTTTAATTCCCCGGTAATAAGTTTTAATGAGTTGGTTGAACTTAAGAATGACATATTGGTTATTTCAGGTGGCAAGGATAGTCATATTTTTGAATATCTTAAGAGAAATAATATTTCTGATACTAACAAAGTTATAGATCAATTTACTAAGTATTTTAAAGATGATTTTATCTTAGAAGTTCAACGAACAAACAGACCTGATGAGGCTGAATATTTCAAGAATGTTCTTCCATTAGCAATAAATAGAGGTATACCTTTAGTTGCAACAAATGATGTCTTGTTTGCTAATCAAGATGACTATGAGGTTCATGAAACAAAGGTGTGTATTAATAC
>CACECP010000014.1 GCA_902558095.1 uncultured SAR86 cluster bacterium | reverse complement strand
ATTAACTCTTAGAACTAATGCTTTTACAGAAGTATCTTTTATTGCATTTCTTATATTCTTTACAATCGTATCTGACCCTGCGACATTATAGGAAGCCTCTCCAGTTACAATCGTGCCCTCAACATTTACAATTGCAATTTTATTTTCAGAACTATTTTGTTCTTCATCTACAAGAGATAGATATTCGTATATCGAAATTGAATCAGGTAGTTCGTTCTTATCATTATTTTCATTTGGAAACTGTTTATACATCCAATGCCTTAGCTCTTCTCTTGATACAACCATATCTACCATACCAAGCTCTAAAGCAATTTGAGCAATTTCAGGATTGTCTATAGACATTTCCCATAATTTATCTCCATAATCTTGAATAGTACCAACATTCAAATTTCTTCCAGATTCCATCATCTGTGTCATCTTAAGCCATAGAGGATTAGCAAATTCATTCCATGCTAATTTATCCTCTTCAGACATTGAATTTCTTGTATAGGGCTCTGGCCCACTCTTAAAATCACCAGCAACAAAAACATTAAAATTTAAATTTATATTTTCATATAAGTCTTTATAGAACTCTCTTTTTCTTGCGAAACCAAAAGCAGAAACTGAGCCATATTCATTTACCATTACTGTGTCAGCTTGAGAACTAATTAAATATGCTTGATTACCAAAGTTTTCTGCATAAGCGATTACCCTTTTACCATTATCTCTTATATTTTTAACAGCATTTGCAATTTCAAAAGCAGAAGCATAGTACATTCCTAATTCGGATACATTTACATAAACAGCTGCTAAAGACTCATCTTCAGCTGCACTATTCAAGACTTTTAAAAGATCTTTTAATTCATGTTGCTCAGTCGAGGTATCTCCCAATAAAAGGGAATCAAATGAAGGTGCTGAGTTTACAACAGAGTCAACAACAACGCCTGTTGGCTTAAACCATAAGATTTTCCCATTGCTATCTATTGACTCGTCTTCTGTAAATGAAGATATAATGCCACCGAGGATTGAGAATGTAATAATAATTAAAACAATGGCAGTTACAGCATTAAGCAAAAGTTTTCTAATTAAAGAAAGAAAGTTATCTGCTTTTGACCAAATCGATTTAGGCTTATTCATAGGCTTCTCCAAAAGGAATAAGATGATAAGTTATTAATTTCATCATGTAAATAAATTTTATTTCATATTTTTAATAGTTTTGGGGCCAAACATTATATGTACAAATAGTAAGCAAATGCATAACAATTCTCCGATATCCAACCAATGAGGGACAGTACCAAAAACCCTTAAAGAAGAAAATAGAAAATAAATCATCAAAAAAAAGCAAAACCATTGATATGTTCTAACAATAAGTTTGTTCAAAAAATAGTAAAAGGTTACTAATGGTAGTACCCATGCTAAGAATTGAAGAAAATCAATTCTATTTTGAAGAACGTTAATAAGTTTGACTAAAAACAATGATAAGAAAATAACATGAGTAAAATTAGTATATTTTTGAGTATAAATATTAAACATTAAGTTTATTGATTAATTTGGCTATACGCATACCAGATTTTTTAGCAATTTCATATTCTTCTCTAGAAAGTTCAGAGGAAGAGTTAAAGTTTTCTACATGAGATGCTCCATATGGAGTACCTCCAGCTTTTGTTTTATTTAATTCATCAATGGAATAGGGTGTTCCACATATGACCATTCCCTGATGAAGCATATACGTATGTATGTTAAATAATGTTATTTCTTGTCCTCCATGCATTGAACCAGTTGAAGTAAATGCAATTCCAGGTTTATTTTCTAAAGCATTTGTAGACCAAATATCACCAGTTGAATCCAAAAAGTATTTTAGAGGTGCTGCCATAGATCCAAATCTAGTCGGAGATCCAATTGCAAGACCATTACAATTTATTAAATCTTCTTTAGTACAATATATTTCTCCAGAATCAGGAATATCATGATTGATACTTTTATTGTCCTTTGAAATTTTTGGAACAGTTCTAAGCTTAACTTTTAAATCATATTCTTCAGCTCCATCAGCTATTGCATGGGCAAGATTTCTTACCGATCCTGATGCTGAATAGAACAATATTAGTAAAAATTTCTCTTTCATGTTTACTTTTTAAGTTTTAATTATATTATGTAGCCGATGAAGATTAAGATTATACAGCTTTTATGCCTAATCATTATATTAGGTTGTCAGAAGAATGATATTAATGATATTGATGTGTTTAATGGAAATGATACAAATCTTTCAAAACTTAATGGAGGCTGGGTTGTTATTAATTATTGGGCAGACTGGTGCGCACCTTGCATTAAAGAAATACCTGAACTAAATGATTTTGCAAAAGAGAATAAGAATATAAAAGTTTACACTTTCAATTTTGATCAACTTCAAATTGATGAGTTAGAACCCATTGCAAAGAAATTTAATATTTTGGTACCATCTTTGATAACTCATCCAAGAGATATATGGGGTATACAAACTCCTCCAGCTGTTCCCGCAACATTTTTTATTAATCCTGATGGAGAATTAAGCCTCTCTTTATTCAGACCACAAACTAAAGATGATCTTAATAAAATAATTATCGATTTAATTTTAGAATACCAAACTCGTAATCATACTTAGTTTTATTTCGACATCATCACATTCCGTAATAGAAGGTTTTCTAAAAATTTTTCTTTGATAATCGATTCTGGATTAATTCTAGTATTATTAAGATATACTGACCAGTGAAGATGAGGCCCTGTAACTCTTCCAGTAGCACCAATTTCCCCAAGCTTTTCTCCTTGTTCAATAAATTGATTAACTGAAACATTAATTTTAGATAAGTGACTGTATGAAGATAATAGCCCATGACCATGATCAAGAATCAAGTATTTGCCTGAATAAAAAAAATCACCAATTAAGATCACTTTTCCTCTCTCTGGTGCCACTATCTCTGTTCCAGTAACAGCAGCAATATCGAGAGCTAGGTGTGGCGATCTTGGAGATTCATTAATATATCGTTTTTTACCATATCTACTAGAAATAACACCCTCAACTGGAATAATAAAGCTTAAATTTGATTTAAATTCTGTTGAATAATTTTCCAACGCTTTTTTTATTAATTGAGATTCTTTAAATGCTCTAAGAGAATCCTCTGAGCTAAGATTGACCATAGATGTATTTTCAATAGTAATCCTTGATTCTCCAAAGTTTTTTTTATTTATTAATATATTTCTATTGTTAAACTTGATAGATTTACCTTGCTTGTCGAATGGAAGTGCGATCATTGCATAGCGAATACCTTCCTTTTCAATTATTAAATGTGAACTTACAGCTTCACCTTGATTTAGTTTTACTGCAATAATTTCACCCGGATCTCCTGAAAGATCACCTAAAAGGTTGAGAGAAATTAATATAAGACCAAGTAATTTTGGAGTTTTGTTTTTAATCATTCACTTTATTTACTTTTACTTCAATTGAGCCCTTACTTAATCTTGCTTGAAGTTTTTCTCCGTTGTTGACTTGTTTTGAAGATTTTAATGCAACCCCTTTATCATTCGTAACTATTGCATACCCTCTGTCTAATATAGAAAGAGGGTTAAGAATTTTTATATTCTTATATAGTTTTTCTAAATTACTATTATTTGTTTTTAATTTTTCTTTAACCCCTCTATTCATATTATTTAATATACGTCTAATCTTTTCGTTTATGACATTCAGTTTTAAAAGAGGATTCGTATTTTTTAATAATGTAACGTACATATTAATCTCATTAGATCTATTTATGATTATTGATTTTTGACTTTGTTGAAGTCTTAAATCTATATTATCTAGCCGCTGAGATTTTTCTCTTAATAATGTTGTTGGATTTTTAAGTTTTGAGTTATTTAAATCAATAAATTGCTTTAAATCTTCAAAGATATTTGTAATAGCTTGATAAAGGTTTGTTTTATAATTTTTTAACTTATTATCAAATTGATAGATAAACTCTGTCACTAGTTCGGCTGCAGCAGTAGGGGTAGGAACTCTTAAATCTGAAACAAAATCACAAATTGTAAAATCAATCTCATGACCAACACCTGATATTGTTGGCAAAGGAAAAGAAAATATCTCTCTAGCAAGCTCCTCATTATTGAAGCACCATAAATCCTCAATTGATCCGCCACCTCTTGATAAAATTACAACATCGACCTTATTTTCAACATTAATCTCATTAAAGTTAATTATCCTATTTAAAGCTTTAATAATTGATATATGAGCGTTATCACCTTGAACAGTAGCATCGCTGAGAGAGATTTGAGCACCAGGGGCGCGTCTTTGTAAAGTGGAAATAATATCTTGGAATGCTGCTGTTGAAGAGGAGGTAACAATTGCAATATGTTTAGGAGATGGCGGTATCTCCATTTTTTTACTTTGATCAAACAACCCTTCATCGTCAAGCTTTCTTCTTAATGCTTCAAATTTTTGCATTAAATTACCAGATCCTGCTGGCTCAATGCTTTTAACAATTAATTGATAATCACCTCTAGGTGCATAAATGCTAACCTGTCCTTTAAGCACACACTGATCTCCATTTTCTGGAGAAAAATTTAATTTAATATTTTGATTTCTAAACATTGCACATCTTATTGCGCCATCCTCGTCCTTAAGTGTGAAATATATGTGCCCAGAACTTGGTCTTGAAAGATTTGATATCTCACCTATCACAGAAACATTATTAAAAGTATTTTCCAGCAAGTATTTTGCTGATTTGTTTAATTCTCCCACAGAGATAATTTCTTCATTCTGAACTACAATGTTGTCAGTCATAGTTTAAGTATATCTTTATGGTAAGTAATTTTCAGCGAACAAATTA
This sequence comes from uncultured SAR86 cluster bacterium, assembly GCA_902558095.1. Classification (GTDB taxonomy): domain Bacteria; phylum Pseudomonadota; class Gammaproteobacteria; order Magnimaribacterales; family D2472; genus SAR86A. The sequence goes on along the minus strand of CACECP010000014.1, from coordinate 10,493 downwards.
TTTTATTCTTCTTGCATTTGGTGCAATGCTGATTGGTTTTGCTCCAATATTTGTTAAATGGAGCATGCTCTCTTCATCTGCAATTGCTTTTTATAGAATGTTTCTAGCCATTCCTTTTTTATTAATTGTTAATTATGCAATCAACAAAAGATTAAGCTTTAAGTTAAATAATAAAAGTACTATCTTTTATACAGCGCTAGCTTCAGTTGCATTTACAACTGATTTAACTTTGTGGCACTTTAGTATGACAATTACATCAGTATCAAACGCGACCATAATTGTTAATTCTGCTCCAATTTTTGTTGCAGTTCTTTCATTCATAATATTTAAAGAAAAACTTTCAAAAGGATTCTTTTTTTCTTTTGTAATAACTTATGGCGGTATCGTGGGTTTAATTTATTTTTCAAATAATTATATAAATGGAAAATTCCTTGGAGATTTGTTATGTCTTATAGCTGCATTTTTTTATGGTATTTACCTATTAATTATTGCTAAGCTTGGAAAGGAAAATTCTCTTAATATAATTTTTTATACAACGTTTTTTTGTTGTATTTTCTCAATAATTCCAATGTTTATTGAGGGCGGTAATATATATCCAGAATCAAATTTTGAATGGCTTAATTTAATACTACTGGCTTTTCTTTGCCAATTCGGAGGACAGTACTTTATTACGCATGCAATTGGCAAAATTTCTGCATCAAGTGGTTCAATTGGTCTTTTAATGCAACCAATAACTGCAACTTTGCTTGCAGCTATTTTATTTTCAGAAAATGAAAAGCTTAATGGCACTCAAGTTATATTTATTTTTGTAGCAATGATTGGTATTTACTTGGCTAGAATTAATCTTTCAGAAAAGCAAAGCAAACAAACCTAATAAAGAATGTTATTTTTTTCTAATAATAGTATTATTAGCACCCTTAATTATTAATTAAGTTGGAAAGGGTGATTAGCTCAGTTTGGTAGAGCATCTCGTTTACACCGAGAGGGTCGGCAGTTCGAACCTGTCATCACCCACCATTAAGGTTGAACTTTTGTATAGAATATATATGATGCACCTAAAAATGTGGTCCGGTAGTTAAACGGTTATAATTCCGCCCTGTCACGGCGGCGTTCGGGGTTCGATTCCCCGTCGGACCGCCATTATTAGAATGAATACAATAATAATAAGTTTATTAATTTTATGTTACGCACTCGCGCTAGGCATAATTTTTGCTCAGGTTCTTCTTACAGCTCCAGTTATTTTTAAGGTTCTTGATAATCAAAATGCTTCAAATTTTCTAAGAAAAATATTTCCAAGATATTACCTCTTATTATTGTTAATTACTTTGTTAGCATTATTAATTTCTTATTTATTTTTTAATAAATTCGATATTTATATAGCACTTGTTGCTGTATCTTTTTCTTTACTTGGGTATTTAATTATCCCTTTAACAAATATTGCAAAGGATAGAGGTTGGAATACTATTTTCAAGTTGCTTCACAATTTGAGCGTTTTTAATACCATCGTTATTACAATAATTGCAATTATTCAAATCTTTAGAGTGACAACCATCCAACCTATAATATCTTGAAATATTTGTTTTAATAACCAATATGTAATTATGAGTAAATCAAGAACAAGAATTTTTCAGACAGAGACTAAACAGCTCCTAAAGCTAATGATTCACTCCCTGTACTCAAATAAAGAGATCTTTATAAGAGAGTTGGTTTCTAATGCATCAGATGCAATTGATAAACTTCGCTTTAAATCAGTTGAAAACAAATCGTTAGCAAAATTAACAAAGGATCTTCAAATAAATGTAAAAGTGTCTAAAGATGAAAATATAATTTCTATTTCAGATAATGGCATAGGAATGTCAGAGGATGAAGTGATAGACAATATTGGTACTATCGCAAGATCAGGCACTTCATCATTTTTAGAAAATATTACTGGAGACAAAAAAAAGGATTCCAATCTTATTGGTCAGTTTGGCGTAGGCTTTTACTCAGTTTTTATGGTTGCAGATAAAGTTCAGGTTATAACTAAATCAGCATTAGATCTTGATAATGATGGGACTATGTGGGAAAGCAATGGCGAAGAAAAATATAAAATTAAATCTGTGCCAAAAGAATCTAATGGAACGGAAATAGTAATATTTTTAAATGATGAAAATAAAGAGTTTTGTGAACCAGGGAGGGTTAGATTTCTTCTAGAAAAATATTCCCAATATATTAATTTCCCACTAAATATCATTGATGAGGAAAACAATTCATCAAGAATAAATGAAGCAGAGGCTTTATGGTTAAAACCAAAGAAAAATATAAAAGATCAAGAATACATAGATTTCTATAAGTTTATAACTTTTGATCAAGACCATCCTCTGGAGTGGATCCATAATAAAGTTGAAGGAAAAAATGAATACACAAATCTTTTATACATACCTTCCAAACCACCATTTGATCTATGGAATCGAGAATCACCAAGAGGATTAAAGTTATATGTTCAAAGAGTTTTTATTATGGACGATGCATCAAATTTCTTACCAATTTATTTAAGGTTTTTGAGAGGAGTTCTTGATACTAACGATCTACCGCTAAATGTTTCAAGAGAAATTCTTCAAAACAATCCGATGGTGGACACTATTAAAAAAGCTTTAACAAAAAGAACTTTAGATTCATTAAAAAAACTTAAAGAAAAATCATTTAATAAATATAAAGAATTCTGGAATGAATATGGTTTAGTGCTCAAAGAAGGTCCTGCCGAGGATATTGAAAATAGGGAACTTATTGCAAGCCTAATTTTATTTAATTCTTCAAATCTTTCAGATTGCAATGATTTAACCTCCTTTGACGAATACATAGAAAAAATGCAATCAGAACAGGAAAAGATATATTTTTGTGTTGCAGACACTTTTGAAGCAGCAATAAATTCACCACATATAGAAAAACTTAAATCCAATGGAATCGAAGTACTTCTTTTAACTGATCGAATCGATGAGTGGTTAATGACAAATATCTTCGAGTATAAAGGGAAGCAGTTAGTAAATGTAGCCAAGGAAGAGATTTCTAATGAAAGCAAAGAGTCCAATGTCAGTGATATAGATAAAGATATTATCAAAAAAATTAAATCTCATTTAGGTGACAAGGTTTCTGATGTGTTAGTTAGTGAAAGATTGATTGATTCTGCATCTTGTCTAATACTTCCTCAAAGCGAACCAGGGGCTCAACTTAGAAAAATTTTAGAAGCATCAGGTCAAAACTTTGGAGATTCTAAACCCATATTTGAGATCAATCTTAAACATAAGCTACTTAAAAAATTAAAAGATTTAAAAGGAAAGCAATTCAATTTATTTGTTGATTTTTTATATGATTATGCTTTGATCGCAGAAGGCGGATCACCTAAGGATCCCTCAAAATACTTGAGACAGTTAGATAAATATCTTAGTTAACTTAGATGGATAGATCAAAGAAAGTTGTTGTTCTAGGGGGTGGAAGCTTTGGAACTGTTCTTGCAAATTTAGCAGCTTCAAACGGTTACCATGTTACTTTGTGGGTAAGAGATTCGGAACATGCACTAAGAATTAATTCAGAAGGCGCTAATACCATCTACCACCCTGAATTAAAATTATCTGAAAATATTCAAGCCTCTGATTCTTTGGAGGATGTAATGCAAAATGCATCAATAGTTTTCATAGCAACCCCTAGTATAGTTTTTGAACAAATCATTGAACGTATTAGACATTTATTACAAGAAGATACATATGTTATTTCATGTACAAAGGGCATATTAGGAAATCCGTTTAGATCTCTATCAGAAGTCATAACATCAAATATTAATAATACTGTAGGTGTTTTAAGTGGGCCAAATCTAGCTAAAGAAATTGCAGATAATAAGGTTGCTGGATCTGTAATTGCTAGCTCAGATAATGATTTAATTGATTCTGTAAAAACTATTCTTTCATCAGATACATTTAAAATATACTCAAGTGATGATTTGCAGGGTGTTGAACTTGCTGGTGCTCTTAAAAATATCTATGCAATTATATGTGGTTTGGCAGAAGCAATAGATGTTGGTGAGAACGCTATAGGGTTAATATTAACAAGGAGTATGGCTGAGATGAGTAGATTTGCTGTTGCAAAAGGAGCAAATCCAATTACATTTTTAGGTCTTGCTGGTATGGGGGATCTTGTTGCAACCTGCACCTCTAAATTATCAAGAAACTATCAGTTAGGATATAACCTTGGTAAAGGAATGAACATAGATGAAGCAAAAAAAGATATTGGCCAAGTTGCTGAGGGAATAAGAACATTAGAAGTTATCAAAAATGAATCATTTGAACTTAATATTAAGATGCCTTTAGTTGAATCTTTATACAATATAATTTACGAAGAATTAACGCCCAGCACATTAATTAGTGATTTAGTTAATAATCCTCATGAAGTTGATGTAGAATTTAAATATTGAGTTATGAATACTATAAAGAAAGAAGAAATTTTAAAACCCAATAAATGGATAAGACTAATATTTATGGTTCTTTATGCGTTTGCTTTTAATTTTGCAGTATCTATTTGCATAGGTCTTTCACTTGTTCAATTCTTATTTTTTCTTTTTACTGGAAAAGCAAACCCATCTATAGCTAATTTTAATAGTTATATGATTGAGTTTTATAACGATACTTTAGCCTTTCTGTTATTTGAAACAGAAGAAAAACCATTTCCTTTTAAAGATGAAAACATTGAAAATGACATTATAGATGCTGAAGTTGATGAGATTGAAGATATAGCATTAAATGATAACTCTAAAGATTTTCAAGAAGATTCTAAATATTAATTATTAACTCTTTTTTCAGCAGATTGAAGTGTCTGCAAAATCAATGTATTAATTGTCATTGGACCTACGCCTCCAGGAACAGGCGTATAGGCACTTACATGCTCATCAATATTATCCAATTCAATGTCACCACATTGCTCAGGATGATAACCTGCATCTATCACAATGGCATTCTTTTTGATCCAATCCTTTTTAATAAATTTTGGAATTCCAACAGCACCTACAATTAGATCTGCATTTTTAATAATAGAATCGAGGTTTTGTGTTCTTGAATGACAAATTGTGACCGTAGCATTTAAGTTTAATAACATCATGGCCATAGGCTTTCCAAGAATAGGACTTCTTCCAACAACAACCGCATTTAATCCTTCAACATTTATTTCGTAGTATTCTAGTAGCCTTATAATTCCTGCTGGCGTGCATGATCCATAGGCCTCTAAGCCCATTGACATATTTCCAAAACCTAAACAGGTTACTCCATCTACATCTTTTGTTATATCAATGGCATCAAAACATAGTCTTTCATCTATTTGTGAAGGAACTGGATGTTGTAAAAGTATTCCGTGAACAGAATCATCACTATTTAGATTTTTAATTGTTTGTAATAGTTCATCAGTGGTTGTAGTTTCAGATAATTCAACTGCGATAGACTCCATACCAACCCTTGCACAAGTATTTCGTTTCATTCTTACATAAGTCTCAGAGGCAGGATCATTACCAACAAGAATTGTAGCCAAGGTTGGCTTAATACCTTTTTCAGACAAATTTTCAACCTTTTGTTTTATAGATTGTTCTGAAATTTTTGAGAGTTTTTTTCCATCAAGTATTGTTGCTGTCATGATAGTATTATCTCATTAAAGAATATTTATGCCTACGAAGATTGCTTATTTTTTATATTAACTTTAATATTTGCATCCTCGGGGTATAGCGCAGTCTGGTAGCGCACTCGCTTTGGGAGCGAGTGGTCGTAAGTTCGAATCTTACTACCCCGACCAAGCGCCTGTAGCTCAGCTGGATAGAGCAACTGCCTTCTAAGCAGTGGGTCAGGAGTTCGAATCTCTTCAGGCGCGCCAATTTTTAAGCTATGTATAAAGTCGCAGCATTATATAAATTCTCTGAGATTATTGATCCATTAGAATTTCATAATGAAATTCGTATTAAATTAAAAGATCTATGTATACATGGAACAATATTAGTCGGCAAAGAAGGCATCAATGGAACAATTTCCTCAACAACTAAAAAAAATCTTTGCTCTGCAATAAATTTTATAAAACAAAAGAAAGGTTTCAATGATTTAGATATTAAATTTTCATCTTCAAGAAAAAATCCATTTGTAAGATTAAAAGTTAAATTAAAGAAAGAAATAGTTACCATAGGGGACGAATCAATTGACCCTACTAGGTTGGCTGGTGAATACGTTGATCCAGCAGATTGGAATGAACTTATTGAACATAAAGATACTATTCTGATTGATACAAGAAATGATTACGAATATTCTATTGGAACATTTAAAGACTCCCTAAATCCTAAGACTGCAAAGTTTAGAGAATTTCCAAAATGGATTAAGAAAAAAAAATTCACATCTAAAGAAAAAGCTAATAAAAATATTGCAATGTTTTGTACCGGGGGCATTAGATGTGAGAAAGCATCGTCTTTAATGAAAAAAGAGGGTTTTAAAAATGTCTATCATCTTAAAGGAGGTATTTTAAAATATTTTGAATTAATCCCCCAAGATAATAGTACATGGCAAGGTGAATGTTTTGTTTTTGATGACAGAGTTTCAATTAAGCATGATTTATCTGAAGGCACCTACGATATGTGCCATGGCTGTAGAATGCCAATAACTATTATTGATAAGAAATCTAAGAAATATATAAGAGGGGTAGCATGTCCAAAATGCTTCGATAAAACCTCAAAAGAACAGAAATCAAGATACATGAGCAGACAAAAGCAAGTAGATTTAGCAAAGAAACGAAATAAAAAACATATTGGACCAAAAGAAGAGGTCTTTAATTAGTGCTTATGGAATATCCAATTTTATACTCTTTTAAAAGATGTCCTTACGCGATGCGAGCAAGAATGGCATTGGTACTTGCAGAAATCACATGTGAAATTAGGGAGGTAAGGCTAAACAATAAGCCAAATCATATGTTAAAAGTCTCTCCAAAGGGAACAGTTCCAGTTTTAATTTTAAAGGATATGGTTATTGATGAAAGTATGGATATCATCAATTGGGCCATAAAGAAAAATAATTTATTCAAGGGAAATCTCGAACATAGTGAAAAAAATTTTTCAGAGGAATTAATATCCATTTTTGACGATAAATTTAAGTATCATTTAGATAGATATAAATACTCAACAAGGTATGAGGATGATAATTTAGAGTTTCATAGAAACGAATGTCACAAGATTCTTATTAGTCTTGAAAAAAACAATATCCCATAAAAACTGGTTCTTTGGAGATAAAATTAATAAATTAGATATATCTATATTACCTTTTATAAGACAATACAGAATAGCTAATATAGATTGGTTTGATGAACGAAAAGATATTTCTAAAGTTCAAATCATCCTTAATAATTTTTTAAACTCAGAATTATTTGCTGAAATAATGAAAAAATATGATGTTTGGGAAGAGGGGGATAACTTAGTTTATTTTCCTGTAAAAAACTTATAAACCAATAAAATCATACGAAAGTGCTATTTTTTCTATAGCGACTTTATATGCTGCAGTTCTAAAGTCAGTTATTTTATCTGTTTCTATAAATGCTTTTTTCACACTCTGAAATCCATCAATCATCATATCATCAAGACCAGACCTTATAAGATCTATTTCTTCAATGCCATTCATGAAACTGGCTTTATATTTCTTTGGCATAGATTTGCCTGTCATAGCCTCAATAGCTTCAATCAAATTATTTATTTGTAATTGATTCCTTCTTTTTTCTAATCTTCCAAATCTAATATGCCTTATGTTTTTTACCCACTCAAAATAACTCACGGCAACACCGCCACCATTTGCAAGAATATCCGGAATAACAAAAATTTTTTTTCTATTTAAAATCTGATTTCCTTTATAACTAATAGGTCCGTTTGCAGCCTCGACAATTAACTTTGCAGTTATATCACCAGCATTTTTTTCAGTTATTACATTTTCACGAGCAGCCGGAATTAAAATATCACACTCTCTTTTTAACAATAAAGATGAGTCCTTTATAAATGAAGCTTTTGGATAATTTTCAAAAGACTTATGTTTAGTAAAATATTTTTTTGCATGTTCAACATTAATCCCATCTTCATTAAATATTCCACCATTTAATTCTGAAATACCTATTAATTTAACACCATCATCTTCTGTTAAAAATTTTGATAAGTTATAACCAACATTACCAATCCCCTGAAGGATAAATGTTTTTGTTGATAAATCATTATTCAATTTAACTAGTTTTAGAAGATCTGGATTCCTAAAGAATTCTCTTACAATGAACTGAACACCCCTTCCTGTTGCTTCTTCTCTTCCAATAAGTCCATTTTTGTTAGCAGGTTTACCAGTAACACATGCTGCACCATTAATATCCGCAGGATGTATCTTTCTATACTCATCTGCGATCCATGCCATTTCTCTAGAAGAAGTTCCAATATCAGGTGCAGGAACGTTCATTGAGGGGCTTATTAGATCTCTTTTAATTAACTCTTGTGCAAACCTTCTTGTAATTTTTTCTAATTCATATTTGTCCCATTGAGATGGATCTATCTTAAGTGCTCCTTTAGAACCTCCATAGGGAACATTTATGATTGCACATTTGTAAGACATCAATGCAGCCAAAGCTTCTACTTCTTCAGCATGAGTTTGTATATCAAACCTTATTCCGCCCTTGGTTGGTTCCATATGCTCAGAATGAACAGATCTCCATCCTTCAAATGTAAATATTTTTCCTCTAAGTCTTACCCCAAATCTAACAGTATAGGTAGAGTTACAAGTAATTATTTTATTAGATAATCCATCAGATAAATCTGTGTATTTCAATGCTTTGTTTACATACTTTGTAGTATCTAAAAGAAAATTATTCATTATCTCCCCCTATAGAAGCTAATGATACATTAGCTTAACAAAAAAATAGATAATAATTTTTTTTAAACTATAATACCGTTGCTTGTGGCGGGCGTAGCTCAGTTGGTTAGAGCGCTGGATTGTGGCTCCGGAGGCCGTGGGTTCGAACCCCATCGCTCGCCCCACTAGGAATTATGTATGAAAGTAAAAATAAAAAAATTAAAAGATTTAGAGAGAAAAATAACTATATCAGTTGAAGTTGAAGAATATAGTTCAAAATTTAGATCAAAAATTAAAAACATTAAAACAAAAGCAAAGATTGACGGATTTAGAAAAGGAAATGTGCCAGATGATGTCCTAGAGCAAAGATATGGACAAACTGTTCATGGTGAAGTTGTTAATGAACTAATTCAAGAATCTTACCCAAAAGCAATTTCTGAAAATAATATAAGGCCTGCTTCATCACCAAAGGTAACTATAGACTCAGAAGATCCTACTAAGCCACTTGCTTATTCAGCGCTGATAGAAGTATTTCCTGAAATTAAAATAAAATTTTCAAAATGGACCTCTTATGAAGATTTTAGTATTGATATTGAAGATGATGATATAGATAAAGCTATTGCAGATATCTTAAGAAGATACGGCGAATGGAAAGATGTTAAAAGAGAAGCACAATTAGATGATCAAGTTGTGATTGATTTTTTAGGAAAAATTAATGGAGAGGAATTTGAAGGTAATTCAGCAAAAGATTTTAAGTTAATTCTTGGAAGCAAATCAATGATCCCAGGATTCGAGGATTCACTGATAGGTAAGAAACCATCTAGTTTCAAAATAAATTGTAAATTCCCAGATGATTATTTTAAAAAAAATTTAGCAGGCGTTGAGGCTGAATTTGAAATAGAATTAAAAAATGTTCAACAAATAACAGAAGCTAAAGTCGATAAGGATTTGTTTGAAAAACTTCAAATGGATGTAAAAGATCTTCCGGAATTTAAAGAAGAAATAGTGAAAAGAATGAATAATGAAGTAACTATTCAAGAAAAAGAATTAACAAAGGAATCCATATATGAAACATTATTAAAAACAAATTCTTTTAATGCACCAAAAGCAACCATAAATGAACAAGCCGATTTAATGAGAAAAGATGCACTTATGAGAATAGGTCATACTGAAGAAAATGCAGGTGATGATTTATTTCCAATAAATACATTTATTGAAAAAGCTGAAAAAAGAGTTAAATTAGATTTACTATTTGCAGAAATGGTAAAGCATTTTGAATTGAACGTTACCAAAGAGCAAATAGATAATTTTGTTGAAGAAGAATCTAAAAGATATAAAGATCCTGAGCAATATAAAAAATGGATTGTAGGTCAGCCACAGCAGCTTGAACAATTCAGAATGGTTGTTTTAGAGCAGCAATTAGTTGAAAAATTAGAAAACGTTCTTAAATCAAAGAAGAAAGTGATAAAATTTTCTGAATTAGCTAATAAACAGGTATAGATTATGACAGATATACATTCAGCCTTAATACCAATGGTTATAGAACAAACTCCAAGAGGAGAAAGATCATTTGATATATACTCAAGGCTATTAAAAGAAAGAGTCATTTTCCTATCAGGCCCAATTGATGAT
>CACECP010000013.1 GCA_902558095.1 uncultured SAR86 cluster bacterium | reverse complement strand
AAATGGTATATCAAAACAATTTTTTCGAAAAAAATTTAACCCTCAATACAAGTGCTCAAAATATTCAAAATAATAACAAATGTATTAAAAGAAATTTTTCAGTATCGAGAATTTCTTCTGTTGAGCTATCTAGTCTTCCTTAAGATCTCTTTCTAAGGAAGATAAACTGTCGAGAAATCCTGGCCTTTCAAAAACTGCCTTTTGATAGTCAAGAAGTGGTTTTAAATGTCTATTAACGGGCAGTTTTATTCCAACTGAAGGAAGTCTCCATAATATAGGTGCAAAAAAACAATCAACTAATGTAAATTCATCGCTCATAAAAAATTTAAACTCTTTGAATGTTGGTGCAATTGAAGATATTTCATGAAGTAACTCTTCTCTTATTTTCATAAGTTCTTTTTCAGGTTTTGCTCCCTCAATTAAAGTATCAATAAGCGGACACCACTCTCTGTCAATTCTAAGCATGAGAGTCCTGCTGTTGGCTCGCGCTACAGGATATACTGGCAACAGTGGTGGGTGAGGAAATCTTTCATCTAAATATTCCATCATCACAGCTGGATCATGAATAGCAAGATCTCTATCCACCAGAATTGGTAACTTATGATATGGACTTATTGAGAGTATTTCATCTGCGGTTTCATCTTGTTTAGATTCTTTTATTTCTGCAGAAATGTCTTTTTCTGCTAGAACAATTCTAACCCTTTGACTGTAGTGATCATCTCTATCTGAATATAAAATCATATTTCCCCCATTAATTATAATCCTTATGGTATTCTCGATATAGTAGAGAGGATAATGCTGTAAATATTAAAAAGTAAAATACTACATACCATCCTATTCTTTCTCTTGTTGCTTTAATTGGTTCTCCCACATAAACCAAGAAATTAGTTAAGTCATAAATTAAAGAATCGAACTCTTCTTTGCTTAATTTTCCTGTTCCTTCTTCTACTTCTAGAAATCCACATTTTTCTTTAGTGATTGGATTACCTGACTGATCTCTCTTTTGTCCACCGTTTTTAGCCAATATAGGAATGTTTTTACATACTAATCTTTGATTGCCTTGCAGAGATAAAAGAACATTTGGCATAGCAGTACCTGGATATACAAGGTTATTAACTCCATATTGTTTGGAAGAATCTTCATAATAAGCTCTTAGATATGAATAGATCCAATCATCTCCTTTATATCTAGATACTAAGGTTAAGTCTGGAGGTGTTACACCAAACCAATTTTCAGAATCCTTAGGCATTGCTCCTATCATTAGATCTCCTGGCTTTATAGATTTATCAAAAACTAAATTTTCAAAAAATATTTCTTCAGGAATTTGTAAATCTTCTGCAACTCTTCCCCATCTTGAGTATTGGAGAGAATGACAACCATAACAATAATTAATATAAGTAGATACGCCTCTTTGAAGTGATTCTATATCATTAAGAGAATACTTAAATTCGTCACATTCTCCATAATCTTTACATGGACCACCTTCAGCGGAGTAAACAAAATTTATACAAAACAGAGCTGCCAAAACATAAAAAGTTCTTAAAATATTAATTTTCGTTGATTGAAGAGACGTCATAATCTTTCAGGCACTTCTTTTGTTTTCTCATATTTAGTGTAAATAGGCATTAGTAAAAAGTAAGCAAAATAAATAACAGTACATATAACACTCATAGTTTTTCTAACTTCAGTAACTCCAACTGTCCCAAGATAACCCAAAGTAAGAAAACTTACTCCAAATAATGTAATCGCAATTTTACTATAAATGCCTTTATACCTTATGGAGGCAACCTTGCTCCTGTCTAACCACGGCACAATAAAGAATATTGCTACTGCAGATGCCATGACTATTAATCCCCCTAAAGGGTCTGGAATTGCCCTAAGCATGGTATAGAAAGGTGCATAATACCAAACTGGGGCAATATGATCAGGTGTTACTAATGGATTAGCTTTTTCAAAATTTGCCATCTCAATAAAATAACCTCCGCCTTCAGGAAAGAAAAACATAATTATTGAAAAAACAACTCCAAATACCCCAATTGCCACCATCGCATTTAAAACTTTATATGGAAAAAAAGGAACGCTATCTAGTGGTACTCCATCATCGTCAAGATGTTCTTCAATATCAACTCCTTCTGGATTACCAGCACCAACCTCATGAAGTGCAACTAAATGGAGAAAAACAAGTGCTATAAGTATTAAGGGTAAAGCAACAACATGTAAAGCAAAGAACCTTGAGACAGTTATTCCTGATATATAATAATCACCTCTGACCCACAATTCTAAAGACTCCCCTATATATGGTATTGCCCCAAATAATGAAATTATTACCTGTGCGCCCCAATAAGACATTTGTCCATATGGAAGGACATATCCAAGAAAACCTTCTGCCATCATTGCCAAATAAATTGTACAACCAAAAATCCAAACTAATTCTTTCGGTTTTTGATAAGAACCGTAAAGCAATCCTCTGAACATGTGTAAATATACAACTGCAAAAAATAAGGATGCTCCGGTTGTATGCATATATCTAATAACCCAACCATAATCTACATCTCGCATTATGTATTCAATTGAAGAAAATGCCTGCTCTTCGGTATTTGAATATGGCATTATTAACCAAATACCCGTAACTATTTGAATAATTAAAGTAACAGCAGCAAGAGCTCCAAATAAATACCAAAAATTAACCTTTGATGGGACTGGATGTTTTGATAAATGCCTTTCAAAAGTGTTTACTATTGGCAATCTATCATTAACCCAAGAAAATAATTTACTAGCTATTCCAAACATTTTATAACTCCTTATCCTCTCCTATAGTCAATATAGTTCCCTCAAACATATGAGGTGGTACAGTCAAATTAGTAGGTGCTGGGACACCTTTAAAAACTCTTCCAACAATATCAAACATTGAGCCATGACATGGACAAAAGAAACCTCCATTCCATGTTGCATCCCATGGTTTTGGTTCTACTTCAGGATAATATTTTGGCGCACAACCTAAATGCGAGCATACTCCGGAAAAAACTGAGTATTCAGGACTTTTAGATCTAGATGGATTCATTCCTTTATATGGCTCAATAATTTCATCCGAATTTGGATCAGCTAATTTAGGCAAATTAAGTTTCAAGTTGGCAATACTTTCTTTTGTGTGTCTAACTATAAAAACTGGCTGTTTTCTCCAAGCAACCTGAATTTGTTGTCCATACATCATTTTAGATACATCTAATTTTACTGGTGCGCCAGCTGCTTTTGCTTTGGCGCTTGGATTCCAGGCAGCAATAAATGGTGTTGCTGCAAATGGCAAACCAGATATACCTACTGCGCTCGTTAAACCAATTAATACCTTTCTTCTTGTTTTATCTTTATCTTGCATTTAGATAGTGTGCCACTAAAATTCGGTCAAAATTATACCATATTAAAGCAATATAAAATTTACTTATAATACGAAATAAGTTAGAAAATTATCGTTTAGAAAATTGCTTACTTTTCCTTGCTTTTACAAGGCCGGGTTTCTTCCTTTCAACTCTACGTGGATCTCTAGTTAGAAGTCCTGCTTTTTTTAATTGAGGTCTTAGATCTTCATCGTACATTATTAATGCTCTTGAAATACCATGCCTTATCGCGCCAGCTTGTCCAAAGCTACCACCACCATTGACTTTAACATTTACATCAATTTTTTCAGTTAATTCAAGTAATTCTAATGGTTGCATAACAAGCATTTGAGCAACTTTTCTACCAAAATACTCGTCAAGCTTTTTATCATTTACAGAAATATTGCCTTTACCTTTTTTTAGATAAACCCTTGCAGAAGAGGTTTTTCTTCTTCCAGTTGCATAATGCATTTCGTCGCTCATTAACTTAACTTCCACTCAGTTGGTTTTTGTGATTCATGATCATGATTTGGGCCTTTAAATACTTTAAGTTTTTTTATCATAGATTTTCCTAATTTATTTTTTGGCAACATACCTTTAACAGCATCTTCGATTATTCTTTCTGGATTATTTTCATTTACCTCTTTAAAAGTTTTTATTTTTAAACCTCCAGGATATAGAGAATGTTTGTAATACTTCTTGTCAGTATATTTTGAACCTGTTACTTTTATTTTTTCAGCATTAACAACAATTACATAATCACCCCCGTCAGTATGAGGTGTAAATGTTGGTTTATCCTTACCTCTAATTCTATCAGCTATCTTAGTAGCAACCCTGCCTAGAACTCTATCAGTAACATCTATAACAAACCAATTTCTTTCTACTTCTTCTTTTTTTAACGAATAAGTTTTCATAATCATTTAATTTGAGAAGCGAATATTAATGTTTACTTGAAAATATATCAATGTTTATATGGATTTTTATTAATTTTTATCATTTAAAAAATAATCATAACTTTGCATTTCATTAAGCCTGCTTTGACATCTTTTCCATAATATATCTAATTTAGTGCCCTTATATATTTCATCTAAACCTATATTGTTAAAGAAAAACTTAACTTTCACTTTATTTGTATATGCGATATCAATAAAAGATATAAATCTTCTTATTACATCAATAGAATAATCGTCACATTTTTTGAAATTACTTACAAAAATCCAATCGAGCTTACCTGATAACTCTTTATAATCTTTTGGTCCAGTTGCATCTTTAAAAAAGACCATAAAATCAATCCAAATAAGATTATTTGTAACGAATTTACATTTAAACTTACGTTCATTAATTACGATTTTATTGCTTTGATGGTTATAAGATGAGAAGTTGTGGTCAATAATTCTAATAATATCTTTTTCCGAATAAGTGTTTTTACAGTTGTTATCAAAGTCAATAATATTTTTAATTCTATAATCAATATCACCCCTAAGGTTGAAAATCTCTAGTTTCTTTGTACAAGTCTGCATAGATTTAATAAACTTTTGTCTTTGCAATCCGTCTTTATACAAATCATTAGGGTGAGCGTTTGAGGTAATAATAATTTTTAAACCCTGATCCAATATTTTTTCTAAAATATTTGTAATTATCATTGCATCAGCCACGTCTTCGATTTGGAATTCGTCAATAAAAATCAAATCATATTGACTTGTAATCTTCTTTGATATTTTTTTTAAAGGATTTTTAGTACCAGAATTATTTTTTAATTCTTCATGAATCAAGGTCATAAAGTCAATATAATGGTAGCTTTTAATTCTTTTATCTCTAAGTTGTTTAATAAATTCGTTTACTATGAAGGTCTTACCTCTTCCTACATCTCCCCATATATAAATACCAAGATTTTCTTCTCTTGTTAGCCTCCTTATGGTATTAGAAAAATTTTTGTTTAATTTAATTTTCGTCAAGGATTCTATAAGTTTTAATTGAGCTGAATTTATTTTTATATCTTGGTTTTTAAGAGCATCAATGATATTTTTAGATATTGACATTATGAAACTTCTTCAAACATATGTTTTAAATTATATATTAGTTATATTATTAACTTTTGCTGCCACATGGTACTTCATATCAGATGATAAAAACAAATTAGTTACTGCTTCTGAAAAATCTATTGAATCCGTAGTTACTATTACTTCAAGCAATAGCCTCATGAACTCAAGAACAAATAATGGTATTGGCTCTGGAGTTATTTTCTCAGATGATGGCTATATAGTTACAAACCTTCATATTCTCTCAGGTAATAATATAAATGTTAGGCTTAATAATGGAAAAAACTTTTCTGCAAATATAATTGGTATTGATAATAATACAGATATTGCTGTGCTTAAAATTATATCCGATGATAAGTTAAACCCAATTCAAATAGCTGATTCACAAAATATCAAAGTTGGAGATAGGGTTTTAGCTATTGGAAACCCATATGGAATTGGTATATCTGTTTCAAATGGGATTATAAGTGCAACTGGCAGAGATTATGGCAATCCCTATCTTCAACTTATCCAAACTGATGCTGCAATTAATCCTGGTAACTCAGGAGGAGCGCTAATTAATGAAAATGGCAATCTAGTTGGAATAAATTCTAAGATATTTTCTAAAACTGGAGCATATCAAGGTATCGGTTTTGCGATTCCTTCAAATATTGTAGTCCAAATTGTATCTGAGCTTATTCAATATGGAAAAATTAGAACTACATGGATTGGAAATTTTAGAGTAGTAAGAATTAGAGTTAATCTTAATAATAAAATTGTTAATGCATTAAAAATAATAGAGATAGATAATTTTGGACCCTTATATGAAAAGGGAGTCAGGGTAAATGACATTATACTTGAGATAAATGAAGAAGAAGGAACTTGGAGTAATTTAACCAAATCTCTCAGATTTGCAGGTCTTGGAAATAATATTCAATTAAAAGTATCATCAGAAAATAGTAGTCTTAAAGTTATCGATATAAGCGCGGACCAAACAAAAAAGATTAACTAGGAAGTCTTGTGATGTCTGCACCTAAATAATTTAATTTCTCTTCTATCCTCTCGTAACCTCTGTCAATATGATAAATCCTGTCTACAATTGTCTCACCTTTGGCACATAGACCTGCAAGAATTAAACTCGCTGAAGCTCTAAGGTCTGTAGCCATTACTTCTGCACCATAAAGAGATGGCACTCCATTTATGACAGCATGATTTCCCTGAACAGTTATATCACAACCCATTCTATTTAATTCAAGAATATGCATAAATCTATTTTCAAATACAGTTTCATATATATTGGATGTGCCATTGGATATAGCATTAATTACTGAAAATTGTGCTTGCATATCTGTAGGAAATTCAGGAAACGGAGCAGTTGTAACGTCAACTGGCCTAGGTCGATCTTTTTTCATTGATATTGATATTGAATTTTCGTCATGCGATATCTGGGCTCCAGCATCGTTCAATTTATAAATTACTTTCATTAATCTTTTGGGATTTATACCTTCAACAGTTATATTCCCATTTGTAACAGCTGCGGCTGCAAGATATGTTCCTGCTTCAATTCTATCAGCCGGAATTACATATTCAGTTCGATGAAGGCTCTCTACTCCATCTATAATAATTTCATCACTACCAGCACCTGAAATTTTTGCACCCATTGAATTTAACATCTCTGCTAAATCTATTATTTCAGGCTCCTTTGCAACATTTGTTAGTATTGTTCTTCCTTCAGCTAAAGTTGCTGCCATCATTAAATTCTCAGTTCCAGTTACAGTAACTCCATCAAATTTAATCTTGTTTCCTTGAAGTTTTTTTGCAGATGCTTCTATATAACCATTTTTTAAATTAATTTCTGCTCCTAATTGCTTCAAAGCATCCAAATGAAAATTTACCGGTCTTGTTCCAATAGCGCAACCTCCAGGAAGAGCAATTTTCGCTTTACCATATTTAGCTAATAATGGTCCAAGAACCAATATAGAAGCTCTCATAGTTTTTACTAACTCATATCTTGCCTCGATATCCTTTAAATTTGATGAAGATATTGTAAAGTTCATATTTTCATCAAGCAAAATTTCAGCGCCCATGGACCCAAGTAATTCAAAAATAGTAGTGATATCTTGTAAATAAGGAAGGTTTTTTAGAATAATTTTTTCATCAGATAGAATTGTTGCTGCGATCATGGGTAATGCTGCGTTCTTAGCTCCAGAGCATTTGATCTTTCCAGAAAGATTATTACCACCTTTGATTAATAGCTTTTCCATAAATAATTATAAAATTTTTGTCTTTAAGCTAAGAGCATGAAGCTCGCCTGTTTTAAATTTATTTTGAAGAAGCCTCATTACAGTTTTATGCTGATCAATTAATGACATATCAGTAAAAATTTTTGATGAAACTTCTAGACGAAGATTGCATGAGTCGCCATAAAATTTACATATAACGTCCGGTATATTTTCAATTAATATTTGTTCTATGGTTTCTTTCATATTAAGAAATACCAGCATCTCCAAAATCGGAATTCCAGTTTTTAATGGTGGTTTCAATGTCTTCGTTTGATGAAGTCGCTAATGCTTGAAATTGATTCCGCATTGTTAAGCCAAGGTTAAGTCCATTAATAATAATATTAACAATTTTCCATCCATCTTTATTTTTTCTTAATTTATATGAAATTGGATACTTGCTAGTTCCGGTATCAAGAATCTGTCTAACCTCAACATTTTTTTCAAAATCTGATTGATATTCATCAGGAAAAACTGTGGTTATGGTTGAATCGCCCCATTTAGCAAGAGTTGATGCATAATTATCTAATAAAGAATCTTTAAAAATTAATACAAATTCATCTCTTTGATCTTTGGTAGCCATAAGGTAGTACTTTTTACCCATCACACTAAAAGCAACTCTTCTGAAGTCTATCATTGGCTCAAAAATTTCTTTTATTTTATCTTCATACAGCGTCCTATCTTCTTCAAATAATTCAACATTCTTAATAAGAACATCTGCCATCTTTTGTGCGTTAGTATCAATAAATATAAAAGGATCTTCTTCTGATTTAATTGATAAAGGAATTATGATTAAAAAGAAAAATAAAAAATAATTTTTATGTGCGTGTAACATTGGTCTATTATAGCATTTAGGTGAATATAAATTTCCTAAATTATTATGAAAAAATTTAATTACATAGCATCAGCTAAAAGAACTTTAAAAATAGAATCAGATTCCATATCAGCAATAGGAAAGCAACTAAAAAGTTCCTTTACAATCCTTTGTGAGAAAGTTATGGCTTCTAAGGGTAAGTTTGTGATAATGGGAGTTGGTAAGTCTGGTCATATCGCACAGAAAATATCAGCAACATTGTCAAGTACTGGAACTCCTTCAATATTTATTCATCCAACAGAGGCTGCACATGGAGATATGGGCCTTATAAACAAAAAAGATGTCATTCTTCTAATATCAAATTCTGGTGAAACTGATGAAATAATCAGTATCCTTTCATCACTCAAGAGGCACGCAAAAGAAATTGCTTCATTAACAAGTAATAACAGTTCAACAATTGCCAAATTTGCAGACATAAAAATAGAACTTAAGTCTAAAAAAGAAGCATGTCCCTTAGATTTAGCTCCAACATCGTCCACGACAAATGCTTTAGCCTTTGGAGATGCTCTAGCAATTGCATTACTAGAGGCAAAAGGCTTCACAAAAAATGATTTTGCTTCTTCCCACCCAGCAGGAAAATTAGGTAAGAAATTAATTACAAAAGTAAGTGATCTTATGCATAAAGGAAAATCAATACCTATCGTATCTCCTGATACTGTTCTTGATAAAGCTTTGCTAGAAATAACTAAAAAAAAATTGGGCATTACCCTGGTTGTTGATAAAAAAAGAGTTGTTGGAATATTTACAGATGGAGATTTAAGAAGATCTATTAATGAAAAAGTAAATATTCAAGAAACTAAGATTAAAGACCTTATGACTAAATCATACATAACAGTAAATTCTAGTGCATTAGCAGTAGATGCTGCAAAAATCATGGAAAAAAATAAAATTTTTACGTTAGTGGTCACAGAGGAGAAAAAATACGTAGGTGTTATTTCTATGCATGATTTAATTGAAGCCAGGATACTGTAATTGAAAAAAAATAAATTTTCATATTTAGTATTAGTTTTGCTTTTTAGTTTTAATACTTTTGCAGCCTCTGCGAACAATATAAAAATTGATGCAAATTCTATAGAGTTTTTAAAAAATTCAAAGCAAATTAACTTTTATGATAACGTTGAAATTAATTCAGAGTACGTAATTATTAAATCTAAGTCTGCAACATATGATCAGAAAGAGGATGTTATATCTTTTTTAGGAAGCCCTTCTATTATTGAATCAAAAAAAGATGATAATATTTTTAGTGGCAAAGCAGATAAAATATTATTTTTTGATGACGAAAAAATACATCTCATAGGTAATGCTTCAATGAAATATGAAGGTATTTCAATATCCTCAAATATAATAGTCTTTAACCCGCAAAGCGGTAAAATGACATCAAGTTAAGAATTTATGCTAGAAGTAAAGCAAATTACAAAATCAATAAAAGATAAGGAAATTCTTTCTCAAATAAGCTTTGAAGTCGGTGAAGGAGAAATATATGGATTACTTGGACCTAATGGCGCAGGTAAAACAACAACTTTCTATATCATAGCTGGTCTAACAAACTCAGAAAAAGGCAAGATTCTTCTATTTGATAAAGATATTTCGAATCTTCCTATGCACAAAAGATCTAAATTAGGAATCAAATATTTGCCTCAAGAGCCATCGATTTTTCAAGGATTAACTGTATATGAAAATCTTATGGGTTTAGCTGAATTATCCTTTAACAATAATAAAGATATTAAGAAATTTATTGAAATATCTATTGAGGAATTTGGATTGTCTGAAATAGCTAATCTAAAAGGAAGACAGCTATCTGGAGGACAGAGAAGAAA
This sequence comes from uncultured SAR86 cluster bacterium, assembly GCA_902558095.1. GTDB lineage: Bacteria > Pseudomonadota > Gammaproteobacteria > Magnimaribacterales > D2472 > SAR86A. The sequence goes on along the minus strand of CACECP010000013.1, from coordinate 5,094 downwards.
GGTTGAGATTGCAAGAAGTCTTGCCACCGAACCAAAAGTAATTCTTATGGATGAACCTTTTGCTGGAATTGACCCTATTGCAATTGAAGATATAAAGAATGTTTTAAAAAAGTTAGCCCTCAAAAACATTGGAGTATTGATAACAGATCATAATGTTAGAGAAACACTAGAAATATGTAATGAAGCAGCAATAATTAACAATGGAAAAGTTATTGCTAGGGGTAACAAAGATGAATTAATTAAAAATGAACTAGTTAAAAAAGTTTATATTGGAAATATGTATAATTAAATGAGTATATATCTTTCAAAAAATCTCAAACAAAAACAAACTTTTACACTTACTCCATCTTTAAAAAAATCAATAGATTTATTGCAATTATCAAGATTTGAACTTATAAAAAAAATACAAAAAGAAGTAGACGAAAATCCATTTTTAGAAAGAGAAGAAGATTTTAATGAAATCGAAGGCTCATATAATCAAGATTTCAATTTTGAAATAGAATCAAAAAAAACATTGAGAGAAAGTCTTCTCGAACAAATAAATGATTTTAAGCTTAATGAGAATCAGATTAAATTATCAAAAATTATAATTGATTGTGTTGATGAAAATGGAATGTTAATTGAGGACATATTTGAGATCGAAAAGATTTCAAATCATATTTTTAGTGCTAAAAAGATTGAAGAAATCCTTGTAAATGTAATTCAAAAAATGAGTCCTACTGGTATTGGTTATAGAAATCATAAAGAATGTATCAAAATACAAATATCTTCCGCCAATATTTCTGATAAAAAGAAATCATTAATAATGAAAATAATATTTAATGAGGATTTGGATGATCTAAATTTAATTAAACATGCATTAATTCAGGAAGGGTTTTCTGAGAATGAACTTAATGAAGCAATTACAGAAATACAAAAATGCGATCTGAGTCCTGGTCTTAACTATAAAAAGGTAAAATATATTGAACCAGATTTAAAAATTATCTTTATGAATAATAATTTAAAGGTGAGTTTTATTGATGAAAGATTTCCTTCAATTAAAACAGACGATAGTTTGATAAAACAAGTTAAAAAAGAATTAAAGATAAACAAAAATCCAGAGATGCTCAATAAAATAAATGAAGCTAAATGGCTTCTTAAATCAGTTAAAAAAAGAAATGACACTGTAAAAAAAGTTGGCGAATATATTTGCTCAAAACAAATAGCATTTTTCAAAAATAATCCATTAAAAATTAACACATTGAATAATAAAGAAATTGCAGAAAAAATAGGGGTTCATCCTTCAACTATTTCAAGAATATTGAGATATAAATATATTGATACCCCAAAAGGAGTAATACCATTGAAATCCTTGTTGGTTTCCTCGGTTTCTAAAATAAGAGATATTTCTAATTCTCAGCTAATGAAATTAATTAAAGATATTGTTGATAAAGAAAATAAGCCTAAAAGTGATAAAAAAATTGCTATTGAGCTAAATAAAAAAGGCTATGGCTTGGCAAGAAGAACAGTCTCTAAGTATAGAAAAATGAATAATATACCCTCATCAAGAAATAGATAAAAGTTCGTAAGTTAAGATTGTTTTATGGATGGAGATAATAAAAATACTAATAATAATTTAAAGACGATATTAGATGACTCTTTAGATTTATCTTTAAATCAAATAAGAAGACTATTATCAAATATGTCGCCCTCTGAAATAGCTCATGCGCTGGAATCATCTCCTCCAAAACAAAGAAATATTTTGTTTTCATTATTAAAAACTGAGGAAGAGGGAGATGTTCTTTTTGAATTAGGAGAGGAAATTCAACAAGATCTAATTTCCAATATTTCCAATGAGGAACTTGCTGAGGCTGTAAAAGAGTTAGAGCTTGATGAAATAGTCGATATTCTTCAAAAACTCCCAGAAGAAAGAATGAAAAAAATTCTTTCTAATATGTCGAAGGTAGATAGAAGTAGAATTGAGATGGGTCTTACTTTTCCAGAAAATACCGCTGGAGGCCTTCTTAATACTGACGTAATAAGTGTTCGACCTAATAATTCAATTCAAGAAGTAATAAGTTATCTTAGAGATTTAGGTAAGTTACCGGATAATACAGATAAAATTTTTGTAGTTAATGATTCAAATGAATATTTAGGAGAATTAAATATTAGTAAAGTCATAACATCAAATCCATCTATGGTTGTAAGAGAAATTATGGAGACAGAAATTTCACCCATGAGTGTCGATCTTGATGATAAAGAGGTTGCAATATTATTTGAAAGAAATGACTGGATTTCATCATCGGTAATAGATAAAAATAATAAGCTAATAGGAAGGATAACCATCGATGACGTTGTTGATGTTATTAGAGAGGATGCTGACCAAAATTTACTTGGAATGGCTGGTGTTGCTGAGGATACATTTGCTCCTCCTGGTAGAGCTGCAAAAAGTAGAGTTTTATGGTTAAGCTTAAATCTTATAACTGCCTTTATTGCAGCTAGCACAATAAATATTTTCCAAGATATCATTGATAAGTTTGTTTACTTGGCCATACTCATGCCTATAGTTGCAAGCATGGGAGGCGTTGCAGCCACTCAAACATTGACTATAGTTTTACGTGGTTTGACACTAGAGCAAATAAATTCTTCAAACATAAAATGGTTGTTCAAAAGAGAATTAGCTGTTTCAATATTAAATGGCATCGTTTTGTCTGTTTTGGTTGGTTTTATAACATATGCATGGTTTCAGGAAATGACAATAGCTCTTCTTATATCTTTCGCATTAATAATAAATCTCGTTAGTTCAGTTTTTGCAGGAATACTTGTGCCCTTAATTTTAAGAAAATTTAAACAGGATCCTGCAATTAGTGGAAGTGTTGTTGTGACTACAGTAACAGACGTCATTGGGTTTCTCTCTTTTTTAGGATTGGCAACAATATATCTATATAACTAATCTATTCTTTCTATTGAGGGTTCTTCAATAGAGCCTGTCACTTTGAATTTAAATGTTGACACATCATCAAGTCTTTCATCAAAAATGTTTTCAAAAACTATTCCACCAGCCAATGCAGGAATACCTCCAAAAATTGCAGCGTACCAAGGAATATTTTCAGAAACTTTTAATCTCATCTCCAGATCTAGATTTAAATTTTCTAGAAGGCCTTCAGAATTCTTAAATATATCTCCCCTCCACTTCATTTTAGCCTCACTAGTTTCAATCTTAATTGGGTTGCTAATTAATGCTCTGTTTTGTCCAACATAAAAATTACCTTCAGCTCTATTTATGTATAAATTTGAGGATGTAATATCAGCTTCATTATTAATATTTTCAATTATGGCGTTCAAATTAAATATTTTTAATGCTCTCAAAAAAGCTGAATCTCCGAGGGAAGTATCAGATTTAAAATCTTTTAATAAAAAGTCTATCCTTCCCTCAACATTCTTTAATTGTTCAATACTTGTCCATTGAATATTTAAATTTGTAGAAAGATATTCAAAATCATAATCAATGAGAGCTTTTAATGGAGTATTCTCATTATTAATTTTATAAGATCCCCTTACTTTATACATATCATTCATTCTGTTATAACTAATATAAGCTTTTTCATTTCTGTCATAAGGGCCTATATTTAAATTTTTACTTGAGACATTTATATTATCTATAGTTGTTATTTTTTCATTTCTAAGTAAATAAAAATCAATATCTTGAAAGAGATCATCATATGTTTGAATATTTTTACCAACGAATCTTAAATTTATATCTTCAATATCAAAATTACTTTGAGATTCAACTATATCTAATCCCTTGAATTCAAATTTTGTATCAAATACATCAATTCTCATAAAGCCAGTTTCGTCAACCTTAATTATTCCATTAAGATCTTTTCCTGAAAAAGTTGCATCTATGTTATTTCCTTTAAAATTGATTTCAAATTCTTGATCGTTGTATGTATTCTCAAAAAAATTAAGTTCTTTGATTTTCGATTTAATTGAAACTAAGCCTGATAATTTGTTGGCTTGATTGCTAAATGAAATTTTATTTGTGTCTAGCCTATTCAAAGATAGAAATATATGAAATCCCTCTCTATAATCTAATTGCTGAATTTCTTTGTCGTAATTATTTCCTAATGAAAAATATCCTGAATTATTTAGGCCAATATAAGATTTTACATTAGAATTCTTTATAAGATATGTTGGATTAGATAAATCTCTTATGTTTATTGTTGTTTTAAGATTTGTGCCTTTATCTTTATTAAGATCATCTATAACAGATGTAATACTTGTATTGGACAAATCCGATTCAAGATCAAGTGAAACTATGTCATTATTTATATTTAATACTCCTCTAAATTCTTCTAATCCATTTAATTTAAGATACTGGTCATAATTTACAATTTGATTCATATTAAATTTTAGTCCAGATCTAATAGTTAGATTTTCGTTCTTAAAAAGAATTGAGCCCTTGATGTCCTGATCTGGTATTGAGGCTGTAAATATGCCAGTAACCTCCTTGTCTATGTTGGTATTTAAAACTAATTCTATATTTTTTATTGGGTATTCGGTGTTTGTGATGAATGACGATTTTTTAAAAATATATTTATTTAGATTTTCTAGATTTTTTAAACTTGTATCGAAATAACCTTTGCTGTGGACCTCTAGATCTATTTCGTAGTCTGAAATTGATTCTAAGTTAATAAAATTATTATCATCAATAATTTTTTCATCAAGATTAAATATTGCTGAATAAAAAATCTTATTTGAATTATGTTTATTTAAGATATTTAAGTCATTAAAAATAATGTTATTTAGTTTGCCGTTTCTGTTAATTATCGATATGTTTCCGTTCTTAATTTCAATTAGGGTGTTACTTGCCTGGAAATTAAAAGTTTCAGATTTAATATCTGTTTCATCAATGATGAGTTTAAGGTTGGTCTTATAATTTCTATCTTGCTCATTAATATATAAAAAATTTTGTAAATCTAGAAAAGTAAGATTTACATGCTTTTCAGTAAAGCTTTTAACTAAGTTAATGCCTATTCCAATGTTATCAGCTTCTAATATTATTTTGTTCTCAAAATCTTTGACTAGAATTCTCTTAAAGTTAAAACCAGGAGA
>CACECP010000012.1 GCA_902558095.1 uncultured SAR86 cluster bacterium | reverse complement strand
ATATGTTGACCAATATCCACCTGTGATTAATAAATCTTCCAGTATTGGGCCTCTATCAAAATAGGCAATTTCTTTTGGATTAGATGAATCGGTAAAATCCATTATTGAAATGCCGCCCTGATACCAGGCCTGAACAAATATATCTCTGTTTGGTATAGGAATTATCGACCCATTATGAGCAACACAATTTTCAGTTTCTAATTGAGGAGCAGGCATTTTATAGTGACTCTTAAATTCTAGCTCATTATCAACGATGTCATAGATTGCATCAGCGCCCCAATCTAAAGGATCCCAAGCACGACATCTTGCTCGACCACCGCCGCCCCATTCGTCAGTAAAAATTACTTTGGTTCCATCATTATTGAAAGTTGCTGAGTGCCAATATGCGAAACCAATATCTGTTACAACATCTAATCTTTTAGGATTGTAAGGGTCAGATATATCAAATAAAATTCCATTACCAGAGCAGGCTCCTGCAGCAATATTTTTTGAAGGAAATACAGTAATATCATGACATTGATCGGTTGGTGAAGTATCTTGAGTATCATCACCATGATCACCACCACGCCATAAACCTGCAACTCTTCCTGTTTCCATGTCCATAAATACAGCTGGACTTTTAACAATCTTTGATTCAGATGGATTTTTAACAGGTATTTCTATTACATCAATTGTGAAATAAGAAGTTCCGCCACCATCCCAGCCAAAACATTCTGATAATTCATCATTATCTCTAACGCGTCCAGTTCCAGAGTTATATACAATGATATTAGTATCTGAACTAGAAACCACTGAGTGAGTATGAGATCCTCTGCATGTTTGAACAGCACCAACTTGCTTAGGCTTAGCTAACTCAGAAATATCAAATATTCTTATTCCTCTGAATCTATCAGGACTCGAATCTCTATTTACTCCCTCCAAACCACAATCAACTCTACTTCTATTTTCTTCAACGGACATGATAAGTAGATCGCCAACTATTGATACATCTCCTTGACCTCCTGGGCATACAACGGAGGAAATAAGATTCGGGATACCGTTTTCATTTAGCTCGTAAATATTAAAACCATGATAATTTCCAGCAACAAGAATATTGTCTTTAAATGCCATATCAGTATTTGCGAAAGACAACATTGGAGAGCGAAGAGATCTTGAAATCTCTGCAGTTGTTTTGTTTTCATTGTCTTCTGTTAAATCTTCAGATCCTTTTGCTTCTGGATTTTCAGGATCAAAAAACCCAGTTGGCTTTCTAAGCGAGGCTATTAATTCCATGTTTAGAATAGCTTCATCAGCAATATATAAACCAGGCGCTAATCCAGATCTTGGATCATCTGAAAGGCCTACTAAAATACCATTCATTCTTTCTATTTCAACACCTTGATCATTAACAAGATCTGATACAAATTCATTTAGAATAGGATCATAGGTATTTCCTGGATATTTTTTTAACTCTTCAACCATTTCCAATGCACCATCATGGTGAGTGATCATTAGTTGAAGAAATAACCTATCAAAATCTGTGCTTTTAGAGTTACTTAAATCATTTAATTGCTTTGCAGTAGCCATACCAGCCATATCTAAATGCATTTCATGACTATTGTTCATATGATGACTTCCATGCGTGTGATGATTGTTATGTGTATTGTCACCGAATTCATTTCTTTGTTTCAGCCAACTTTCCATAAAGTTAATTTCATCTTCTTGTGAGACATCGATCCTTTTAGCAAGATCAATTATTGTTTTATTATTTGTTCGTTCTGCCGCCATATTAGACATAAGGATTGCTTGCTCATGATGAACAATCATTCCTTTAAGAAATTCAACATCGGCTTTTATATAGGATGTATTAGATATATTTGTTGCATCTTCAGCTCCAAGAACTTTTGATGGATTTCCTGGTGCTCCTGGTTGAATGATTGGCGCATTATAATTTTCAGCATTAGCTAATATAAATGGATATAACAAAGCTAGACTAAAAACTAATTTAAATATATTTATCTTTTTTAAGATCATAATGTTTAACCTTAGAATTATTTTATAAAAAAGCTAATTAAAAAAGCAGCCAACAAGACCACTACGACAACCACTAAAAAACCTTTATAGAAATTATGATATCTGCTTATTGACCAGTCTATCTTATTATCTCTATTTCTTTGCTTTTCTGAGGCCCTAACTTTAGCAAGATTAAAAAAAATAAATAAGGATGCAACCGCAATGATTCCAAAAATATAGTTCAAATTTCCTTACCTTCTTAATTTGGCAAGAAGTCTAAGGATTTCCATATAAAGCCATATTAATGTAACCATTAATGAAAAAGCCCCGTACCATTCCATATATTTTGGCATTCCTTGTTCTGCGCCTTCTTCAATGAAATCAAAATCTAAAACTAGATTTAAAGATGCAATACCTACGACAAAAAGAGAAAAGCCTATTCCCACAGGACCGCTGCTATGAATCATCATAACTTGCTCACCGCTTCCAAAAAGATTAATTAGTATGCTAACTAGATATACAATACCTATACCAACTGTAGCTGAAAAAACCATAAGTCTAAAATTTTCAGTGGGTTTTATAATTCCGCTTTTGTAACAAAATAACAAAGACGCAAGTATTCCAAAGGTAAGTCCAATTGCCTGTATTGCTATTCCAGGAAACTGGGTTTCAAAGATCATTGTGATCCCACCTAAAAATATACCTTGTGATAAAGCATATAATGGTGCAGTAGAGCCAGCCTTTGCAGGACTTCTAAAGATAGTAACAAGCGCTAATACAAATCCAACAATAGCAGCAGGAATCATTAATGTTGGAATATTCCACCCAACAAAAGCTCCACCAAAACATAATGACAATAAGATACCAGTTTTATTTACAGCACCATCTAGAGTCATTCTTTCATTTACTGGAATATCATATGAGCCAGTAAAATTTTTAGTAAAAGCCGGGTTACCCGATCTACCAAATGTATTTAAAGCAGAGTGTTTTGACATAATTAATTCTCCATCGTTATATTAATAATATATGAACTTTAAAACAAATTTAAAGTTATAAGGCAGTTGGTATTTGACCAAATTTTTCTAATGGTTTCTTCATTTCAGCCCAGTCGCATTCAAAATCATCTGGAGCATTCTCATACTCAAGTAAACCTAATGCTTCAAACTTTGGCCTGACCTCATCGGTTAATAAACCTATTCTTTTAAGATTAGGCATAACACGTGTGAATAGGAAATTTCTGAACATTTCAAAAGTTCCTGTATTTAATTGGAACTCTCTTGCTTCTTCTTCACTCATTTTTAAGAATCTTTGCTCCGCCTTTGTGTTTATCAATCTATCTCTTGATATTACACATGCCTCATATGCAAATTGAGCTCTTTCATCAAGCTCTTCCTTTGATAATGTTTTAAGATAGTCTTCTAAATAATTAATACCAAAAGTTACATGCCTCGCTTCGTCTCGAACAACATAATGAAGCAATTGTTTTAACAAAGGATCTTTTGTTATGGCTTTAAGCATTTGAAAGGCTGCAAGTGCTAAGCCTTCAATAATAATTTGCATACCAATAAATTTAAGATCCCATCTCTCATCAGTAAGAATTTTATCTAATAGTAATTTTAATGATGGATTAATTGGATAATGTATCCCAATTTTATCTTGTAGATATTTGTTAAAAACTTCTACATGCCTTGCTTCATCAAATGTCTGAGAAGCTGCATATAATTTTGCGTTATATGTTGGTGCACAGCTTGCAAGCTGAGATGCCACCAATAGAGCGCCTTGCTCACCATGAAGAAATTGGCTCATAAGCTCTGCTGTATTATGTCTATCAAATAATATTTTTTCTTCTTCGGATAGATTTTGATATGCATCTAATAATTCATGAGGCAATTCCTCATCAGGCTCAATTATTTTTTCATCAGAGGGATGTGTATAGTCCCAGTTTAAATCTATAGAACCATTCCAATTTAATTCTTTACCTAATTCATATAGTTTTTTAATTCTATTATCAGATACCGTATAGTCCCAATTGTAAGCACCTGTTAATGGGGTATTAAATATTTCTATAACATCTTCAACTTGCTTTTGTGAAAGATTTAAATCTTCATCAAAATATAAAAGATCTTCTGGAGGACCATCTTGCTTATGAATTTTCATAACTTTTCCTTAAATATTATATCTAAACCCTGGTGTATGTATTTTATAATAATAGTTAATCCTTGAAAAGTTTTGTTAATTCATCTAAAAGAACTTCACCAAGCTCTTCTGCTCTATTAATGGTTAATGCATTTTTATAGTATTTAGTAACGTCGTGACCAATACCTATTGCCTGAATCTCAACCGGACTATCATTTTCTATTTTTGAAATAATATCTTTTAAATGATTATCTAAAAAATCTTCTCTATTAGCTGAAAGGGTGCTATCGTCAACTGGAGCTCCATCAGATATAACAATTAATATCTTTCTTTCTTCAGGTCTTTTAATAAGACGCTCATGCGACCAAGCAAGAGCCTCTCCGTCTACATTTTCTTTTAATAATCCTTCTCTGAGCATTGCGCCAAAAAATTTTCTTGATCTTCTCCAGCTGCTATCAGCACTTTTATAAATTATATGCCTGATATCATTTAATCTCCCTGGGTTAGAACTGTTACCATTTATTATCCATAATTTTTTTGAGTCTCCACCTTTCCAATGCTTTGTAGTAAAACCAAGAATTTCTGTTTTAACCTGACATCTTTCTAATGTACTTCCAATAATATCAGCACATATCGCTGCTAAGCTTATTGATCTACCTCTCATAGAGCCTGAGTTATCAATTAGAAGTGAGACAACAGTATCTTTGAAATTATTTTCAGTTTCTTCTTTAAAACTTAACGGATATCCTGGATTAGCAATCACTCTATGCAATCTAGCATTATCTAAAATTCCTTCTTCTAAATTGTAATTCCAATTAGTATTCTGTTTGGCTAGTAAAAATCTTTGCAATCTATTAGCAAGCTTACCAATTGTTGCTATATGTGGTTTGATCAGGTTATCAAGCTGATTCCTTAACCTAATTGATTCATCTGATGTAACAAGATCTTTTGCTTCAATAATTTCATCAAAATTTGTTGTATATATTGAATAATCTTTTTTTTGTTTATTTGCGTATTCATTTTGAGGATATGTTGAAACCTCAATTTCTTCTTGAATCGAAGTATCATCTATTTTTTCTACAAAGTCTTCAGAGTCAATATCAATTTCTGCTTGCGAATCTTTATAGTCGACTTGGTTATCATCATGTGACTCGGAGCTTATTTCCATTTCATTATCTTCAAATTTTTCATTAGATTCAGGAGCGTTATCAGGATCAATATTCTCATCTTCATCAGACATATCATCGACAAGATTAAGTTTCTGCAAAAACTGAACAGACAATTTCTCAAACTTATTTTGATCATCGATATTATCAATTAGCTTTTTTGATAAATGATTCAAAGAACTATTAACATCATACTTTTCTTCGAAGATTTCAATAATTTCTAGAGATTCTTTACTAAGCTTATATTTAGCTTGTTTTTTCAACCAGAGATTTGCCCCATAAGCTAAAACATTGAATGATTTTTTATCATCTATACTAAGTATACTTAAGCTTTTTTGATTCAGATATTCAGAAATATTTTTTTTAGAACCTATATATTCAGAAGAACCAATTAGCTCAACTCTTGATATCTCTAATTCATTAAATATCATTCTTGCTGGAAGTGTTAATGGAATTTCTTTTCTTGTTTTATGATAAAGATGCCAAAAGGCTTGATAATCAGATTCACCTCTCCATTTATTGAGATCATTAGAAGATCTAGGTACTGAGGGGATAACAATATTTTTTTCAATTGGGGGCCTTTGAGATAAACCCGTGCTCGAAGTTAATTTTTTATTCTTTGATATTGCCTTTACAGATGAAAAGGCAGCTTCATGAAGTTTTTCTCTGTTTTTATTCCAGCCCATTAAGAGTTTTATTTGAATTAGGTATTTTCGATTTCAAGATCAAAACACCTCTGGAAATATTCAGCAATTATAGATTTTTCAACATCATCACACTTGTTAAGAAAACTTAATTTAAAAGATGTCGAAAGGTCTTTAAATATCTTAAAATTTTGACACCATGATATTACTGTTCTTGGCGACATTAATGTTGAAATATCTCCATTTGCAAACCCTGACCTTGTTAAGTTTGCAAGTTTAATCATATTTTTAATTATCTCTTGATTTTTTGCACCTTTAATATTGCCTAATTTTGTGGCCACAACTTTATATTCTTGTTTTGGATCTAAATAGTTAAGTGTTGATAGAATATGCCATCTATCTAATTGACCTTGATTGATTTGTTGTGTTCCATGATATAAGCCTGTCATATCTCCCAATCCAACAGTATTGGTTGTAGCAAATAATCTGAAACTAGAATGTGGGGAAATAATTTTATTTTGGTCTAGTAAAGTAAGTTTACCCTCAACCTCAAGTATTCTTTGAATTACAAACATTACATCTGGACGACCAGCATCATATTCATCAAAAACTAGAGCAACAGGATTTTGTATAGACCACGGAAGCAACCCTTCTTGAAATTCAGTTACTTGTTTTCCATCATTTAGTTTTATAGCGTCTTTGCCTAGTAGATCTATTCTGCTTATGTGACTATCAAGATTAATACGGACGCATGGCCAATTTAATCTTGCAGCAATTTGTTCAATGTGTGTTGATTTACCAGTTCCGTGAAAGCCTTGAATCATAACCCTTCTGTTATGCTCAAAACCAGCAAGAATGGAAAGTGTTGTTTCTTTATCAAATACATACGATTTATCTATTTCTGGTACCCAATCTGACTTATCTTTAAAGCCTTTAACAGACATACTTGAATCTATACCAAAAACATCAGAAGCTATAAATTTTGCATCTGGCTTGTTAGGGAGATCTATATTTTTATTAATCGTCATTTCTTATAACATCCTTTTAGGACTGCATATCCTACCTTTTGAGCGTTTAAAGTTCTAGTTTTTTTATAAACAATGTAAGATAGCATTATTATAATTTAAGCAAAAAACATATGACAGATAGATTAAAAAACAAAGTTGCACTTATTACTGGCGGAGCTCAAGGTTTAGGCAAAGAGATGGCAAAGTCAATGATTAAAGAGGGCGCTAGAGTCATAATTAGTGATATAAACGAAGATGTTCTGCAAAAAACAGCTGAAGAAATCTCGTGTGATCATTTAGTTTTAGATGTAACAAATAAAGATCAATGGCAACAGGTAATAACAAAAATAAAAGATGATCTAGGATCACTTAATATTCTTGTAAATAATGCAGGAATGGGAGGTGGTGGAGATGTTGAATCAACAGACATAGAGTTATGGGATTTAGTTCATAAAGTGAATCTAGATTCGGTATTTTTAGGATGTAAATTCGCCATACCATTAATGAGAGACTCTGGAAACGGTTCTATAATAAATATTTCTTCAATGTCAGGAATTGTAGCTTCTCACAATACATCTGCATATAATTCTTCAAAGGCTGCAGTAAGACATCTTTCAAAATCAATAGCTTTACACTGCGCAAAGTCTACAAACCTTGTAAGGTGTAACTCATTACACCCAGTATTTACCAGAACAGCAATGGTGCAAAGCATGATTGATGCAGCACCTGAGAGAAATATAGAACAAAAACTTATTAAACAAATTCCTATAAGGAGACTTGCTGAACCAATTGATATCGCAAATGCTGCAGTTTTTTTGGCTTCAGATGAAGCATCATTTATAACAGGAACTGAGTTAATTGTTGATGGTGGATTAAGCGCAACTTAAAAATGACAAATAAATCACAATTAACCAAATCACTTGAATTATTTAATTTAGAGAAAGTAGATAGAGATATATTCAGCTGGACTGGAAAAAATGTTGGTTATAAAAGGATCTTTGGCGGCCAAGTTATGGCACAAACCCTAATAGCTGCATATAAAACAGTGGATGTTGAACATTTTGCTCATTCTTTCCATTCATATTTCTTAAGACCAGGAATCATGGAAAAATCTATTACTTTTACAGTAGACAGGATTAGAGATGGAAAAAGTTTTACAACAAGGAGTGTGAAAGCACTTCAAGATGGAGAGGTGATCTTTAATTGTTCGATTTCTTTTCAAAAAACAGAAAAGGGCTTAGAACATCAAATTGATATGCCTAAGGTTCCAGAGCCAGAAACATTACAAACTGAGCAAGAAATAAGAGAAGAAATCCTAAAAGAATTAAAAATCAACAAAGAAGATATGCCCATGTTTATTAAACAACGAGAAATTGAAATGAGGCCAGTTGAAAAGCAAAACTATTTTAAACCTGAAAGAATGCCTCCATATAAAAATACCTGGATTAAAACAGAAGGTAAAATACCCAAAGATCAATCCATTCAGCAAGCATTTCTTTTATACATTTCAGATATGGGGCTTCTTGGAGCAGCTAATAACTCTGTTGGGGTCAACTTTCTTACAAAAAATCTCCAGAATGCAAGTTTAGATCATGCGATGTGGTTTCATAGAAAACTTGATCTAGATGGTTGGTTTTTATATACCATTGAGAGTCCAATAACTAGAAATGCCAGAGGTTTTTCAAGAGGTTCAATTTTTTCTAAAGATGGAAAATTGATAGCTTCTTGCACACAAGAAGGCCTTATTAGATTGTGGGATGACTAGTACTCTCTAACTATTTCAGTTAAATACTTCACTTTGTCAGGACATATATCTGGCGTTAATCCGTGACCGAGATTAAATATATACCCAGGAAAATCTTTAAACTTATCTAGTATTTTGTATGTTTCTTTTTTAATTATATCTTTTGACTCTAATAATATTTCTGGATTAAGGTTTCCTTGAAGTGCTGTTTTGCCAATTGCTAAACTATGATCAAAGTCATTCATTGACCAATATAAACTAATGCAGTCTGCAGAGGTTTGAAGGATCGACTTAGAATTGCATTTAGGATTTCTTGCAAACAAAATAACCGGAGTATTTGATGTGACAGGATCATTTTTTAAAGCTGTAATCAATGGCCTAATATAATTAAATGAAAATTCATTCAATTGTTGAGCATCTAAAATATTAGCCCAAGAATCAAAAATTTGTATCACATCAGCACCAGCTTGAACTTGCTTTCTAAGATAAAGGAAACATGCATCAGTTAATTTGGAAAGAAGTAAATGAGAGGCTTCTGTATTTTTCGTTATAAAATTGATGGTATTTTTGAAATCCTTTGAAGAATGACCTTCAATAGAATATGCAGCTAATGTCCAAGGACTCCCACAAAAACCTATCAAAGGAATATTTTCTGGTAATGCTCTTTTTATATTAGCAACAGCTTGATATACATATGAAAGATTTTCTGGATTAAATCCAATCAAATTATGAATATCATCTTTACTTTTAATTGGGCTTTTAAAAACAGGGCCTTTATTTTCAATAAATTCAACGCCCAATCCAAAAGCGTCAGGTATTGTCAGGATATCTGAGAACAATATTGCTGCATCTAGACTGAAGGCATTTATTGGCTGCATGGCTAACTCACAACATACGTCAGGATCCTTACACATATCCATAAAGTTTTTAAATTTTGATCTAACCTTCCTATATTCAGGCATATACCGCCCAGCTTGCCTCATGAACCAAATTGGTGGTGTGGAAAGTTTTTCTTTATTTAATGCCCTTAATAAGAGCGGGGTGGATTCATTCATGAAATATATTTTATTATACTTTTACCAGCTTCTCTTCCTTCCCAAATAGCAGTTACAACTAGATCAGAACCTCTTACCATATCTCCACCAGAGAATATTTTTTTATTAGAGGTTTGAAATTTATATTTTTGTTCTTCTTCAGCAATAACTAAACCATTTTTTTTAGTTTGAATATTAAAATCATCAAACCACTCTGCTGGACTTGCCCGAAATCCAAAAGCTACAATAACCACATCTGCATCATAGATTTTTTCTGAACCAGCAACAGGAATTGGAACTCTTCTTCCATTTTGATCAGTTTCTCCTAATTCAGTTTGAACAGTTTTTACACCTTCAACTTTATCATTGCCAAGAATATCAATTGGCTGAATATTGAAATTGAATATAACTCCTTCTTCTTTAGCATTTTTTACTTCTCTTCTTGACCCTGGCATATTTTTTTCATCTCTTCTATAAAGGCAGGTAACTGAATTTGCACCTTGACGTATTGCAGTTCTATTACAATCCATTGCTGTATCACCACCACCAAGTACAACTACTTTTTTATCTTTAAAATTTATATATTCACTCTTTCCAGAATTCATATTGAGAAGCTTCTTTGTATTTGAAATCAAGTAATCAATTGCCTTATATACTCCTGGAAGTTTTTCACCTCTAAAGCCACCTTCCAATGATGTATAAGTTCCCATAGCTAAAAAGACAGCATCATAGTTTTGATAAAGGCTATTAAAATTAATATCTTTACCAACTTCAACACCTAAATGAAAATTAATTCCCATTTCCTCTAAAATTTTTCTTCTTCTCCTTACTACGGATTTTTCTAGCTTAAATTCAGGAATACCAAAAGTTAACAAGCCACCAATCTCTTCGTTCTTATCAAAAACATCACTATGAATACCTGATCTTGTAAGGACATCTGCACATGCTATTCCAGCAGGCCCAGAACCTACGATTGCAACTTTTTTATCTGTCCATTTTCTATGAGATAGATCTGGCTTCCATCCCATGTCAAATGCTTTTTCGGTAATATATTTTTCAATTGATCCTATAGTAACTGCACCAAAACCATCATTTAAAGTGCAAGCTCCTTCGCATAATCGATCTTGAGGACAAACACGGCCACATACCTCAGGCAAACTATTGGTGGAATGACAAAGATCTGCTGCTTCCATGATATTGCCTTCATTTACTAGTTTTAACCAATCAGGGATGTAATTATGAACCGGACACTTCCACTCGCAATAAGGATTTCCACAGTCAAGGCATCTGTGAGCCTGATTTGCAGCCTGCACTTGATTATATTCGCCGTAAATTTCAATAAAATTTATTTTTCTTTTATCGGGTGTTTTTTTGCCAGGATCATATCTTCCAACATCAAGAAATTGAAAGTTATTATCTAGTTTTTCAAATGAAACGTATTGATTTCTATCAGAGTTAATTAGTTTTGGATCTTCGAATTCGTTTTCTTTTTGAAGAATCTTCTCTTTCCATTCATACAATTTCTTTTTTGCTTCTTCTAGATCTGTTATTGGGGCAAATGATTGAGTTTTATATTTTCCATCAATTCTTAATTTTCCATAAAAGTAGGGTGATCTTGGTTGTGTAAAGAGCAAAAGTCCTTTCTCAATTCTATATTGCTTATTTTTGTTGTTCATTTTTTAAAGTGTGAGTATGACATAGTATGACACTTTTTGTAGAAAATTGATAATTTTTTGTTATGATATACAGTTCACACATTAAAAAAATATGCCTAAACTTTTTAAAAAAGATGATTTTAAAGATAACTGTGGATTCGGACTTATAGCTAGTATTAATGGTTTAAAGTCCAGAAAAATCATTACAGATTCAATAAAAGCGCTTGTTAGCATGACTCATAGGGGTGGTATTGGGTCCGATGGAAAAACTGGAGATGGTTGCGGCCTCTTAATAGATTTAAATAAAGATTTCTTTAAAAAGACATTACAAAAAGAGCAAAAAATTTTTTTACCCGATAGATATGCTATTGGTCAACTTTTTTATCATTCAAATATAAAAGAAATACTTCCAAAAATTAAAAGTATTCTAAAAAGTGAAAATCTTGAACTAATTACATACAGGGAGGTTCCGGTTAATAAAAAAGTACTTGGAAGAATAGCCCTTGATTGTTTACCAAATATATATCAGATTTTTATATCATCAAAAAATAAAAAAGAAACAGAAACTGTTTTCCAAACTTCGTTACTTCAAGCTAGAAAATTTATAGAAGAAATATATCTTAATGATGAAAAATTGTATTTTTGCAGTTTTTCATCAAAAACAATTATCTATAAAGGCTTAATGTTACCAATTGATATAAGTAGTTTTTACATTGATCTTAAGTCAAAAGAATTTACATCATCAATTTGTGTTTTTCATCAAAGATTTTCTACAAATACAAACCCAAGATGGTATTTGGCACAACCATTTAGATACTTAGCTCATAATGGAGAAATTAATGCTATAAGAGGAAATAGAAATTGGGTAAAAGCTAGATCTAGTACTTTTTCAACTCCATTAATCCCTAAGATTCAAAAATTTAAACAAATAGTTAATGAGGATGGCTCAGATTCTTCAGCTCTTGATAACATGATCGAGGTTCTTATTAAAGGTGGAATAGATATATTCAGATCAATAAGAATGGTACTTCCACCTGCTTGGCAAAATGCACAATTGTTAGATCCTGACGTGAGAAGTTTTCATGAATATAACTCTATGCATATGGAACCATGGGATGGTCCTGCAGGAATTGTAATGTCTGATGGTAAATGGGCGATCTGTGTGCTAGATAGGAACGGATTGAGACCAGCAAGATTTCAAATAGATCATGATGATGTTATATCAATAGCATCTGAAACAGGTATTAAGCCAATTAATGAAAATGACGTTTCTTTTAAAGGGAGAGTATCGCCTGGTGGCATGATTGCTGTAAATACTGAAACTGGACAAATCTTCACAGAGAAACATATTGACGAGAGACTGAAAAGTAAAGCCCCTTATAGAGATTGGCTAAGAGAAAGTAGTATTTATATTGAGTCTAGTCTTGATAAATATGAAGGTCCTGGTTTAAAAAAATATAATTCTGAAAAATTTAGTATATCTTCAAAGTTATTTTTACTTTTTAAAGAAGAAAGAACGTCAGTTATTAAGCCACTTGCTATAGATTCACAGGAAGGTACTGGTTCTATGGGAGATGATACTGCCTTAGCAGTAATGAGTAAGATGCATCGTCAAATTTATGATTATTTTCGTCAACAATTTGCACAAGTAACAAATCCTCCAATTGACTCTTTAAGAGAAGCAAGTGTTATGTCTCTTGAAACGTGCTATGGCCCAGAATTAAATATTTTTGATGAGACTCCTGAGCATGCAAGAAGATTGGTTACTTCATCTCCAGTTCTTTCCCATAAAAAACTTCAATCTATACTTAAGAATCCATATTTCAATAGTGATGAAATAGCACTTGAATACTCAAATAAAATTTCACTCCGGAGAGCTCTCGAATCACTAAAAGAAACAGTTGTTAAAAGCGTTAAAGAAGGTAATGTAATTATTCACTTAAAAGAAGAATTACCAGAAGGAGGATTTTTACCAATAAATGCACTGTTAGCAGTGGGCTGCGTTCATCAACATTTAGTTAAATTAGGCTTAAGATCAAAGGCTAATATAGTTATATCATCATCTTCAGCTAGAGATACTCATCAAATTGCATCTTTAATTGGGTTTGGAGCAACAGCTGTTTATCCTTCACTCGCATATCAAACAATTTTAGATCTTACACATAGAAATGAACTTAAAGGTGAAGCACATCAAAATTGTGCTCGATATAGAAAAGGTATTAATAAGGGTATTTTAAAAATCATCTCTAAAATGGGAATATCAACAATTTCAAGCTATCGAGGATCACAATTATTTGAAATTGTTGGTTTAAATGACGAGGTTGTTGAAACCTGTTTTACAAATACAGTAAGTAGAATTCAAGGAAAAAGTTTTGATGATCTTGATAAACAAATTAGAAAACTTGACGATTACGCAAGATCGAACTTATCAGATATTAGTGTCGGCGGACTTTTAAAGTATGTTCATGGAGGTGAGTACCATACATATAATCCTGAGATTGTTAAAAAACTTCAAGAGGCAGTTTCAACTGGATCAATGGATATATATGAAGAGTACTCTTCACTAGTTGATGATAGACCTCCGGCAATGCTAAGAGATTTATTAAGTGTTAAATATTCAAACAAAGAAAATAATCAGGAACCCGAAGATATTTCACATATTATAAAAAGATTTGATTCGGCTGGTATGAGTTTAGGTTCTTTGTCACCAAAGGCACATGAAACGTTGGCAGAAGCAATGAATACTTTGGGTACAAGATCAAATTCTGGTGAGGGCGGAGAAGGAAAGCATAGATATGGAACAAATAAGATGTCAAAAATTAAACAAATTGCATCTGGCAGATTTGGAGTCACTCCTCATTACTTAGTAAATGCTGAAGTTCTTCAAATTAAGATAGCACAGGGGGCCAAGCCTGGTGAGGGTGGGCAATTACCTGGTGGAAAAGTAAATGATTTAATTGCAGAGTTAAGATATTCAACTCCAGGAATAACTTTAATTTCTCCGCCTCCACATCATGATATATATTCAATTGAAGATTTAGCACAACTTATATTTGACTTAAAACAGGTTAATCCAAATGCATTGGTTTCAGTAAAGCTCGTTTCTGAACCAGGAGTTGGAACAATTGCATCTGGTGTTGCAAAAGCTTATGCTGATTTAATAACAATATCTGGCCATGATGGAGGCACTGGAGCAAGTCCTCTAACATCAATAAGATATGCTGGATCACCATGGGAACTGGGTCTTGCTGAAGCCCATCAAAGCTTAAGAGAGTCTGGCTTACGACATAAAGTCAGGCTTCAAACTGATGGTGGTATGAAAACAGGATTAGATGTCATTAAGGCGGCAATATTAGGCGCAGAATCATTTGGATTCGGAACTGGACCAATGATTTCAATGGGATGTAAATATTTAAGAATATGCCATTTAAATAATTGTGCTACGGGGGTTGCAACTCAAAGAAAAGACTTAATCAATCAACATTTTATAGGTGAGAAAGAAAAAGTAATGAATTACTTTAAATTTATTGCTGATGATGTCAGAAAGCATTTAAAAAAGATGGGTGTTAAGAAGCTTGAGGATATAATTGGGCAAACAAGATATCTTGAACAGATCAAAAATCAAAACATAAATGTTGATCTTACCGGCCTTTTAGAAACTAATGATGAAATTAAAGAATCTCATTTTTGTACATCTAGTTTTAACGAACCATGGGATAGGGCTCTTTTAGCAAACAAAATAATGACTAAAGCAAAAAAATTCATAGACAATGAGAAGAAAGGAACTTTGCACTTCAAGATTTCAAATAGAGATAGATCAATTGGAGCTAAAGTTTCAGGCTATATTGCAAAAAAATATGGTGAAAATGGACTTAAAAAATCCTTAACACTTAATTTTAGCGGTTCTGCTGGTCAGAGTTTTGGTTGCTGGAATGCAAATAATCTTAATTTATCTGTTGATGGAGATGCAAATGATTACGTAGGAAAAGGAATGAATGGCGGCAGAATCGTGATCAAGAATCAATCTGATTATGTAAAAGAAAATATAGAAACAGTTTTAGTTGGAAACACATGTTTATATGGAGCAACTGGAGGCGAATTATTTATTTCTGGCTCTGCAGGTGAGAGATTTGCTGTTAGAAATTCTGGAGCAAACGCGGTGGTTGAGGGAGCTGGAGATCATTGCTGTGAATATATGACGGGTGGACATGTAACAGTGCTTGGACAAGTTGGATTAAATTTTGGTGCTGGAATGACTGGTGGATTTGCATATATTCTTGATGAAGATAGAACATTTTTTGATAAATGTAATAGAGGGTTAATAAATCTAGAAAGAATTACAACAGAAGACATGCAACCACATAGAAAACATTTAAAAGAAGTTTTAGAAAAACACTACAAATATACAAAAAGCTCTAAAGCAAAAAAGATTTTAAATGACTTTGAAAGATTTGAATCATATTTTTGGCTAGTGATCCCTGCAGCATCAAATATACATGATTTGCTAAAAGCAACAACAGCAAATGCAGCTTAATTAAAAGCTCTTAAAATATTCTTATTATCAAACTTAGATGTTGTGAAGGCATTAAAATTTTTATCAATTAAAACTAGATTTAATTTGCCATTTTTAATTTTTTTATCCGATTTTATATATTTTTTGAGTTGAATATAATTATATTTACTATAGTCAGTTCTTAAACCTATTGAGGAGATTAAATTGACAACATTATCAAGTTGATAATTTTTTATATATCCTTCAAAAAAAGATATTCTTGATGCAATTACCATCCCTAGTGTAATTGCTGCTCCGTGGGTGATGCCCTTGTAGTTTTTATAAGCTTCAATTGCATGACCAAAAGTGTGCCCAAAATTTAATATCGCTCTTATACCATTTTCTTTTTCATCTTTAGTTACAATTTTTGATTTAGTTTTAATTGACTCTTCAATTATTGTTTTTAAGACCGATTCCTTTCTACTTATTATTTGCTGAGAATTTTTTTCAATAATAGATCTTAATTTTTTATTTCCTATTAGTGCATATTTAACCACTTCACCAAGACCAGATTTAAATTCTTCATCAGAGAGGGTATTTAAGAAGTATGTAGAAACTATTACTAGGCTCGGGTTATAAAATGCTCCCACCAGGTTTTTGCCTTGAGCAACATTAATTGCAGTTTTTCCTCCAACTGAAGAATCAACTTGGGCTAATAATGTAGTGGGAATTTGAATATATTTTATACCTCTCATATATGTTGCAGCAGAAAAACCAGTTATATCTCCCACAACACCTCCGCCAAAAGCAATAACAATATCTGACCTATCAAACTTTAGCTCAAAGAGTTTATTTAGTATTTTTTGATATGAAGAAAACGATTTTGATTTCTCCCCACTTTTTAAAGAAAAAATATAAACGTTTTTGTTATTAATTGTATTTTTTAATTTTTTAATATGATTTTTTGGAATACCATCATCCGTAATAATTAATATTTTATTTTTATTTTTAAGATGTTTGTTTAAGATAGCTTTTGGAAAATTATTTCCACTTATATGAATGTTGTATTTAGTTTCGCCTTTGCCGACAGAAATAATACTCATATTTATCCTTTAACCAAATTTATTATTTCTGATGCAACATCATGACTAGATTTGTTTTCAGTCTTCACAATATAGTCTGAAACTGCTTCATATAGATTTTCTCTTTCATTATGAAGTCTTGAGAGAATTTCTTTGGGATCACCATTTTTTAGTAATGGTCTATCTTTGTCTTTGGCTGTTCGTTCAACCTGAACACTAATAGGAGTAGATAAATAAAAAACAGTACCCCTCGAAGATAATAACTCTCTATTACTTTCAGAAAGTATTATTCCTCCACCTGTTGATAAGACAATTGAGTTTTTGTCCACCATCTCTATGAGGATTTCACTTTCTCTTTTTCTAAACCCTTCTTCACCCTCTAAATCAAAGATCCAGTCAATAGAAGCTCCAGTTCTTGTCTCAATTTCTTCATCTGTATCAAAGAAATTAAAAAATAATTCATCAGATATAATTTTTCCAACGGTAGACTTACCTGAACCCATCGGACCTACAATAAATATATTCATAGTTATTTAAATAAGCGAAGATTTTAACATCTTAGATAATAAATACACTTTTTAAATTCCAAATGATGTATTCTCTTCAACTAAGGATTTAAAATACAGTATGCAAAAATTAGTCAAAATTTCCTTTTATTTTAGTCTTTCACTTTGCGTGGCAGCGTTATTATTAATAATATCGACATATTTCTATGTTAAACCTAGTTTGCCAGAAATTAATCTTGTAGATGAATCTGAACTTCAAATGCCTATGAAGGTTTATACCAAAGATAATAAATTGATAGGTGAATTTGGTGAGATCAAAAGAAGGGCTATTGATTATGATGACATCCCACTAAATATAAAAAATGCTTTTCTTGCTGCAGAAGATGCGAATTTTTTTAATCATCAAGGCATAAGTTATAAAGGTTTAATAAGATCTCTCGTCAGATGTCTTAGTTCCAAAGGCTGTGTTGGTGGTGGAGGAACAATCACAATGCAGGTTGTAAGAGGTTACTTATTAACTAGAGATCAAACATTGATTAGAAAAATTAAAGAAATCTATCTAGCTCTTGAACTCGAAGGTAATCTAACCAAAGAAGAAATATTTGAATTGTATGTAAATAGGATATTTTTAGGAAACAGGTCGTATGGAATTGAAGCCGCAGCTAACACATATTTTGATAAAAAACTTGAAGATTTAACTTTAAGTGAATCGGCAACAATAGCAGCTCTAGTGCAGTTACCCTCAAGAGTAAATCCTGTAAAAGATCCAAGAAGAACAATACAAAGAAGAGACTGGATTTTATCAAGAATGCTTATATTGGATTATATAGATCTAGGTCAGTATGAGGAAGCAATAAACCAAGATCTAAAATTAGCAAAGAATATAAATTTATATGATATTGAAGCAGATCATATTGCAGAAATTGCAAGACAGGAGGTAATAAAAAGATATGGGCTAAAAGCTTATAAAGAAGGATGGTCTGTGATTACAACAATTGACTCTTCGTCACAAAGAATTGCAAAAGAAAGTATGCTAAAAGAATTGTTCAATTATGACAAACGTCATGGATGGAGAGAGCCTATAAATTATGAAAAGTTATTTAATGAAGACCAAATAAAGACCCTAAAAGATTTAAATCTAGATTTTCTTATAGATGAAAAATACACAGATAATGATGATTTATATAAAAATAATATTTCAAATACTCTATCAGAGATATTTGAAAATCACTCATATTATGAGGGCTATATTAAGGGATTAGTTATATATGTTAATAGCGACAAGATTTTTGTAATTAATGAAAACTTTGATATAAATTCAGTAGATTGGACTAATGAGTATTCGTGGGCAAGAGAAAGGATTGCCATTAATAACTATGGATCTAAGCCTAAGAATTTTTACGACATATTAAAGTTTGGAGATTTTATTTATCTTAAAGATAATGATAATTTTTTCACCATAGATCAAATACCAGTTGCAGAAAGCTCTTTAATATCAATTAATCCAAAATCAGGCGAAGTTGTTGCCTATTTAGGAGGAAAGAATTTCAATGAGAGCAGTTTTGATAGAGTCAGGCTCTCCTATCCTCAATCAGGTTCAAGCTTCAAACCTTTTATTTATTCAGCAGCTTTAAATCATGGATATAACCTATCAACATTAATTAATGATGCTCCTATAGTATTTGAAGATGAAAATCTTGAAAGCGCTTGGAGACCTCAAAATTATACTGGTGAATTCTATGGACCAATATCACTAAGAGAGGCATTAACTAAATCTGTAAATATTGTTTCAATAAAATTATTAAGAGAATTAGGTCTTGATAAGACTCACAATTTTTTAGAGAATTTTGGATTTCAAAAATCTAGATTACCAAATGACCTTTCATTGGCATTGGGTTCAGGGAATTTTTCACCTATTGAAATGTCTAGAGCATACAGCGTAATTGCAACAAATGGCTTTATTCCAGATATTTATTTTATAGATAGCATAAAAGATAGAAATGGTAATATTATATATTCGCATGACAATTTTGATGGTCAAAGAGAAATAAGTGCTTTCCCGTGGTTAGATACATTAGAAATGAATGAAAATAGACCATATTATTTAACAAACCCCGTTGAAAGAAAAGAAAAAGTGATTGACGAGAGAGTTGCTTATTTAATGAAAGACGTTTTAAAAGGTTTTATGAAGAATGGTGTTGCTGGCCGAAAAGCAGCCTATTTAAATAGGGATGACATTGGAGGCAAAACCGGAACAACAAACGACTCTGTAAGTACATGGTTTTCGGGTTTTCATGAAGATCTTGTTACAACAGTCTGGGTAGGAACAGATGATTTTACGTCTTTGGGCGAAAATGAATATGGCTCAACAATAGCACTTCCAATATGGCTTAATTATATGAGCTTTAAATTAGAAGCTTTAGATATATCCAAAGACCCAATTCCAGAGAATATATCATTTATAAGGGTAGATAGGTCAACTGGTGAAATAGATCTAGAGTCAAATGATAATTTTTATTTTGAATTATTTCTTAATGAAAATACGAATTAGTTAATAAAAATACTTCTTGCAAGAAGTTCCCATACATTTTCTATATATGTTGAGGGAGATACCTTAAACTTTGATCTAATATATCTTCCTATATTGCCTTCTATAGAAGTAACAATGAGTTGAGCTGAAATACCTGGCTGAGCTGTTAGGTTTGAAGCTTCCTCTTTAAGCATTTGTTTTAGCATTAATTCAAATCTTTCATAAAACTGGTTCACATTATCAGAAACATTTTGTTCATTTTTTGAAAGAGCTTCTCTTGATAACAACCTTGCAAATCCTTTATTCTTTTCTATAAAAATCATAAAAAATAAATATGCATTTTTAGCTTTATCCCTTCCTGATAGTTTACTTTTTTTAAGTTCATTACACTTACTAAAAATAGCATCGTCACAAAAAGAGAATAATTCAGCATATATAGCTCTTTTACTAGGGAAATGTCTATATAGAGCTGCTTCAGTAATATTTGACTTTTCTGCGAGCAGGGCTGTGGTTATCTTTGCAAGATTTCTTTCCTCTAGCATGCTAGCTAAAGACTGTAAGATAATATTTTTTCTATCTTTTTTCATTCTTTAAACTAAATTTATATCAATATTAGGACAAATGCGAGAAAGTTCATTTAGAAAATTACTTTTTATTTGGTTTAAATCATCAACTGAATTTCCTTCAAACCTTAAAACTAATTTTGGTGTCGTGTTGGATGCCCTTAATAATCCCCATCCATTTTTAAAATTTATTCTTAATCCATCAATAGTGATTTTTTCTCCATCTAAGGAACATTCTTTTGAAAAGTCTTCTATTATTTTAAATTTTGTTTCGTCAGTTACATCTATATTTAATTCTGGAGTTGAATAAAGTAGAGGCAATTCATTTTCTATTTCAGATATTTTCCTATTTTCCTTTGAAACAATTTCAATAATTCTTGCACCAGAATAATGACCGTCATCAAATCCATACCACTTATCATTGAAGAATATATGGCCGCTCATTTCTCCAGCAAGTAAAGGGTTATGTCTTTTTATAGCATTTTTTATATGAAAATGACCTGTTGGAGACATTATTGGTTTACCGCCATGACTTGATATGATGTCTGGCAAAAGATTTGAACATTTAACATCAAAAATTATTGAGCCTTTTTTTGAAGAAAGGATATCTTTACTTAAGATCATCATAATTTTATCTGGATAAATAACTTTTCCTTCATTCGTTACAAGTCCAACTCTGTCGCCGTCTCCATCAAAAGCAATGCCTAGATCTGCATCTGATTCCTTTACTTGAGATATCAAATCATTGAGGTTTTCTATCTTGCCTGGATCAGGATGGTGATTAGGGAAATTTCCGTCAACCTCACTAAAAAGCTCAATAACTTCACATCCCATACTTTTAAATAAATCGGGAGCAATACAACCAGCTGCTCCATTTCCACAATCAATAACAATCTTAACTTTGTTATTTATATCCACGTTTTCTTTAACTTCTTGTATATATTCTTTTTTAATATCTTTATAAACTATAGTTCCTTTTTTTTTGGTACTAGGCTTATCTTTGTCTATGAGTTTATATATTTCGCTACCAGAAACTGGATTATCGTTTATGACCATTTTTACACCGTTATAATTTTTTGGGTTATGACTTCCCGTAATCATAATTCCACTTTTGTGCTTATTTTTCTTAGCCGCAAAATAAAGCAGAGGGGTACTTACTAAGCCAATGTTTATTACATTTATTCCGAAACCAGATAATGATTCAGATAAGCAGTCAAGCAAACTTTCCCCAGAAAGTCTTCCATCCCTACCAACACATATTTCAGGTATATTATTCTTTAAGCACTTTATTGATATTGCTTTAGCTATTTGTTCGATTACATTTTCATTGATTTCTTTTGGATAAATACCTCTTATGTCATATTCCCTAAAGATTGATCTAGCTATTTCCATGTTTTTCTTTTGTTATTTCAATGATTTTGCAATAATACTTATGAATAATTATAGCTTGAAATATGTTTTTAAATACTGAAAAAAAACTAATATGGAAAAACGGATCATTTAATAATTGGGACGATACAAATGTTCATGTACTTTCTCATACGCTTCATTATGGGACTGGTGTCTTTGAAGGAGTAAGAGCATATAAAACTTCTGATGGGCCAGCCATATTTAGACTTAAAGAGCACACCAGTAGACTTTTTAATGCTGCAGATAAGATAAATATTAAGATTCCTTTTTCAGAAGACGAAATTAATATAGCTCAGTGTGAAATTTTGAATAAAAATAATCTTGAGGAAGGTTATATACGTCCAATTGTTTATTTAGGTAATGAAGGCTTAGGCTTAAGAGCAAAGGATCTAAGTGTAAATGTTGCTATTGCTGCTTGGGAATGGCCATCATATATGGATCCTCAATCAAAGAAGAATGGTATTTCAGTAATAAAATCCTCTCACATGCAATATGAAAATCCTCTACATTCAGGTAATAAAATTATCGGCACTTATTTTAGTAACACAATGGCACTCCATGAAGCAATT
Organism: uncultured SAR86 cluster bacterium; assembly: GCA_902558095.1. Lineage (GTDB taxonomy): Bacteria > Pseudomonadota > Gammaproteobacteria > Magnimaribacterales > D2472 > SAR86A. The sequence goes on along the minus strand of CACECP010000012.1, from coordinate 1,131 downwards.
GATAATGGAGCGGATGAAGCAATTATGATGGATAAATATGGCTTTATTTCTGAAGGAAGTGGAGAAAATATTTTTTTAGTTAAAAATAATATAGTTTTAACACCAACAACAGATCATTGTTTGAATGGAATAACACGCCAATCAGTTATTCAGATTGCTAAAAATCTTGATTTGGAAGTAATTGAAAAAAATATAAAATTTGAAGATTTCGTAGATGCTGATGAAGCATTTTTTACAGGAACAGCAGTTGAAATAACTCCAGTAACAAGTCTTAATGGAGAACCGATAAATAATGGCAAAAGAGGTGAGGTTACAAAACAACTCCAAGATAAATTCCAAGAAATAATTTCAGGCAATAACGCCTCTTATGAAAATTGGTTAACCTATACAAGATAATAGCTTTTGCAAAAATTAAATATAGCAATCCTTAGTTATAGAAGCGCTAAATATGGTGGAGGTCAGGGCGTCTATATAAAAGACATTTCTATGGCATTATCTATGATGGGTCATAAAGTTGATGTAATTTCAGGTCCGCCATATCCAGAATTATATAAAGATGTTCATTTAATAAAATTACCAGGATTAAACCTATTTGAAACATTTTCATTTAAAGACAGATTAAAAAAATTTTTAAGAAAAAAGAAAAAAAATATAAATGATTATTATGAATTTATTTCAGTATTATTTGGAGGATTTCCTGAAATGAAGACTTTTGGTGATAGAGCAAATATTTTTATTAAAAATAATAATAATTATGATGTGATTATTGATAATCAATCCTTAAGCTATGGAATGATTGAAATTCAGAAGAGAGTACCATTTATAGAGATAATTCATCATCCAATTACTTATGATTTTAAACATGAGTTAGAAGCATCTAAGAAAATAAAGTATAAGATTTCAAGATACCGATGGTATTCTTTTTTAAAAATGCAAAAAAAAGTAGCTCCTAAAATTCATAGTATTATTACTCCTTCTCAAAGCTCAAAAAAGGGAATAATTAAAGATTTTGAATGTGAGGAGAATAATATTACTGTCATTAATAATGGATTAGATTCTTTTGAGTTTAAACCTATTAAGGGCGCCAAAAGAAATCCATTTAGATTAATAACTACTGCTAGTGCTGATGTT
>CACECP010000011.1 GCA_902558095.1 uncultured SAR86 cluster bacterium | reverse complement strand
AAAAAAAACTACTAGAGTTTATAAATAGAGATTGGAATGTCTAAAAAATATAAGTTAGGCGTTGTTGGAAATCCAATAGAGCACTCCTTATCTCCATTTATACACTCAAGGTTTGCAAGAAACCAAAACATTAGTATGGAATACTTGCCTTACAAGATAGATGACATGGACTTTGACAAGTTTATAAAAGAATTTTTCAAAGACGACATGGCAACAGGATTAAATGTTACTCTGCCACATAAGAAGAGGGCTGCTGGGCTTGATGGGAATATATCAAATGAGTCAAAATTTATTAATGCTGTAAATACAATATCAAAAAATAATAATAAAATTTTACTCAACACAACAGATGGAGTTGGTTTTATATCTGACCTTAAAGACGATAAGAATTTTAACCTTCAGGGCACTAATATTCTATTTATTGGTGCAGGCGCTGCCGCAGAAAGTATTTTATATAAAGTAGCAAGAGAGAACACCTCTCACATTTCTGTAATGAATAGAACCCAAGAGAATGCAGATCGTCTAGTAAGAAAATACACAAATATTACATCTATTGATAATGCAAAAAGTTCTTCTTGTATCTATGATCTTATAATAAATTGCTCTTCAGCTGGCTTAACTGGAAATTTTGAGCTAGTCCAGGAATTTTCTTTCAGTGAAAATGCTTTTTTTTATGATTTAAATTATTCTCTAGGGGAGACACCATTTTGTAAATGGGCCTCAGAAAAATCTTCAAACGTTTATGATGGTATCGGAATGCTTATACATCAAGCAGCCCATTCTTTTAATATATGGTTTCAGGTTTTCCCAGAAACTAAATCTGTATTAGAAGACCTTGAAAGCATGAGAGAATGAAAAGGTTTATCCAGTTTATTGCAGGCGCAATTTGCCCTTCCTGTAAAGAGAAAGACACTATTGCCATTAATGTTGATGACGATGAAATTTATTGTGTTAAGTGCGATTTTGTAGAAAAAAGACCGGTTGATCCAAAATCAATCAAACCAAAACAAATTAATGTAATTAATCTAGAAGATTATAAGAAAAACAGAGACAAAAATTGATAGAAATTACTATCACAAACATATATCATACGAGTCGAAAAAAAAGCTTTTTTACTTTATTGTATATATATAAATAGCTTATAATGTACTATAACTATTTTTTATTAAAGACACACACTTAGGGCAAACGATGTTTTTTAGATTTTTAAGGAACCTAACTAAGAGTTCAACTCTTTTACTAGCATTTTTGTTAGTGCCAGTAATTAATGCTGATTGGTTTGCATTAAACATGACAAGAGGCATTACTGATATAAGTAATGAAGTTTTTGAGCTGCACATGCTAATTTTTTGGATATGTGTTGCCATAGGCGCTCTTGTTTTCTCAGTTATGTTTTATTCTATGTGGGCGCACACAAAGAAAAAGAATCCAGTACCTGCTAAGTTTCATGAAAATCATAAATTAGAAATAGCATGGACCATTATTCCCTTTTTAATCTTAATAGCTATGGCTGTACCAGCATCTAAAACACTCGTTAAAATTTATGATGATGAGGCAGGCGATATAAATATCCAAGTTACTGGGTATCAATGGAAGTGGCAATATAAATACCTTGAAGATGACGTAAGTTTTTTCTCAAACCTCTCTACTGATCTTGATGAAATATATAATTTAGTTCCCAAAGGTGAAAACTATCTCCAGGAAGTTGACGAGATGGTTGTCATACCGGCAGGTAAAAAAGTTAGATTCCTTATTACGGCCAATGATGTTATTCACTCGTGGTGGGTGCCAGCTTTTGCTATTAAACAAGATGCAATTCCAGGATTTGTAAATACAGCATGGACAGTCGTGGATACTCCGGGAATCTATAGAGGAAAGTGTACAGAGCTTTGCGGAAAGAATCATGGATTTATGCCAATTGTCGTAAAAGTGGTTGAGCAGGAAGAATATGATTTATGGGTTGATAATAAAAGACAGGAAGCAATAAAGTTGGCTGAATTAACTACAAAAGATTGGAGCACAGAAGAGTTGGTACAAAGAGGACAAGAAGTATATGAAGTCAATTGTGTATCGTGTCACATGACAGACGGACAAGGAATATCTGGAATATTTCCGGCTTTAGCTGGAAGTGAAATAGCTCTATACGATAAAGATAGGCACATAGAAATATTAATGGAAGGAGTTCAAGGTGCTGCCATGAACTCTTTTGACTATTTATCTGAAGTTGAGCTAGCAGCAGTAATAACATACTCAAGACAGGCATGGGGAAATGCTGAAAAAGGAGATGGTGAAGTTGTTGTGCCTAAAGATATAGTTGAATATAAAGAACCTAAAATATAATAGGAATAAATTATGAGTGCAGTAATAGAAAATCATCATGACGACCACCATCATGGTCCAGCTAAGGGCTTAACAAGATGGTTGTATACAACAAATCATAAGGATATAGGAACACTATATCTGTGGTTTAGTTTTGCTATGTTCTTAGTCGGTGGTGCTATGGCAATGATAATAAGAGCAGAGCTTTTCCAGCCAGGAATGCAGATCGTAGAACCAGAATTTTATAATCAGATGATCACCTTGCATGGACTTATAATGATCTTTGGAGGGGTAATGCCGGCATTCGTTGGATTGGCTAATTGGTTAATTCCAATGCAGATAGGTGCTCCTGATATGGCATTGCCAAGAATGAATAATTTAAGTTTCTGGATCCTTCCATTTGCTTTCTTTATATTGCTCTCTTCTTTATTTATGGAAGGAGGAGCACCAAATTTCGGATGGACTTTTTACGCACCCTTATCAACTGAGTATGCGCCACCAAGCACAACATTCTTTATTTTTTCAGTACATATAATGGGAGCTTCCTCAATAATGGGTTCTATTAATGTAGTTGTAACAATTATGAATATGAGGGCTCCTGGTATTAGCTTAATGAAGATGCCTCTATTCGTGTGGTCATGGCTAATTACAGCTTACCTCCTAATTGCGGTTATGCCTGTTCTAGCTGGTGCCGTAACCATGATGTTAATGGATATCCATTTCGGAACAAGTTTCTTTAATGCAGCAGGTGGAGGAGATCCAGTATTATTTCAGCATATTTTTTGGTTTTTTGGCCATCCTGAGGTTTATATAATGATACTGCCTGCTTTTGGAATTGTTTCGCACATAATTGAAACTTTTTCTAGAAAGAAGTTGTTCGGACATTCATCAATGGTATGGGCGATGCTATCAATTGCAATTTTGTCTTTTGTTGTTTGGGCTCACCACATGTTTACTGTTGGATTACCTCTAGCAGCTGAAATATTTTTTATGTGGGCTACTATGCTAATAGCAGTTCCTACAGGCGTTAAAGTATTCAATTGGGTTGCTACAATGTTTAGAGGTTCGATTTCATTCGAAACACCAATGTTATTTGCAGTAGCATTTGTTGTTTTGTTTACCATCGGAGGCCTTTCAGGTTTAATGCTTGCAATAGTGCCTGCTGATTTCCAGTATCACGATACTTATTTTGTTGTTGCCCATTTTCACTATGTATTAGTTCCTGGTGCAATATTTTCTATTATGGCGGCTGTTTATTATTGGATTCCAAAATGGACAGGTAATATGTACGATGAAAGACTTGGAAGACTTCATTTTTGGCTCTCATTTATTGGAGTAAATGTAACCTTCTTCCCTCAGCATTTTATTGGTCTTGCTGGAATGCCTAGAAGATATCCTGACTATGCGCTTCAATTTGCTGACTGGAATATGGTATCAAGCGTAGGAGCGTTTTTGTTTGGATTTTCTCAGTTACTGTTCTTATTCATAGTACTTAAAACAGTGATGGGTGGCAAAAAAGCTACTGGCCAAGTATGGGAAGGTGCTAAAGGCTTGGAGTGGTCTGTAGCATCACCAGCTCCTTATCATACCTTTTCAACTCCACCTAAAGTAGATTAATGAACAAAGGAGCAAAGAAAACATTAACAAAACTGATTATTGCAGTTCCGTTAATGTTTGCATTTGGTTTTGCGCTCGTTCCCTTATACGATATTTTTTGTGAAGTCACTGGATTAAATGGAAAAGTATCTCAATCCGAATACTCTGATGAACTTGTAACAGACAGTGGAAGACCGATCGCCTTACAGTTTATCTCTACAAATAATGAAAACATGCCATGGACCTTTGAGCCTTCCGAGCAAGTCATGAAAATCGAGACTGGAAAATATCATACAGCCACGTTTTATGTAAAAAATACAACCAATAGAAAAATGGTTGCTCAAGCTGTTCCAAGTGTCGCGCCTTCAAACGCGGCTGCGCATTTAAAAAAATTAGAATGTTTTTGCTTTGAACAGCAAGAGCTAATGCCTGGAGAAGATGCATTATTACCTGTAAAACTATTAGTATCTAATGATCTCCCATCTAATATTAAAAACGTAATCTTGTCTTATACAATTTTTGACATTACTGACTATAATGATGAGGCTATGGCTCATCATGATATGGGCATGGAGTAAAAATATGAGTGGCGGAAGTTATTACGTACCCGATCAAAGCAGATTTCCTATCTTTATGGCTTTTTCTTTGTTCCTTCTTGTTATGGGAGCATCAAGTACAATTAATAATTTAGGTGATTCAACTAGCAATTCTGTCTACATTTTGTATGCCGGATTAGGTTGTCTATTTTTAACAATGTTCTTCTGGTTTAGACAGGTTATTAAAGAGCATCTTGCCGGACTAGACTCAAATCAATTAAAACAATCATACGTCTATGGTATGGCTTGGTTTATTTTCTCTGAAGTAATGTTTTTTGCTGCATTCTTTGGCGCTTTATTTTATGTTAGAACCTTTGCAGTCCCATGGTTAGCAGGAGAAGGTGAAAAAGGAATAGGAATAGCTGCAACAGAATTATGGCAAGGATTTGAATCAACATGGCCTGTTATTACTACGCCTGACCAAGGAGAAGCTTACGAGTTAGCTAAGAAAAGCATGGCATGGCCTGGATGGGATCATGCTTTAAAATGGCTACCACTTTGGAACACAATAGTTCTTTTAAGCTCTAGTGTTACTGTCCATTTCGCACATCTTGCTTTAAAAAATGGTAATAGAAAAAACTTTAATATATTACTAGGCGTTACTGTTTTTCTTGCTCTAATTTTTGTCGGTCTTCAGGCAGCAGAATACTATGAAGCATACGCACATTATGGTTTGACATTAAATTCTGGTATTTATGGGTCAACCTTCTTTATGTTAACGGGCTTTCATGGGTTCCACGTAATGATGGGCGGGCTTATGCTTACAATAATGCTGGCAAGGTCTGTTTTTGCAGGTCATTTTGAAGATCATGATCACTTCGGATTTGAAGCCGCGTCATGGTATTGGCATTTTGTTGATGTGGTATGGGTGATGTTGTTTTTATTCGTTTATATACTTTAATTAAGAGCTTCCTAAGCGAACATTATTTCCAAGCTCTCCTGTATACAATCCAATAGCTACTAATATGATTAATACTGTTGCAAAAAAAACTCTAAGACCAAGAAGATACACAGTTCTTTTTCTTCCAGTTTCGCCTTTATCAACTAACAGAAAAAATAGGCCCCCAGCAAGAGATAAAAGTAATAACGGTATAACTATATAAATAAGAGTTGTAATCATAGAAGAATCCTAAAACATATATACTTTAACAGATATGAAAAAAAATAAATTTAAACCTGGAAAAAGAATTACTATTTTTTTTATTTTCTTTGCAGGCTTATTTTTTTTGTTGGGCCTTTGGCAAATTGAAAGGGGCCAAGCAAAGACGGTTATTATAAATCAGTTTGACTCTAATCTTAAGAAAGACCCGGAATATCTTGATAAAGAATCAAAAAAGTGGGAAAGAGTCTCCGTTGAAGGAACATGGGATAGTTCAAAACAAATCTTAATCGATAATGTTATTTATAATGGCGTTGCTGGATATAAAGTAATAACACCACTAAAGATAAAAAATTCTGGTGATATGATTTTGGTTGATAGAGGATGGATAAAAAGAAGCAAGTTCAGAGAAGACATTCCAAATATAAGTATTCCAGAAAATAATGTAATAGTAAGTGGAGTACTTGAATTGCCTGAATTAGGTCTTGTTTTATCTGATGACTTAGTGACGAAAGAATGGCCAAAAATATCTCAAACAAAAAGTCCCTCTGTTCTTCTTAAGGAATATGATGAGGGTACATATGATTTAATTTTGTTAGCAGACCCTCTGTTAGAAAACAGCTTAGAATATATTAAAATTACACCTACTAACATGATGCCATCAAAACATTATGGATATTCTGCTCAATGGTTTTTGATGTTTTTTGTATTATGTTTAATGTATGTTTGGTATGGGTATAAAAGAAATGAGAAGTAAATTTTTTCTAGCTATAATATTATTAACACCCATTGTTGTGACAATAAGTGCACATTTGTACTTTCAGAGAGTTTTACAAGAAGGTCCATACTCTCAAGAGACGAGAGAAAATGGAAATTTCTTTAAGAGCTATTTTGATTTCAATCAATTCAAAGATAGCAAAGGCAATTCAGACTTAATAAGTTTTGAAGATGGCAAATGGGTTCTATCCGTATATATTACAGATATTAAAAAGAGTGAAGAATCAATCTATCTTATGAAGCAACTTAATGTCGCATTAAATAGAGATATAAATAAACTAAAGAGGGTGGCTTTTTTTTCCAACAAGCTACTAGAAAATGACATTGAAAAGCTTTTGGTTGAGTATCCAAGACTCACATTAATAGAAGACAAAAATGGAGTTCTGCTTAATGTTTTACAAAGAAACTCTTCGACAGACTTTAATATTGAAAACCCTATCTTTGTGATAGATCCTTATGGCAGGGCGGTTATGTATTTTGATAGTAAAACCGACCCAAAGTTAATTCTTAAAGATTTAAAGGTGCTTATTTAATGAATCATATTAGAAATATATCGTTTTTTGGAATTTGTATGGCATTTGTGGTCATAGCTCTTGGAGCATGGACTAGGCTTGTAGATGCTGGTCTTGGATGCCCTGATTGGCCTGGTTGTTATGGCTTTGTAACTTTTCCTGTAAGCGAGGCCGATATTGCTATAGCAGAGAGCAGATTTCCAACGTTTGAATATGATATCAATAAAGTAATACCCGAGGTCGTGCACAGATATTTTGCTGCTGGACTAGGCTTGTTAGCTATTTTTCTTGTTTATTTTTCTTTTACAAAAACAAGAGATAGATCTATAAGAGGCTGGTCATTATTTCTTTTATTTTTTATCTGCTGTCAGGGCTTGTTTGGATATTTAACTGTTAGTTTAAAGTTACTACCAATCATAGTAACAGCTCATCTTTTTGGAGGCTTCACAACATTGTTGTTGCTATACTTTATTTATCTTAAGTCAAGAAATTTTGAGATATTTAATCGAATAAATATTTCTAATTTAAAGTTTATCGCTTTAATAGCATTTGTTGTTCTTCTATTGCAGATTTTTCTTGGGGTTTGGACAAGCACTAATTATGCGTCATTAGCATGCGCAGATTTTCCAACATGCCAAGGATCTTACCTTCCTGAGATGGACTTTAAAAATGGTTTTAATCTCAACCAAGAAGTGGGACCTAATTATCTTTATGGCTTATTAGATAATCCAGCTAGGGTGGCCATTCATTATTCACATAGAGTTACAGCAATCTTAGTTACACTTATATTTTTAATTTTAATGTCTAGGCTATGGTTTTCTGATGCAGCTCCATTAGCTTCAACTCTTGGAATATTATTACTAACACAAATAACTTTAGGAATAATCAATGTGGTATATGTCTTACCTCTATATGTTGCAATAGCCCATAATTTGGTTGCTGCCTGCCTTCTTCTTGCAACTTTCACTATTAATTATTTAGCCTGGAAGAAATGACACTCTTAAAAAGCTATTATCAATTATGTAAACCAAATGTGGTCTACATGATGTTAATTTGTGCTTTTGTTGGAATGTTACTAGCTGAGGAGTCCGTAACATCTTTTGGGTATTTAATGGTGGCACTACTTGGAATAGCACTTTGTGCTGCATCAGCAGCAGCAATTAATCAGGTAATTGATAGAAACACAGACGCTTCTATGACAAGAACAGACCAAAGACCACTCCCGCAGGGAGAATTATCTGTATCCCATGCATCACTTTTTGCTCTGGTTGTTGGAATATTGGGTGCTTTGGTTCTGTATCTTTATGTAAATACTCTTACAATGGTATTAACCCTTGCATCCTTGGTTGGATATGCATTTATTTATACAGTCTATTTAAAAAGGGCTACTCCTCAAAATATTGTAATCGGTGGCTTGGCAGGAGCAGCACCGCCTTTATTGGGATGGTCAGCTGTGACCAATACGATAGACCCATATGCTCTTTTACTTGTACTAATAATCTTTGTTTGGACCCCACCTCATTTCTGGGCACTAGCAATTCATAGAAAAGATGAATATGCAAAAGAGTCCATACCTATGCTGCCAGTTACACATGGAATAGTTTTTACAAAACTTCAAATAGTCTTATACACAATTATTTTATTTATAGTAAGTTTATTGCCCTACGTGGTACTAATGTCAGGAGAGATATACTTTTTTTCTGCATTAATATTGAGTACGATTTTTTTGTACTACTCAATTAAGCTTTACCAAGGCAAAGGAGATGAGTATGCTATGAAGACGTTTCAATTTTCTATATATTATATATTTCTCATTTTTTTAGCATTGTTAATAGACCATTATTTAATAACTAACCAATGACCATTAAAAAAAATATTTTTTTTATAGCAGTATTCATAGCCACTGTTTTAGCTTTGTTCATAAATAAACTCACAACGCCAAGAGTTCTTAGCACAAATGAGCTTTTAGTTAATGGCCTTTTTATGTTCGAGGAGCCAAAAAAAATATCTGATTTCAGCTTTTATTCAGCGAACGGAGTGGAATTCACAAAAGATGATTTACAAGGTAAATGGACGTTGATGTATTTTGGTTTTACAAATTGCCCTGCTGAATGCCCTACAACTATGTACAAGATTAAAGAATTGATAAACATTCTAAGAAACAAAAATTTTCCATTAGATGATAAGCAGTGGGTGCTTGTTTCTATTGATCCTGAAAGAGATACCCCTGAAGAAATTGATAAATATGCCAAAGGTTTTGATGAGGACTTTATAGGAGTTTCTAATATCAGACCAATGCTACTAAGTCTCGCAACACAATTATCAGTAAATAACGTAATGCCAAGCGAAGACCCAATGGACCATTCTCACTTAGACAATCACGTTAACAATATTATTTTATTAAATCCAAATGGTGATTTTGCTGGTGTATTTAGACCGCCATTTGATATATCAGGGCTATCTCTCACCTATCAATCTGTTACTGTAAAATAAAATTTAGATAGTTAGTTTATCGAATTTGCTACAAGCTCAAAGAAAGCACTCGCGCTTATATTTGGATTAGCCGACGAGCCCAGTCCATTTGGAACAGTCGCAATCCAATTAGACTGAGCCAGGTTGCTTGGATTTAATTTCATTTTTCTATCTTGTGACAGATTTTGTATTGGCGTATATAAGCTTGCTCTAACTACTACTATGTTTCTCTGAAAATCTATCATTATGTATTGTCCATCAAAACCAATAGTAGAAATTATCCAATCATCACAATTTGAGTTTGATTGTGCTTTTGCACATATGGTCCAAAATTGTAAACCGTATGAATTTAAATTTTTAATGAGGTCAACATAAGAGCTATATCTCTGATTGCTTCCTTCCCAAACTCCATTGAGTAAAAGCATGTGCCCAAATTTGGCAAAATCTCTGGCTGTACTGTCTAAACAACAATAGGCTAAATAATTTCCGTTAGATTGTCCTGAGCTTGTAAAGTCTCTCCACCAAGAGGCATCAATACCAATTTTTGAAAATAAATTATATTCCGCATAGGTTTGAATATCTTGTCCTGTAGCCCTGAAGATTATTTCTCCAAGCACCATAGTGTCACAATTAGAATACTGAAATGCACCCCTTGAATAAACAGTTAATCCGTTCTCAAACCATGGATGTGTCACCCCTTCAGTGGCAAGGTCTCTATCAATACATTTTGTGAGCTGGTCATCGGCATAAACAATATTACCTCCGCTACTTGAATCATTAGCATTAAGACATTCTCCTATTTCATTTGTTACAAAATTAAAGCAGGCCGGCGGAAGACCGGAGCGCATATCTAGTAAATTTTTAATGGTAATTGATGATCTTTCATCTGAAGACCATTCTGTAATATAGCTTGATGCAGAATCTTCAATTGAGTTAATTGCACCAGATTCAACTGCAATCCCAATTAAAAAACTGGCAAATGATTTTGCTGTTGACCAAGAGCTAATATAGCTATTTTGATCACGTTGTGCGTAGAGACTTTTATAAAAATCACCATTCTCGCTTAAAGTTGATGCAAGGATATTTGCTTCATTATCGGTCATACCTCTATATCTTTCATAAACCAATTTGCCATCTTTTATTACTACAGCAGCTTGTGTAAAAGAACCATCTTGGAATACGTAATCAAAAGCCTGTTCTAAACCTGAAGAACTCATTCCAACAGATTCTGGAGTTACAACGTCCCAAACAAGTGGGTGAGTAGGATATGTTTGAGGCGGGGCAATAGGAGCATTGTCCATATCAGGGGAGGAAGAAGAACCACCTCCACATGAAATTATCGATAAAGAAAATAGAACGATTAATGTTTTCTTCAAAAATAATTTCAAATCTTAATAATCACCTTGCCCTTTGCTTTTCTATCTTTTAGATGAGCTATGGCTTGAGCACCATTATCTAGATTAAAGGAATCCGATACCTCAGGATTTATTTTTCCTTCAGAATGAAGTCTGAATAGTTCTTCAAAATTCTTCTTATTTTCTTCTGGAAACATTCCAACCCAAGCCCCCCAAAAGACACCCACTATTTTCATGCCTTTTAAAAGGGCAAGATTGATAGGTATTTTTGGAATTTGCCCAGCGGCAAAACCAATAACTAGATATCTTCCATCCCAAGCTGTTGCTCTAATACAAGGCTCAGAATAATCATCACCAACAGGATCATAGACAACATTTGCTCCCATTCCTCCTGTTAGTTCTTTGATTTTAGAAGAAAGTTCTTTTTGTTGATCTCTATCTAGTTTTCCAGTTGGATATATAAACCCCTCATCAGCACCATGTTTTTTGCATAAATCTACTTTCTCTTGTGTTGATGCTGCTGCAATAACTTTGGCTCCCATTGCTTTACCAAGCTCCACAGTAGCTAAGCCTACTCCTCCAGCGGCCCCAAGCACTAAAAGAGTCTCTCCTTTTTTTAGTTCAGCTCTTTGTTTAAGAGCATATAGAGATGTTCCATATGTCATAGGAAGAGCTGCAGCAGTTTCAAAATCCATAGAATCAGGAATTTTTACAACAGCATGTTTAGGAGCAACAATTTTTTCAGAAAATGCGCCTAATCCTGTCATAGCAAAAACTCTGTCACCAATTTCAATATTCTCAACCCCATCACCAACAGCAGATACTATTCCAGCAGACTCACCACCCGGAGTGAAAGGTAATTCTGGTTGAAATTGGTACAAACCTTGAATCATTAATACATCAGGAAAATTTACACTAGCGGCTTTATTTTCAATTAAAACATGATCTGGAAGAACCTCAGGATCTGGAACTTCGTTAACTTCTAACTTGTCTGGCATACCCAGCTCAACGCATTGTAATGCTTTCATATTTTTTCCCCTAAAAGATTTAAATTATAGTTTTTTACAAATTCATTCATTTCTTCTTCGCTATCTTTATGCATCTTCTCTAGTTCTTCTAATGATAGCTCGGCCTCTTTTTTAATACTATCAATATATTTACCTTCTGATGATTTTAGCTCAGCAAGATTTGACTTAGATTTCTGAATTCCATCTTTATGGAATGAAGTCTTTGGAAGTTCGCCTTTAGGCAGCTGTGTTATATGCTTAATTGCCTCATGAAATAAATCACTCTCATCCATATAATCAGCAATATTTTTTAGATTCTCGAGCATATCCTTTCTAGCAGCCCTAATACTAACTTTTTTTCCGTTTAGACTAATCTTAGAGTTTTTACTTCTCCCTTCATATATTGAGACCTTCTCATTTAAGTCTATTAGAATTTTTTCTTCAGATGTTATTTTTGGGCTAGGCAATATTAAGCAATAGATAAGGATAAGATCAAGAAACCTTATATGATGTTTAGACATTCCGGTTATATCGGATGGTGAAATATCAACTCCTCTTATCTCAAGATATTCAATGCCAAATTCTTTTAATAATTCATATGGCCTTAAGTCGTTAGAAGCAGACCTCTTTGGCCTTATGGAATCATAGTACTCATTTTCAATCTGTATAATCCCATCAGATATTTGATGATATTTACCATCTGAATCTATTAATCCTTTGTTTTTATATTCCTCAAAAGGAACTGTGATAGCATGCTTTATCTTTTGAAGAAAGCTGCCTAATGAATTGTATTTAATATCAAGACTTTTTTGTGCCTCACTTTGATAACCAATTTCACTCATTCTCAATGAAGTAGCATTTTCTGAGTACATATCATTATTATTTAACTTTTTAAGATTATGACTTCTATTTTTTATAAATGTCTTATCAACTACATTTGTTTGACCAAACTCAGATAACACAAACCAAAATATTCTTTTAAAGTTTCTAATGAGACCTAGATATGCATCATTAATATTCTTTTGGTCTGTAGAGTCAATTAAGGCAGAAAAAGAATTTTGATTTATTGAAAAATTATAGTGCATCCCTGAAACACACTGCATTGCAGCGCCATATCTAACTTTCAAACCTTTTCTATAGACATGTTTCAATAATCCGATACCTGATTGATGGTAGTATCCAAGGTTGATTTCATTTTCGTCTTTAATTTTAGGCGGCATAGAAAATGGCCAAAGCATTTCATCGTCTTCTATATTATTTGCAACAAAAACATGAAGAGAATACAAAAAGTCATAGAGATCATTAACGTCTTCAAAAGTTGGTGTTACTAACTCAATCTGAGCCTCTGAGAAATCAGTTGTGATATATTTATTTTTTAATGCCGACCCTAAAGATTTTGGATGCGGTTTTTTGGAAATAAATCCTTTTTTATCAACTCTGAAAAATTCTTTTTCGATTCCTCTTTTAATAACAAGGCCATCAAAGAAACCACTTTTCTTTAGACTTTTAAGCCTGCCTTTTAATGATTCATTTGTCATTAAATCCCGGACCAGCTTTTACTATTTCAGGCTTAACATCAAATTTTTTAAAATTTTCTTGGAATTTTGTTATTAATTCATCAAGGTATTTTTTATATTCTTGCTTATCTTCCCAAGTATTTATTGGACTAAGTAAAGCAGAATCAACTCCTTGGATTGTCATAGGAACACTTAAATTTAGCCCTGGGATTATCTGAGTCTCAATTCCATCAAGCTCCCCATCTTGTATAGCATTAACAATTCTTCTAGTTGTTGGAATTTTGAATCTCGAACCAATGCCATATGGCCCACCAGTCCATCCTGTATTGACCAAATAAACCTTGGCCCCAAAGCTTTCAACCCTTTCCATAAGCAGATCAGCATAAACACCAGCTGGCCTTGGAAAAAAAGGAGCTCCAAAACATGTTGAAAACGTAGACTCTATATCAGAACCAGATCCCATTTCAGTAGAGCCTACTTTGGCCGTATAACCACTAAGAAAGTGATAAGCAGCTCCTTCTTTAGATAGAATAGATACAGGAGGTATTAATCCAGTAAGATCACATGTTAAGAATATAACAGTCTTTGGTTCTCCTGCAGCATTTTCTTCAACCGCCGCATCTATATGAGACCTAGGATAACAACACCTTCCATTTTCTGAGAGAGAAGTATTTGAATAATCGGGTTCATTGCGCTCATTAAGAAAAACATTTTCAATTACACTACCATGCTTTATTGCTTTAAATATAACAGGCTCATTTTCTTCGGTAAGGTTTATTGTTTTTGCATAACAACCACCTTCAAAATTGAATACTGAGCCAGGACTCCAACCATGTTCGTCATCACCGATCAATGAACACTTTGGATCAGCGGATAAGGTTGTTTTACCAGTTCCTGAAAGACCAAAGAATAATGCAACATCCCCCTTTGTATTTACATTTGCCGAACAGTGCATTGGCAAAACACCTTTTTCAGGAAGCAGAAAGTTTTGAACTGAGAACATTGATTTTTTCATTTCACCGGCATATTTCATACCGGCAATAATAACTTTTCTCTTAGCAAAATTTATGATTACGCAACTTTCAGAATTTGTTCCATCTTGATCAGGATCACACTCAAAGTTAGCAGCACTAATAATTTGCCATTCTTGTTTCATGGAAGGATTGTAACTTTCAGTACATACAAAAATTAATCTTGCAAAAAGTGAATGCCATGCTGTTTCAGTAATGATATTTACTGGCAAATAATGCTCATCATGCGATCCAACATGAACTTTAGAGGAATATCTATTCCTTTCAGCCAAATAAGACTCAACTTTATTCCACAACAAATCGAATTTGTCTTCGTCAAATGGCTTGTTGACTTCACCCCAGTCTATAAGATTATCAGTTCCTGGTTCTTGTACTATAAATCTGTCGTTTGGACTCCTGCCCGTTCTTTTTCCTGTGCTGGTAGAAAAGGCCCCATTACTTGCAATAACACCTTCGTTATTGTCAACTGCGGATTGAATTAACTCTTCAGTAGTTAGTTCCAATGCATCCAATGTTTTTATGTGATTATCCATATTAAACTAACAAATATTATAGGTACTTGGGGGGAATAATTATATATTTAGAGGAGATAATTATGTACCTATAATATAAGTATTGTTAGCTATTATTTGAATTAATATGTAGTAAATTTACATTGAAGTGTAAATTAAAGTCAACAAATAGATAAAATACTGTATTTATAGTGTATGCAGAGATTTATATATGTAGTTTTACTACATAATATACGTATTTTAGCCACTTCTAATCTTAAGTATTGTTGCAATTAAGTACACAAAAAAGAAAATAAAACCCCATTCAGCAAAATTAAATAGAAACCTCATTCCATCCTCTGCACAACTTGGACCACCTTCAAGAGTTTGCTTTATTGCTTTGATAATACCATCGTATTCCACGCTAACATGGAAAGGCCTACTGCAACCACCAGTAAGCTGATCAATTTGTTCAGGTGACATATTCTGAATATAAATTTGTCTTAATGTAACCAGTAAACCTATGATAGATGAAATAATTATTAAAACGTAACTATAAAATTTCTTTTTAATTATCATTGAAATAAGACCAGAAATTGCCACTAGGACAAAAACATATCTTGTTAATATGCACATTGGACAGGCCATAAGAAAAAATAACCAGTCAATGAAGATAGCCAAAACAACAATTAGTATTGCAGAAAGGAATACAGATACCTCAAAGTGATTATTAAAAATATTCTTAATAAAATCTAAAGGTTTCTTATACATTTCTATTTAATTTTTTTCCATTATAGAAAAACAAGAGTCATAATACATTATATAAAACTTAATCATGAAAAATAGAATATTCGTAATAGATGGCTCTTCTTATCTTTATAGAGCATATCATGCCATGCCTCCGCTAAGCACCTCTTCAGGACAACCAACTGGGGCTGTAAAGGGCGTAACAAATATGCTGATGAATCTAAAAAAAGATAGCGAAGGGTCTCCAATAATTGTTGTTTTTGATGCAAAGGGAAAAACATTTAGAAGCGACATATATTCTGAATATAAAGCTAATAGACCACCTATGCCAGATGATCTAAGAGATCAATTAGCGCCTGTAAAATCAATTTGTCGTGCAATAGGATTTCCCCTTATCGAAATAGAAGGCGTTGAAGCAGATGATGTAATTGCAACAATCTCAAAAATGGCAAAAAAAGCAAAATATAAATGCGTCATTTCATCATTAGACAAAGATCTTATGCAGCTTGTTGAGGATCCTCATATCTCTATGATGGATACTATGAAGCATAAAATTTTTAATGAAGAGAGCGTATTTGAAAAATTTGGTGTAAAGCCTAATCAAATAAGAGACTTGCTTGCTTTAGTAGGTGATGCCTCGGACAACATACCTGGAGTTCCAAAAGTTGGACAAAAGACTGCTGCAAAGTGGCTGAATCAATATGGCGATTTAAATAGCATTAAAGAAAACGCAGAATCAATAAAAGGAGTTGTTGGAGAAAATCTTAGAAATGCATTAGATGACCTTGATAGAAACTTAGAGTTAGTTTCTTTAAAGAATGATGTTGAAATTAATCAAACGTTTGAAAGTCTCTTAGTACCTAATCCTAATGAAGAAGAGCTTAATAAAATTTTTGCTGAATTAGAATTTAAGACTCTTGATAAAAACAAAGAAAAAGAAGCTTCAAAGAAAGATTCTAATTATGAAATCATTTTAGATGAAAAAGGACTTAAAAACTGGATTGCAAAGATTAATAAATCAAAAGCTTTTGCTATTGATACCGAAACTGATTCTGTGGAAACTGTTTCAGCAAACCTTATAGGCATATCTTTATCAGTTACAGAAAATGAAGGATGTTACATTCCAATCGCTCACTCTTATGAGGGCTGCCCTAAACAGCTATCTATGGACTTTGTTGTTAAAAATCTTGGACCAGCAATAGAAAAAAATCAGGATAAGGCTGTGGGCCAAAATTTAAAATTTGATATTCCAATATTAGCTCGACATGGGATAAAGATTACAAAATTTCTTGCAGATACCATGCTCATGTCATATGTATTAAATAGCACAGCTACTCGTCATGGAATGGATAGACTTGCAGATTACTATTTAAATTACACGACCACTAAATACACCGATGTCACTGGAACAGCTTCTAAACAAATTAGCTTTTCTGAAGTAAAGTTAGACGTTGCATCAGATTATGCAGCCGAAGATGCTGATATAACTCTGAGACTTTACAACGCTTTAGCTCCAATGCTAAAAGAAAAACCAGTTCAAGAAAAACTATTGAAGGAAATTGAATATCCACTTGTTCATGTTTTGTCTCGAGTTGAGCAAAATGGAGCAAAGATAGATAAGAAAAAATTAGCCGATCACTCAAAAGAACTTGGAGAAAAGATAGATGATCTTTCATCTCAAGCATATAAGATTGCTGAAGAAGAGTTTAACTTGGATTCTCCAAAGCAACTGCTTGAAATTTTATATGAGAAACAGGGATTGCCGGTACTTAAGAAGACTCCAAAAGGACAACCTTCAACCAATGAAGATACTCTAAAGAGACTTTCAGAAGAATATGAGTTGCCAAAAATTATTTTGCAGTACAGAACATTAGCAAAATTAAAATCAACTTATACCGATAGCCTTATTAATATAGAAAATCCAAAGACAGAAAGAATACACACTTCATATCAGCAAGCGGTAACTTCAACCGGAAGGCTCTCATCTACAGAGCCTAATCTTCAAAATATTCCAATAAAGACTGCCGAGGGCAGAAGAATTAGAGAAGCTTTTATCCCAGAAAAAGGAAATGTTCTTATATCAGCTGATTATTCCCAAATTGAATTAAGAATCATGGCTCACTTATCTCAAGATAAGAATTTAACTCATGCCTTTAACAATGACATTGATGTTCATTCTTCAACCGCTGCTGAAGTTTTCGGAGTATCAATTGATAATGTAACTCAAGATCAAAGAAGAAGTGCAAAAGCTATTAATTTCGGATTAATGTATGGCATGTCAGCATTTGGCCTTACAAGACAACTAGGCATACCAAGAGGTGAAGCCCAAGAATATTTAGATACTTATTTTGCAAGATACACAGGCGTTAGAGATTATATGGATAATATCAAAACCCAAGCAAAAGAAGATAAATATGTAGAAACAATTATGGGAAGGCGACTTTACCTTAATGAAATTAATGCTGCTAATGGTTTAAGACGTCAGGCTGCTGAAAGAGCCGCTATCAATGCCCCGCTGCAAGGATCAGCAGCAGACATTATCAAAAAGGCCATGCTTGATATTGATGAGCTTATATTAAATGAGATGCCAGAAGTACGAATGATAATGCAGGTTCATGATGAATTAGTTTTCGAGTGTCCAAAAGACAATGCTGATAAAACAATGGACAAGATAAAAGATACTATGGAGCAAACTGTAGAATTAAATATTCCTTTAATTGCCGAAGCAGCAATAGGATCCAATTGGAATGAAGCTCACTAAACTTTTATAACCATCTTCTTACATTTTTAGTGTAATTTTTCCATTCTTGATCAAAAAGTTTCTCCATAGCAATTTCTTCTGGCTTAATTTGGAATATTGTTATAAATAACATAAAGATACTGGTGAACAAAAGCCCACCTATTAGATTAAATTTAAAGGTTAGACCAAGCAATACCAATGACATTCCTAAATACATTGGATTTCTGGAATATTTAAAGATCCCGCTTATAACCAAAGAAGATGCTGTATCAATTGATATTGGATTCACGGTAGTTTTTTGTTTTTTAAATGAACTTACTGCTGCGACAAAAACAGATATCCCAACCACGAATGAAATGACACTTAATGAGATTAGCAAGGGAGAGCTAAATTCAGGAAAGAATGGTCTCGAAAAATATATACATAGACCAAAGATTAAAGTTACTATCGGTGGAGGTATTTTATTATTCATATGATCAATTAACTCGCTCTATTGGAACGTATTCCATTTCCTCTACATGTAACACCTGAATGCCATGCTCTTTTCTTAGATCTGAAATTTTCATAGAGAGATATTCTTCAGGGACTTTAAATGGCCATTTCTTCTTCATCTTAAAAGCCCTAAAAATAACCTTTCTTTTAATACCTGAAACTCGCCAATATAGTTTTAGAAAACCCAAAATGCCCAGCTCTTTAAATAAATCTTTAGTTAGTTGTTTAATTTTAGGAAGTTTATAGTATCCAAGCAGATACTTTAGCTTCCATTTGCTACCCCATAGAACCCAGCTATCCAAAATAGCTTCTTGCTCTAAAGAAATATCAAGACCAAAAATTATGTGTGTGCAGTCATGATCTAGCATCATAGTTCCAGATTCTTGAGTGTCCATAAGCACTTCGGTAGATTCAGGAAATGAATTGTAATAACACTCTAAGCCTTCTTGAAGCGTTAAATCACAATCTTGTTTTTGATATTCAAGCATTAATCTATAAAGTTTAGTATTTCTTTCGAAAGTTTGTCAAAACCAGTGATATCTTTTGATGAAACAGCTATTGCATCTGCCTCATGAACTTTGTTTTTAACAAGCTTAATAGCGTGAGTAATTTTATTATTTGATAACTTATCGCTCTTTGTGAGCACAGGTATAAAAGGCACATTGAAATCTCTACAAAGCTGTATCATATCCCAATCACTTTCTTTGAGAGGATGTCTGATATCCATAAAAATTATTACTGCTGTCAGCGCTTTTCTTTTTTGAAAGTATTCGCCTAATAGCGGGCCCCAATCTTTCTTTTTTGCTTTACTTGATTTTGCAAACCCATATCCTGGTAAATCAAGAAGCATCAAATCATCATTAACTTTAAAAAAATTAATCTCAGTTGTTCTCCCAGGTGTCTTGCTTATTCTGGCTAATTTTGGATTATCCGTAAGCCCATTTAGGGCGCTTGATTTTCCAGCATTAGATCTTCCTGCAAGCAAAATTTCATAACCAGCATCCTCGGGAAGATTTTTATAGTTTGTTACCCCAAAAACAAACTCAGTTTTTTTAAAAAGGTTTTTCATTTAATCGTTTATATCATATCAACCTATGTTTATAATACACATCAACAAGACACACATTTTAATTTTCAATGAAGTACTCATTAATTTTCTTTGCTTTATTCGGCCTTTCACTGGGCTTAAGCGCTGCTGATGATAAATCCAAAGAAATAAAAATGCCAGACACTTTTATCTCAGGTGACGCAGATAAGGGATCTCAATTAGTTGAAACATGCACAGCATGTCATGGCGTAGATGGCAATAGCATTAGTACTGATTGGCCTAAGCTTGCTGGCCAAAATCAAAAATATCTATATGAACAATTAAAATATTTTAGAGACGGTGATAGAATGAACGCCTTGATGATGGGGGTAACCCCATATTTAAAAACTTTAAACGATCAAGATTTGTTGGACATTGCTGCATTTTATTCAAATTATAATGTGAGTGTTGGACAAGCAAAAAATGATGAAGAATTACTTGCGTTAGGAACACAATTGTATAGATTTGGTAATATTAAAGAACAAGTGCCAGCATGTACATCATGTCATGGTGTTTATGGTAATGGAAATAGTTTAGCTGGATATCCATCTGTTGCAGGCCAACAAGTTGGATATTTGAAATCTACACTAAAGGCTTATAGATCGAAGGAAAGAAATGCCGGAGAGTCGTCACTTGTAATGCAATCAATCGCTCAAAATTTGACTGATTACGATATCGAAGCTCTGGCAAATTACATGCATGGGTTATATCAATGAAGAAATTTATAAAAGATACATTTGGAATATTATTTTTAGCTATTTTTACAATATCAATTAGTGCTGATTACAAACTTGGAAGAGACTATTCGATTGTAGACAATCCCTTACCGGTTAAAAAAGATGGAATTGTAGAGGTGGTTGAATCTTTTTGGTATGGCTGTGGAGGTTGCTACTCTTTTGAGCCTGCAATTAATGACTGGGCTTCAAAACAAGGTGCAGACGTAAGTTTTAAAAAAATGCCAGTCCCATGGAGTGCAACCCATCAATTACACGCCAAGCTTTACTATACAATTGATGCTCTTGAATTAGGTCCATCAACTCATTCCGCTGTCTTTGTAACAATTCATAAAGAAGGAAACTTTCTTGGTACAGAAGAAAAAATAAAGAAATTTCTTAGAAGCTTTGGAGTTGAGCCTGAAATGACCAACCAGTATTTAAATTCATTTACGATAAAACAAAAAATAAACCGCGACGCAAAACATGCCAAACAGCTTAAAATATCATCTACTCCGATGATTGTAGTTGATGGCAAATACATTGTTGAAGTTAGACGAGGAAGATCATATCAGGAGATGCTAAACATCGTTGATCATATTGTTAATCTTCAGAAACCCAACTCTTAAGATAGTAATGAAAAATAAGAAATTCTTAATCATATTGCCGCTATGCTTTTTGTTACTTTTTAATGGAAAGAAATATGACCAAGCTGTTAAAGAAAGATTGCAGATGCCAATAAAAATTTGTTTAGAGGGACAAGAATGTGGCAATGTTGCTTCAGCAAGTCAGGCTGTTGCAACCGCGCCAGTAGAAGTCAAAAAAGTTGAGCTTTCCGAGGGTTCAGAGCATATCGTAAAAATGCTTAACACCGGTGATGGCGGGCAAATGATATTTGAGCCTGCTGTAATAAAAGTCTCAAAAGGGGACACTATTCATTTTAAAGCAGTAGACGCATCACATAATTCAGCAACTATTCAAGGAATGATTCCAGAGGGTGCGAGCGGATGGAATGGGGCAATAAATATGGATATTAGCGTTACTCTGGATACAGAGGGTGTTTATGTATATCAATGTGATCCTCACGTCATGATGGCAATGATAGGAGTTATACAGGTAGGAGAGCCTGTTAATATTAATGAAATTAAAGAGGCCTCAAAAAGCCTTAAATCTAATTTTGTTATGAATACAGAAAGAATTGAGAACTATTTAAATCAGCTTTAATTTTTTTCCAAATCATCAATCCTTTTCTCAAGGTCACTTATAATTTTTTCAAGATTTTTATATTTTGATTTTTTTACATATCCACTTTGTTCAATAATATTTTCTATTTCTGGAGCTATTTTTTTTTCGATGGTGGATAACATATCTTTCGGCAATAGCTTATTAAATCTACCCAACTCCTTTTCAATAATTTGCTTTAAAGCTTGTATTAAATCTTTGTCACTCATATTTATTTTCAATGATTTTTGGCAGAAGTTCCCAAGAGCTAAACTCTTGCGGTTTCTTGAAATCTTGAGTCCATTCAGTATTACTATTATTAAACCATAAAGCATCTATTCCGAGATTATATGCAAATAAAATATCGTTAATCTGATGATCTCCAATATGAAGAATTTCATCAAACACAACATTATTCATCTCCTTAATTGCCATATCAAAATGGGCGCGGTTAGGCTTGCTATTTTTAGCTTCTAACGCACTAATAGAGAATTTAAAGTATTTACCTATTGGAAACTTATATATATCAGCATTTCCATTTGTAAGAACACCTAGCGAGTACTTTTTTGATAATATTTCTAATGCTTCCTCAACCCCATCAAAGAGCTTAATTTCATGCCTTTTTTTAATAAAAATATTAAAAGCCTCTTCCACAATTTTATTTCTTAAACTCGATGGATTTACATGTGCTAATTTTTTTCTAAAAATTTCTTTTCTGAGTTTACTAATATCCCATTCAATAACAGGATCATCTTCAATAAGTTCTTCTCTAAGACTAATAAAATCATTGAAGTCCCCCCACTCAACTTCTCCAACCTTTTCTTCTATCCACTTTCTTGTATCAACCTCAGCTTTTTTTATTGTTGGAACGTTATCCCAAAGAGTATCGTCAAGATCAAAAGTAATTAATCTAATCTTTTTCATTTTTTTGCTCTTGGATGGGATTGGTCATAAATTTTTGCTAAATGCTGATAATCAAGTTTTGTGTATATTTGTGTTGTTGATAATGAGCTATGACCCAAAAGTTCCTGGATTGTTCTTAGGTCTCCGCTAGATTCAAGCATATGCGTAGCAAAGCTATGCCTAAGCATGTGGGGGTGAATTGGTGGCAGCCCTTGTTTTATAGCCATTTTTTTTAGTCTTAACTGAACACTTCTTACAGAAATTCTAGTTCCCCTCGAACTTATAAATAAGGCATCATTATCATTATGTATTTTACTTCTTTCCGTTAGCCAATTTTTAATTGCAGATACCGCAAATCTTCCCATAGGAACTAATCTAGTCTTAGAGCCTTTTCCTAGCACTCTAAGAAAACTCATTCCTTCTTCAAAATCAGAAATGTTTATATTTACAGTTTCGGAAACCCGTAAACCTGAAGAATACATCACTTCGACAATTGCCATATCTCTTATTTCAATTAAACCATCAGGTTTGAAATTTAATAATTGTTCAACATCTTCTGGTGTTAATACTTCAGGTAAATGACTAGCGGATTTTGGTGCAGTAACTAATTCAAATGGGGAAGTTTTAATGAGACTATTCTTTTTTAGAAAACGAAAGAACCCTTTCGCAGAAGATAGATGTCTCTGAATGCTTCTGGGGTTATTATTTTGAGAATAAAGATCACCAATCCAAGCAGAACAGATATCAGCATTAATATCTGAATAATTTGATACATTAAGATTATTAAGAAATATGCATAACTTTTTGAGATCTCTTTCGTAAGATTTTGTAGTATTTATTGAAAGATTTTTTACTTGAGAAACAAAGATCAAATATTCCTTAACATCATTTATTATAGACATAAACTATTTAACTAATTTCACCTCCAGAATATCTCTGATATATCTAATGAAAGTAGTGTCCTCATCTCCTAAATATCTAGTTCTGTCACGACTGCCCAGTTTTAATAATCCAATTTGATCTTTTACGACAATTACTGCTACAACCATGGATTGAATTTTTTTATCTTTAAATAAGGCCTCTATTTTTTCATTTGAAAAAGATCCACAATGAATAGCACCCTTATGTAAAGAAAGCCCAGTAGTATTTTCAATATCATCAACCTCTTTACTCTTATAAAAATCTAATAAACATTCATCAACTTTAAAGTCATCACTAAAACTAGATTCAACTATTGAAACTATTTCTTTTTTTGAATTAGTGCCCAATATCTTTAATGTAAGCTCTTTTGATTTATTAAAAAGCTCTTCATTAATAGATGCAGTTTTCATAAAGGATGACAAAAGGTCCATAAGTTTTTTATGCTCTTCTCTCAGTTTTTTTACTTGTCTCTCCAGAATAGAGGATGCTGAGCTTGATGAATGTTTAAAATTAAGCTCGCCAACCAAAGATTCTCTTGATTCAAAAAAGTTTAGATTTTCAAGTAAAAATATTTCAACATCCTTTGGGTCTAATTTTTTA
>CACECP010000010.1 GCA_902558095.1 uncultured SAR86 cluster bacterium | reverse complement strand
CAATCCATTTTGAACATTGACCAAGTGCCTGAGGATGAGATGCTATTGCAAAAGCTTCATTTATATTAAATTTATTACCAGAAGCTAATTGATGATCAATGTCTAAAAAAATCTCTCCAATTATATTTATATTTTCACTATCAGCTAAACAATTTAACGTTGTATTTATAACGCCCTCGGATGAATTTTCAACTGGAACAACACCAATGTTTACTTCATCATTTATAACTTGAAAAAAAACATCATCAATTGTCAAAGCTGGTATTCTTTTAACCTGAGAACCGAATTGATTATATACAGCAGCTTCAGAGTGTGTGCCCTCTGGACCAAGATATGCAACTTTTAAAATTTCTTCTAATGACAAGCATCCTGATATAAGTTCTTTGTATATCAACCTTATTTTTGAATCAGGTAACAACCCTTTGTCATTTGCTTTAAGAATATTTCTAAGAATTTTTGTTTCTCTGTCAGGTTTATAGAAAGATGAAGAAGGACTAATCTTAGATTTAATTTTTCCAATCTCAACAGCATAAGAAGCTCTTCTCTGAATAAGCTTATATAAATCTTTGTCGATTTTATCAATCCTATTTCTTAGACTTTTAAGATTTTTGTCAGACATTTTCTTTAACCATATTTTTTTTCAAAATAATCTAAAAATTTAATTAATTCAAGAACCCCCTCAAGAGGCATAGCATTATATATGCTTGCTCTCATTCCTCCAACTGAGCGGTGACCTTTTAAGTTCAAAAGGCCATTTTGTTCAGATTCCGCCAAGAAGGCTGATTCAAGCAGGCTGTCACTGAGAATGAATGGAATATTCATAATAGATCGGTTCTCAATTTTAACTGGATTTGAATAAAAATCGGATTTATCAATAAAATCATATAACTTCGAAGCCTTTAAGTTATTTTGTTCCTTAAAATAGTCTAATCCACCACATTTTTTTATCCATTTGAATACTTTACCAGCAACATACCAGGAAAAAGTTGGAGGAGTATTAAGCATTGAATCAGATTTTGAATGTTCAGAATACCTCAGTAAATTTGGTAAATTAGGATTACCATTTTTCATAAAGTCTTTATCAATTATTACAATTGTTAATCCAGCAGGTCCAATATTCTTTTGAGCACCTGCATAAATTAAAGCAAAATTACTTACATCAAAAGGCGCACTAAGAATTACAGATGACATATCTGCAATTAATGGTTTATCTATTTTAGGTATTTTATGTATTGCATTCCCCTGAATGGTTTCATTTGGACAATAATGAACATAAGAAGCATTTTTTGAATAACTTAATTTTTCAAGGTCCGGGGCATATGTAAAATTATCATCTTCTGAAGAATATATATTATTAATATTCATAATCTTTGAGCCCTCATTCAAGGCTTTTTTTGTCCATGTTCCAGTGGTTACATAATCGGCTGTTCCTGTAAGATGTTTAAAATTCATAGGTATCATTGTAAATTGAAAGGTTGCACCCCCTTGAAGAAACAATATTTCAAAGTTTTCAGGTATGCTTAGAATTTCCTTTAAATCTTCTTTAGCTTCGTTGGCAAGGTTTTTGTATATTTTAGAGCGATGGCTGATCTCCATAACAGAAGAACCAATATCATTATATTCAAGAGTTTCTGATTGGACTTCTAATAATACATCCTCTGAAATTACTGCTGGTCCAGCACAGAAATTCCATTTCCTCATAACTATTCTGCTTCGTCTTCTTCTTTAGGGATTGTTACACACTCCATAAGTTTCTCGCCGTCTTTTGGAGTAATAATTTTTACGCCTTGTGTATTTCTACTTAGAGTAGGGATTTGAGAAACATTTGTGCGTATCATTGTTCCTTTATCACTAATTAACATTATTCCATCATTATCTTCTACTAAAGTAGCAGCAACCATAAGACCATTCCTATCACTAGTTTTGATAGAAATAACCCCTTGTCCTCCTCTATTATGTATTGGAAAATCATCTAAATTAGTTTTTTTGCCATATCCATTCTCTGATACACAAAGAATTGTTTTTAGAGGATCTGCTACATTAAGAGAAATTAGTTTTTGGTCTTTCTTTAATTTTATTCCTTTAACACCTCGAGCTGTTCTTCCCATTGGTCTTACTTTAGACTCTTTAAATCTAATTAATTTTCCTGCAGAAGAAGCAAGTAAGATTTCCTTAGTTCCGTCTGTGATGGCAGTCCCGATTAATTTATCATCTTCATCTAAATTTATTGCTTTAATGCCTGACTTCCATTTTCGTGCAAATAGACTTAAATTGGTCTTTTTTGTTATTCCTTTCCTTGTAGCCATAAAAATGAAATGTTTATCAGAAAATTCTTCAACTGGAAGTATTTCACTTACTCTTTCATCATCATCAAGATTTAACATATTAACTAAAGGTCTTCCTTTAGATGTTCTTGATGCAACAGGAATTTCATAAACTTTAAGCCAAAAGACTTTTCCTTTAGTAGTAAAACATAAAATTTGAACATGGCTACTAAGCACATATAAGTTCTGTATTAAATCTTCTTCTTTGACAGATGCAGCTGCTTTGCCTTGCCCGCCTCTTCTTTGCTCGCGATACTCATCAAGAGGTTGTGTCTTAGCATATCCACTTCTTGATACTGTTAATACTCTAGTTTCTTCAGGTATTAGGTCTTCATTTGTAATCCCTCTTCTCGTATCGTTAATAAAAGTTTTTCTGTCATCACCAAAATTATTCTTAATTTCTTCAAGCTCATTAATCATTAAATTAATAAGAGTTTCTTTGTCATCAAGAATTTTTTGCAGATCAAGAATTTTTTCAACTATATCTGTAAACTCTTTACTCAGATTATCTTGTTCAAGACCAGTTAATCTTCCTAATCTTAATTCTAAAATTGCTTTTGCTTGATCTGAAGATAGCTTATATTTTTTTCCTTTTAGTCCCAAATCTTTGCTTAAGCCTTTTGGTTTGCATGCATCACTTCCTACTTTTTTTAAGATAGCTTCAACAGGGCCAGACTTCCATACCTTCTTACATAAAGCAGAAGCAGCTATTTTTGGATCCTTTGATTTCTTAATAATAGAAATAATCTCGTCAATATTAGCAATCGCGACCATAAGTCCTTCTACAACATGACCTCTTTCTTTTGCCTTCCTTAGATCAAACTTAGTTCTTTTTGTGATGATATCTTTTCTATGCTTTATGAATGCTTGAAGCATTTCTTTGAGATTAACTTCTTTGGGCTGCCCTTCAGAAAGAACAGTAAAATTAATACCAAAAGATTGTTCAAGTTGAGTTTGTGCAAAAAGATTATTTTCTAAAACATCAACTGAGTCTCCTTTTCTTACTTCAATAACAACTCTTAGACCGTCTTTATCAGACTCATCGCGAATTTCTGTTATTCCCTCGATTTTTTTTTCTTTTACTAACTCAGCTATCTTTTCAAGCATTTTTGCTTTATTAACCATGAATGGTATTTCATTAATAATTAATGATTGCTTACCAGATTTATCCTCTTCAATAGAAGTATTAGATCTAATATGAATAATTCCTCTACCAGTTTTGTATGCCTCATATATGCCAGCTTTACCGTCAATAGTTCCACCTGTGGGAAAATCAGGGCCAGAAATATCTTTAATTAATTCATCAATTGATATTTTTGGATTTTTTATTAAATTGATGCATCCATTTAATACCTCATTTAAGTTATGCGGAGGTATATTCGTGGCCATACCAACAGCAATACCTGATGATCCATTAACCAATAAGTTTGGAATTTTTGTTGGCAATACATCAGGTATATCCTCACTTCCGTCATAATTAGGCGAATAACTTATAGTTTCCTTTTCGATATCAGCAAGCATTTGGTCTGTGATTTTTGCCATTCTTACTTCTGTATATCGCATAGCTGCAGGTGGGTCGCCATCAATGGAACCAAAATTACCCTGACCTTCTACAATTGGATATCTCATTGAGAAATCCTGGGCCATACGAACCATAGCATCATAAACAGCTGAATCACCATGAGGATGATATTTTCCAATCACATCTCCGACAACTCTTGCTGATTTTTTATAGGGTCTGTTGTAATAATTTTTTAAATCATACATTGCGTATAATATTCTTCTGTGAACAGGTTTTAAACCATCTCTAATATCTGGAAGAGCTCTTCCATGAATAACACTTAAAGCATAGCTTAAATAGGATTGTTTTAGTTCATCCTCAATATTTACTGAAATAACTTCTTTGGCAAAATCACTCATTTTTTGCTTGCTTGACCCTTATTTTATATATAAATATTTCTACTAAAATTAGATATTATTTTACCATATTTATGAGGTATTTTATTCTTTAAATTCTGATACAAGACCCCCTATAGAGTCTTTTGCATCTCCAAATAACATTCTTGTATTTTCTTTAAAAAAAAGAGGATTTTGAACACCAGCAAAACCAGAGGACATCGATCGTTTGAGAACAAAAACAGTCCTTGCATTATGCACCTCTATGATTGGCATGCCATAAATTGGACTTCCAGGTTCTTCAGTTGCTGACGGATTAACCACATCATTTGCCCCTATTACAACAGCAACATCAACTGTATCCATCATAGGATTTACATCATCAGGTTCAACCAAAACATCATATGGAACATTTGCTTCTGCTAACAAAACATTCATATGGCCTGGCATTCTTCCAGCAACCGGATGAATTCCATATTTTACTTCAGTTCCATTCGCCTCCAAAAGTTCGCCTAGCTCTCTAACTACATGTTGTGCCTGAGCAACTGCCATTCCGTAACCAGGTATGATTAATACGGAACTTGCATTTTCAAGAATTAGATATGCATCTGAAACATTTATTGGTTTTACTTCACCAGTTTCTTCAGAACTTGACTTGGTTGAGGATAATGCATAACCGACAAATAAAATATTTCCAATTGATCTGTTCATGGCCTTTGCCATGATCACAGTCAAAATTAATCCACTTGCACCAACAAGCGAACCTGCAACAATTAAAACGTTATTTGTTAACAACAATCCTGCAAAAGCAGCAGCTATTCCAGAAAAAGAATTTAATAAAGAGATCACTACTGGCATATCACCACCGCCAATTGGAAGAACAAAACCTATGCCACCAATTAATGTCAAAGCTAATAGCAAAATGTAGAAATCAAAAGGTAGAGAGAGTGTTTTAGTCAAAAATATAGCATATAGCAAATATATTAGAGATGCGTAGAACACAGTAGTGAATAATTTTGTTATAAAAGACCCTTTTTGAATTCTTAATTTTTCAGATAATTTTCCGTAAGCTACTATGCTTCCTGAAAAAGTAACTCCACCAATGTATGTTGTGATCATAATTAATACGTATTGAAATGTATTGTCAGCATTTGAATTAAACTCAGACCAAGCTATAAAGAAAGTTGCAAGACCTCCGAATCCGTTAAAAAGAGCAACCATTTCAGGTATTGAAGTCATTTTTACCTTCAGAGCTATCAATGACCCAATTAGTGCACCAACAACTATTCCTGCTAGGATAATATATGGATTAACAGTTATTTCAGGACCCAAGAATGTTACAATTACAGCAATAAACATTGCAAGAGCTGATAAAAAATTACCTTTAACGGCAGTATCCTCTTTACCAAGCATCTTTATTCCAGTAATAAATAGAATAGATGCGAATATATATATTAAATTTTGAAGTTCTGTTGAGATATTTTCAAGAAAACTCATGATTATTTTTTCTTAAACATTTTTAACATTCTGTTTGTGACTAAATATCCACCAAAAACATTTATTGATGCAAAAGTAACTGCTAAAAAAGCTAATATATTTTGAAGCTGTCCCTCACTACCCAAAACTAATGCACCAACTAAAGCAACTCCAGAAATAGCATTTGCACCAGACATTAAAGGTGTGTGGAGTGTGCTTGGAACTTTAGAAATTAATTCTAAGCCCAAATAAATCGAAAGGATGAGCACAAAACCAAGCAAAATATATTCTTCCATTATTTAAACCTCTCGTTTTTAATTTCACCAGCATAAACCAAAACACTGTTATTAATAATTTCATCTTGAAAATCAAAATTTATTGTTTGTGATTCTTTGTCAAAAAAATCAGTAATCCAATTATTATAATTATTTGATAAAGCTAATGAGGCATGGTCTGAAACCTGAGATGCAAGATTAGATATCCCAATAATTTTAATTCCATTTCTATCAATTATTTGATCAACTTTAGAGCCTTCAACATTGCCACCTGTCTCAACAGCCATATCAAAGATTACGCTTCCAGGTTTCATTTTATCTATAGTTCTATTATCAATTAATAAAGGGGCTGGTCTGCCAAAAAGTTGAGCTGTGGTGATTACAATATCTGATTGTTGGCATACTTTTGCTTGTAATTCTTTTTGTTTGTTAATTTGCTCATCTGTTAATTCTTTGGCGTACCCCTGGTCAGTCTCACCGGTTTTACCAAGATCAATTTTTACAAATTTAGCACCTAAAGATTTTACTTGTTCTTCAACAACATCTCTTGTATCAAATGCCTCAACCCTCGCACCAAGTCTTTTGGCTGTTGCAATTGCTTGAAGGCCTGCAACTCCAACACCTATTACAAAAACCTTTGCTGGTTTTAAAGTCCCGGCAGCAGTCATCATCATAGGCAAGGCAGTTGAAAGGTGTTTAGCAGCCTCAATTACAGCAACATATCCAGCTAAGTTTGCTTGAGAACTTAGTACATCCATCTTTTGTGCTCTAGTAATCCTTGGTATAAATTCCATACTTACCAAATTAACACTTTTTTTAGAGCATTCGATAATGAAGTCTTTATTGCTAAAAGGATTTACCATTCCAAGAACAGTCGAATCTTTTTTCATTAAAGCTAGCTCAGAGATATGAAGCGCTTGATTTGTAATTATTAAATCTGAATTTTTTAAACAATCTTCTCTTTTATATTTCTTTAAACCAAGTTCTTCAAATGTTTTGTCATTAATATTTATTCCCTTACCAATGCTTTCTTCAAAACATATTTCGATACCAAGATCTAATAGATTTTTAACAGTATCTTTATGAATTGGAGATCTTTGGTCGCCTGAATTGTTTGACTTTAACGCTGAAATTATCACAGTTTGAATAAATTAAATTATGTAGTGAATTTAATATTAATAGCTGTTTTAAGTCAATAAAATTAAAATATTAGCTTATAAGCTAACTTTGATAGATTGAATTTGTAGCTATGCTACAGATTATGTATTGTTTGGTTATTCTTTATTTGATTTAAAAGGTTAAAATAAACAAATGGAAAATATTGATAAACAAGAAGTTAAAAAATTTGCTGACCTCGCTAAAGAATGGTGGAATGAAAAAGGAGATTTTAAACCACTTCATGTTATTAACCCTTTAAGAGCAAATTACATAAAAGAAAAAACTGATTTAACAAATAAAAATATTTTAGATGTTGGTTGTGGAGGAGGTCTTTTATCTGAAGCTCTTTATGATTTAGGTGGGGTTGTAACTGGAATTGACGCTGCTGGCCCTGGAATTGAAGTTGCAAAGATTCATGCTAAAAAAAATAATAAGAATATTTCATATTTTGAAAAGACAGCGGAAGTTCTTAACAAAGAAAAATCAGGTACTTTTGATATTGTGACCTGTTTAGAAGTATTAGAACATGTTCCAGACCCAGAAAATCTAGTTAAAACATGTACAGAGCTTCTCAAACCAGGTGGTCTGCTTTTTTTATCTACAATAAATAAAAACCCTAGATCATGGATTACAGCCATTGTGGGTGCTGAGTATATTTTCAATATTCTTCCAAAAGGGACTCATGAATTTAAAAAATTTATTAAGCCATCTGAGCTTGCTTGTTATGTAAGAAATGCAAATGCTGAATTAATTGAAACTAAAGGAATGTTTTATAATCCTATTACTCATAAGGCTAATCTTAATAATGACCTTGGTGTTAATTACTTAATGTATGCAAGAAAAATCTAATATCAAGCTAGTTCTCTTTGACCTAGATGGAACTCTAATTGACACCGCTCCTGACTTTATTACTTCGTTGAATAATGTGCTTAGCAAATACAACAAAAAAAAATTATCTCCTAGTGAGATAAAAACGCATATTTCAGAGGGGTCATCAAAACTAATTAAATATGCATTTAAGATTAAAGAAGATCATGAGGAATTTGAAAAATTTAAAAATGAATTCTTGCAGGAATATAAAAAAAATCTCACGATAGACTCAAATCTTTTTGATGGAATCGAGGAAGTGCTAGCCTATCTTGATAAAAATAATATCTTTTTTGGCATAGTTACTAATAAATATCATGAATACACAGACCCAATTATTAAATCATTTCCTCAACTAAGAAATCTAAAAATAGTTGTTTGTCCAGATGATGTAAGTGTTTCAAAGCCAGATCCGGAGGGTATATTTCTTGCATGTAAAAAACTTGGTGTTAGTCCTAAACAAACAGTGTTTCTTGGCGATCATCAGAATGATCTTAGGGCAGGCATTTCAGCAGGCGCAAATGTTATTGGATGCTTATATGGATACTCTCTCTCAGAAATTGACAAAGAAATATATGATTGCAAATTTGTGAATACAGCAAGCGAAATCATCTCAAAGATTAGTTCATGAATATAAAACAAAATTATTATAAAGGTAAGAATATACTTATCACCGGAGCTACAAGAGGTATTGGTAAGTCAATTACATTAGAACTAAGCAAACTTGGTGCTAATGTAATTATGCTTTCAAAAAATGAAGCAGCATTAGATCTAATATATGACGAAATTAAAGACAAATATAAAACAGAGCCTATGATATTAAAATGTGATCTTAATGATCTCGATGAAAGTAAAGCTCAAGAAATCGCAAACGTAATATCTGAAAACTATAGCTCATTGAGTGCATTAATAAATAATGCTGCAACTTTAGGTAAGATGTCATCGATACAAGATTATGATTTAAAAAGTTGGGAAAAAACTTTAAGTACTAATTTAACAAGCGCTTTTCTTTTATCAAAATATATGATCCCACTTTTATCAAATTCTAAAATACCTAGATTAATTTTTACCTCAACAAGTGTGGCCCAAAAAGGAAAAGCATATTGGGGTGCTTACTCTGTTTCGAAAGCTGGCCTTAAAGCACTATCTGAAATTCTAAAAGAAGAGCTTGAAACAATACCTGAATTAAAAGTTTTTAACTTTAATCCTAAGGCAACGAGAACAGATATGAGAGCTCTTGCATTTCCTGCTGAAGATCCTCTTCAAAATAAAGATCCTTATCAACTAATCAGCTACTATCTTTGGATGCTATCTGAAGAAAGTTCTACTTGCTCAAAAACCTATATTGAGTTTGGGGAAGAACTATAAGCTATGCTATATAGTTACGTTTTCGTCTTCTAAAACTCTCCACATATATAAACACATATAACTCCTATAGGGGCTAAATTGTTCATAAAAACTTTTGTTATAGCTTTCTATACTATTAAACATTTTTATATGAGCATTTTTAAGTCCAAGATCTAATATAGAAAAAACATCTGGATCTCCAATATAAAAAATTCTAGACATCTCAATAGACCATGGTCCAATTCCCTTTACCGATATAAGAAAATCGTAAAAAACTGATGGACTCATCTTCTTTAATTCATTTTTGGTTGTGTTTTTAAACTTTTTATTAAAAATAATTCCATTAAGATACTCAATCTTTTGTCTTGATAGTCCAGCGTTTCTAAATTGTATATTTAATTTCTCATTAATTTTTTTATATTTATTTGTCTTAAGCAGAACTTCGGTTCTTGACCATATTGCAGCAGCAGATTTCACTGAAAGTTGTTGTCCAACAATTATTTTCGCAAGGTGATCGACAAAATTCATCCTTGATAATTTAATCTTTAAGGGGCCAATTTTTTTTATATGCTCAGCTAAATGTTTATATTTATTTTTAAGAGCTATGTCATATAAAAATCCAAATGCTTTCTTACCTTCCATAATTCTTTAGAGCATCAATTTCTTTATTAGATAACTCAACACATTTACCCTTCCTGAGATTTGATGGTAAAAATATTGGTCCAAACCTAGTTCTTTTTAGCCTGCTTATTTCCATATTAAACGCTTTAAATATTTTCCTAACTTCTTTGTTTTTACCAGACATCAAGCAAACGGAGTACCATTGATTTGAGGAATTCTTATCACCCTCGACAATATCAGATAATTGATACTTCACTCCATCAATAATAACCCCATCAAGCATTTGTTTTTTTATTTCATTTGAAAAATCTCCGCGAGCTCTAACTAAGTACTCTCTGTCAATCATTGATGAGGGATGCATGCAAAAATTTGCAAACTCTCCGTCATTCGTAAATAACATTAATCCTGATGAGTTTATATCAAGTCTTCCAACCGATATCCATCTCATCTTTTTATTTGATTCAGGCAGAAAATCAAACACTATTGGTATATCTTTTTCTCTTTTGGTTGAAGAAAGAACCCCTTCAGGTTTATTTAGAATAAGAAGTTTTATTTCAGTCTGAATAAAAGATAAAGTTTTACCATTATATTCAACAATATCATTTTTATTTACTGAAGATCCAATTTCTGCTATTTGCCCATTTACAATAACTTTTTTTGATTTAATTAATTTTTCGCAATCTCTTCTTGAGCCTACTCCAGATCTAGCTAAAAACTTTTGAAGTCTTTCTGCCATTAACTAAACAACTTTTGAAAGTAAATCATCCTCAGAGATATCAGTTATTTCTGGTAATTCTGGGAGATCAGAAATATCTTTTAAATTTAAGTCATCCAAAAATTCTTTAGTTGTTTCATAAAGAGCTGGCCTTCCTGGAACATCTCTAAAGCCTGAAACTTTTATCCAATTTCTTTCCAATAATGATCTAATGCTTCTTGTACTTACTGATACACCTCTAATATCTTCTATATCACCCCTTGTTACTGGTTGTTTAAATGCAATAATTGAAATAGTTTCCATTAATGCCTTTGATATTCTTGGTGCCTTGTCATTCCATAAATTTGCAAGGCTTGTACTATGATCTTGTTTTATTTGTAACCTATAGCCAGAGGCTACTTCACGAATTTCTATAGATGTATCTATATATCTTTGTTCTAAAAAATTTAATGCTTTTTTAATATCAGATAATTCAATATCACCATCGCTAGTATTACCAAGAATATTTCTAATTTCTGATAAGGTTATTGGTCTTCCTGCGCCATAAAGCAATGCTTCGATAGAATTTATTAGATGAATATTCAATCTATGCTCTCCCAGATAGTTTTATAAATAACTCTTCACTTTTATTTTGAATTAGCTCTATATAACCATCTTTAGCTAGCTCTAATGAAGCAAGAAGGGTTACAACAATACCTTTCTTACCCTCATGTTTTTTTAATGTTTTTGAAAATCTAATTACATTTGTTTTTGACAAAATATCCAAAATCATTTGAATACGTTCTTGAGTTGAAAGTTCTTCAAAATCAACTTGGTGATTGGTTTTATAATTAGGTCTCTTTAAGACCTCAAGGATTGAGTTATATATTTCATCTTTTGTTAATGATATTTTTATAACTTTTTCTTTTTCAAATTTTGGTAACTTAGTTGAAACAGTAAAAAAGTCTCTATCAACTCTTGGAATTAATGCAATTTTTTCAGAAACATTTTTAAACCTTTTATACTCCTGTAGTCTTTTTATTAAGTCAGCTCTTGGATCATCATCTTCTTCTTCAAATGATTCTCTTGGAAGCATTAATCTAGATTTAATTTCAGCTAAAGTTGCAGCCATAACCAAATAATCTGCTGCTAATTCAAATTTTAAGGAGTCCATTAATTCAATATATTCAAGATATTGATCTGTTATTTTAGATACATCTAAATCAAGAATGTTTATATCATCCTTTTTTATTAAATATAAAAGAAGGTCTAAAGGTCCAGAAAATGACTCAAGAAAAATTTCTAGAGCATTTGGAGGAATAAAGAGATCTTCAGGCATCTCTTCAAACTGCTGTCCCATTACAGTCGGAAATTCTAGTTGTGCAAGATTATTATTTTGCATATATAAACACTATATAGTGTACGTTTCACCTATTTTAATACAATATCTTGTGCATTTCCTTAAAAATATTCAATATAAATAATAAAATTATTAATAAATAATTTAGCTTTAATTGTTTCTATTATCTCGCTTTCATTTAATAATATTTAACCATTTTCAAATAAGAGATATAAAATAAGAATATATGAATTATTCAACTGACAATACAAGGATTATTGATAGAAGGAAAGTGCCTGCTCCATATGAGCTGGTTAATAAATATCCAATAAATGATGAAATAGCAAAACTTGTATATGGAACAAGAAATCAAGTCAGTCAAATACTTCATGATAAAGACGATCGGGTATTTGTTGTCGTTGGTCCCTGCTCTATTCATGATCCAGAAAGTGCAATTGAATATGCAAATAAATTATCAAATGAGAGCAAAAATTTTAATGAGAATTTATTGATAATAATGAGGGTTTATTTTGAAAAGCCTAGAACTACAGTTGGTTGGAAAGGTTTGATCAATGACCCAGATCTAAATGAGACATATAACATTGCCAAAGGCGTAGAATTGGCAAGAAAATTATTAATTGAGATTGCTGAATTAGGACTGCCAGCGGGTACTGAATTTCTAGATCCAATCTCACCGCAATATGTCACAGATATAATATCTTGGGGCGCAATTGGAGCAAGAACTGCTGAAAGTCAAATTCATAGAGAACTTGCTTCAGGTCTATCATGTCCAATTGGTATCAAAAATGGTACTGATGGAAGTCTAAAAGCTGCTATAGATGGAATACAAGCAGCGAATCATTCACACGTCTTTCTGGGTGCAACAAAAGAAGCAGATATTGCTATGCTTAAAACTGCTGGAAATAATGATGCTCATATTATCCTAAGAGGTGGAAAGACTCCTAATTATGATAATGAATCAATTAACAACACTCTGACTGCGCTGAAAGAAGCTGAGGTAAATGAATCAATAATGATTGATGCCAGTCATGGCAATAGCCAAAAGAAATTTAAACAACAAATCCCTGTTGTTGAATCTATTTGCGATCAGATCATCAATGGAGACCGATGCATAAAAGGAGTTATGATTGAAAGTCACTTGAATGAGGGAAATCAAAATATTACAGAAAACTTAAAATATGGACAAAGCATTACTGATGCATGTTTGGGTTGGGACGATACCTTAATGTGTTTAAGAATGCTTAACGAAGCTGTTATTAAAAAAAGAGGTAAATAGTTTAATTGGGGAAAAAAGAAAACCTATCATTCTCAAAAGAAGTTGCAGAAACATTAGGATTGGAGTGTGCCATTATTCTTGATT
Source organism: uncultured SAR86 cluster bacterium (assembly GCA_902558095.1). GTDB lineage: Bacteria > Pseudomonadota > Gammaproteobacteria > Magnimaribacterales > D2472 > SAR86A. The sequence continues at coordinate 22,288 of CACECP010000010.1, read as the reverse complement.
TATTTAATAAAAATAAATTAATTATGATTCCCCCATATGAAAATATCTTAGAATCGGTAAAAAATAATTTACCCTTTATTGATGAAAGCGTAATAGAAAAATCTTTAAAAAAATTGAACAAATTTAATCTTATTGAATTAAATCAAAATTCACATAAAACTAATTACGTTGTTAAAAATCCACCTCAAACAAAAGAATCTGGAAAAATTAGCAATAATTGGAAACCTTCAAATGATACTCTTGAAATCATTAAAATGACTGAAATATCTGATGATTTTATTAATCTTAAGTTAAAAGAATTTAAATTATATTGGGTCGAGCGAGGACAAAAGAAAAATAATTGGAATATTACTTTTCTAGACTTTATCAGAAGAGAATGGGCAAAAGAAAGTAACTCAAAAAAAACCCTTCCGCATACAATTGATGAAAAGTGGTTTCCTGATGATGATGTATTTGATATCCTAAACTTATCAGAAATCACTAAAGATTCTGCTTTAAGATACCTTAGAGAATTTATTCTATATTGGAAAGATAAAGGCGCGGCTTTTACAACATGGAACTCTAAATTTATTGATCATGTCAAAAGAAGACATATGATGAATGATAATAATATAGGTAATAATGAAAAAGATAAAAAATATATTGAGCCAGGCCAGTACTCAAAGGACTTTAATGCAAGAAAAAATGATACAACATGGGCAAACGAAATCAACCTCGACTAAAGAAAATTTAGTTCAAGCAGTTGATTCATTATTCTTGAAACTTGAGCTAGCATATCATTATCAGTTTTATAAAGTTTTTGGAACAGATGAAAAATTAAGAGAAGGTAAAAAACTTTGGGCACTAAGCTTAAAAAATTTACCTCCAGACATAATTCTTAAGGGAATTGAAAATGTAATTATTTCTCAATCCTATCTACCAACTCTTACCGATTTACTTAAAGCTTGTAATGATATTAATAAAAATGATGGATTTCCATCTGTAGAAGAGGCGTATTTGGAGGCAAGGCGATCCTATCAACCTAGAAAAAAATTTAATTGGTCCCATCCTATTGTTTTTTATACCGGTAAGAAAGTTGGATGGGATATATTAAATGAAAGGGATACAAAGGAAACCTTTACACTATTTAAAAATACTTTTATTTCTCTTAAAAAAGAGGCTCAAAAAGGAAAAAGATTTAGTATTCAAAATAATGAAAATAAAAAAATTCTAAAGCCTTTTAACAAGAGTCTATTTAAAAAACTTAGGAATAAACACAAGGTTTAGATGAAAAATTAACTATTGGCAGTATTTATGTCAATATCTATAATAACTATATATTATGAAATTAACTAAAAACGTAAGAATATCTTTATACATTCTTGTGCCAATCCTTTTATGGATGATCTCAGGATTTTTTAAAGAAGAGGAGCGTCAAAAACCAACTGAAACAGGTGACTTATTTAATGTCCAAACAATATTAAGTGAAGCTTCAGAATTCCAACCTTTAATAAAACTTAAGGCATCTACAAAATCAGAAAAAAGAATAAATGTAAAAGCAAAAACATCGGGTGAGGTTGTCAAAATTGGAGCAATTCAGGGCGCATATGTTGAGAAAGATACAGTTTTGTGTAGTTTAGGTATTGTTGAGCTTAATAGAACAGAGGTTAAGGCTCCATTTTCTGGGTTTATTGAGCAAATTGTTAAACCAGGAAATTTCTTAGAAAGAGGCCAGGTATGCGCAACAATTATTCAATTAGATCCTATTACATTAATTGCTGGAGTGCCTGAATATGATATCAATAAAGTTCGTATTGGCCAGAATGTGCTTGTTGAACTAGTAACAGGACAAAAAATTAAGGGCAAGCTTACTTTTGTTTCTAAAAGCGCATCTCCTGATACAAGAACTTTTATCGTTGAATCACAGATAGAAAACTCTGATGGCAAAATCAAAGATGGACTCACTGCAGAAATAAGTATAGAAATTGATAAGGTGATGGCTCATAAAATATCTCCTTCCATTTTACTTTTAAATGATGAAGGTAAATTAGGAATAAGGATTGTTAATAAAAACAAATACGCCAAGTTTATTGAAATAATTATATTAGAGGATTCTGAAGAAGGATTATGGGTTACTGGAATACCAGAAGAAGTTGAAATAGTAATTCAAGGACAAGGTTTTGTTGAAGACGGTCAGGAAGTTATTACAAATCGCATATGATTCAAATAATTGACTTTGCTATAAAGAAAGCAAAAACAACTCTATTAATTGCATTTATGGTAATAATCGCTGGAAGTTATGCCAGACAAGAAATTCCAATTGCAGCATCGCCAAACGTCCAATTACCATTTATAACAGTATCTGTGTTTCTTGACGGAGCTTCACCCAGCGATACATCTAGATTAATTGCAAGACCTCTAGAAAATAGATTAAAAAATGTCACTGGTGTAAAAAGCATTAGGTCTACAAGTTATTTAAGCTACGCAAGGGTATTTCTTGAATTTGAAGTAGGTTTCGATATTGATCAAGCTTTGGTTGATGTAAAGCAAGGAGTTGAAGAAATTAAATATCAACTTCCACTTGAAGCTGAGGATCCTCAGATTCAAGAATATAGTGAAGCAAGCTTTCCTGTAATGAATATAAGTATTGTGGGAGGAAGCTCAGTAAGACAGAAGGTTTTTTATGCAAGAGAGCTAAAGGATAACATTGAGCCCATTGAACAAATTCTTGAAGTGAGAATGACTGGTGCTCCAGAGGAAGTTCTTGAAGGAGTTATAGATAAGGCAAAAATGGAATCATATGGAGTGACATTGTCTGACATTTATTACTCAGTATCAAACAATAACCTCATTATTCCTGGTGGCAAACAAGATACCGGTAGAGGAAGTTTCAACATTGAAGTTCCAAGTATTATTGAGTCTGCTAAAGATGTTTATGCAATACCTGTCAAAGTTACAAATGACGCTATTGTTACACTTGGAGACATTGCGAGTATTAAAAGAACATTTAAAGACTTTACTTCATACGCAAGAGTAAATGGTCAAGATGCAGTTACTTTAGAAATTTCACTAAGAGAAAGTGCAAATGCCATTGATGCCTCAAACGCAATACGAGAAATTCTTTCAGATTTTGAAAAAACACTCCCACAAAACTTGAATATTGTAGTTTCCAATGACGATACAATTTATGCAAATCTTATGGTGAAAGAGCTTAACGGAAATATTATTGCTGCTGTTGTATTAATTATGGTGCTTGTAATAGCAAGCATGGGGACTAGAGTTTCTATGCTTGTTGGATTATCTATTCCATTCTGTTTTTTAATGACCTATCTAATCCTATATACCTTAGATATGGAAGTGAATTTTTTAGTTATGATGGGCTTACTCCTTGGAATGGGAATGTTGATAGATGGATCAATAGTTATTACTGAGTATGCCGATAAGAAAATATCCGAAGGCTTGTCTCGAGTTGAGGGCTATACACTTGCTTCTAAGAGGATGTTTTATCCAATTATAGCTTCTACAGGTACAACACTTGCTGCTTTTATACCCATGATGTTCTGGCCTGGTTTTACTGGTCAATTCATGAAATATCTGCCTATAACTATTTTCTTCGTTTTGTCGGCTTCTTTGTTCTACTCTCTTATTGTTATTCCAGTTCTCGGAGCATATTTTGGACAAAAAAAATCTGCACTCAATAATGAAGACGGGCATAAGTCAATATTTGTAACTCTAACTGATTGGTATGGAAAGTACATTAAAAGATTCGTAAGAAATCCAATCGAAACAGTAACTGCAGTTGTTTCAGTCCTGCTCATTATTATAATGAGTTACTCTATTTCGGGCATGGGAACTATATATTTTGCAATAGTTGATCCAATCCAAGCCAATGTAACAATCAAGGCTAGAGGTAATTTTTCTGCTCTTGAGACCAAAGAGATAATTGAGGATGTTGAAGAAAGATTTTTAGAAGTTGAAGGTATTAAAAATGTTTATCTTCGATCGGGTTCGGAATGGTGGCAATCAGGTTCAGATAGAGTTGGAGGTGGTTTTATTGAAACATTAGAGCCATCACAAACAAAAATATCTGGCTTTGAAATCATGGACCTATTGAAAGAATCTATCAAAGATTTACCAGGAATAACTGTTGAGATTGAAGCGGATGAAGGTGGACCGTCTTTTGATTCACCTATTGAGTTGGATATCTATGGAGATACTGAAGAGCAGGTTAATGAGGCAGTAACAAAAATTGAAAATTATATGCGTAATAATATGACCGACCTAAATAATATTTTTTCATCTAAAGCATATCCTTCAGTTGAGTGGAGTGTTGAGGTTGATAAGCAAAAAGCTGCGCAGTTAGGTGTTAGTGTCAGTGATGTTGGGGCTTTGGTTCAAATGCTAACATCTGGATTTAAGGTTGGAGAATATAGGCCAGATGATGCAAAAGATGAGGTTGAAATTAGAGCAAGATTTCCTGATTCTGATAGAACGATTACAGGCATTAGAGATTTAAACGTGGTAACAAGACAAGGAACTGTTCCAGTAAGCTCATTTGTAAAAGTTATTCCAAAAGAAAATCGACAAACAGTCAATCGAAAAAATGGAAAGTACTTTCAAGAAATTGGTGCAGGAACAGATGATGAATCCAAAGTATCTAAAAAAATAGATGAATTAAATGACTGGCTAGAATCAACAGACCTTGGGCCTGGCATTAGCTATCAATTTAGTGGAATGGCTGAAGAAACGGAAGATGTAAATAGGTTTATAGTTATTGCAGGAATAACTGCAATTTTTATGATGCTACTAATGCTGATTACTCAATTTAATAGTTTTTACCAATCTTTCATCATTCTTTCAGCTGTTACCATCTCTTTTGTAGGTGTTTTATTAGGATTGCTTATTACAGGTAAATCATTCAGCACCACTATGACAGGAATATCTATAGTTACTCTTGCAGGAATTGTTGTAAACAACAATATTGTATTAATTGATACTTTTAATAAGCTTAGGGCAGAGGCTCCTCAAGTAGATCAATCAATCCATATAATAAACGCTTGTAAGCAAAGACTCAGACCAATAATTTTAACATCACTTACAACAATTTTTGGCCTATTGCCATTAGCAATGGGTGTTAGTGTAGATATAATTTCAAGAGACATAGTCATAGGCAGTAGAGTTGTGGATTGGTGGTCAAATCTTGCCGTCTCCATAGTATGGGGACTTGGTTTTAGTACATTTATGACCTTAATATTAACTCCCGCTGTGCTATCACTACCCAATGCATTGAAAAATGAGTATAAAAAATACTTTAAAACTCAAGTTAATGACATACAATAAATTATGGCTAAGGAAGATAAAAAAATAGATTTCGAGTCCTCTTTAAAAGAGCTTGAATCTATTGTAGAAAAATTAGAAGATGAAAATATTAATCTTGAAGATTCAGTAAAATCATTTGAAGAAGGTGTTAATTTGGTAAAGCAATGCCAAAAGCAACTTCAAGATGCTGAATTAAAAGTCAAAAAATTACTTGATGATGGCTCATCATTAGAAATAAATAAATCTTAAATTGGCATGCTGAAAGAATTTATGTCTCATATTAGGGACCAAGTTTCTTCAAATATTGAAAAATATATTGGTGATTCTAACTTCATTGAAGGAGCTATGAAATATTCTGCTTTAGCTGAAAGTAAAATGTTTAGAGCAGCATTAGTATTTGCATCTGGTGATTTAAATAATAATATATCAAATAAGTCTTTGATAAACCTGTCAACTTCAATTGAGTTAATGCACACATATTCGCTCATTCATGATGACCTGCCATCAATGGATGATGATGAATTGAGACGAGGTCAAGACTCATCACATGTTAAATTTGGAGAAGCTAATGCAATACTTGTTGGAGATGCATTGCAAGCACTTTCATACGAAATAATATCAGATGATGAAGATCTCTCATCTGATGAAAAAGTAGTTGCAATTAAGTTACTTGCATCAGCTTGTGGAAAAAATGGCATGGTTTATGGACAATTTCTTGACATTGAAAGCGAATCAAAGTCTATCGATAAACAATCTATAGAAAATATTCATGCTCTTAAAACTGGCAAATTAATTGAATGCTCGGTTATGTATGGTCAAATAGGCAATCCCGAAAAAAATGTTAAAAAAGTTCTTAAATCTTATGCTAAAAAGATCGGATTAGCTTTTCAAATTAAAGATGATATTCTTGAAGTTACATCAAATAAAGAAACTCTTGGAAAAAATACTAATTCTGATCAAAAGAATCATAAATCTACATATGCAAACATTCTTGGTATAGATAAAGCAAAAGAAAAAACGATGAGTCTCTCCGAAGATGCGATAGGTAATTTAGAAACTCTTTGCTCTAACAAGGTTAATATGCTGATAGAATTAGCAAAATATATTGCTTACAGAGAAAAATAAATTGAGAATTTTCAAACAAATTCCTACTGAGAAACCAAATACACCTTTACTAGACGGTATAAATTCTCCATCTGATCTTAAGACATTTTCAATAAAAGAGCTTGAAACTTTATCTGACGAATTGAGAGAATTTCTCCTATATTCTGTTGGTAAAAGTGGTGGTCACCTTGGTGGCGGTCTAGGTGTAATAGAGCTTACAATAATTATTCATCATTTATTTGATACTCCATACGACAATCTAATTTGGGATGTAGGTCATCAAGCATATCCTCATAAAATTTTGACAGGAAGAAAAAATCATATTGAAACAATTAGAAAAAAAGATGGATTAGCTCCATTTCCTTCTAGGGATGAGAGTGAATATGATGCATTTGGTGTAGGACATTCAAGCACATCGATTAGTGCCCTTCTTGGTATGGCTATTGGTTCTAAAGAATCTAATCCAAATAAAAAACATATCGCAGTTATAGGAGATGGAGCAATGACCGCTGGAATGGCTTTTGAAGCCTTAAGCAATGCAGGCCATCTAAAGCCAAACATTCTAATTATTTTAAATGATAATGATATGTCTATTTCTGAAAATATCGGAGGTCTATCAAATTATTTCTCAAGAATATGGGCATCTAAAATATACAAAGGAATAAAAAAAAGTGGTGCGAGTTTTTTAAAAACATTACCTCAAGCTCATCATCTAGCAAGAAAAGTTGAATCTCAAATGAAAGGTGTTGTTGCACCAGGCACAATATTTGAAGATCTAGGATTGAATTATATTGGGCCTATAGATGGTCACAATATTAAAGAATTAAAAGATGTTATATCAAATTTAAAAGAATTTGATGGTCCTCAGTTTTTGCACGTAATAACCAAAAAGGGTGCTGGATTAGATCAAGCTGAAACCGATAGAATTGGATTCCATGCGATTGGAAAAATAAATTCTCTAAAAAGCAACAAACCTAAACAAAAAAAATATCAAGATGTTTTTAGTGATTGGATAGTAGACATGGCTTCCTTTGATGAGAATCTTATAGGAATAACTCCTGCTATGAGAGAGGGTTCTGGATTGGTAAAATTTAGCGAGAAATATCCTGATAGATATTTTGATGTTGCAATAGCTGAGCAGCATTCTGTGACTTTTGCAGCTGGTCTGGCATGTGAAAATAAGAAACCGGTGGTAGCAATTTATTCAACATTTCTTCAAAGAGCCTACGACCAATTAATTCATGATGTTGCAGTTCAAAATCTTGATGTGACGTTTGCACTAGACAGATCAGGTCTTGTTGGAGAGGATGGACCGACTCATTCAGGAAATTATGATATTGCATATCTAAGGTGCATTCCTAATATGATAATTTGTACTCCTTCTGATGAGAATGAAGCAAGACATTTATTAACAACAGCATTTCTTCATAAAGGTCCTGCCTCAGTAAGATATCCCAGAGGAATCGGTCCAAACACAAAAATTAATGAAGATTTGGATCCTTTTGATATAGGCAAAGCTAAATTGATTATTAAAGGAAGTCCAAAAATAATAATCTTAAATTTTGGTGCTCTTATTTCAGAAGCAAAAGAAGTTGCTAGTAGTCTTGAATTAACACTAATTGATATGAGATTTGTAAAGCCGTTAGATGAAGAAATCTTAAAGGAATATTTATCAAAAGCAGACTGGTTTATAACTATTGAAGACGGTTCTATTATGGGCGGGGCTGGAAGTTCTGTTCAGGAATTCTGTTCAAGAGAAGGGATAAATATCAAATCGATATTATTTGGAATACCTGATAAATTTATTGATCATGCTTCAAGAGAAGAAATGATAGAAGGTGCAGGACTTAGTGCAAATAAAATAAAATCTAAATTAAAAAAACTACTATAAGCACACTTAGAATTCCTGAAAATATTCCAGCAATAATATCATCAAGGACAATACCAAAACCATTTTTATATTTTTTGTCAAAGTATGATATTGGAAAAGGTTTTAATATATCAAATACTCTGAAAAATACTAAAGCAAGACATGCATATATAATTCTTTCAAATTGATTTGACGCGAAATATATAACAGGTACTAAGGCTACCCACATACCTGCTAATTCATCAATGACAATAGATTTGTGATCTTTTTGTATTAAATTGACAGAAGCCTTTTCACATACCCAAATTGCAATAAAAACAATAGCTATTGTATAAATAAGCATATTAACAAAATGAGACATTATTACAAAAACGAGCCAAGCAAAAATACTTCCGAATGTCCCAGGTGCAAAAGGAATTAAACCAATGCCACCAAGGCTTGCAATAAAGTCATATGGCTTTTTTAAATTTGGAAATTTACTCATTTATATTGATTTTAACAACTTTTCTATTCAAAAGAATCCCACCCACTTTCTGTAAATTTAACTTTTTTATTTTCTTTTAATAACTCAAGATTTAATCCCTCAACTATTTTTCCAATAGGCTTGAGACCTTGAGCATTAAGAATATCCTCATACTCCTTTCCACAAGTAAAACATAGCTCATAGTCATCGCCATAAGAAAGATCCTTTATATCATTTGTAATGGGAATATCCTCAAACTTTATAATTGCTCCTACTTTTGATAATTTACATATAGAACTTAGATCTTTAATCAATCCGTCAGAAACATCTATACAAGAAGAAGCAAAATTTGATATGTATTCAGCGATATCAAATCGAGCTTTGGGTCTAAAAAAATCTGATATATATTCAGATTTTTTATTATTTTGCCAATCTGTTAAACCTTTGCGCCCTTTTCCAAGAGTCCCTGAAATATATATCAGATCATTTGGTTTTGCATTCGATCTTAATATAGGATTTTTATAACAATATCCAAAAACATTTACACAAACATTTAAATCACCATATGTAATATCTCCACCTACAAGCCTAATATCATATTCATTCGTTATTATTTCTATTCCTCTAGTAAAGTCTTTATACCATTTAATATCTGTTTTATTTGATGTAAGGCCGACAGTAATAAAAGATGGATACGCTCCCATAGCTGCCAAATCACTTAATGCGACAGCTATTGATCTATAGGCAATATCTTCTGCACTCGAATTATCAGGAAAATGTGTGCCTTCTTTTGATATATCTAATGAATGAACAAGATCTTTTTTTTGGGATTTTATTACAGCAGCATCATCACCAGATCCAACAATAACAAAGTCGTTATTATTATTTTCAACTAAATGTTGAAAAGATCCCAGAATATCAGATTCAGATATCAAGAAGGATATCGTTCGAATAACCCACTGGCTCCCATACCGCCGCCAATACACATTGTTACAACACCGAATTGTTTATCTAAATTCTGGAGTTGACGAGTTAAATGACCTACTTGTCTAGATCCTGTCATGCCAAATGGATGTCCTATTGAAATTGAGCCTCCATCTAAGTTCAATTTGTCCATTGGAATACCAAGCTTATCTCTGCAATATACTACTTGAACTGCAAAAGCTTCATTTAACTCCCATATATCTATATCTTCCATAGATAATTTGTAGTTTTTAAGAAGTTTAGGCACCGAATAAACTGGTCCAATTCCCATCTCATCCGGCTCACAACCCATAGTTGTAAATCCTCTAAAATATGCAATTGGTTTTAAACCTAAATCTTTGGCTTTTTCTTCTGACATAACTAATGTTACTGAAGCGCCATCAGATAATTGAGAAGAATTTCCTGCGGTAACTGATCCATTTTCGGGATCAAACACAGGTTTTAGTGCTGATAATCCTTCCAGGGTAGTCTCTGGTCTATTACACTCATCTTTATCAACTGTGTAATCTATTTCTTTAGATTCTCCAGTTTCTTTATTCATTAACAACATTTTAGTATCCATTGGAATGATTTCATCATCATAACCACCAGATTGTTGAGCTGCTGCAGTTCTCATTTGACTCTCAAATGCATATTCATCTTGTGCTTCTCTTGAAACATCATATCGTTTAGCAACAACCTCTGCTGTCATTCCCATAGGAAAATAAATACCTGGTGATTCTTGAGCTAGTCTTTCGTTAACAAAATTATCCATATTCATATTCATCATTGATATAGTCTCAGCACCGCCTGCTATAACGGTGTCATAACAACCTGCCATAATTTGACTTGCTGCCATTGAAATTGATTGGAGTCCTGAAGAGCAATATCTATTAATAGTTGTGCCTCCAGTAGTTATAGGTAATTTTGATAAAACAGCAGCATTTCTTGCAATGTTATGTCCTTGAGCGCCCTCTGGATTACCACAACCCATAATAATATCTTCAACTTCTTCAGGAGGTAAATTTGGATTTCTGTCTAACATAGCATTGATAATATGGGCTAACATTTCATCTGGTCTAGTCATATTAAATCCGCCTCTATGAGACTTCGCCAATCCTGTACGAACACTATCAATAATTACTACATTTTTCATAAGATCTCCAATAAATTCTAGACTATTCTAGACTATCTTCATCCTTTCTTAAAGCCTTATACCAATCAGGAATTAATTCAATTTCTAGTTCTTTTGCTTTCTTTAAAACATAGGGAATTGAAATTGGACTAAAGGGAAGAATTACTAAAATACCCATGCCAAAACTCTTAAAAACTTGTTTTAGCTGATGATTTGCTTTCTTAACCTCATTATCGCTTGCGCTGCCATCTATATGCTTCATATAAATATCTAGCATTTGCCTGTTTTCATCAGTTTCTTCAATAAATGAATCTTTAATTCTTAGGATGTATTGTTTAATTTTTTTTGTATTCATGTGAATTAAAATATTATGCTACATTTAACCAAGATGAAGAAATCTGACAAAGCAAAAATTATTATAAAAATTCTAGATAAATTTTATCCAGAAACCCCTGTACCACTTAATCATAATAATGTTTATACATTGCTAATTGCTGTTCTTTTGTCTGCGCAGTGTACTGATGAAAGAGTTAATAAAATAACGCCAAAACTATTTTCAGTTGCACCTGATCCAAAAAGCATGTCAAAACTTACTATTAATAATATTTATAAAATTATTAAACCATGTGGTTTAGGGCCTCAAAAATCTAAAGCAATAAAAGAACTTTCAAATATCTTAATGGAAAAATTCAATGGTAAAGTTCCAAATACTTTTGAAGAACTAGAGCAGCTTCCAGGTGTTGGCCACAAAACAGCATCAGTTGTCATGAGTCAGGGATTCGGAATTCCTGCATTTGCTGTTGATACACACATTCACAGATTAGCTCAAAGATGGGGCTTAACAAATGGAAAAAATGTTAAACAAACTGAAAAAGATCTTAAAAATATTTTTCCAGAAGAGCTATGGAACAAGCTCCATTTACAAATTATCTTTTGGGGAAGAGAATATTGCACAGCAAGATCGTGTTATGGCCTCGATTGTGAGATTTGCAAAATATGTTGTTCAAAAAGAAAAAAACCTTTTGTGCACAAAAAGCCTTAGATAATATAAAATTAAATTTAATTCTTTATTTTTGTAACAATGAAATCATCTAGAAGCGATAGTATTTTCTCTAATTCAAATTCAATAAAAGAGTATGATTCGGATTTATGGGCATCATTTGAATATGAGGCTAATAGACAAGAGGATCATATAGAACTAATTGCATCGGAGAACTATGCTTCAAAAAGAATTCTAGAGGCACAAGGCTCTATTCTTACAAATAAATATGCAGAAGGATATCCATCAAAAAGATATTACGGTGGATGTGAAAATGTTGATATTGCAGAAAATCTTGCAATAGAAAGAGCCAAAGAACTTTTTAAAGCAGATTATGCAAATGTTCAACCTCACTCTGGCTCATCTGCAAATGCTGCTGCCTATCTAGCCTTGCTAGAACCAAACGATACTATTTTAGGAATGAGTCTAGATCATGGAGGTCATTTAACTCACGGATCAAAAGTAAATTTTTCTGGTAGAAATTATAAAAGTTATCAATATGGTCTACATCCTGGAACTAATGATATAAATTATGATGAAGTAAGATCGCTTGCAAAAGAACATAATCCAAAACTAATTATTGCAGGATTCTCTGCTTTTACTGGAATTATTGATTGGCAAGAATTTAGAAAAATTGCTGATGAAGTTGGAGCTTATTTTTTAGTTGATATGGCTCATGTTTCAGGTCTTGTAGCTGCTGACTTATATCCATCGCCTATTCCATATGCTGATGTTGTAACATCAACCACTCATAAAACTCTCAGAGGACCAAGGTCTGGAATCATTCTTGCCAAAGAAAATAAAGAAATAGAAAAAAAACTAAACTCTGCTGTTTTTCCTGGATCACAGGGCGGCCCCCTAATGCATGTAGTTGCAGCAAAAGCTTTATGCTTTAAAGAAGCTCTGGAACCTGATTTTAAAATCTATATTCAACAAGTTATGGATAATGCAAAAATTATGGCTAAAACAATTATGTCTAATGGTATTGATATTGTATGTAATGGTACTGAAAATCATATAGTGTTAGTTGACCTAAGAAGTAAGAATATTACAGGAAAGGATTTAGAAAGGGTATTGGGAGATGTGAACATAACTGTCAATAAAAACTCAGTTCCAAATGACCCTGCCTCACCATTTATTACTTCAGGTATTAGAATTGGGACCCCCGCTGTAACTACAAGAGGATTTAAAGAAAAGGAAATAATTCAAATTAGTAATTGGATCTCAGATATTATCGATGATTTTGAAAACACAGAATTGCAAAAAAGTATTAAAGAGAAAGTGCTTAATCTTACAAGTAATTTTCCGGTATATAGTGTTTAAATGTTCTGTCCCTTCTGCCAAGCTGAAGATACTAAAGTAATTGACTCTAGATTAGTCACTGATGGAACGCAAATTAGAAGAAGAAGATCTTGTGAAGTATGTCAATCAAGATTTACAACATTTGAAACAGCTGACCTTGCCCTGCCAAGAGTTATAAAAAGTAATGGTGAAAGACAACCTTTCAATGGATCTAAATTAAAAAAAGGTATGTTAAGAGCTCTCGAAAAAAGACCTTTATCTGTTGAAGAAATAGACTCTGTATTTGGGAAAATCTTAAAAGAAATTAGAACAAGAGGTGTTCGAGAGATTAAATCCATTGAAATCGGAGAAATTATGATGAATGCTTTAAAAGATGTAGATACTGTTGCTTACGTTCGTTTTGCTTCGGTTTATAGAGATTTCCAAGATATAAAAGATTTTTCAGAGGAAATAAATTCGCTTAACAAGGAAAGCCCTAAAAATAAAAAATTAAAAAAATGAATTACGAAGAACTTATGCTTCGTGCAATCACCAGGGCAGAGAAATTTAAATACACTGCAAAACCAAATCCAGTTGTGGGTGCAATAATTATTAAAAATAACGAAATAATTTCAGAAGGTTATCATCAAATTTATGGTGAAAATCATGCTGAAATTAATGCAATTCAAGAAGCACAAAAACATCAAGGTAAAAAATTTGAGAAGTTTTCAGAATTAACCTTAATCTGTACCTTAGAGCCATGCAGTCACATTGGAAAAACAGGCTCATGTGCAGATTTTATAGTTAAAAAAGGTTTTAAAAAGGTAATAATTGGCTCTATTGATCCTAATCCAAGAGTTGCAGGTCGCGGAATAGAAATTCTAGAGAATAATAATATTGAAGTTGAGTATGGTTTATTTAAAGATCTTGTAGAAAAACAAAATAAATTTTTCTTTTACAAGCATAAGACTGGCAAGCCTCATATTACTGTTAAAATTGCATCCTCTTTTGATGGTATGTCTCATATAAACGACGAAAGAGTTTTTATAACATCTGAATCATCAAGAAATGACGTTCAAAAAATTAGAGCTAATCATGATGCCATATTAACTGGCGGTAACACTTTAAGAAATGATAATCCAAAAATGGATGCGCGTGTTGATTTTGCAGTTAACCAAGCAAAAAAGATTTTATTAACAAGCAAGCCTTATAATAATAAATTAGATTTTTTTAATAATGCTTCCGTTGATGTTTTTGGAATTAATGATTTAAATGAAATTATTAATTCATATCAAGATAGTGAGATATGTTCGATTTTAGTAGAAGCTGGACCAAGCTTAGTAAATGCATTTCTTAAAGAAGGAATAGTTGATGAATTAATTGTCTATACCTCAAAAAAAATTCTTGGAGAAAAAGGGGTTAATTGGTTTGATAAAGATAATGCTATTGAAAACTATGGTTTTAAATTAGAATCCTCATATAAAATTGATACTGACTTAAAAGAGATATTTATAAAAGATGAATAAAAGTAATATTTTAGAAATAATTCAAGACATCAAAGATGGGAAGATGGTTATTATTGTTGATGATGAGGCACGAGAAAATGAAGGTGATTTGGTTTGCGCTGCTGATTTAGTTACTCCTGAAATTATTAACTTTATGGCATCAAAGGGTAAGGGTTTAATTTGTCTTCCAATGAGTACAGATTTATGTCAAAAATATGACCTTCAAATGATGACTAATAATAATAGAGCTGCAAATAAAACAGCCTTCACAGTATCAATCGAAGCTGCCGAAGGTATTTCTACAGGAATATCTGCAGCAGATCGATCTCATACAATTAAGACAGCAGTAGATAAAAATTCAAAGCCCTCAGATATTGTCCAGCCTGGACATGTTTTTCCATTGAAAGCAATGAAAGGTGGTGTTCTTAGCAGAGCTGGTCATACTGAAGCAGCTTGTGACTTAGCAAAATTAGCTGGCTTGCAGTCAGCTGGTGTTATTTGTGAAATTATGAATGACGATGGAACAATGGCTAGAAGAGATGATCTAATTAAGTTCGGTGAAGAAAATAATATTAAAGTTGGCACTATTGCAGATTTAATAGATTACAGACTTTCAATGGATGCAACTGTTGAATCTGTTCTTGATAAAAATGTAGAAAACGAGTTTGGTAAATTTAAATTGAATGTATGGAGAGATAAAATTCATGATGAATACCATTTTTCTCTCTCAATGGGTGATCTTAAATCAGTTGAGTCACCTCTGGTAAGAGTACAAACTCAAAGTATTCTTCAAGATACCTTGGGGATAAATGAACTTGGTAAAAATTGGTCTATCAGAGATTCATTAAAAAGAATTTCAAATGAAGGCACAGGATTATTTGTACTAATTAATTATAAAGATGCAAAAAGTTATTGGCTCAACAAACTTGAAGAAAAAGAAATTGAACCAAAAAGCAATCGAAGGGTTATAGGAGTAGGTTCGCAAATATTAAGAGCATTAGATTTAAAGAAAATTACTGTTCTTGGCACTCCAACAAAATACAATGCTGTATCAGGTTTTGACATAGATATAACTGGTTTTGTAAATGAATAAAGAAATATTAATCGTGCATACTGCCTGGTACCAAGAGTATATATCTAAAATGTTAGCTATTTCTCAAGAAACACTTGAAGATTTTAACTGCACTAATGCAGTTGCGCCAGGAGCCCTAGAGCTTGCGGCCTTGGCTGCTCAAAAACTCCAAGATTCATCATTCATAGGTGTGCTCTTTTTAGGAATAGTTATAAGAGGAGAAACATCTCATTATGAATTGGTAACTAAAGAAACTTTTAGATCTATATCAAACTTATCTCTTAATAACTACAAGCTAGCAATCATAAATAATGTTATCTGCGTTGAAAATATCGAACAACTTGAGGCAAGACTTGTTAAAAATAGCACTAATAATGCCAAAGCTTTAATACAACTTATTCATGAAAAATCTAGCTAATTTCAAAATAGCAGTAAAAACTAGAGAATATTTGATACAAGCAATATTTCAAATGCTATTTGATGATCAAAAATCTGTGAAAATAATTAAACAATTTAAAAGTGAGCATAAAACAAAAAAAGTAGACTTTAAGATGTTTTCTTCATCCATGAAATCAATTGAAAAAAATAAAACAAAGATTGAAGATGTTATTTCATCACTTAATATAAAAAAATCAAGTATGGAGCTTATAGATAAATCTATTCTCTATTTCGCAATTAATGAAATGCTTTTTGGAGTACTAGACAAACCTGTGACGATAGATGAATCTCTTCGACTTTCAAAAAAGTTTTCAAGTCCAGAATCTTATAAATTTATTAATGCAGCTTTAGATAAATTTCTTAAAACTATCTAAATCTATTTAGAGATCGTTTGATCTCTTGATGGTCCAGTTGAGATAATGGAAGCAGAGCATTCTGCAAAATCTTCAATAAATTCTATATATTTTTTTGCTTTTTCTGGTAGTTCTGAATATTCAGTAATGCCTTCTGTGGATGAAAGCCAACCATCAAATACTTTATAGATAGGTTTATCGTTATCATATTCAATACAAACTTTGATAAGTTCTGTCTCATCAAGAACATCTAGCTTGGTTATGCATAAATCTGTTACAGAGTTTGTAAAAATTGCTTTCTTTAGTGCCACTAAATCTAACCAGCCACACCTTCGTGGTCTTCCAGTTGTAGCTCCAAACTCATTACCTTTTTTGGCAAGTAGTTCACCATCTTTATCAAATAATTCAGTGGGAAATGGGCCTTCTCCAACCCTAGTGGTATAAGCTTTAGATATGCCTATTATTTTATTTATGTATCTTGGACCTATTCCCAATCCAGTTGATACTCCGCCTGCTGTAGTGCTAGATGATGTTACGTAAGGATATGTTCCGTGATCAATATCTAAAAGTGTGCCTTGTGCACCCTCAAATAAAATTGTTTTTTTATTTTTCACCCATTCATACATTAAATCTTGAGAGTCAACACAAAATTCTTCATGCAAATGCTTATATTTCATGATCTCATTAAAAACATCATCAGGTTTATGTGGCTCTTTTTTGTATAAATCTTTTAGGAGTCGATTATGGTAATTGATAAGTAGTTCAACTTTTTCTCTCAATGTATCCTGATTTGCTATGTCACCAAATCTTATAGCTCTTCTACCAATCTTGTCCTCATATGCAGGACCTATGCCTCTTCCAGTTGTTCCAATTGACTCTTTTTTATCTCTTGTTTGGTCTATTGATATATGAGAAGGCAAAATTAATGAGCAAGCTGAGCTAACAAAAAATCTATCCTTAAAGTTAATATCTCTACTTTTAAGTTCATTTATTTCTTTATCAAGCGCATCTAAAGCCAACACCACGCCATTACCTATTAAGCATTTTGAATTATTATGTAATATGCCAGATGGTATTAAATGAAGTACAGTTTTTTCTCCATTTACTTTAATAGTATGTCCAGCATTATGTCCGCCTTGAAAACGACATACTACATCTACATTCTCGCTTAGATTATCAACTATTTTACCCTTACCCTCATCACCCCATTGAAGTCCTAGGATAAGAGTATTTTCAGACAAGATAAGTCCTACTTTTCTTCTTCTTTATCATTAAGATATTTAAAAAACTCAGAATCTGAGTCTATTAACATAACATCAGATTTATTTTCAAATGTCTCAACATAAGCTTTCATACTTCTTGTAAACTCATAAAATTCAGGATTTTTAGAAAATGATTCTGCATAAATTGAAGCTGCTTGAGCATCTCCTTCACCTCTTAATTGTTGTGATTGTTTATATGCATCTGCCAAAATAACTACTTTATCTTTATCAGCTACAGCTTTTATTTCTCTTGATATCTCTTTACCCTCAGATCTTAATTCCTCGGCAAGTCTTTGTCTTTCAGTTCTCATTCTTTCATAAACAGAATTACTCAGATTTGATGGGAGATCAATTCTTTTAACTCTGAAATCAATAATCTCAATGCCTAAATCTTTCACTTCATTATTTAGTGAAGTTAGCAGGATATTCATTAATTCATCTCTTTCGCCTGAAATAACCTCTTTAACAGTTCTTGTAGCAAAATTATCTTTTAGTGTAGCCTCAGATCTTTGTCCAAGAAGGCTATTAAGACTGTCAAAATTTCCGTTTCCAGTTGCCTTATAGAAAGTTAAAACATCTGTAATTCTATACTTAATAAAAGAGTCAACTAGAAGATATTTACTTTCAACGGTTAGTATCCTGTCAGGCTCCTCATCAAGAGTTTGAATGCGTGCATCGAATTTCTTGACTTCTTGTATCAATGGAATTTTAAATTGGAGTCCGACTGGAATATCAGGTCTTACAGCCTCACCAAATTGAAAAACGATTGCCCTTTCTTTTTCATTAACAACAAAAAAACTACCATAAATCAACAAAAAAGATAGAACGCCAAACACAGTATATAAAACTCTTTTACTCATCATCATCACCTTTCTTTTTGTTTTCTTCCATTATTTTATCCAATGGAAGGTAAAGTAAATTATTTCCACCTTCTACATCAACCATAATCTTTGTTGAGTTAGAAAGAACAGACTGTAAAGCATCAAGATACAGCCTATCTCTTGTCACCTCGGGAGCTTTTAAATACTCAGCAAGAAGTTTATTAAATCTGTCTACCTCACCTTCTGCTTTAGCAACTACCTCTTCTTTATAAGCTTCAGCTGCTCTTATTTCTGCTTGAGCCTGTCCACGAGCTTCAGGGACAATTGATAAAGCATACCTCTCTGCTTCATTTTGAAGCCTTTCTTTATCTTCTCTGGCTGCAACAACATCATCAAAAGCATTCTTTACTGCTGCCGGTGGGTCTGTCTTTTCAATATTAACCTGCTGAACAAATAAACCAGTTTGATAATTGTCTAAATACTGTTGAAGTCTATCCTTAACCTCCACAGCAATATTCTCTCTTCCCACTGTAAGTGTTTGATCAAGTGTGTTATCTCCAACAACATGTCTTAATGCACTTTCAATTGCATTTCTGAGGCTTCCTTCCGGATCTTTAACATTTATAACAAAATCTTTTAAATTTGAAATCCTATATTGGGCTGAAATAGTGACGTCAACGATATTTTCATCTTTTGTTAACATGCTATTTGTCTGAGTATATCTTCTTGTTGTGGTAACATTTTCTATGTATCTTTCATCAATACCAGCTAGTCTAAAGTTTAATCCCTCGTCTTGTTCTTCAAGGAAAGAACCAAATCTTAAAATAACTGCTCTTTCAGAAGCATCAAGTTGATAAATACATTGTGACGCATACACTATTGAAAAACCAAAAAATGCGTACATAAGAATTCTTTTTGGTGAATACTTAAAACCGCCGCCTTTTCCACTTTTACCGGAGCCACTACTATTTGTTTTTTTTCTACCTAGAATTGATGAAAACTTTTTCATAAGCTCATCAAAGTCTGGAGCATCGTTTTTATTACCCCATGGATCTTTATCTTTATTATCCCAATTCACTTTTAATTACCTCGATTTGTTTATCTATTATAGTCTTATGTTGGGGCTTATGATCATATTTAAAGTAAAGATATGATATTTTTAAGCTTATCTTTTACAGCTTTAAACTCATTAATTCTTATTTCAGTGTAATTATCCCAACTTCTCATCCAAGTTATTTGCCTTTTAGCTAATTGACGTGTTGCAAATAGCGCCTTTTGAAAAAAAGTTTCAATATCATATCTTCCATCAATATATTCAAAAATTTGTTTGTAATTTATAGATTTTCTTATTGGATGATTATCTGGAATTTCATATTTCTTTAATATCTCTATAGCCTCATTCTCTAGTCCATCTGACAAAATACTTTCTAATCTTTCTTCAATTCTTTTATGAATAAATTCTCTTTCATCCAGTAGGCCAAATTGTTCAATGTGATATTTTTCAAATATAGGATTATTTTTATTTTTTTTTAAAGTTTTACTTAAAGGTTCTCCAGTTTTTTGAATTACCTCAAGCGCCCTGATTATTCTAATTTCATCATTTTTATTTATACACTTTGCATACTCAGGATCTTTATCATTTAAAAGACTAAATAAGTAATGTTTTTCTTTGCCTTCTTTAAGCTTTTCAAGCTGATCTCTATACTTGCTATTTCGTTCAGGTAATTCATGCATACCATTAAGAAGTGACTTAAAATACATCATTGAGCCACCAACAAATAATGGTAATTTTTTTTCTAAATGTGTCTGTGTTATTAATTCAAGAGAAATGTTACAAAAATCTGCAACAGTAAATACTTCATCAGGATTAACTACATCAATCATTTCATGCGGAAATTTTTTTAAGATACTCCTACTTGGTTTTGCAGAACCTATATCACACCCTCTATAAACCATTACAGAGTCCACGCTTATTATTTGGACTGGGAGTATTTCAGCAAGCTTTATAGCCAAATCTGTTTTACCAGATGCAGTTGGCCCAAAGAGAAAGGCAATTGGTAACTTAGTATTAATTTTTATTCAATTATTAGTTAAAGAGCATCTTCATTAGTTTCACCTGTTCTGATTCTTACAACTTCATCTATTGGTGAAATAAATATTTTTCCATCTCCTATCTTCCCTGAAGCTGAAGATTTAATTATGGCTGCTTTAACTTGATCAACCATCTCATCTAAAACAGCTATTTCAATTTTAATTTTTGGGAGAAAATCTATTGTATATTCAGCCCCTCTATATAATTCGGTATGTCCTTTTTGTCTTCCAAAGCCCTTTACTTCTGTCATAGTCATTCCTGAAATACCAATTTCATCAAGAGATGCTCTAACTTCTTCAACTTTAAATGGCTTAATAATTGCTGTTACTAATTTCATGATTAATTAATTATATTTTTAATTTGCTCATATTGTATAAGTGATGAGCCTTTATTTTCGATCACCACTTTAAAAGCATTATCTATCATATGCTTTCTTAATTCATTATTTTTTAATAATTTTTTATATGCATCAGTCAATTCATCAGGTTTTTCTATTTGCAAGCATGCATCTCTTCTTAAAAATAAATTTAAAACGTCTTCAAAATTCTTCATGTATGGGCCAACTATAAAGGGGCTTTCATTAAATGCAGCTTCAATTATATTATGTCCACCATATCTACTAAAAAGACTTCCACCAATGAATGAGACTTTAGATAGCTTATATAAATAATCAAGATATCCGGTTGCACTAATTACAATAATGTCATTTTCTTTAATATTAAAATCTAGATCTGAGGATACTTGAAAATTCATATTATTGTTACTCAGTATTCCTTTAATGGTGTTTGCTCTTTCTGGATGCCTGGGAACAATAATAAGTTTTATGTCTGAAAATTCTTCTTTTAGTTTCTTGAAAGAATTAATTACCACCTCATCCTCGCCTTCATGAGTGCTGGCAGCAAGAATAAAGTCATCAACTTGATTGATTCTATTAAAATCTGAATTCTTGCTTTGATTAAAATCAAATTTTGTTGAGCCCACTCTGATAACAATATCATTGTTAACACCCAAAGCTTTAAAACGATCTGCATGATCGTTGCTTTGAGCTAAAATTAATGAAAATTTATTTAAGGTACTATGAATAAGCGTCTTGAATCTATTATATTTTTTATATGAGGACTCTGAGAGTCTTCCATTAGATAATATTACTGGAATCTCTTTTTTCCAACACTCATGAATCATTGATGGCCATATCTCGGTTTCAAATAGAATGAGTGCTTTGGGCTCAACCTTATTTAAGAAATTCTTAACAAAAAAAATAAAATCCCATGGCGCATAAACAATTGATAATTGATTATTATAGATTTTTTTTGCTTCTCTTAGCCCTGTTGGGGTTGATACAGACAGAATGACTTTCTCATCTTTCAATAACTTCTTAACAATTGCCTGAGAGCTGATTACTTCACCTAAACTTACCGCATGAAACCAAACTGGATTTTTTTTATATTCACCTTTTAATAAACCAAGCCTTTGAGAAAAATTTACAAAATAATCTTTATCTTTAAGGTTCTTAAAAAACAGCCTCGTTACCATAATTGGTAGAAAGATAAATATAATACAGTTGTATAAAAATAATCTCATTAATAATATAT
>CACECP010000009.1 GCA_902558095.1 uncultured SAR86 cluster bacterium | reverse complement strand
GGAATTGGTTTCTTGTTTTTCTTTCAATTTTTTGAGCTATGCCTTCTTGCATAAGATTTGAGGTTCTCTTTTCAACTAAATCATCTTGGGAAATACCATAAATTAAATCTAATGGATCAATTACATTACCTTTAGATTTTGACATTTTTTGACCATTTTCGTCTCTAATTAAACCAGTCACATAGACGTCTTTAAAAGGGATTTGATCAGTAAACTCTAAACTCATCATCATCATTCTTGCAACCCAGAAAAAAATAATATCAAAACCAGTAACTAAAAGAGAGGTTGGAAAATACTTTTTAAAATCCTCTGTTTTTTCTGGCCATCCCAAAGATGTAAAAGGCCACAAACTTGATGAAAACCAAGTGTCAAGAACATCTTCATCTTGAGAAAGTTTTCTATCATCAAGCTTATAGAATTGTCTAACTTCTTTCTCACTATAACCAACGTAAACATTATTGTCTGAGTCATACCATGCGGGTATTCTATGACCCCACCATATTTGTCTACTGATGCACCAGTCCTCAATATTATTCATCCAATTAAAATATGTTTTAACCCAATTTCCAGGATGGAATCTTATATCTCCTTTGTTAACAGCTTCGTTAGCTCTTGCTG
Source organism: uncultured SAR86 cluster bacterium (assembly GCA_902558095.1). Lineage (GTDB taxonomy): Bacteria > Pseudomonadota > Gammaproteobacteria > Magnimaribacterales > D2472 > SAR86A. The sequence continues at coordinate 40,482 of CACECP010000009.1, read as the reverse complement.
CCATTTCCTCAGTTTTAACATACCACTGATGACTTAATCTGGGCTCGATAACAATATTAGATCTCTCACCTCTAGGCACGCTTACATGGTATTTTTCTTCTTTTTCTAGAAGATTCAATTCTTTGAGTTTCTCTAATACGGCCTTTCTTACCTTGAAACGATCTAGATTTGAAAATGGTTCAGGTACATTCTCATTAGACCATGCATCCTCATTAAATATATTTATAGGTTCAAAATCACTTGCTGCATCAGAAGTTTTTACTTGACCATCTACTTCATGCAGTGAGTATTTTTTGCCTATCTCATAATCATTAAAGTCATGACCTGGAGTAATTTTCAGGCAACCTGTTCCAAATTCCATGTCAACATATTCATCAGCTAAAATAGGAATTTTTCTGCCTACAAATGGCAGAACAACGTTCTTACCAATAAGATTTTTATACCTATCATCATCTGGATTTACAGCAATTGCCATGTCACCAAACATAGTTTCAGGCCTTGTTGTAGCTACTATGACAAAGTTTTTTGAATCTTCAATTGGATATTTTATATGCCAGAGTAGGCCATCTTTTTCTTGTCTTATAACCTCAAGATCTGAAACAGCAGTTTTTAGTGATGGATCCCAATTGACAAGCCTATACCCTCTATATATTTTATTTTTTCTATGTAATTCAACAAATGCTTTTATAACTGCTTCATTACATCCATCATCTAGAGTAAATCTATATTTATTCCAATCAACCGAGCATCCAAGTCTTTTAATTTGTGATGTTATTTTTTCTTCTGAATAATCTTTCCAAGACCAAACTTCATCAAGAAATTTCTCTCTACCAAGCTCTAGCCTTGTCATATCTTTTTTTGCAAGATTATTTTCTACAACCATTTGGGTCGCTATGCCTGCATGATCAGCTCCAACTTGCCAGTGAGCATCTTTTCCAGACATATGATGATATCTGGTATAGAAATCCATAATTGCATATTGGAAACTATGACCCATATGAAGGGTACCAGTAACATTGGGTGGCGGTATTACCTGTGAAAAAGGAGTATCAGAGTCTTTATTTGAAATAACTCTTTCTGACCATACCTTAGACCATTTTTCTTCAATTTCTACAGGGTGATACTGCTTATCCATATAGAATCGTTTAATTTATTTTAATTTCTTACTTAATATTAATTCACTAATTAATGGAACAGGTCTGCCAGTTCCTGCTTTAACTGGAGTGCTATATGATGCAGTAGCAGCAATATCGATATGCGCCCACTTATAATTTTTTGTGAATTTAGACAAGAAAGCAGCAGCATGTATAGTGCCAGCTTCTCTTCCTCCACCAATATTAGCTAAATCAGCATATTTAGTTTTTGTACATGACTGATGTTCATCCCATAATGGAAGTTGCCATGCCCTATCACCCGACTCTTCACCAGACTCAATTATTTTATCTGCAAGATATTGGTCATTTGCCATAACTCCACTGGCGTGCCTTCCAAGAGCAATTACAACAGCTCCGGTTAGTGTTGCCATATCAATTACGTATGAAGGTTTGTATTTTTCAACATATGTTAAACAGTCAGCAAGTATCAACCTTCCTTCCGCATCGGTATTAAGAATTTCAATAGTTTGTCCAGACATTGAAGTGACAACATCGCCTGGTTTAGTAGCTTTTGATGAGCACATGTTCTCAGCACAACCCATAACCCCAACAACATTAACATCTGCGTTTAATCTAGCTAGAGTTGACATAACTCCAAATACAGTAGCAGCACCACACATATCCCACTTCATTTCATCCATCGCAGGACTTGGTTTAATAGAAACCCCTCCAGTATCAAAGGTCACTCCTTTACCAACCAAGGCAATAGGTTTTTCAGAAGCTTTGCCACCTTTATATTCGATCACCATCATTCTTGCTGGTTCTTCACTACCTCTAGAAACACTTAGAAATGATCCCATGCCCATTTTCTGCATTTCTTTCTCATTGAAAGATTTAACTTTTAGCTTTGGAAAGTCTTTCGTCATTGCTTTTACCTTTCTTTCAATAATCCTTGGTGTGCAATGATTTGCTGGAAGATCTCCTAAGTATTTTGCCGTGTTAACACCTTCTCCAACAGCATATCCTTTTTTAACTGCCTTCTTTGCCTTATTTAAATTTGATCCAGAAAGACCTGACGTTAAAACTGTTAACTTTTTAACAGATGGTTTTTTTATTGTTTTATTTTTTGTTTCAGAAAAAATATAAACATTTGATTCAATGGTTTTAGATACCATCTCTATTAACCAAAATTCATCTTTTCCATTTGGCGTCACTGATCCGGGCATTACAGATATATCTTTTGATCCAATATGATTTCCTTTATGAGCAACAGATTGATACATGCTTAGCCATTTATGAATAGGATCTTTTTTATCCAAACCTTTTACTAATAATAAATTTTTAGCATGAATTCCATCAATATTAGGAAGAAGCACAGAACTGCCTGATTCTTTTAGGTGGGATGAAATAGTTTTTGATATGTAATTTTTTGAAATCTTATTTAGGTCTTTAAAAGAAGCATTAGTTTTTGTTTCTTTATTAATAACAAGCACTAATAAGTCTGTTTTCAAAGATGCTAAACCTGATGCTGATACATCTTTTAATAAAATATTATTTAAAACTTTATATGCCATTTAAGTTCTCCTGTTATGGTATTTACTGATAAGATAATTATTGTAATGCATCATAGTTCACAAGGCATATATAAAAAGAATATTCTTTCAAAAAGCTTGAATGTTGAAGTTTTTAAATCGACGCTTGGAATCCTGTTAATTTTCTTTTTTTTGGTTGTAGGTTCAAGATTTGTTGGATATTTTGAACAAGCCTCAGAAGGCCTATTAGAGCCTAATTTAATCTATAAAATTATTATTTTAAGATTTCCGGACTTTATAACACTTTTAATGCCTTTATCTTTTTTTTTAGGCGTTATTATAACAATCAGCAGACTTTATTCTGATAGAGAAATCTATGGATATATTTCAGGAGGCTTGTCTCAGAATAGTATTATTAGATATTTAATACCTCAAGCTTTTGTTTTTTTCTTTATTACCATTGCATTAAGTATTTATATAGCGCCTTATACAAAAGAACTTTCAAAAGAGATAATTTCTATTGATACCATTGAGGAGCAAATTGAATCAATAAAACCTAAAAATATTCTAGCTCTAAAGGAAAACGACGGCTTTATATATGTAGAAAATAAAAACAAAGATACTTTAGAGAAATCTATTCTCTTTTTATCAGAAAATAATTCTGAAACTCTTATTCTTGCTGATACGTTCAAATACAATAAATTAAACTCTTCAATTGAACTGGAATTTAAAGATGGATCAGCATATCAAAATATCTTTAATAAAAATCCATCAATTATTTCTGAATTTGGTGAATTAAAGATACCTCTAGAAAATAATGAAAGTAAAATATCCGGACTCTCTCTTTCTAAATTATTTGATTATTCATCAGAATCGTCAAAATCACAGATGCAGTGGAATATTTCAATACCACTAACAATATTTATTCTTTTAGTCTTGGGAGTTCATATTGCAAAAGTTGAGCCTAGGCAGGGAAGATTGTCTGTTATGTTGCCAGCGATATTTATTTATATTCTGTATTTAAGTTTATTAATTTTAGCCAGGGAGTCGTTTGTTGAAAGCTCTAAAAATACTCACAACTATATTTGGTTTGTACATACCTTGTTCTTATCTCTAGGCCTTTTTAGTGTTTTAAAATTAAATTTTTATAAGAAACCTCAATTTATTGATTCAATTAAAAAAAGCAACTCACTAAAAGCAGTTTTGCTTGTAGCAATCTGTTTAATATTTCTTTGGATTTTAAGATGATAAAAATATTTTATATATATTTGATTAAAAGATCTCTGTATTTTTCTTTTGCTATTTTAATGTTCTTTGGATTGCTTGATTCAATTTTTAATTTTATTTCAGAATTAGAAAATCTTACTCCAGATTTCAATATAGCCCAGATTCTAATATATGTAATATCGTCGCTACCGCACAATTTAATTGATTTTATTGAAGGCGCTTGTCTGCTTGGAGTAATGCTTTCCTTAGGCTTGTCTCATCAAGAAGGCAATTTGAATGTATTAAGAACTGCAGGAGTTGCGCCATTAAAGATAGTTATTCTGAGTTCACTTGGTTCTATAATATTGGCTTCATCTTTGATTATTTTTGATGAAATAAGCTTTAAGAAGATCCATTTACAAGCTGAAGCTAATAAGAACATCTTATCTGAGAGGAATATTTCTGAGGAAATGAATCTTAACTGGATTAAATCTGATGATTCTTACTTAAGCTTTGAAAATATTGTAGATAATAAAATTTTTAATGTTAGGTTTATAAAGACACAAAATAATAAAGTTGCTTATTCAGTTACCTCAGATAAAGCATTAATTGATGGAGAGAACATTATCTTTAATGATGATATTACACATAAATCTTTTACAAATGAATTTCCCAAAAACAAAACAGAAGAATTTATTATTCCTATTCAATCTATGATTTCACTAAGTAATATTGATAATCTAAACTTAATGGAAATTATCTCCTATCGAAAGTTATTTACAGATAGCACGCTAAAAAAAGATATTTTATTTAAATCACACCTGGACAAGGTTTTTTATAAAATAATATTTAAATTGATTTCGATTTTAGTTTTAATAATATTTTTTGGCTCTCTAATTTTTACATCATTGAGAGATTCCACAGTTGGTGGAAGAGTGTTAGTCGCTGTAGTAGGAGCTTTTATATATAAAATTTGTCAAGACCTATCTATCGGTATATTTATTTCTTACGGACTCCCAGTGCTTATTGGAGTTATTATTCCTTCAATATTATTGGTACTTTTAAGTATTAGATCCTATAAAAAGATTTAAATCTTTTTATAAGATGTTCTAGAAAGCTTATCACTTAGAGAAAGATTTTTTTCAGAAAAATACATTGCTATCAAGGGCAATCCAGCTAAGAAAAAAGTAATGAGATTAAAAAAGAATCTTATAGATATTTGCCGTAAATTTATTTTATTATTATCAAGGCTGTATATCTCAAATTTCCAAACTGCCATACCAAGAGTTTTTCCCCCATGTGTCCAAAAATAGCCATAAAAAATCCAAGTACTAATTAATACTAAAAAAGGACCAATAAAGTCTGATTCAATAAATCCTACGATCGTTTCCGAATATCCTCTGCCAGAAATTTTCTCTACACCAACAAAGGGACCTCCATTAATCCAAACAGAAATAAACCCAACTGCGAACCAAACTCCAATCAAGAGGAAGAAATCATAAATTGAAGCAACAATTCTTCTTAGCGGAAATACGATATATGATTTATCATTCATTTTGGTATAGTACTAAATTATTTAAAAAAATAAATCATTATGAATACAACATCTGATTTTCTAGGACACCCAAAAGGCTTATTTGTTTGTTTTGCTACAGAGATGTGGGAAAGATTCTCATATTATGGTATGAGAGCACTTCTAATACTTTATTTAACAAAACATTGGGAATTTTCAGATGCAACAAGCTATTTAATTTACGGTGCCTATACATCTCTAGTTTATATAATGCCAGTTTTTGGAGGTATGTTAGCTGATCAAATTTTAGGATCTAAGAAGGCTGTGACTTACGGTGCGATTCTCTTAGTTATAGGCCATCTAGGAATGACCGTTGAGAGTAATCAGCAGATTTTTTATTTATCTTTAGCTCTAATAGTTTCTGGAGTTGGTTTCTTAAAGCCAAATATATCAACTATGGTTGGCGCATTGTATGAGGAGGGGGATCCAAGAAGAGATTCAGGTTTTACTATTTTTTACATGGGCATAAATATTGGTGCATTTACAGCAACACTATTGTGTGGATATCTAGGAGAGACTGTTGGGTGGGCATACGGATTTGGAGCAGCTGGAATAGGAATGTTATTAGGTTTAATTATATTTTTATGGGGCCAAAAATATCTTGAAGGTTTGGCAGAGCCGCCATCAAATAAATATATGACCAAGATTAATGGTATTTCATATGAATATTGGGCATATATTTCTGGCGTTGTAATGGTTCTTGTAACGTGGTTTTTAGTTCAAAATTCACAGTTAGTAGGTCAACTATTAGGCGGCTTTGGAGTTATTTTTATCGGAGCTTGGTTGTTGTATGCATTATTGAAATGTGCACCTGAAGAAAGAGATAGGTTGATAGTTGTCGGAATTTTAATACTGTTTTCTCTTATGTTTTGGGCTTTATTTGAACAAGCAGGATCGTCATTAAACATTCTGACTGACAGGGGTGTTGATAGAGTGATATTCGGATGGGAAGTTCCAGCATCTATGTTCCAATCACTTAATGCTGGATTTATATTTACAATAGCACCTCTCTTTGCTCTTTTATGGATAGCTTTAGCAAAAAGAAATATGGAACCATCTACACCAATAAAATTTTCTATTGGAATAGTGCTCGTAGGGCTTGGATTTTTAGCTCTTGTTTATGGAATGAACTCATCTGAGGGTCTTCAAACAGGAGTCATTTGGATCGTATTAATTTATTTATTACACACACTTGGCGAGCTTTGTCTATCACCCGTAGGCTTGTCTTCTGTTACAAAGCTCTCACCACAGAGAATTGTTGGATTTATGATGGGTATGTGGTTTTTTGCATCTGCAGCTGGAAACTATGTTGCTAGTTTAATTGCTAAAGGTACTGCTGGAGATCCTGTTTTGAAAATTGCAGAAAGAATCTATTTTCAAGTCATGAACCTTCCTGAAGATACATTTACAGTTAATCAGAAAAATGGATTTATGGATGTCTACACGGATGTAGGACTTATTGCAATTGGGTGTGGAATATTTTTGGCCATAATAACACCACTACTTAGAAAATTGATGCATGGTGCCAGTTAAAGGAAAAAAAGATCCTGTAAAAAAGAATATGGATAAATTCCATAAGCCAAAGACACATCGTGACAAAACAAAATATAACAGAAAAGATAAGTCTAAGAGTCCTGATTAAGATTAATTAATATTTGTTTATATATATCTTTAAGAGTCCACAACTCACTTATTTTTACATGTTCATCTACTTGATGAATTGATTTATTTACTGGCCCTAATTCAACAATTTCTGAGTTCATTAAGGCAACAAAGCGCCCGTCAGAAGTCCCGCCTTTAGCATTAAGCTCTGGTATGTAATTGGTAACCTCTTTAACAGAATTTGAAACTATATTTATGAAAAAATTATCTTTTGTGTAGTAGGGCAGTCCATTTAATTCCCATTCTAGATCATAATTTAAACCCTGCTCATTGAGCATAGACTCAAATTCAGATTTAAGACTTTCTTCACTTGATTCAGGCGAAAATCTAAAGTTGAAGGTTAGTTCAAGTTCTCCAGGGACAACATTATGCGCTCCTGTCCCAGAGCTAATATTAGAAATTTGGAAACTTGTAGGATCAAAAGCATCATTTCCGTTGTCCCAAATTTTATTTTTTAAATTAGAAATTAAATCACCTGATAAGAGTATTGGATTTATAACTTTTTCTGGATAGGCTATATGTCCTTGTTTGCCGTATATCTTTAAATGTCCACCTAGAGATCCTCTTCTTCCTATTCTTGCGCAATCAGCAACTTTTTTGCTAGAAGTTGGCTCGCCAACTAAACAGAAATCTATAATTTCATTATCATTTATCATTTTTTTTATAATTTGATCAATAAAGCCATCTTTTGCGGTACCTTCTTCATTTGAAGTAAGCAAGAATCCTAGTCTAAAATTGATTTTTGAAGATGAATTGATAAATTCTTTTGCTGATTCAATAAATGCTGCAACTGAAGCTTTCATATCTGCAGCACCTCTTCCATACAAAATATCGCCCTCAATTGTTGCAGAGAAGGGTGGATACTTCCATTTTTCTTCTGGTCCAGTTGGAACAACATCGGTATGGCCTAAAAAACAGAACAATTTTCCTGAATTTCCAAAAGTTGCATATAGATTTTCTACATTAAGATAATTAATTCTTTCACAATTAAAACCCAATTCTCTTAATTCTTTTTCAATTACATCAAAACAACCCATATCATTTGGCGAGATAGATTTTATTTTTAGTAAATTTTGAAGAAGCTCAATCATTATTATGTAATTCTTTATTTAGAGCTGATGTTTTTTTATTTGGTTTTGCAATAACTTTGCCTGTCGTTGATTCTCTAAGAAATAGCATATCTTTGATGCCAGATATTTCAGATGCTTTGACTAGTTTGGATTCATCATCATTGAGTAATGTTATTTTTGTACCAGCTGTAATATAAAGACCAGCCTCAACAATACAGTTGTCTCCAAGAGAGATTCCTATCCCAGAATTTGCTCCCAAAAGACAGTTTTCTCCAATAGATATTTTTGTATTATTTCCACCTGATAATGTCCCCATAGTGCTTGCACCTCCTCCAATATCTGAATTTTTACCAACTGTAACTCCAGCCGATATCCTTCCTTCTATCATTGCAGGCCCAAGGGTTCCAGCATTAAAATTAACAAAACCCTCATGCATGATTGTAGTACCTTCACTAAGATATGCTCCAAGCCTAACTCTTCTCGCATCAGCAATTCTGACATTCTTTGGAATAATATAATCTGTAAGGCATGGAAATTTATCAATGGATCGAATATATAAATCATTTTTATTTATTTTCGATTCATTAAGTTTGTTTTCTATTTCTTCTATTGATATTGATCCTTGATTAGTCCATACAATATTTGGTAGATTTGAAAATAACCCATCTAAGTTAATAGAATTAGGTAAAACAAGCTTATGTGATAATAAATGCAATTTTAAATATGCATCTGAGACACTTTCTATTTCTCTATCTAAGTCTTTGTGGCTCCAATTTATCTCAATTATTTCTTGATAGCTGTTTTTTAAATCAGGGATATTATTAATAATTTGTTTATCTTCAAACTCTATATAAGAAAAGAAAACATCAAGCATTTCTCCCTTAGCTGATTTATTAGCAATTCCTTTAGATTGAATTTTCATCATTGAATTATAATTTTAATAAGTCTGATTTATACCACTTTTTCTAAATCAGCTACAATTTTTTCTATTTTGTTACTTCCAAGCAATGTTTTGTTATGATTTTCAATTTCAAAAGTGTCTTCAACTCTATCTCCTAAGGTATTAATTCTTGCAGAAAATATAGATACATTATTATCAAAAAATACTTTAGCAATATTGGCAAGCAGTCCTTGGCTATCTGAAGTTTCAATTGTAATGAGATTTCTACCTTTATCTTTATTAATTGAATTTGAAATATTTATAACTTTTTCAAACCTATTCTTCTTAATGGATTTTTTTTGAAAGTCTTTAATTTTATTGAATTCAGTAAAATTCTTCTCAATTCTTTTTTTTAATTCAATAAGGTCTGAATTTAGCAATTTTCTATCATGATGAGAAAATTTTGTAATAAAAGTATTTGCTGCAAAAGTGTTATCAGTTGATGAAAAAATGTTTGCATCAATCACTTCAAGTCCCGAATGCTCTAATATTTTTGTAAATTTATAAAAAAGCCCCTTAGAGTTTTTTACTTTAATAAAAATTTCAATTAAGTTTTCAAATATATTTTTACATCCCACTATTAAGTCCTTATCTTTATTTTTAACAATAAGTGCTGCTTGCCATTTAAGTGATTCACTAAGATTCTTATTAAAATAACTATTACCAAGATTAGATAAGTAACTCTCTAAAACTTCACCATCATTAACCGAAAAGGCAAGCAAGGTATTTTTCTTTCTTTCTAGAGCTATACTTGATGAAGCTATTAAAGGCTCTTTATTTATTTTTGATCTTGTTAAGATATATAAATCTTTTAGTAGTTGATGTTTCCATCCATTCCATAAAGCAGGATTAGTTGCTCTGATATCATTTATTGTTAATAAATATAGATAATCTAATTTTTCACTTTGTTCTACTTGTTTAGCAAACTCAATTATGGTTTCTGCCTCTCCAATATCTTTTTTTTGAGAAATTGATGACATGATCAAGTGTTCCTTTACCAGCCATGAGATCAAACCAGCATCTGTTTCTGACATGCCTATTCTTATTGCGAAGTCATAACTTATTTTTGCACCAATATCTGAGTGATCTCCGCCTTTACCCTTGCCAAGATCATGAAATATTCCTGCTAAATATAAAATCTCAATCTTAGGAATTTTATTAATTAATTCATATTCAAGTTCAAATCCTTTCTGTTTAAATAACTTCATTTGCCTCATATTTCTAACAACTTTGAACGTATGTTCATCAACTGTATATATGTGAAATAAATCAAATTGCATTTGTCCAACAACATTTGCAAATTCAGGAATGTATGCCTGAAGAACACCTAAATTTTTCATTGTTTTAAGGATAGATGAAAGATTATATTTTGATCTTAATATCTCAAGAAACTGTTTAGAATAAATCTTTTGTTTTATAAATTTTTCATCAATAAGATTGATATTCTTTTTTATCAAAGATTTGGTTGGCGTATCAATAAGATTTATATTTTTGTTCTTACCAATTTCTATAAATATTTGAAATATAAGATCCTTATTCTTTTTTATATCAATATTTCGGATACCAATTTTATTTTTATTCTTATATATACCACTTATCTTTTTTGAAAATATGTTTACTTTTTTTTCATTATATTTCTCAAAAATAATCTCATTAAAATAAGACAGAATAGAAGCATTTTCATAATAATTTTTCATCATTTTCTCAACGGATGCTTTAGAACTTTTTTTATTCAATTTTGCATATTTTGAAACTTCAATTTGAGCTTCAAAGTTAAGTCTATTTTTTTGAGTAGCAATGTTAGTTGCAAATCTAAGCGATTTAATAAAATTATAGGCTTCAATTGCTTTTTTAAACTCCCCATCTATCACACCAGATTTATTGATAGCGTCTTGAGAATCCAAGCCATAACAATGTTGCAGAATCCATAGTGCTGATTGAAAATCTCTCAGTGTGCCAGGAGATTCTTTCAGATCAGGCTCTAGATTATATGCAGAAGAATGGAATTCACTGTGACGCCTTTGTTGTTCTATAAATTTCTGATTATAAAAATTATTTCTAGTCCACAACCCGTTTAGTGCTTTTGTAATTTTGTTATCAATATTTTGATTAGAGATAATAGCTCTTCTTGTAAGATATGATGTAAATTCTTTTAGGTCATTCTTGGATATTTTCTTTATATCATTGATTGATCTCACCGAATGCCCAACCTTGTATCCTCTATCCCACATAAATGATATAAACTTTTCTAAATTACCGTGGTCTTGAATTTTATTTAATTCAACTATAGATAAATCAATATCAGATGATGGAAACATCTCTTTTCTTCCAAAACCACCATTTGCATATATTGCAAAATTTTTATCAAGCTCAAGTTTCTTGAACTTATTTTTGATATCTATCTCAATTTTATTTGAATACTTCTTTAGATATTTATTTATTTTTGAAGGTTTTTGGTAGATTTGTGGAAATTCATTTAGGAAGTCTTCCTTAATTGAAATTATTTTTCCTTTCATTTAAATAAATTCTTCATCTCTTTTTGTTAGGATTTCAGAGCCTTGTTCTGTAACAACAATGGTGTGTTCCCATTGCGCGGAATTTCTTCCATCTTTTGTTTCAACGGTCCAGCCATCCTTTAATATCTTGGAGTATTTTGTTCCCTGATTAATCATAGGCTCAATTGTGAAGCACATTCCCTCTTTAAGCTGAATACCAGTTCCTCTTTTGCCATAGTGAAGAACCTGAGGTTCTTCGTGGTAAACAGATCCAATACCATGACCGCAATAGTCCTCAACAACACTGTAGTAATTTTCTTCAGCATGTTTTTGTATTGCGTATCCAATATCACCAAGGAATGCTCCAGGCTTAACCTCATTAATTCCCTTATAAAGACACTCTTGAGTAATCTTTACCAATCTTTCATTATGAGGTGCACATTTTCCAACTAAGAACATTTTAGAAGTATCGCCATGCCAACCATCCTTAATGACAGTTACATCAATATTTAATATATCACCTTCTTTTAAAAATTTTTCATTATTCGGGATGCCGTGACAGATTACTTGATTGATGCTGGAACATATAGTCTTTTCATAACCTTTATAGCCAACATTTGCTGGAATAGCATTTTGCTTATTTACAATATGTTCATAACAAATCTTATCTAACTCACCAGTAGATATTCCTGGTACAACAAAAGGTGAAATCATTTCAAGAACTTCTGCAGCTAAACTGCCAGCAATTCTCATTTTTTCTATTTCTTTGTTTGATTTTATCGAAATTCTCATATTTTTTTAATTTACATCTAGACATTGGACAACTTAATCTATAAAGTACAATTTTAATGCCAGCATGTAATTTTAGCTCATTAAAATCCAAAAATTCTTTAAATAGTTTACCTAAAAATTTCCCAAATTTTCTAATTAATCAGGAAGGTTTAACCTAATGTCTTTCAAAGCAATATTAGCTTTTGAAGATGGTAGTGTATTCTATGGTGAGGGTTTTGGGAAAGAAAAATTTGATGTAGGAGAACTAGTCTTTAATACCTCAATGACAGGTTATCAGGAAATAATAACCGACCCATCATATAAAAAACAAATTATTACATTCACTCACCCTCATATTGGAAATACTGGAATTAATCATGAAGATAATGAGTCAAATATTATTCATGCGTCTGGAATTGTTGTTAAAAATTTTTGTGAGAAACCAAGTAATTGGAGGTCATCTAGCACACTAGATGAGTTTTTAATTAAAAATGAGACGATAGCTATATCAAACGTTGATACAAGAGAAATAACTTCAATTTTAAGAGAAAAGGGTGCAATGAATTGTTGTATAGGTTCCCTATCAATGATTTCAGAAGATGATGCAATATTTGCTGCAAAAGAATTTTCTGGATTAGAGGGAATGGATCTTGCAAAAGTTGTATCTACAAAGTCAGATTATATTTGGAATAAGGGTACTTGGCCTCAAAATAATTCTTCTAAAGAATCTCATAACGTTGTTGCTTATGATTTTGGCATTAAAGAAAATATACTAAGACTTCTCAATGAGCATCTCGGAGAGGTAAAAGTTATTAATGCTGAAACTCCATATGAAGAAATTATTAAACTATCACCAAATGGAATATTTCTATCAAATGGGCCAGGAGACCCTGAGCCATGTGATTATGCAATAAAAAGTATTAAAAAATTTTTAAAAGATAAAATTCCTATTTTTGGTATTTGTCTTGGTCACCAGCTTCTTTCATTGGCTGGAGGTGCGAATACTTATAAAATGAAATTTGGACACCATGGTGCAAATCATCCAGTACAAGATATTGAATCAAAAGAAGTTTATATAACAAGTCAAAATCATGGATTTGCAGTAGATGCAGATACTCTACCAAAAAATATAAAAATTACACATATTTCTCTTTTTGATAAATCTCTTCAAGGCATTGAATTTATAGATTCTCCTGCATTTAGCTTCCAAGGACATCCTGAGGCAAGCCCTGGCCCTCAGGAAATTCAAAATCTGTTTAAAAAATTTAGTTTGATGGTTAAAGAATATGCCAAGACGTAAAGATATTTCATCCATTTTAATCATTGGAGCTGGTCCAATTATCATTGGTCAGGCATGCGAGTTTGATTACTCTGGCGCACAAGCTTGTAAAGCTCTAAAAGAGGAAGGCTTTAGGGTTATATTAGTCAATTCTAATCCAGCTACTATCATGACGGATCCTTTACTTGCTGATGCTACATATATAGAACCAATTCATTGGAAATCTGTTGAAAAGATTATAGAAAAAGAAAACCCTGACGCTATCCTCCCAACAATGGGTGGTCAAACCGCTCTAAACACAGCATTAACATTAGATAAAAAGGGCATCTTAAAGAAACATAACGTAATTCTTATTGGTGCTAACAGAACTGCAATTGACAAAGCCGAAGATAGACAGCTTTTTGATGAAACCATGAAAACAATTAATCTTGAGACTCCCGCTTCTGGTATTGCGCATTCGATGAGCGACGCTCTAGAAGTCCAAAAGGAAATAGGGTTTCCTTGCATTATAAGACCTTCTTTTACAATGGGTGGAACTGGCGGAGGAATTGCCTATAACATTTCCGAATTTAAAAATATATGTGAAAAAGGGCTCGAATTATCTCCAACAAACGAACTTTTAATAGATGAATCCTTAATTGGATGGAAAGAGTATGAAATGGAAGTAGTTAGAGATTGTGAGGATAACTGCATAATAATTTGTTCCATAGAAAATCTGGACCCAATGGGCATTCATACTGGAGACTCAATAACTATTGCACCTGCTCAAACACTTACAGATAAAGAATTTCAAATTATGCGAAATGCTTCTTTTAAAATATTAAGAGAGATCGGAGTAGATACTGGCGGATCTAATGTTCAGTTTGCAGTTAATCCTGAGAATGGAAAAATGGTTGTAATTGAAATGAACCCAAGAGTTAGCAGATCTTCAGCCTTGGCATCCAAAGCCACAGGTTTTCCAATAGCAAAAGTTGCTGCGCTTTTATCTGTTGGATTCACATTAGACGAATTAAAAAATGATATTACTGGAGGCCTGACTCCCGCATCATTTGAACCAAGTATCGATTATATAGTTACAAAGATACCTAAGTTTGCATTTGAAAAATTTCCTCAGGCTAGTCCAAAACTAACAACCCAAATGAAATCTGTTGGTGAAGTAATGTCTATTGGTTCAAATTTTCAAGAGTCTTTTCAAAAAGCTTTATGTAGTATGGAGGAGGGCTTGAATGGCTTGAATTCTTTAGAAACCAATTTATCTGAACTTTCAAAAGAAGAAATCCTTAATGAACTTACTATACCTGGACCTAAAAGAATATTCTATGTTGCAGATGCAATACGTAATGGTTGGAATCTAGATAAAATTCATTCTTTAACCAAAATTGATTATTGGTTTTTAGATCAAATAAACGAAATAATAGAAATTGAAAAAGATTTAACAAATATTAAAGAAAATGATATCAATGAAGACTATTTATGGAAGATAAAACAAAAAGGATTCTCTGATAGCAGAATAGCAGAGTTAGTTGATTCAGATGAAGACACAATTAGAAAACTTCGAAAGACCAGTGGAGTATTTCCTATATTTAGAAGAGTGGATACGTGTGCTGCAGAATTTGCGACTTCAACATGTTATATGTACTCCTCTTATAGAGGAAAGTGTGAAAGTAATCCAACTACTAAAAAGAAAGTATTAGTTTTAGGCAGTGGGCCTAATAGAATAGGACAAGGTATAGAGTTTGATTATTGCTGTGTTCATGCGTCTTTAGCTATGCAAGAAGAAGGATATGAATCGATAATGGTTAATTGTAACCCTGAGACAGTCTCAACAGATTATGATGTTTCAAATAGATTATATTTTGAGCCAATAACGTCAGAAAAAATCTTAGATATTATAGATATTGAAAATCCTGAAGGAGTAATAATTCAATTTGGTGGCCAAACCCCATTAAAGTTAGCAGATATTTTATCTGAGAAGGGGGTAAATATAATGGGCACTAACGTTGATGCAATTGATAGATCTGAAGACAGGGAAAGATTTCAGGAATTAGTAAATAAATTAAGCCTAAAACAACCCTCTAACGCAACTGCAAAAAATTTACCAGAAGCTCTAAATAAAGCAAAAGATATTGGTTTTCCAATTGTTGTGAGACCCTCATACGTTCTGGGAGGTCGAGCAATGCAATTAGTTAATAATATAAAGGAACTTGAGAAGTATTTGAATGAGGCTGTCGAAGTATCTAATAGCAAGCCTATTCTTTTAGATAGTTATTTAACTGATGCAATTGAAGTGGATGTCGATGTTGTATCAGATGGTAAAAATATAGAAATAGGTGGAATATTGCAACATATAGAACAAGCAGGAATTCATTCAGGTGACTCTGCATGCTCATTGCCTCCATACAGTCTGTCGAGAGAGATTCAAGATAAAATGAAAGATCAGGCAAAAAGTATTTCTAAAGAACTTAGTGTAATTGGTTTGATGAACATACAATTTGCTATTAAAGATAATGAGATATACATAATTGAAGTTAATCCTAGAGCATCAAGAACAGTTCCATTCATATCAAAAGCAATTGGCATTTCATTGGCTAAAGTTGCATCAAAAACAATGATTGGAAAAACTTTAAAAGAGCAAAATTTTTCTTCAAAGCTCCCTAAAGGCTTATCTTTTGTTAAAGAGGCTGTTATGCCTTTTGATAAGTTTCCTCATGTCGATCCAATTCTAGGGCCAGAAATGAAATCAACTGGCGAGGTTATGGGAATTGGTCCTAATTTTGGTGAAGCCTATGCCAAAGCACAAAAGGGAGCAAATAAAATTTTAAGAAGATCTGGAGTTGTTTTTATTAGTGTTAAAGAATCTGATAAAAAATACTTGGATGAATTTGTACCATCTATTATTGAATGTGGTTTCGAGATAGTCGCAACAAGTGGAAGCGCTGATTATATCGAGAGTCTTGATTATGAAGTAAAAAGAATTAACAAAGTAAATGAAGGCAGGCCTCATATAGTTGATAGTATTTTAAATAATGAAATCGATCTTGTTATCAATACAACAGAGGGTACTCAATCCATAAAAGACTCAGCATCTATAAGACAGAGCGCTTTAAGAAATAAAATTTTCTGCACAACAACAATGTTCGGAGCATCGGCAGTAATAGATGCATTACATAGTGCTGAAGATAATTGGACATACAATACACTTCAAGAAATAAATAAATAGTCAATCTAATTGCTATAATGCTTCTATGAGCAGAATACCACTCACAAAAAAAGGTGAAATGTTAATTAAAGAAAAGCTTTCAAATTTAAAGTTTATTGAAAGACCAAAAATCTCTGAAGCAATTGCTGAAGCCAGAGCGCACGGTGATTTAAAAGAAAATGCTGAATATCATGCCGCAAAAGAGTTGCAGGGCTTGATTGAGGCAAAAATTAGTGAGATGGAGAGTGCTTTAGCAAATGCACAAGTAATTGATGTTAAAGAAATACCTGAGACCGGAAGAGTTGTTTTCGGATCTACTATCAAAATATATGATATTGATAATGAAAAAGAGCTTACATTTAAGATTGTTGGAAATTTAGAATCTGATCCTGAAAAAGGTGAAATATCAATTGACACTCCAATTGCTCAAGGGCTGGTAGGGAAGTTTGTTGAAGATGAAATTAAAATAGAAACTCCATCTGGAAGTTTAAATTTTGAAATCTTAGAAGTTAAGCATATATAAGACAAGATGCACGCTGATAATTGGGCTATTAAAGCTAAAAATATGGGTTTCCGTTCAAGGGCTGTATTTAAATTAGAAGAAATTCTTAAAAAGATAGATTCGAAGAAAAGATATCAAAATGTCTTAGATATAGGATCCTCTCCTGGAGGTTGGTCGCAATATATCATCAAAAAATATGACAATGTGAACGTGTATGCAGTAGATATGTTAGATATGGAGCCAATAGATGGTGTACACTTTTACAAAGAAAGTATTGAGAATATTGATAACATCAGCGAAATAAAAAAACTAAAAGGTATATTTAATCTTGTAATTTCTGATATAGCCCCAAACTTAAGCGGTATAAGAGTAATTGATGAAGCAAATATTTTTGAACTTAATAGCTTAACTATTAAGATTGCGAATGAATATTTATCAAATGATGGAACTTTAGTAATGAAAACTTTTCAGAATAATATGTTAAAAAAATTAAGAAAAGAAATGGAATTATTTTTCAAATTAGTTCAGACTTATAAACCTGCTGCATCAAAAAAACAATCAGGTGAAATATATTTATACGGAGTGAAGTAATTTTATGAGTAGTACTTTCAGAAATTTAGTAGTTTGGGTTATTCTTGGCTCAGTTTTGATTTATGTTTTTAATAATTTAAATAGTTCATCATCAAGAGATCAAATTAGTTATAGCGAATTCCAAAGAGAAGTATTTTCAGATAATGTTCAAAGACTTACTTATAAAGGTGATCAGCAAACAATTATTGGTACAAGGCTTGACGGTACAACATTTGAAACAATTCAATCATTATATAAATCAGATGAAGCAGTAAATAAGGCTATTCAAGAAAACAAGGTAAATGTAGTCAATGAAAAACCGGAACAGCCTTCAATCTTCTCGCAATTATTGGTAGGAGCATTTCCAATACTTTTATTACTTGCAATCTTTTTCTTCTTTATGAGACAAATGCAGGGAGGGATGTCTGGAAAAGGTGGTCCGATGTCCTTTGGAAGGAGCAAGGCTAAGTTGATGGAAGGCGGAAAAGTAAAAACAACTTTTAAAGATGTTGCAGGTTGTGAAGAAGCAAAACAAGATGTTCAAGAATTAGTTGATTTTTTAAAGGACCCTACTAAATTTCAAAAATTAGGTGGAAAAATTCCAAGAGGTGTTTTAATGGTTGGTCCTCCGGGTACTGGAAAAACTCTTATTGCAAGAGCAGTTGCTGGAGAGGCAAAGGTTCCATTTTTTACAATTTCTGGCTCTGATTTTGTTGAAATGTTTGTTGGTGTGGGTGCATCAAGAGTTAGAGATATGTTTGAGCAAGCAAAAAAACAATCACCTTGCATTGTATTTATAGATGAAATTGATGCTGTTGGTAGACACAGAGGTGCCGGGCTTGGCGGTGGACATGATGAAAGAGAGCAAACACTAAATCAATTGCTTGTCGAGATGGACGGATTTGAAGGTAATGATGGTGTAATTGTAATCGCTGCAACTAATAGGCCAGATGTTCTTGATCCTGCACTATTAAGACCTGGCAGGTTCGATAGACAAGTAGTTGTTGATCTGCCTGATATTCGAGGTAGAGAGGCAATTCTAAAAGTTCATATGCGAAAAGTGCCATTAGATGCAGATGTTGATCCCCTAGTAATTGCTAGAGGCACTCCAGGGTTTTCTGGTGCGGATCTCGCAAATTTAATAAATGAGGCAGCTCTTTTTGCAGCAAGATATTCAGATAAAAAAATTGATCAATCTCATTTAGACCTAGCTAAAGATAAAATTATGATGGGAGCTGAACGCAAGTCAATGATTCTCAGTGAAGAGCAAAAGAGGATTACTGCGTATCATGAAGCAGGACATGCAATTGTTGGAAGGCTTTCACCAAAACATGATCCGGTCTATAAGGTTACGATAATCCCTAGAGGAAGAGCTTTGGGAGTAACTATGTTCTTACCTGAAGAAGATACCTATATGCAAAGCAAAGAGTATTTAGAGGGGAGAATTGCAGCATTATTTGGTGGAAGGATAGCAGAGAGCATTATTAATGGTGATAAGGGTATCACAACAGGAGCTTCAAACGATATTGAGGTAGCTACTAATATTGCTACAAATATGGTTACTAAATGGGGGCTTTCAAAAAATATAGGTCCTTTAAAGTATGGCGAAGATGAAGGGAGTCCGTTTTTAGGAAGATCTGCGGCAACTCCAGCGCAAAATATGAGTAATGAGACTGCAAAAATGATAGACAAAGAAGTTAAATCTATAATAGATCTTTGTTATTCAAGAGCTGAAAATATATTAAAAGAAAACTTAGACAAGTTGAATGTGATGGCTGATGCATTGCTTAAATATGAGACCATAGATGCAAACCAAATTGATGACATAATGGCCGGAGCAACTCCAAGAGAGCCAAAGGGCTGGTCTGATGACACCCCTTCAGGCAAATCTACTAAAAAAAGTTCAATAAAAGGAACCGCAGAAGAGTTATAATTTTTTTCAATGAATCTTAAATTTGGCACCGATGGGATAAGGGGACCTGTCGAAAGCTTAATAACACCCGAAGCCTGTTTAAAGATAGGCCATGCTACTGGTTTTGTTATGAAAGAACTAGGATGGAATACAGTAGTTATTGGAAAAGATACAAGAATTTCAGGCTATATGCTTGAATCTGCTTTACAAGCTGGTTTTATTGCTGCTGGAGTTAATGTTCAACTTGCTGGACCTCTTCCAACTCCAGGCATTGCATATCTAACGAAAACATTAAGGAATAAGTTTGGTGTTGTTATAAGCGCTTCTCACAATGACTTTTTAGACAATGGTATTAAAATATTCAATGATGATGGTGAAAAGATTTCTAGAGACATTGAAAAAAGAATTGAAAAATATATTGCATCAGACTTAATTCCAGTTGAAACATCAAAAATAGGAAAAGCATATAGGTTTGATGAATCAGGCCCAAGATATATTGAGTTTTGTAAGTCAACAGTTCCGTCAGATATATCATTTTCATCTCTTAGAATAGTTTTAGATTGTGCAAATGGAGCATGTTATAAAGTTAGTCCAGAAATTTTTGAAGAATTAGGAGCTGAAGTTATAGCTCTTGGTGACAATCCTGATGGATACAATATTAATCAAGGTTGTGGTTCTACCCATCCAGAACTAATCAAAAAAGAGGTCATAAAGCATAGGGCTGACTATGGAATATCTTTAGATGGTGATGGTGATAGAGTTATATTGGTTGATGAAAAGGGTAGTATTTTAGATGGAGATGACTTGCTATATATACTTGCTTTTTCTAATCCAAATAGGACAGGCCCATGGTCTGGTGTTGTAGGAACTCTAATGAGCAACCTAGGACTAGAAGATGGAATAAAAAAACTTGGATATAAGTTTAAGAGAGCAGATGTTGGCGATAAATATGTGAGTAAAATGTTGGCAGATAAAGGATGGATGTTAGGTGGTGAGACTTCAGGTCACATAATATGCAAAGATCTAGTCAGCACCGGTGATGGAACTATTGCAGCCTTAAAGGTTATTTCTTCATTACTTCTTTTAGAAAAAAAACCATCAGAAATATTATCCAATTACAATAAAATTCCCCAAGTCAATAAGGCAGTTCCAGTATTCAATAAGGACATTATTAATGACAAAGATTTAAAAAATCTTATTAAAGAGATTGAGTCTGATATGACCGTTGGAAGATTGCTGGTAAGACCATCTGGTACCGAATCAAAAATCAGAATCATGGTTGAAGCACCTGAAAAGAGAGTAGCTGAAAAGTTTGTAGCTGATATTGAAAAACTTATAAAATCTAAATTATAAATGTTAATTGCAAACTGGAAATCTAATGGCAGCAAAGCAATGGCAAAAAATTGGTTCAATAAATTTTTTGAAAAATATAACTTTAAAAACGAGGAAACTTTTATTGGTATTGCCCCTCCATTTGTATATATAGAGCAAATCAATATTTTAAAAAAATCTAATATCAATACAGGATTACAGGACATTGAACCCTTTTCTGGAGCAAGAACTGGAGCCATTTCAGCCGATATGGCTTTAGATTTAGAATGTTGTTTCTCAATAATTGGTCATTCAGAAAGAAGAGAATTGTATAAAGAAAGCAATAATCAAATTAAAGAAAAAATTATAAATCTTGATAATAAGATAATACCTATACTATGTGTAGGAGAGACAGAGAAAGAAAATATTGCAGGTAAGACCAAACAAGTAATTCAAAATCAACTGGAAATAATTAAAGATTATGAATTGCATGATTTGTTTACAGTTGCATATGAGCCTGTTTGGGCTATTGGAAGCGGTAAAACTCCTCATGCTGAAGAAATAAATGAAATTCATAAATTTATTAAAGATGTTGTACAATCCATTTCTACAAATGATCTTGTACCAGATGTTTTGTATGGTGGTAGCGTTACACATAAAAACGCTAGCAGCTTTTTTAATCAAGATTTTGTAGATGGCGCATTGATAGGCGGAGCTTCTTTAGATGGCTCAATCTTTGCAGAGATAGTAAACATTTATAATGGAACTAAAAACAAATGATAATTTTTATTACAGTTATATGTATTATTTTGGCCACAGTCATAATTGCTATGGTTTTGTTGCAACAAGGAAAGGGTTCTGATTTGGGGTCAGCATTTGGTGGAGGCTCATCAAATTCTATGTTTGGAGCTCTTGGTCCTTCAGGCTTTCTAGGCAAGCTGACCTATATACTAGTTGCAATATGGCTTGTATTGACAATGGCATTAGCTTATTTAGTTAAAAATGATGTTCCAGAGGAAATCATTGATCAAGAAATACAAAAAGAAGCTATTGAAGAAAAAGAAAATCCTGTAAAAAATATTTAAATTCAATAATTAGATTGGTGCCGAAGGCGGGACTTGAACCCGCACGAGTTTTCACTCACTAGCCCCTCAAGCTAGCGTGTCTACCAATTCCACCACTTCGGCAAAAAACGGGATTATAGCAACATTATATTCGATCTAATATAAAATTTACTTGACCAATCAATCTTACTTTCATAAACTTCATGTTCGCTGCGTTGCGGGGTGGAGCAGTCTGGTAGCTCGTCGGGCTCATAACCCGAAGGTCGTTGGTTCAAATCCAGCCCCCGCTACCACAGTTAAATAAAGTTTTGTGGGGCATATGCCCTTTTTTTATATAAAAATGAATAAGGATGAATTTAAAAATATTATCGAGCCTGTTGTAAACAGGAATAAGTGTATTTTATGGGGTATAGAAATTTTAAGAGGTAAAAAAAGGAATACTTTACGAGTATATATTGATTCAAATAATACCGTAGATATCAATGATTGTGAAAATATTTCAAAAGATCTCAGCTATGAACCGATGTTAGATATCAGTCTTGGTGATGACTATATTTTAGAGGTTTCAAGTCCTGGTGTTGATAGAAAATTTTTTAATATTGATCAACTTGATAATTTTCTTGGAGAGGAGTTAGAACTGAGATCTAAAGAGCTAATTGATGGGAAAAGAAGATTTTCAGGTATATTAAGTAAATGCGAAGAAAAATATTTTTATCTTAAGGATCTCAATAATACTAATTTAATTAAATTTAAATTTACAGAATTAGATATGTGTAAATTAAAACCAAACTATAATAAATTAATAAAGGAACACTCTTATGCAAAGTAATGAAATTTTAGAAGTTGTTGATTCAGTATCAACAGAAAAAGGCTTAGAGAAAGATATTATTTTTAAAGCAATTGAAGTTGCTATAGCATCAGCATCACATAGGCATTTCCACGAAGATGCTGATTTGTTCGTCCAAATTGATAGAGAAACTGGGGAATATACAACTCATAGAAATTGGTTAGTATTTGATCAGAACGATGATGAATTTCATCATGAAACTCATGTATCCAGAGAGGATTCAAATATGAATATTGGCGATACTTATACTCTTCAGCAAGAAAACATAGTCTTTGGAAGAATTGAGACTCAGGCCGCTAGACAAGTTATGCTTCAGAAGGTAAGAGAAGCTGAAAGAGAAAAAATTGTTGAACAATTTAGATCACAAAACAATAAATTAGTTTCTGGATCAGTAAAAAGAGTTACAAGGGATAATATTATTGTAGATATTACTCATGAAGCAGAGGCTTTGCTTCCCAGAGATAAGTTGATGCCGGGAGAAATATATAAAATCAACGATAGAATTAGAGCTGTTTTGCAAATTGTTGAGGTTGAAGGTAGAGGGCCTCAGCTGATGCTCAATCGATCATGTCCTGAGATGGTAACTGAACTATTCAACATAGAAGTACCAGAAATTAATGAAGATATTATTGAAATCAGAGGTATTGCTAGAGATGCTGGCTCAAGATCAAAAATTGCTGTAAAGACTAATGATGGAAGAATTGATCCAGTAGGTGCATGTGTGGGTATGAGAGGCTCAAGAGTTCAAGCTGTTTCTTCAGAACTTGGCAATGAAAGAATAGACATAATTATCTATGATGATAATCCTGCTCAATTGGTTATAAATGCTTTATCTCCTGCAAAAGTTGAGTCTATAGTAATGGATGAAGACTCAAGGTCGATGGATATTGCAGTCAATGAAGATAATTTAGCTCTTGCTATAGGATCAAGGGGGCAAAATATCCGATTGGCATCTAAGCTTGTGGGGTGGAATTTAAATATTATTAGCAATGAAGAAGCAGAGGCTAAAGTTAAAGTCGATGAAACTGAATTCTTGGCGAAAATCGTAGATAATTTAAATATAAATGAAGATATTGCTGAAAAGATTATTGCAAGTGGTCTTTCTAGCTTTGACGATATTGCATATGCAGATAATGCATTATTTGATCAATATATTGATTCAGAAGAAGAGATAAATAGAATTAAATCTGCTGCTGAAGATGCTGCTCTATTAGAGGCAATGGGAGCTGTAACAGAAGAAGAAGATAATGTTGAGTCTCTATCAGATCTAAGTTTAGACGAAGAAAATATTCAAAAATTATCTAATAAAGGTATAAAAAACAAAGATGACCTCGCAGAACTTTCAATAGATGAACTTAAAGAAATTATTGATATCACAGAAGAAGATGCATCTAAGATGATAATGAAAGCAAGAGAACATTGGTTTAATTAATATAGGAAATATTTTGACAATAACAGTAAAGGATTTCGCAAAAACATTAAAGATTTCTGATAAAGCCCTTATAGAAAGGATGCAGAAAGCAGGCTTGAGTCATTCAAGAGGATCTGATGAAGTAACAGCATCCGATAAACAAGCTCTTTTAAAATTCCTTAAGGGCGCAAAAACTCAATCGAAATCTATTAAATCTGAATCCGGTGTTACAGTCACTTCTAAAGGGAAATCTTCATCATCAACAACAACTAAAAAAAGTTATTCGGACAATATTGAAGCAAAAAGAGCTGCTGCATCTGAGCAGTTAAAGGAACAACAAACTAAAAGAGAAGAACAATTAAAGGCTGCTTCAAAGCAAAAGCAAGAACAAAGAAATAAATTTTCTAAGAAAAATGAAGTAAAGCAAAACCAGAAGCCCATCGATGTCAAAGATCAATTATCAAGCGCTGTTAATGCATATAAAAGAAAAGAGGGCAGTGATTTTGAAGATTCCAAGCATCAATTCGAAGCACCAAAAGAATTTATAAAAAAAGATATTGAGGTTCCCAGCACTATTCAGGTTGGAGAGCTTGCTAAATTAATGGCTGTAAAAGGTGGTGAAGTTGTTAAGAACCTAATGAGTTTAGGTGTTATAGCAACTTTAAATGATTTTATCGATCAAGAAACAGCGATTTTAGTTGTTGAAGAAATTGGACATAATGGCATTGCTGTTCAAGAAGAAAATCTTGAAGAAGATCTTGCAAATTTAATACAGTACAAGGATGAGCCTAAAACTAGGCCTGCTGTCATAACTGTTATGGGTCATGTAGATCATGGAAAAACAACTTTGTTAGATTTCATTAGAAAAACTAAAGTTGTTGATGGAGAGGCAGGAGGTATAACACAGCATATTGGTGCATATGAAGTTGATACTTCAAAAGGTAAGCTAACTTTCATAGATACACCAGGGCATGCAGCATTCTCTTCTATGAGAGCTAGGGGAGCCAATACAACTGATATTGTTGTATTAGTGGTTGCTGCTAATGATGGGATTAAACCTCAAACCGAAGAAGCTATAAATCATGCTAAGGCTGCAGGAGTCTCAATAGTAGTAGCGATTAACAAAATAGACTTGGATGGTGCTGATCCTGAGAAAGTTAAAGGTGATCTTGCTGCAAAAGACTTAACTCCGGATGACTGGGGAGGTAACATTCAAATGGTTCCCGTTTCAGCACTCAAAGGTGATGGAGTAGACGAACTTTTAGAAAGAATTGCTCTTGAGGCAGAAATTTTAGAATTAAAAGCTCATTATGAAGGAGCTGCACAAGGAGTGGTTATTGAATCTGAATTAGATAAGTTTAGAGGCTCAGTCTCTACATTTTTAATTCAAAACGGAACCCTTAAAGTTGGCGATTTGGTTGTTTCAGGTAATGCGATTGGTAAGATTAAAAGCATTGTTGATAGTGATGGTAATAAAATTAAGCAAGCAGGACCATCTGCAGCAGTTGAAGTTCTTGGTTTAAATTCAGTTCCTGCAGCTGGAGACAAGTTTCAAGTTGTAAAAAATGATAAACAGGCAAGAGAAATTTCTGAATATAGAACTTCAAAAGAAAAAGAAAAAAAATTATTAAAACAAAAAGATGAATCAGTTGGAGATTTATTTGAAAGTCTTGGTCAGGATTCAAAAAAAGTTCTAAACGTTATAGTTAAAACAGATGTTGGCGGAACTTGTGAAGCAATTCTTGCTGCACTTGGTGACCTGGGAACTGATAAAGCAAAGGTAAAGATTGTATCAAGTGGAGTAGGAGGAATAAGTGAATCTGATGCGAATTTAGCTGTTGCTGTTGAGTCCATAATACTAGGATTTAATGTAAGAGCAGATAATTCTGCTAAAAAAATAATTGAAGATGAGGCCATACCATTAAGCTACCATAGCATTATTTACGAATTGCTAGATGATGTAAAAGCAAGAATGAGTGGATTGCTAGATCCAATTATTAAGGAAGAAATAGTCGGTACCGCAGAGGTTCTAGAAGTATTTAACTCTCCAAAATTTGGTCAAGTGGCTGGTTGTAATGTTATTGAAGGAAATGTTCTTAGAAATAAGCCTGTAAGAGTTCTTAGAGATGATATTGTAATTTTTGAGGGCGAATTAAATTCGTTAAGACGTTTTAAAGAGGATGTAAACGAAGTTAAAAATGGAAATGAGTGTGGAATGGGCATTAAAAATTACAAGGATATAAAACCTGGAGATAAAATCGAGGTATTTGACAGGAAAGAAGAAGCCCAAACAATATAAAATTTATGACATCAAATAGGTCAGATAAAGTAAGTGATTTATTAAAAAAAGAAATTTCAACAATCATTACCAATTATGTCAAAGACCCAAGACTAAAAAATATCAATATTACCGCGGTCAAAGTCTCTGATGATATTGGCATAGCCACCGTTTTTTTTACAGTTATTGGTAAATCTATTAATAAATCTGAAAGTAATATTGATAAAAGAATTCTTGATAAGCTCTCGGGCATGATTAGATCAAATCTAGCTAAAAATATAAAGATTAGAAGAGTACCAAAAATTAATTTTAGATTTGATGAGAGTATTGAATATTCAGAAAACATTGAAAGATTATTAAGAAACTTAAAATAATGAATGGATTTATTTTAGTTAACAAACAAAAAGACGTTAGCTCAAATTTTGTTGTTCAAGAAATTAAAAAAAAAATAAAAGCTAAAAAAGTTGGCCACATGGGAACATTGGATCCACTTGCTTCTGGTTTATTAGTTTTGGCAATTAATAGAGCAACAAAGTTTTCAAGTTATTTCCTAGAGTCTGAAAAATCTTATGATGTTGAAGTTGCTCTAGGTATTTCTACAGATACTGATGATTCAACCGGAAATATAATATCTGAATCTAATGATTGTCCCGATGAAGAACTAATAATGAAAGAATTATATCGGTTTAAAGGTGAATCGTTTCAAGTTCCACCATTTTTTTCTGCACTCAAACATAAAGGAAAGCCTTTGTACTATTATGCAAGAAAAGGAGAGTTCATTTCAAAACCTGCAAGGAAAATCAAAGTTATAAATATAGAAGACTTCAAATATAAAAATAAGATATGTTCTTTTAGAATTCAATGTTCGAAAGGCACATATATCAGATCGATTGCAAGAGATCTAGGTGAGAGGCTGGGTTGTGGTGCTCATATGAAATCACTTATAAGAATATCTCAAGGTAAATTTTGTATATCAAAGTCTAAAGAAATAAGTCATTTATCAAAAGAAGATATAATCAGTATAGAAAGAGCTTTTGAAGATCTAGAAAGTATTACCATCACATCGGAGCATGAAAAGAAATTTATTAATGGCGTAACAATTCCTGAGCTGATACACAAAGATAATATTTACAGAGTTTTTAGCAAAGATAATACTTTCATTGGTATTGGAGAAATTAAAGACAGTTTCTTAAATCATAAACAGCTTGTTTAAAAGCGTAATAAGTTATAATATTCGCACGCTTACTTTAGTAATGTGAGGTTAGCATTGTTCATAAAAACATTACAAGGATATTAAAAATGGCATTATTAACGGAAGAAAAAGCAAATATAGTCAATAAATATAAGAGAAATGAGGGGGATACTGGATCGCCTGAGGTGCAAATAGCACTTTTAACAGAAAATATTAATAAACTTCAAAATCATTTTAAAAGTCACAAAAAAGATCATCATTCCAGAAATGGTCTAATAAGAATGGTCAATCTTAGAAGAAAACTTTTAGCGTATCTTAAGAAAAAAGATGCTAATACTCATTCTGAGCTTATTAAAAAGCTTAATCTAAGGGGATAATTCTATATATTAAAAAGGAAAATCGTGGAAAATAATAAATTAGAGTCTACATCGGTAGAATTTCAGTATGGAAAACAACAAGTCAAAATTGAAACAAATAAAATCGCTCGGCAAGCTACAGCAGCAGTGGTTGTTACAATTGGTGATTTAGTAGTATTAACAACAGTAGTAGCAAAGAAAGAAGCAGATCCTGCAAAAGACTTTTTCCCATTAGCAGTTTTTTATCAAGAAAAATTTTATGCAACCGGAAGAATACCAGGTGGTTTTTTTAAAAGAGAAGCAAGGCCTACAGAAAGAGAGACATTAACTTCAAGATTAATTGATAGACCAATCAGACCAATGTTTCCAGAAAACTTTAAGAATGAAGTTCAAATATTTTCTACTGTTATGTCCTCAGATAAAAAACAGAATCCTGATATCGCTGCAATGATAGGTGCATCCGCAGCCCTTACTATATCAGGGGTTCCATTTGATGGGCCAATGGGTGCTGCAAGAGTAGGGTTTATTGATGGTGAGTACATTCTAAATCCATCATTTGAAGAATTAGATGACTCATATCTTGATATGGTTGTAGCTGGAACTGACGATGCAGTTCTTATGGTTGAATCAGAGGCTAAAGAGTTAAACGAAGATCTTATGCTTGGCGCTGTTCTTTTTGGTCATCAGGAAATGAAAGCCGTTATTAAAGCATGTAATGAATTAAAAGAACTGGTTGGTAATGAAGATTGGGTCATCAAAGAAGATGAGGATGAATCCAATCATTATTCAAACATAGAAACTAAATATAAAGATCAGATTACAGATGCTTTTAAAATTTCGAACAAGTCTGATAGAAATGAAGCCCTCGGTGAAATAAAAAAACAGATTGTTGAAGAGCATTCAGATTTAGATGAATTTGAACTTGGAAAAGTTTTAGGCTCATTTAAAGATCTTGAGAAAAATATTGTTAGAGGAAATATTTTAAATAATATGCCTAGAATTGATGGAAGAGATCTAGATACTGTAAGACCTATATTTGTAGAAACAGGTGTTCTTCCTAGTGCCCATGGATCTTCTTTATTTACTAGAGGTGAAACACAAGCTATTGTTGTTGCTACTCTTGGTTCTTCTAGAGATGCTCAAAGGATTGAGGCAATAGAGGGCGAGGGATCTGACAATTTTATGCTTCATTATAATTTTCCTGCATATAGCGTAGGTGAAATAGGTATGCCAATGGGACCAAAGAGACGTGAAATAGGACACGGCAATTTAGCAAAAAGAGCAATTAAGGCTGTTCTACCAGATGTTGATGATTTTGGATATACCATGAGAGTTGTTTCTGAAATCACAGAATCAAATGGTTCAAGTTCTATGGCTTCAGTATGTGGAACATCTTTATCATTGATGGATGCTGGTGTACCACTCTCTAGTCCAGTTGCAGGAATTGCGATGGGCTTAATAAAAGAGGGCGATGATTTTGCAGTACTTACTGATATTTTGGGTGATGAAGATCATTTGGGCGATATGGATTTTAAAGTTGCTGGAACAGAATCCGGGATTACTGCACTTCAAATGGATATTAAGATTAAAGGTATTGATGAATCTATTATGGAGACAGCTTTAGCTAAAGCTAAAAATGCAAGAAATCATATATTAAGCATTATGAATAGTGAAATCTCATCAGCAAAAGAAGTATCTGAAAATGCTCCTGCAATGAAAACATTTATGGTAGACAAGGATAAGATTAAGGAAATCATTGGAAAGGGCGGAGCTGTTATTAAAGGAATGCAAGAAAAGACCGGCGCTACTGTTGATGTTAATGACGATGGTGTTGTTTCGGTTTTTGGTCAAAATCAGTCGTCAATGAAAGAATGCTTAGCTATTATTGAAGAAATACTTGAAGAACCAGAATTAAATAAAGTATATAAAGGCAAAGTTGTCAAAATTGTAGAATTTGGTGCATTTGTGAATATTCTTCCAGGAAAAGATGGTTTATTGCATATTTCAGAGATTTCAAATGAAAGAACTGAGAATGTTGCAGATGTTCTAGAAGAAGATCAAGAAATAGAAGTAAAACTAATTGGATTTGATAAGGGAAAAATGAAGCTTTCAATGAAAGCCTTACAAGAAAATACAGAATAAGTATAAAAAATATACCTAATATTTATCAATATTCCATATATTTCAAAAAGTCAAATATTGTGACTAAATTTTGTTAACAGAATTTGATTCATTTCGTATTTTGTGTTCTCATTAGACCTGCAAATCATATAAAAAACCTAATAGGGGGGAATTATTATGGATAATGCATGGAAAATGATTAAGGACATCGTTAGTAATCTAACAGCTGTTCTTATCGGAGTGCTTGGTCTTGGAATTGTTGCAGCCTTAGCTTTTGGCGGCACACCTCTTGGACTTGACGTGATAGGTAACATAACATCATTAGTTAGCGACTTAGCTAGCGGTGGAGTTGTAGGACTATTAGTCTTAGCAGTCTTAATGAGTCTTGTTAAGTAATTTAACTTAACGATCGTTAATAGGAAGGGGTAAAACCCTTCCTAGTTTAAAAATTATGAAATTTAAGATAACACTAACAAACCTAACAGCTTTTCTAAACAAAATTACTAAATTACTAATACCTCTAGTAGTTGCATCTTTGCTGTTTGGTATTTTATTTGGCGTTGATACGCCTTTTGTTGGCGACGTTTATAAAAATGTTACTGATGTCTTAAATATGCTAGGAGAGGATGCTTTATTAGCTCTAGTGGCATTGGTCATAATATTCGCATATCTTAAAAAAGATTAAACCAACTTTTTAGTAATCAAAACTTAGTGGTGGCTATGGGTGGAATTGAACCACCGACCCCAGCGTTATGAGTGCTGTGCTCTAACCATCTGAGCTACATAGCCAATCGTTGAATGATAATGTTTAATGCCAAAGAGTCAATTATTTTTTAATTCTCATTTAATTTGTAAACTCTTAATTTAAACATTGAATTTAAAGTGTATAACATCTCCATCTTTAACCAAATATTCCTTTCCTTCTAACCTTAACTTTCCTTTTTCTTTTGCACCAGACTCGCCATTGCATTCTATAAAGTCTTTAAAATCAATCACCTCTGCCTTGATAAAACCTCTTTCAAAGTCTGTATGTATCACGCCTGCTGCATTAGGGGCTGTGAAGCCATCTTTTATTGTCCAAGCTCTAATTTCTTTGGGCCCTGCCGTAAAATAGGTCTTTAAACCTAGTAGTTTATATCCCTCAAAAATTATTTTATTTAGAACAGGTTCATCCATATCCAATAATTCAAGATACTCTAATTTTTCATCCTCTTTAAGTAATGATATTTCTTGTTCGATCTTTATTGATGCTGCTATAACCGATGATCCTAATTCATTAGCAATACTTTCAAGCTCTATTAAGTTTTTAGCAGATTGTTCTGAGTCATCAATATTTGCAATATAAAAAGTTGGTTTAGAGGAAAGAAGTTGAAATTGCTTTATAATTTTTTGTTCAGAAACTTCATATTCCTGAAGATTTATTAATTTTCCTGATTCAAGCTCATGTTTTATTTTATTTAATAAATCAAAATGAATCTTATTCTCTTTATCATTTGTCTTTAATAATTTTTCACACCTAGCAATTCGTTTTGTAACAGATTCAAGATCAGCAAGAATAAGCTCTAAATTAATGACTTCAACGTCTCTTCTAGGATCAACAGAGCCATCCACATGAGTGATATTCTCATCTTCAAAGCATCTTACAACATGAGCCAAGGCAGACATTTCTCTTATATTTGAAAGAAATGAATTTCCGAGACCTTCACCATCAGAAGCACCTTTAACTAAACCAGCTATATCAACTAAATCTAAAACAGCAGGAATAATTTTTTCAGAATTCACTATTTTATTTAACTCATCAAGCCTTTTATCTGGAAGGGGCACTATGCCAACGTTTGGATCTATAGTACAAAAAGGGAAATTTTCAGCAGGAATTTCAGATTTAGTTAGGGCATTAAAAAGTGTCGATTTCCCAACATTTGGAAGACCAACTATTCCACATTTAAAACCCATTTTATTATTTAGTGTGTAATATTTTCTGAGCTTGATCAATTTGATTATTACAAATCATATCGAATACCTCATTGAATTTTTCATATGCTTGAGCAAGAGATTTTTTCTCATTTGGAGAAAATTTTGTTAAAACCCAATTAGTCACATCTTCCTTAAGACCAGGATGCCCAATACCAATCCTGATCCTAATATAATTATTCTTTCCTGTTTTGCTTAGTATGTCCCGTAGGCCATTGTGACCTCCATGACCTCCACCTTCTTTTATTCGAATGTCCCCGATTTTTAAGTCTAAATCATCATGAAAAATTATAATTTTATTTGATTTCAAATTAGTGGATTTAATAAGTTTAGAAATTGTTCTACCAGATTCATTCATGTAATTAGTTGGAATTAACCACAATACTTCACCAGAATGAGATTCAGTAATCTTAGCCTCATATTTAGATTTCTCTATAAACTTATCACATAAATTATACGATAAGTCTTTTAACCAATCCTTACCAATATTGTGACGAGTATTATTGTATTTAGTGCCAGGATTGCCTAAACCAACGATACATAATTTATACACTTGTTAGCTTTCAGAGTTATCTTCTTTATCTTCTTCCGACTCTGTTGGGGCTGAATCATCTCCACCAGCTTCTTCAGAGCCTTCCTCACCTTCTGGAGTCTCTCCATCTTCTAATCCTTCTTCAAGGACAGGCTCTTCTTCTACAGCCTTAGGTGCATTTACAGAGACAACCATCTGGTCTGTCTCCTCTGAAAGTCCAGGAACTTCAGAACCTTCAGGAAGATCAATCTCAGTAAGTCTAATAGACTCACCAAGATGCAAATTTTTAATATCTATATCTATTGATTCAGGTATATTCCCAGCAAGACACATTATTTCTATTTCTCTTATAGCTTTTGCAACGACTCCACCATCTTCTTTGACCCCTAGACATTCATCTTCATTTACAAAGCTAACTGGTATAACAACCTTCAATTTTGTTTTTCTTGATACTCTTTGAAAATCAGCATGAAGGAATTTACCTTTTGCTGGATCTTTCTGTAATTCCTTTAGTACAACCTTTTCTTCGTTATCACCAGTCTTGATAAGTAAAACCTGAGTATAAAAGAGCTCATTTTCTGAAGCTTTTGTAAGTTCGTTTAATTTAAGTTTTATATTTATAGTTTCCTTTTCGTCTCCATAAACAATTGCTGGAACCATTCCATCAATTTTTCTAATTACTCTTGCCTTATTAGAACCTGTTCTCTCTCTCACATCTGCATTTAGTATTATTTGATCTGACATAATTTCCTCTATAAAAACATTTCACTTAGTGATTTTTCACTGCTTAAACGCTTTATACATTCAGCAATTGTTGATCCTAGCGAAATGACGCGTATTTTACTGCATTTTTGAGCTTCTTGTGACAATGGAATTGAATTTGTTACCACTAATTCATCGATATCTGATTTTTCTAACCTCTCTATAGCGGGACCAGAAAGAACTGGATGCGTAATATAAGCTTTTACTGCTTTAGCACCTTTTTCTTTTAATGCATTAGCTGCATTGCATAAAGTACCTGCTGTATCAATTATATCGTCAGGCACTATGCATACCTTACCTTCAATATCACCGATTATATTCATAACTTCAGACTGATTGGCAGCAGCTCTTCTTTTGTCAATTATTGCTAAATCTGAGTCATCTAATAATTTTGCTATTGCTCTAGTTCTAACCACACCCCCAACATCTGGAGAAACCAAAACAATATCTTTTCTTTCGTTATTATCTTTAATATCATCCACCATAAGCTTTGATGCATAAACATTATCAGCTGGCATATCAAAAAAACCTTGAATGCTTTCAGAATGAAGATCAATAGTTAAAACTCTATCTATTCCTACGGATGAGAACATGTCAGCAACAACTTTTGCACTTATAGGTACTCTCGCAGACCGAATTCTTCTATCTTGTCTAGCGTAACCATAGTAAGGCACAACTGCAGTAATCCTAGAAGCAGATGATCTTTTTAATGCATCTGCTAGCAACATTAGCTCCATTAAATTTTTATTTTGAGGAGTACAAGTTGACTGGATTATAAAGGTATCATGACCTCTTACATTATCTTCAATTTGTACCTTGATTTCGCCATCTGAAAAATAGCCAACATCTGCAGCTGAAAGAGGTATTCCAAGTATTTTTGATACTTCATTAGCGAGCTCAGGATTTGCAGTTCCTGTAAAAAGATCAAATTTATCTTTGCTCATATAAATTTCCCCTATAAATATTATAAAGCATGGCTGGGGTGGTAGGATTCGAACCTACGCATGACGGGATCAAAACCCGTTGCCTTACCGCTTGGCTACACCCCATTTTTATTTGATATAACATATCGGCGAATATTGTAATGGTTTACAGAAAAAGAATCTCCAATTACTTGGAATTTTTTTAAGAATTTCTTTTATATCATTTTTTGTTTTATACAAAACATACATAGAGGAACCACTTCCGCTGAGGTTTAAACTATTGCTATCACAAGTTGCCTCATAAAATTCTTTAATTTCATTATTCTTATTTAAAAAAATATCCCAAAAGTCATTTTGTAAATGATTAGAGTTGTTTCCCCCATTTTTTCTATAAATATCTAGCAACTTATACATTTCTCCAGATGCATTATTTATTTTTGGACATATTAAAAGCACTTTATCTTTAATTGCATCTTTTGATTTAAGCTTATCACCAATGCCAGATCCATAGGCATTTTCTCCATGCACAAAAAAAGGCACATCAGCTCCAATCTTTATAGCAATATTCATTAGCTCCTCTTTTGATAAATTTAAATTCCATAATTTATTCAAGGCAATTAATGTTGATGCAGCGTTTGAACTTCCTCCACCCAGACCAGATCCAGTTGGGATTTTTTTTTCAATTTTAATGTTTACCCCCATTTGACGATCCATGAAATTAAGAAGTAATTTAGCAGATTGATAAATGGTGTTATTTTCATTTTCTAAAAATGATTCATTTGATTTTATTACAATATTTTTATTAGATATCTCAAAACTCATATAATCAAATAAATCAATTAGTTGAAAAGATGTATCAATATTATGATACCCATCTTGATTTTTTTCCTTTACTTTTAAAAATAAATTTAATTTTGCTGGAGAATTTATTTCTATTTTTTTCATTTTCTTAAAACAAATCCATTTATAGAGACATTTCCATAATTAATATAAAAATTCTTCTTATCTTTTTTATTTTCACATCTAAAATTAAAAATCAATTCTTCAAAAGTATCATTAACATAAAAATTTTTTGATAAAAGGCATTGCCTCAACCAGTATTTAAAATTTCTATTAATTTCCTCAGGAACATAGAATGGAGGGCTGTATTTTGTTGGAAGGAAAACTAAATTTTTTCCTTCACTTACTTTAATCTTTAGAACATTTCCATAAAAAGGCTTCTTAATCTGTATAATAGAATCTTTTTTAGCTAGGTTAATGTTTGTATTGAAAGAAAATTTATCGCCACCATCTTGGCTTATTAACAATTTTCCAAAGTACTCATTTGAATTAGTTTCATTACCCATGGAGGCGCATGAACTAACTAGAGCTATTACCAGGGTATAAAAAAAAGTTTTTATTATGGAATTACAGTTATTTGGCATAAATCATAAGACCTCTGATGTCTCTGAAAGAGAAAAATTTATTATAAATGAGTCTAACCAGATTTTATTAGATAATCATTTAAAAAATATATTTAATGATAAATTAGAGTCATTTTTTGGTATTTCTACTTGCAACAGGACTGAATTTTATTATTTTGGTGAATTAAGCATATCATCTAATATTTTTGATGAAGTTATGAATATCCTTGGGAAGGATGATATTAATAAAGATAATTTTTATTTCTTAGACAGGCATGATGCGCTCGTTCATATGTGCAAAGTAGCTTCTGGTATTGATTCTCAAGTTCTTGGTGAACAAGAAATACTAGGACAGTTTAAAAAAGCATTAAAGATAGCTCAAGAATTAAAAATAGTTAACGGTAAACTTTTAACTCTTTCAAATAAAGTACTAGAGATATCTAAGAAAGCTAGAACTAAAACTGATATAGGGCTTAATTCTTTGTCAGTAAGTGGATTAGCATATAAGTTGGTTAAAAATATTTTTGAGGAACCTAAAGATCAAAATATTTTAATAGTTGGAGCTGGATCTTTAGCTCATAGCGTAATGGAAAATCTTTTTAAGAATGGCATTAATAAAATCAAATCTGTAAATAGAAGTGTTAAAAAAATTAAATTAGATAATGACTACGAGCTGATATCATCTTCATTAGAATCTCTTCACGACGAGCTAGAATTTGCAGACATAGTAATTGCTTCATCTGCTACTGAATTACCTCTAATCGGTAAAGGAGCAGTTGAAAATGCATTGAAGAAAAGAAAATATAAGCCAATGTTACTTATTGATTTAGGAGTCCCTAGAAATATAGAAGATGAAACAAGAAAAATCGAACAGGTGTATTTGTTTTCAATTGACGATATTGAAAAGATAACACAGGAAAATTATGGTCAAAGATCAATTGAAGCTGAAAAGGCAATGAACATAATTGCTTTGGAAGCTCGTAACGCTTTGGATTCATTCTCTTTAAAACATACAAAAGATAGAATTAGCATTCAGCTGGAAGAATTTTTAAAAGGTTTATCTCCACAAGAAATTATTCAATTCAAAGATTCTAAAGATTTCTCTGGTTTGATAAGTTCCATTAAGACCATTAATATTCAAAATCCAAAATATAATAATTTTGAAGATATCAAAAAACTTGATGATCATATTGTTGAGTCTATGATTAAAAGATTTATTGAAAATGCATAATTCTATGCTTAATAAGCTTGATCAGCTTAAAAAGAGAATTGAAGAAATAGAATCTCTGTTAGTAGATTCGGAAACTGTGAAAGATATTGATAAATATACACTTTTAAATAAAGAATTTGCTGAATTAAAACCAATTGTTGAAAAGTTTGAAGAATATAATCAGGTAATAAAGAGCATTTCAGATGCTAATGAAATTATTGAATCTGGCGATAATGATTTGAAACCTTTAGCTGAGGAGGAAATAAAAAAAGCTGAAGATAAGCCTGAGAAATTTGAGAAAGAATTAAAATTAATGTTACTACCAAAAGATTCAGCAGATGATGGTTCTGCATATCTAGAAATAAGAGCTGGTGCGGGAGGGGATGAGGCAAGCATTTTTGCTGGCGATCTTTTTAGGATGTATTCAAGACTATCTGAAAGAGAAGGTTGGAATAT
This sequence comes from uncultured SAR86 cluster bacterium, assembly GCA_902558095.1. Lineage (GTDB taxonomy): Bacteria > Pseudomonadota > Gammaproteobacteria > Magnimaribacterales > D2472 > SAR86A. Next base: position 2,840 of record CACECP010000009.1, on the reverse strand, counting down.
GGAAGTTATTGACATTAAACAGTCTGAGCAGGGTGGTATAAAAGAAGTAGTTGCAAAACTTAATGGAAAAAGTGTTTTTAAGGTTCTAAAATTTGAATCTGGTGTTCACAGGGTTCAAAGAGTACCTGAAACAGAGTCCCAAGGGAGAATCCATACATCAACTTGTACAGTAGCAATTTTGCCAGAAGTTGAAGAAGTACAAGATATTAATATTGATAAAAACGATCTTAGGGTAGACACTTTTAGAGCATCTGGTGCTGGTGGACAGCATGTAAATAAAACAGATTCTGCAGTTCGCCTAACACATATACCTTCCGGAATAGTTGTTGAATGCCAAGACGGAAGATCACAACATAAAAATAAAGAAAAAGCTTTATCTCTCCTAGCTGCAAAATTAAAGCAACGAGAGATAGATAATCAACAGGAGACAATTGCAAGCGAAAGAAAAATTTTAGTTGGTACTGGTGATAGAAGTGAAAAAATAAGAACTTATAATTTTCCTCAAGGTAGAATGACCGATCATAGAATTAAACTAACACAGCATAATCTTGATCAAATTATGGATGGTGATATTAAGAGCATATGCGATGCATTATTAGCAGAAAATCAACTTGCCATGCTCTCACAACTTGAATCAGAATAATTGAGTAATAAATTAAATTTCTATAAAGAAAACTTTGATAGTAAGACTATTAAAGAAGAGTTTGTCTTTTATTTGAAGGAAAAGCTTCATTTTAGTGATAAAGATATTTTTATTGATAGTGACAGAGTTCTTACAAAAGGCGAAAAGAGCTTGATTGAAGAATTCTTTGAACAAAAAAAAGAGGGCATTCCTTTAGATTATATATTAAATTCTACAAAATTTTATGAAAGTGATTTCTTTGTTGATTCAAGAGTTCTAATTCCAAGATCAGAGACTGAAATTTTAGTTGATTATGTAAATAATCACTTTAATGATCCTATAAAAGTTTTGGATGCTGGCACTGGTTCTGGATGTATTGGAATCTCAATAGCGCTTAAAAAAACAAATTTTAAAGTATATGGATCAGATTTTTCTAAAGATGCTTTAGATGTTGCATCCATAAATAAAATCAATCTAAATACACAAAATTTTTTTCTTATCAATGCAGATTGGCTATCATGCTTTAAAAATGATTCTTTTGATTTAATCCTAAGTAATCCTCCATATATTTCACAAAATGACTTACATTTAAAAGATTTAACTCATGAGCCTAAAATAGCTTTAGCATCAAATGAATCAGGTTATAGCGATATTAAAAAAATTACTCAACAATCAAGTAAAATTTTAAAAAGAAGAGGTATCTTGATGATTGAGCACGGCTACAATCAAGAAAAGGTAGTAAAAAGTATTTTTAAAGATAATTATTTTTCAGATATTTGCACCATTGAGGACTATCAAGCTCATCCAAGAGTTACTTATGGAATTTTAAATAAATAGATTAACTAATTAATATCAATTTTATTATGTACCACAAAAAGTAACGTATTGTTCTTCAGAGCTTGAGGGCATCAAATACATTTTGGGTATATTTTTTTCTAAGTAAGGATTTTCAAAAAGATTGATCATAAAATTGATTTCTGATATCTCACCCTCATTTGCTTTGATCAGAGCATTTTCAATTAATTGGTTTCTAGGTATGTAGCAGGGATTAATCAAATCCATTTCACCTAATATTTCTTTTTGATTGATTTCTTTTTTCCATTTTAAATACCAGTTATTAAATTTTATATTTTCTCCAAAGACTGAGTCTTTTGCTGTAAGAGTTGCGTTAACAATTTTTGAAAGATCTCTAAAGGATAATGTAAAATCAATTGAACCAGAATCTAATATTTTTAGATAATCTTCTATTAATTTTATATTTTTATTGTTTACGTTATTAAGACCTAATTTTTGGCAAAATTCTTTATAGAAATATTCTTGATAAGAGGGTAATACAAGTTGAAGAACCTCATTGAGCTGTTTAATTGACTTTTTCTCATTTTCATCAATGAGAGGTATAAGGGCTTCTGCTAGTTTTGCTAGATTCCATACTAGGATCGCTGGTTGATTTTGATATGCGTATCTACCATTAGTATCAATCGAACTAAATACAGTATTTGGATTATAACTATCCATAAAAGCACATGGCCCATAATCTATAGTTTCGCCAGAAATTGTCATATTGTCAGTATTCATAACTCCATGAATAAAACCAAGACCCATCCATTTCGCAACTAGGGAAGCTTGTTTATCGCATACAGCAGCAAAAAAACTTAAATACTTATTATCAGTTTTATTTAATTCTGGATAATGCCTATTGATTGAATAATCAGCTAATGTTTTCAAGGTTTCATTATTTTTTGTCCTCGCATATTCAAATGTCCCAATTCTTATATGACTTTTAGCAATTCTGGTTAACACTCCGCCTGGGAGTTCTGTTTCTCTAATTACATTTTCGTTTGTTTTAAGAGCAAATAGAGATCGTGTAGTAGGAACTTTTGCTGCATGCATGAACTCGCTTATAACATATTCTCTTAATACTGGACTTAATGCTGATTTCCCATCTCCTCTTCTTGAATAGGGAGTTTGTCCAATACCTTTCAATTGAATATCCATTTCATTAATTTCACCTAATAAAATTGCTCTACCATCTCCAAGTTGAGGATTGAAATGACCAAATTGATGACCAGAATATCCTTGAGCTATTGGTTGAGAGTTTTTGAGTAAACTATTGCCTGAAAATATATTTAGACATTCTTTGGAGTTTAAAAAATCTTTTTTAAACCCAAGTTTTTCAGCAAGTTTATAATTTTTTAGAAGAAATTCAGCTTGTTTGAAA
>CACECP010000008.1 GCA_902558095.1 uncultured SAR86 cluster bacterium | reverse complement strand
AGGAAAGCCAGCCCTCTGCGGTATCTTTAGTATCTTCAAAGTTTGTTGCAAGAAGTAAATTTGATCTAGCTTCTTCAACTTTATCAAGTTCAAAATAAGAAATTCCAGTAATTAATTCAATTCTGCCAGGTATATCATTCCAACCTCTATCTTTTGCAATCTTAAAAGATGAGATAGCTAATTCATAGTTTTCACTGTCAAAAGCGTAAGTACCAAGTCTAAAAGAAAGCTCAGGGTCATCTGATATTTTTTCAGCTTTTACTAAAATTTTTATTCCATTCTCAAGATCTCTAGCATAAAAATACGAGCTTGATAGAAGTTTAAGATTTTCTTCGTTCTCTTTTATTAATTTTTTCTTTATACCATCATTTATAACAAGCACACTTTTAAGTGGTGACTTTTGATATAAGTAGTATTTAGCTAATAATAAATAATCTGATTCCTTGTTTAAGGTATCATTTTCATATGCCAATTCTAAGGCTGATAATGAGTCAACTTCAAATTCTTTTGCAAAATATAAAGCGCTAACTTGATTCCAATATTTTTTCTTGTTTGGTTCTAAAAATAGCAATCTTGTCCCAAGATCTTCGGCATCATCTAGCTTCTCAAGCTTCATTGCTAGGCTAAAAGCATATTCAATCCAATCTAATTGAGGTTTGTCAGATTTATTATTGGCTTGTTTAATATGAAAATATGATGGTTCGTATTGCTCTAACCTTCCATGTGAATATGACATAAGAAGATTAACTCTGGCAGAGACAGGATATTTATATCTTTCTCCTACTCTAATAAATTCATCTAATAAAGCAATAACGTTTTCATATTTGCCAATCATGAAATATGTTTGTGCAAGCTGGAATCTTACTTCCTGGGCACCAATTCTTGGCATTTTTTCAGTTGCTAAAGCTTTTTCAAACCATGGTACTGCTTCTGTATATTGGCTTTGAACTGCATAGAATTGTCCGTAAAGTTGATACAAAAGAGCTGCCTCATAAGTCCTACCATTTCTAAAATAATTATTATTACCCATCTCAAGTTCATACTGAGCTTTTTCGTAATTTTCATTACCAATATGATCATGTATTCTTTTAAAATAATCTGACATCCATCTACTAATAGTTTCTTCAGATGAAATAAAAAAAGATGTAGACAATAAAGTTATAAATAATAATTTACGCATTACAGATAAATTCCACAGTTAATTCACCAGCCTGTTCAACCGGTATTCCATTGACCACCTTTGGCTTAAACTGCCATCTTCTAATAGCTTTAGTAGCTTCTTTGTTAAAAAGTGTGCCATTGGTTGCTCTAACAATTCTAGCTAATTTTACCCTACCATTAGGACCAACTACTAGGTAAATTTGCACAGTACCATCAATACCACCCTGTATTGCTTGTATTGGGCATTGAGGTTGAACTTTTACCATTGGTATTAATGCAGATGAAGTACCTTGCAAATCATTCATATTCCCAAGAAAAGCCCCGCTAAAATCAACAGGAACAGAGAAGTTTGGTAATTCAATGTCTAGATTTGGTCTAACTAATTTTGTTTCTTGTTTTAAATCAATATCAGGTGGTGGTGGTGGACGTTTTTCTGGTTTTGGCCTGTCAGGAATCTTTCTATCTCTTTCTAATAATGAATCATCTGAATTGATTCTAATAAACTCTAGATAACTGATATCATCATCTTTCTTTTTGTTAAAAATATCTGTGGATATTAAATATTGCATTAATAAAAAAATACAAAAAGCGGCAACTATTGAAAGTAAATGAGGAAGATATTGATTATATTTCTTAATTATCATTTTTAGCAGCAATAGAAATATTGGTCACACCAGCTAACCTTATTTGATCCATTGCTTCAACCAATAGTCCAGATCTTGATCTTTGGTCAGCTTGAATAATTACAGATCCTTCTGGATATTCAATTTTTAATCTTTCGATATTTGCTCTAACAGCTTTTAAATCAACCCTTCTTTTGTCTATCCAAATCTCATCATTTTCTGTTATTGCGACTAATATATTGCCTTTTTCATCTCTCTCAGCAGTTTCAGCATTTGGCCTATTAACATCTACTCCAGTTTCCTTTACAAATGATGTGGTAACAATAAAGAATATGAGCATGATAAAGACAATATCCATCATAGGCGTTAAATCTAAGCCTGCTTCTTCTTGAGCTTGTCTTCTTTTGTTATATCTTCTCATATTGCCAATTTTTCTTTTAGATAAATGCGAGCCTCTTCTTGATATTTTTCAACTCTATTTGCTAAATCAAATTTAAAAAATAATCCACTTAGTGCAATAGTCATACCAGCCATTGTTGGGATAGTAGCCTTTGCAACACCAGTAGACATTGCTCTAGGATTCCCAGTGCCTAAGACAGCAAGAACCTCAAAAACCTCTATCATTCCATAAACAGTTCCTAACAATCCAAGCATTGGACATAAACCTATCAATCCATCAAGCATTTTTAATTTTTGTGTTGCGACTCTTTTGATATGAATTAAAAAAGATTCTTCAAACAAATGTACATTATTTTTATTAATTAATACGCCATCTGAGAAATTGTCAAAATTCCGACTGATCCAATTCTTATTGTTGTATGTTGTAGCTAAATACTTAGAAAATATAATAAACCAGATAAATAAAGTTACTAAAAAAAGAATGTAGAGAACTGGTCCACCCCTATCAAATAGATCTGTTAGACCAATCATTAATTAACCTTTTTAACAATTGTAACTGCAACGAACTCTTCAATTTCCTGAAGAATTTCTGATACCTTTTCTGAAAGAAGTGTATACATAGCTAGGAGTGGTGCAGCAAAAATAAGTCCAAGCATTGTTGTTACCAAAGCTTGAGATATTCCTCCAGCCATTTGTTTAGGATCACCTGTTCCAAATACAGTAATAGCTTGGAAAGTTTCAATCATACCTATAACTGTACCTAAAAGTCCTAATAGTGGAGCAACGGCTGCCAAAAACTTAATCCAATTAACACCCCAACTCAAGTTACCATTAACAGTTAAAAGAACCTCATCACATTCTCTTTCAAATGACTCAACGTCTTTAGAATTATTGGAAATGGTATCAATTTTATTAAAAATATCATTACCATCTTTTGAACGAATTGTTTTTGAATATGCATACAAGGTGTAATATCTGTATGCAGCAAAAAATAATCCAGCTGTTCCTATTAAAACAATAATAAATCCTATCAATTTACCTTGCGCAATTCTTTCAAATGTAGATGGTTTATCAAGGTATAAAGATAACAAAAATCCTCTTGTTGGATCTATTGGTGCTACAGAATATTCATCAGATCTATAGTGCGACCTGAACTTTTTTCTTAAAGATCTATCAGGTTGTTTTTGTAAAACGGTAAATGCGTTGTTAGGTACGTCAGTTTTTACAAATGATCTATTTTTTACCATATTAAATGGACCGTATCTTACAAGATTAGTTTCTTCTATATCGCCATCAGAATTAACAACATTTGCAGTGATTTCTTTAATTTCACCAGAAGAAGAAATTTCATTAAGATGAAGTATCCATAGATCTTCTAAATTTTTAAGATCGTGTACTTTGATTTTTCCAATTTCGTTTAATAGATCGGTTCTGTTAGGGTGTTCAGTAAAGTTATAAGCTAGTTCAGAGTCTGCTTGAAGCTCACCAGCCATTTGTCTGGCAACACCAAAAAGTTCCCCTAGAACTCCTAATTTAATATTTAATTCTGTCTCAAGTTCTGAAAGTTTAATTTCATTTGATTCGAATAAATCTTCAAGATTTTTATTTCTTGTTTCTTCATCAGCAAGTTGTTTTTTTGCTTTAGATAATAAAAATTTTCTATCAGCTACTTTTCTTATAAATTCATTAACTCTTACATTATCCATTGAAGAAAGCTCTGCCCTATTTTGCTCCACTCTATTTATTAAATCTTGAATTTTTTCAACTCTTTCAATATTTGGATCAACCTCTTCAGCTTCCTCTTGAGCAGGTATATATAGCGAAATAAATAAAATTGATACTAGTAGATAAAATTTCTTCATTTTTCTACTCCTTGAACAGGTAAATTAATAAAGTCTGGTGGCGCTTGCTTGTAAGCAATTTTAAGAGCCGCATCAATATCATCAGAATACTTGCCACCTAAATGAACCCAATCATTAGTATCTTTACTCCAATATCCTGTTTCATCACCATCTGGAGTCATGTAATAAAGGTTTAGACGACCAAGCCGAAAAAACTGTGCTGCTAAATTTACATTGTTTATTTCAATAGAGCCAGAATATGCTTCTATCGTTCTGCCGTACTCATTTTCAATTTGGTATGCCTCATATATTTTTCTAAATTTTTCAGCTGTTGAAAAATTAGCCTTAAATAAAATATCTTCTAATTCATTAAGTCTCGCTAGTCTTTCATCCATTAAAAAAGGAACATCTATTTCAATTAGATCTCTTAGAGTATTTACCATCCTTTCAAGTAAAGGTAATACATATTTATTTGTTTCATCAAGATCATCTATTTGTTTGGTAATGTTTGCAATTTCTTCAGCTTGACTGATTGTAATTTTTTCTAGTTGGTTATCATATTTGTTAAGTATTTCATACTCTACAACAGTGTCCTTGTATTCATTTGTAAGCTTTTTTGATTCTTCATCAAGCTTATCAATCTGAGCTTGGGTTTTTTGAAGATTTTTAATTGTATTTGATTGAAGATCAATTGAATCTTCTACAAGTGATTCAGGATTTTCAGGAACAATGGTTTGATTTTCAATAGCTTCTTGTGAGAAAGAATATATTGCAAAAAATAATAGTAATAATATGTTTGATTTTTTCATAGTTAATAATAAATAGGGCCTTACTAGAAGGCCCCGTTATTATATAGTTTTTATATAGATATTAAAATCTATATGATGCGCTCAGATATACAGCTCTACCAAAAATACTATAGTAGCTTCTGTTAAAGAATGGGAATCCGTAAGCACTATCCTTTTCTGGCATCTTATCTTCAATATTAGCAACTGTAGCTCTTAAAGATAAATCTGCTGAGTAGTTATAACCTACAGATAAATTAGCTGTTATGAAAGGATCGCCTTTTTCACCATAGTACTGTTCTGTATGACCAGTTCTATCCATGAATAATGAGACTCTCCAATCATCATATCTCCAAGTAGTCGTAGCTGTTTGCTGTGACCTTGGTTCATACAAATAGTAGTCTAATAACTCTAGAGTATCAGAATTTGCATCTTCTTTTCTTTTTCTTGAAATGATGTTTGAATTATATAAAGTAAATCCAAAATCACCTGCTGATTCAGTTGAGAAGTTATATCTAAGTGTTGTATCAATACCTTGGAATTCTTCAAATGATTGGTTTGTATTATAAGTTGTAATTTCATCATAATTACCAATACCATCTGTATCTAAATCACCAGGAGTTTGTCTCTTAATTGATGCAAGTGTTTCAGTACAATTCACACCCGCAAAGTTAGAGTCATTCAACCAAGAAGCAAAGTCTTGACCAAATGTACAAAAACCTTCTCTATTAGCTATAGCTTGAACACTCAAGTTAGTTACAGCCCCTTCGAGTTTCACATGGAAAGCATCCATTGTGAAAGATAAACCTTCTGTTACATCCCAAACAAAACCTAAGTAATAGTTTTCACCAGATTCTTCTTCAAGTTTTGTATTACCTTGGAATCTACCTTTAATAGTAGAACTGTTGTCACATGCTTGGTATGAAGGAACACCAGTTGCATAACATTGATAGTAGTCTGTTACAGATGTGAAGTATGAACTACTTCCAGCATATACATAATGCATGTCAGGAGCTCTAAAGCTTTCTCCTGCTCCGCCTCTAAGTAAGAAGTCATCATTTGGTCTATATGCAAAGTTAATCATTGCTGATTGCCTTCTACCAACAGCACTTGAATCATCATCATACTCATCAGACCTTAGTGCTGCAGTAACTTCCAATTTTGGATGAACTGGCAATAAAACCTCAAGACCAACAGATGTTCTGTCTCTGTCGCCGCCACCTTGTCTAGCTGAACCATTAATAAATATTACAGCACCAGGTACCTCATTATCAGAGTCAACTCTTCTTTGGTCTGGTTTTAGTAAATAATCTTGCTCGTGATATTCAAAAACAGCAGCAAAAGCAATTGGACCACCAGCTAATTGATAGTCTAGTTCACCTGAAACTTGATAATCTATCATTGTAGATGATGTTTCAGCGCCAGTTACTTCTGGAGCATTAAATGCACCAACTGCACTATCAGGAATTGGAGAAAATGCTCTATCCCATGCTAAACAAGCGTCATAAGTAGCGCCAGTTAGTGGATCAACAATAGTTCCTACACCACAAGGATGGTTTTGAGCTGCTGGAGTATCCATATAAGAATAATAAGCATTAGCATATGATAAATAAGCTGCAGATCCAAAGGCATAAGCAGCGTTGTAGTATAAATCACCTCTCCACTTATAGAATCCGGAAATATCAGTTGTATCTCCTCTATCAGCACCTGTAATCCAATCGTATACAGCAGTAGTTAAAGGAGAGGATTCATAAAGAGAATTGTATTCAGTAGTACTGATTCCAGCTTGCCAATCAAAACCGTTATCATAAACACCATTAAGTCCTATAAACACATCAGTAACATCCTCAGTGTAGTTGGACTCTCTTCTTGAATTTGGACCCATCATCCCGCCAAGAGTTCTTGTGTATCTGTATCTACCGAAGTTATTTTCACCAATTAAGCCACCAAAACCAGAATCTTGCCTAGTAGTATGTGGTGTTGATGTCCATACATCAGACATTCTAAACCATCTTGAGAAACTATTAATAAATGATTCTGATTCATAGTAGAATGCTCTAGCGCTTAAGGTTACGCCGTTATCAAAATTATAGTTATAAGTACCCATTACTGTGTACTCATCTCTTTCGTTAACCATTGTTTCCATGTCATCACTATAGTCTTGAACACAATATGATCCTGGATATGAATAAGGAGGTGAAGTGTAACCATAGTCACCTTTATCCCATTTGAAACCTACTGGATAAATGTCTTCACAAGAATATCCGTTTGCAGCAAAAGCATCATAACCATACTCACCATAACCTCTTGGTGTTGTGTCGTATCCAGAAATACTTTGTAAAGACATTAAATAATTAGCGAATACAGCATCAGATCTATATTGGGGATCGCTTGGGTCAGACCATATCGGGTTATCATCCCAACTGTTAAAGTCTGATCTATCTTTATAGTACATTGGATCAATGTGATACATATTTGCACCTACAGTCCAGCTGTGATTTCCAGAAAAACCTCCAGATGTAAATGTAAGATCAATAATATTGTCTTCACCGTGTTCTGTTTGACCAACAAATGCATCGACTTCACTATACTCTTTACCAGTTGTGGTGATGATATTAACAACACCTGTCACTGCATCTGAACCATAAATAGCTGATGAACCTGAAGTAGCAATTTCTACTCTATCTATAAGTCCAGCTGGGATAGTTCCAGTATTAACAAAGTTAGATGAATTATTATATGGGAATGGATAATCAGCCATTCTTCTTCCATTAACTAAAACAAGAACCCTACCTGGTCCAAATCTTCTTAAATCAAGCTCATTAGCATTTGGAGTAAATGTATTTACAAGAGACTCGTTTTGAGTAGCCGCGTTAGCAATTGGGAGACTTTGAAGGGCTTCAGTAAGGTTTCTATAACCATTATCCTTCATATCTTGTTTTGTTATAACAATTAAAGGAGTAGCTCCTTCAACTGCACTTCTTTTAATTCTTGAACCAGTAACAGTTACTTTTTCTAAAGTAACAACTCCATCTTCTGACTCCGATGGTGCTTCGTCACCTGAAGAACTGCTTTCAGCAGGAGCTGGAGCAGATTCAACAGCTTCTTCAGCCACTGTTTCTGTATCTTCATCAACAACAACATCTCCAGGATTATCAGCAATCGCAGCAAAAGAAATTGTTAATAAAGATAGTAAAAATAATTTTTTAGTATCTGTAATCATAAAATATCCCCTTAATATGATAAATTAATCCTTTAAAATACTATATTTTAAGCAAAAAACATAGTTTTTTTTAATACTTTTATTATATACAAATTATTAGAAATTAATTTCTCAAAAGATTTAGTTATGTAATAATACAAAAAATTCAAATATTTCAACAATTAAAGGTAAATTATGATTAAAAAACTCGTTAATAGCTTTATTTCATTAATTTTTGTTCTATATGCAAATAATATTTCGTCAGAAGATCTAATCCCTGCAGAATTCTTTGCTTGTTATGGTAATAGCCATAGCATGCAACTATCGCCTGATGGCAGGTATCTTTCAATTTTAACTCAACCTAAAGAAGATAAGTGTGATATCGAGCCTGATCTTCAAAAATATGTTGAAGACGACTTTAGAGGTGGAATGTTAGTAGTTCAAGATTTGGAAAGTAGTAAAAAAGATTTTATTGAGTTAACAAGTGGAAAAGGAAATAGCAGTGTATCAAGTGTTAAATGGATAGCAAATGATAGAATTATTTTTACAACAGAACCAACAAACTCATCCGGTAAATCTTTATCAGCTTATCGATTAATGTCTATGAATATAGATAGAGATAGAAAAAAAAGAAAATCTAGAACTTTGTATGAATTTAAGACCGCTCAAGGGATGCTTGTGAGCCCAAAAATCACTAGCCTTCTTCCTGATGAACCTGATTGGATCATGGTAAAAATTAACGAAAGAAGAGGTTCGGTTGATGATTATTACAGATTAAATGTAAAAACTGGAGCCAAGAGACTTGTTGCTTCTGGGCCGGACATTGAAAAGGAAGAATGGTTAGCAAATGTTGTTGAAAAAGCTGATGGAACTCCACTAGCTGCAGTATCAAATTTTGGTGACACCTGGAGAATATGGAGATACTTACCTGAAAATGATGAATGGGAAATACATTTTACAAATAAGTGTCAGACACCTACATTCTTTCCGCTCAGCGGTTATGAAGGCAAATGGTTGGTAGCTGGTCAAGATGTTTCTAAATATAAAACGTGGAATGAAGAAAATGATAAAAGTAAATTATTTATTTATGACCCTGAAGTAAGGAGTTTTGAGCTGCTTTATGAAGACCCTACCTATGACGTTGCAGGACCGGTAGGTGGTTGCAGAACTGCAGACGGCGGAGCTGCAATTGACGAAAAAACCAATGAACTAATATATGTAAGTTACTATGCAGAAAAACCAAAAAGATTAATCTTTAATGAAGAGCTTGCTGAATCATATGAAATGATTCTCCAACATTTTACAGGTGTCTATGGGGATGATGTAGTTGTAAGACCTATTACTTGGAGTAAAGACAGAAATAAAGTGATTTATTCAGTATCAAGTTCAACCGAGCCTGGTGAATATTACTATTTTGATAAAGAAAATGTCATTCTAACCTTTATGTGGGATAGATCTCCATGGATAGATAGATCAAAACTTTCAAAAAAGGTACCAATTCAATATACAGCGCGAGATGGCCTTGAAATTCATGGTTATTTAACTGTTCCCTATAATTCAGATGGAAAAAATCTACCAATGGTTGTTCATCCTCATGGAGGTCCTAACGCAAGAGATTACATGTCATATGATACTTATGTGCAATTTTTATCAAGCAGAGGGTATGCTGTATTTCAACCAAATTTTAGAGGTTCCACTGGTTATGGTGCATATCATTACATCTCAGCAAATAAACAATTTGGGAAAACAATGCAAGATGATATAACTGATGGTGTGAATTATCTTATTGAACAAGGTGTTGCTGATCCAGATCGTATTGCAATCTTTGGAGGAAGTTATGGCGGTTACGCTACTATGGCTGGTCTTGCATTTACCCCAGACCTCTATGCCGCTGGTATAAACTTTGTAGGTGTAGTTGATTTAGAACTACTTCAAGAAGATTCAAATAGAAATTCAAGAAGATTTGGTGGTTTTTATGATGAACTTAGACTTGAATGGGGCGATCCAGATGACCCAAATGATATGGAATACATAATTGAGACTTCTCCTTTAAGGCAAGCTAAAAACATAAAATCACCAGTTCTGATAATACATGGCGCTCAAGACAATAATGTTAGATTAGTTCATGCTAGAAAATTGGCTGATAAATTAGAAAGTCTTGGAAAAGAATATGAGTGGTATGTTGAACCATACGAAGGTCATGGCTTTGGTGGTGAACAATCGACACTAAACATGTTTGGAAAAGTAGAAGAGTTTTTAGATAAACATCTAAAAAATTAAAAAGCCTCGAAAGAAGTCTGACTTTTACCAAGAATTAAGCCGTGAATATCATACGTACCTTCGTAAGTATTCACTGCTTCTAGATTCATACAATGCCTGATTACATGATATTCATCGCTTATACCATTGCCACCATGGATATCTCTAGATGATCTAGCAATATCTAATGCTTTCTGACAATTATTTCTTTTAAGCAATGAAATCATCTCTGGTTTCATTTTGTCTTCATCAATGAGTCTGCCTAATCTTAATACCGATTGAAGACCTAATGTAATCTCAGTTTGCATATCAGCTAATTTTTTTTGAACAAGCTGCTTTGATGCAAGTGGCTTACCAAATTGCTCTCTTTCAAGCGAGTACTCAAGTGCAGCATTCCAGCAGAACTCAGCTGCGCCCATTGCACCCCATGCAATTCCATATCTGGCCATGTTAAGGCAAGAAAATGGACCTCTAAAACTTTGAACTTCAGGAAGTATTTTATCTTTACTCACAAAAACATCTTCAAGGAAAATCTGACCTGTTATAGATGCTCTTAAAGCAAACTTACCTTCAATTTCTGGAGTAGTTAATCCTTTAGAATCTCTATCAACTATAAATCCTCTAAGAACGCCCTGCTCATCTTTTGCCCAAATAACTAAAACATCAGCGATCGGAGAATTAGTAATCCAAGTCTTTGATCCATTTAATATATATCCGCCATCTTTTTCTTTAGCATTTGTTTTCATTGAAGCTGGGTCTGAACCTGCATCAGATTCTGTAAGACCAAAACATCCTATTAGCTCTCCTTTTGCCATCTTTGGTAAATAAAAATCCTTCTGTTCATCTGAACCAAAATGATAAATAGCATGCATAGCTAAAGATGTTTGGACGCTATAAGCAGATCTGTAACTTGAATCTACTCTTTCGATTTCTCGAGCAATCAAGCCATAGGATACATAATTTGTACCTGCGCAACCATATCCTTTTATAGGAGCTCCTAAAAATCCCATTTGGGCCATTTCTTTATAGATGCCCTTATCAAATATTTCATTTCTATTTGCATCTGTGATTCTAGGTAGAAGTTCTTTTTGACAATAATCTCTAGCAGATTTTTGAATAATTAATTCTTCATCTGATAATTGTTCATCAAATAATAAAATATCTTGAATTTTCATAGTTTTTAAATTTTTTCGATTCTAATAATACCAAATCTTGGCATTGAGAACATTATTGAATTATCATTGAGTGATTCTTCAACAAGCTCAATCATCCGATTTGAATTTCCACATATTATCATTAATGGAATTTTCTTTTGGTATTGAAACACAAAGTCTATTACTTCATCAGCAACATCAGCATGTCTTAAGCCATGAAGATCAAGATGAGTTATTCCATTTTCTTCTGTTACATTCATGAATACAGTTAACATTTATAGTTATATAATCATTATATGGCAAAACTTCACTTCTTTTATTCAACAATGAATGCAGGTAAATCAACTGCCCTATTGCAATCAAATCATAACTATCTTGAGAGTAATTTAAAAACTATGTTGTTTATTCCTCATGAAATAGGTAATAAATCAAAAGGTAAAATAATATCAAGAATTGGGTTAGAAGCAGATGCGGTTATTGTTAATAAAGATTATGACTTTTATAAAGAAGTTAAAAACACAAATTTTGAAGAGATTAGTTGCATTTTTATTGATGAAGCACAGTTTCTATCAAAGCATCAAGTTCACAGCATTGGAAAGATTGCAGATGATTTAAATATTCCTGTAATGTGTTACGGGATTAGAACTGATTTTCAAGGAATGTTATTTGAAGGTAGTCAAGAACTCTTAGCTATTGCAGATAATCTCAAAGAGCTTAAAACTATTTGTAGTGAATGTGATAAAAAAGCAACAATGGTAGTAAGGATAGATGAAAATGGCAAAGTAATTTTAGAAGGTGAAAAAATACTTATTGGTGGGAATGAGGTATACAAGACACTTTGTAGAAAACACTTTAGAGAATTAACAAAATTAATTTAATGAGGTAGATGAAAAAATGGATTATTTAAATAAACAATTATTATTAGATAAAAGACCAACTGGAATGCCTGGAGATGAATGTTGGAAATTACACGAAGAAAAAATTACATCTCTTGGAAAGAATGAAATTTTAATTGAGGCTAAATTTTTATCAATTGATCCATATATGAGAGGCAGAATGAATGACTCAAAATCTTATGCTGCCCCTGCAAAAATCGGAGAGCCTATGACTGGTGAAACTGCCGGTATAGTTGTAGAAAGTAATTCAGACTTATTTAATGTTGGCGATAAAGTATGTGCGCATAAGGGATGGCAAACTTATATTAAGACAAAAGATACAGACGTAGCTTTATTAAAAGTTCCCGAATCTAATATTGGGCTTTCTTCTTTTCTAGGAACGTTAGGTATGCCAGGTCGAACAGCATATTTTGGTCTCAATAGAGTAGGTAAACCTAAGTCTGGTGAAACTTTGGTTGTATCTGCAGCATCTGGTGCAGTTGGGGCTGTTGTTGGGCAATTAGGAAAAATTTACGGTTGCACAGTAATAGGAATTGCTGGTGGACCAGAAAAATGTAGTTTTGTAAAAGATGAACTTGGTTTAGATGAATGTATTGATTACAAAGCAGGTAACCTAAATGAAGATTTAAAAAATGCATGTCCAAATGGTATTGATATTTATTTTGAAAACGTTGGGGGTCCAGTTACACGAGCTGTTGCCCCTTTATTAAATACTGGCTCAAGAGTTCCAATTTGTGGTTTTATTTCTCAATATAATGCACCTGATATGTTAAAAGTTGAGACCCCTTTTCAAGTACTAGGAGCGCTTGATGATAAGCCTAAGCATAGATTTTTTGTTGTTACTGAATGGGCAAATGAATGGCAACAGGCAACACAAGAAATATTACAATTGGTTTTAGAAGATAAAATTAAATACAAAGAAACTATTACACAGGGTTTTGAAAATGCACCTCAAGCCTTGAGAGATGTGTTAACGGGTAAGAATTTTGGTAAACAAATTATTGAAATCTAACTAATTTCAATCAAACCTTTCATATAAAGAACTGCCTTACCTCCGATAAGTACCCTATTCTTTATATTATGACAAAAAAGCTCTCCGCCTCTCGTAGAAACTTGTTTTGCTGTTAAAGAATCCTTGGAAAGCTTTCCTGACCAATATGGAATCAAGGTTGTATGTGCTGAGCCTGTAACAGGATCCTCGTTGATACCAAATTTTGGACAAAAATACCTTGAAACAAAATCATACTGATTGCTTGAAGAGGATATTATTAACCCCTGACCATCAAGCTTTGAAACAGCACTATAATCTGGATTAATATTTGAAATAATTTCTTCATTCTCGTATACAGCAAATAAATTAATATCACCTAAGTAAGTTTCTAAAGGTTTTGCACCAGTAGCACTTTCAACCATTTCAATCATATCAACTTGCTTAAATGTGTCTTTAGGGAAATCAAGTTCTAAATAATCATCTTTTCTATATACCTTTAACTCACCGCTAGCAGAGCTAAACGCAATACTTTCTTTGGTTGTATCAAAGTAATTAAAATATACGAACGCTGAGGCCAATGTAGCATGTCCACATAAATTTACCTCACAGGCTGGAGAAAACCATCTAATATTATTATTAGATAAATCAACAAAGGCTGTTTCTGACAAATTATTTTCAGCAGCTATTTTTTGCATCAATACTTCATCATCTATATCAGAAAAGATAACTGCAGCTGGGTTTCCTGAGAAGATTTCGCTTGTAAAGGCGTCTACAAAATACACATCAAGTTTCATTAGTCTTTAAAAATTACTTATCTTAACGAATCATAACCCATATAATATTCTCATGAAAAAATTTCTACTTTCATTTTGCATTGTTTCATCAAGTTTATTTGTTTTTTCAGAAGATACTGTCTCTGATATTTTTAAACCTAATTATAAAAATCAATTATTCATGGATGTTGAAGTTGCTCTTGCAGAGGCGCAGTCTGAGCTCGAGATAATTCCTTTATGGGCTGCAAAAGAAATTTCATCAAAAGCTAATATCAAATATCTTTCTCAAAAGGACATAGATGAAGAGCATAAACTAGTAAGACACACTTTGGTTGCAAGATTGAATGTTTGGAAACGTTCTATTGATGCCGAAGCTGCAGAGTATCTACACTATGGTGCTACTACTGTAGATATATGGGATACAGTTCTAGTTCTTCAAATAAAAGATTCTATCGATCTTTTAATTGATGATTTGTTAGAAATTGAAGATTACTTATTAACACTTACAAAAGATAACTTAAATACTTATATGCCAGGCAGGACTTTGGGCCAACATGCTCTTCCTATAACTTTTGGAAAAAAAACTAGCACCTGGTTAGCTGAAAATAGAAGAAATATTGAACGCTTACAGCATGTTCAATCAAAGATTAATAAATCAGGTATTTTAAAAGGTGCTGTTGGTTCTTATTTGGGCCTGGGTGATATGGCTATAGAGACAGAGTCATTAATGATGCAGAAACTCGGCTTGGATGAGCCATCTAAAGATGACTGGCATGGAATTAGAGATGTTTTTGCAGAGTACGCCCTAACATTAGCGATTGTATCTAAGTCATTTGGAAGAATAGGAAACGAATTAACATTACTTCAAATGACCGAAATTGGAGAAACTGAAGAATATCTCGGATCTAGATCTGTTGGCAGTAGTACTATGCCACAAAAGAAAAATCCTCGAGGACCAGGTGATTTAATAGAATATTCTAGAGTTATACCAAGACTATCTGAGATAGTCCTTGATGATATGGTAAATAGCTTTGAGAGAGATGGACAAAAGAGTGATGACGAACTCAGATTAATTTCAATCGAATCAGAAAAGATGATTGATAGGGCTAAGCCGCTCCTTAAAGAGCTCAAAGTTAATAAATATAAAATGAGAGAAAATTTAGACATTACAAATGGTTTAATACTTTCTCAAAGGCTAACATTTTATCTTGCAAATAAGATTGGAAAAGATACAGCAAATGATTTGATGCATGACGTTGCAAAATACGCACTTGAAAATAATATTTCATTAGAGGAAGCTGCTTTGGCTAATAAAACTATTCAAGAAAATATTACGAAAGAGGCCTTATCAAATATCCTAAATCCTGAAACCTATATTGGTCTGGCGGTGGATCAAGCACAATTAATCATTAATGAAATAGAGTCTAAAAGGAAACAAACAAAATAGTCTTATGCATAAAGATGTTGTTATAGTCGGTGCAGGTATTTCTGGAATAGCTGCTGGCTATAATCTAAAAAAAACATGTCCTAATAAGTCATTTACGATTCTTGAGGGTAGAAATAACATAGGCGGGACATGGGATTTATTTAAATATCCTGGTATTAGATCTGATTCTGATATGCATACTCTGGGATATAGATTTAAGCCTTGGATACACGATAAGTCAATTGCAGACGGTCCTTCTATTCTTGAATATATTAATGAAACCATAGATGAAAATAATCTTAGGAAAGATATCTTACTAAATCATAAAGTTAAATCTTCTAACTGGAATTCTAATAAATCTGTATGGGAGTTAGAAATTCATGAAAATAATAAATTAAAACATATGACATGTAATTTCTTATTTCTATGCGGGGGATACTATAGTTATACAAAACCTCATATGCCCTATTTCAAAAACCAGGATAAATTTCTAGGACAAATTATCCATCCTCAGTTTTGGAACAATGATGTTGATTATATTGATAAGAATATTGCTGTTATAGGAAGTGGTGCAACTGCAATAACAATTGTTCCAGCAATCTCAGAAAAAGCAAAGCATGTAACTATGATTCAAAGATCTCCAACTTATGTTGTATCAGGACCAAGTGAAGATAAAATAAATAAATTCTTAAGGAAGTTTCTTCCAACAAAAATTACATATTTTTTAATTAGATGGAAAAATATTTTATGGCAAAGTTTTACATTTTCTTTGGCAAGGAAATATCCTGAAAGAACTAAAAATAGAATTTTAGACCTAATAAAAGACGAATTGGGTCCAGATTATGATATAGATAAGCACTTTACTCCATCGTATAAGCCATGGGATCAAAGAATATGCTTAGTACCAGATAGTGACTTATTTAAAGCAATCGGTGATAAAAAAGCTTCAATTGTTACAGATACAATAGACGAATTTCAGTCAGATGGCATTTTATTGAACTCTGGAGAAAAGATTAAAGCTGATCTTATAATTACAGCTACTGGAATCAAATTGAATGCATTAAATGATATTAATGTGACTCTTGATGGTATTAAATTAGATCCACATGAGAGACTAACATATAAGGGAATGATGTTGAGTGAGGTTCCTAATTTTGCAATTTCTTTTGGCTACGTAAATGCTTCATGGACATTAAGAGCAGATCTTACTTGTGAATATGTTTGTAGGCTTATTAAATTAATGGACAAAAAAGGAGTTACCTGTTGTATGCCTATTGATGATAAAACTGCTCATGGCGATGATAAATTAATTGACTTTACATCTGGATATTTCCAAAGAGGTCTTCATTTAATGCCAAAGCAAGGTAAAAAAGCACCATGGAAGAATTATCAAAACTATTTAAAAGATATTTTTGCGGTAAGATTGTTTTCTATAAAAGATTCAAATTTAAAGTTCTATGGTCAGAGAAAATAAATTATCAAAATGAAAAAATTAATAACTAAGTTTTCTACAATTATTATTGGCTTTTTATTAGCTGCGCTTGTTTACTTTAGCTTGTGGTGGGTCTTTAAGTATTTTGAAATAATTGATTAAAATTGGTGGAGCTACGCGGGATCGAACCGCGGACCTCTTGAATGCCATTCAAGCGCTCTCCCAGCTGAGCTATAGCCCCGTAAGACTCGATATTGTACATGATGTATTCTGAAGATGAAGAATGGGATTTCGAATTACTCAAATCACATGGAACTGCAATATATTTTTGATCATATTTTTCTGTTAACTTATTTGCTTTTTCTTTAATAAATAATGAGAAACAAAATATTCTTTGCCATTATTTAATGCAAAGAAAGCTTCACAAGATAAAAAGAAGATTCTCCATCTATTGAACCAAATTTTAGGCTTATCATAGTGGTTCTGAAATATATCTAATATTTTTTTCTTATTTTTATAATGGTTATTTAGCCAAGCTTCACAAGTTTTTGAATAATGATTTCCATTGATATCCCATTGATTGATAATTTCTAAGTCATTGTTAAAGTACTCAAAAATATCTTTACTGGGCATTATGCCACCTTGAAAAAAATACTTTGTCATCCAATCAAAATTATTTTTCATTTCATAAAAGTAAGTTAGCTTTTTATGGCAAAAAATATGAATGAATAATCTTCCATCAGGTTTTAGTAAATTATTAAGAGAATTTAAAATTAATTTATAGTTCCTAAGATGTTCAAACATTTCTATTGAAACAATTCGATCAAATTGAGTATCTAATTCAAGGTTATTAACATCCATTTTATAAGCATTAACGTTTGATAAACCTCTTTTTTGTGCTTCATTATTGATATATGTAATTTGGTCTGTTGAATTACTAACTGACGTAATTTTTGTATCTGGATAGTTTTCAGCTACATACAGAGAAAAACTACCCCACCCACAACCTAGATCAAGAATCTCATGACCGTTTTTAATATCAGCTCTTTCTATATAAAGCTCAAGCATAGATTTTTCTGCTTCATCTAAAGAATTTATGTTCTCAAAAAGTGAACAAGAATATTTTAGGTTGACACCTAGAACTTGGTTAAAAAATTCTGGAGGAACTTCATAATGCTGCTCGTTAGCATCATATGTTTTTTCAGCAACTATACCCTCAGAAAGCGCACTGATAATTTTATCCTTGTTATCATGATTGCTTGACTCATTTATGCGCCTATTGGTGATAAATCTCACAGCAATTTTGATTAAGGCATCAGGAATGAAACCAGATTCTGCTAATGATAAAAAAAATCTAGACATATATTATTGTATTTCAATTACTTTACCAGGTATCAAAGATATAAAATCTGGTGAATTAAAAGACTTGAGAGCTTCTTTCAGTCTTGCTGGAGGCTCAAGAGTATCCTCATCCGTCAACGCAAAAGTACCCCAATGCATGCCAAAAGCTTTTTCAGCTTCCAGGTCTAACATGACTTGAATGGCATCTTCAGGATTAACATGACTTTCAGCCATAAACCATTCAGGGTTATAAGCTCCTATTGGTATAAATGCATATTTAGGAGCGCCTAATTTAAGCCTTGTATCAATAAAGTCATTTGAATAACCAGTATCACCAGCATGATACATTCCATAGTCATTAAAATTCATATACCAACCACCCCATAGGCTTTTATTCCTATCAAAAAGCCCTCTTTTAGACCAATGCTGAACTGGAGTAAACGTAAATGTAAGTCCGTCTGTACTAAATGTTTCCCACCAATTAAATTCGTGTGCATTATCAATCCTTTTTCTCTTAAGAAGTCTGAGATCACCCTCTGGGACAAGAAAAACTGCATCAGGATTTAGTTCTGAAATTTTCTTAAGTGAATCAATATCAAGATGATCATAATGGTTATGGCTAACAGTTATAAAATCAATTTGTGGTAATTGGTTTAAAGGTATAGCTGGAGGTATTAATCTTTCAGGTCCGATATTCTTAAACGGTGACGCTCTATCTGAAAATACTGGATCAGTAAGGATGACTATACCTGATTTCTTAATAAGAAAGGTTGAATGACCAATCCAGATAATATAATCATTATCCTGGTTTAAATTGATATTTTTCCAGTCATCAGAAACTTCTATTTCAGATAAAATAGGTTTTACATCGGAACTCATCCATTTAATAAGGTCCTTAAATGGCTTTTCTAATGCTTTACCATTTGAATTTTTATATTCAGCATGAACAAGATTAGAGCTTAACAATAAAAGTATAAATAATAATTTCATAAAGTTTTGTTTTGCTACTAGGATTTCTTTACTTGAGATTTAATATATATATTCAAAAAAAATATTGAAATCTTAGAAAAATAAGTAAATAAGTTTCTTATAAGACTGATTTTTAATAATTTAAGGTTTGACATTTGATGTTGCAGAAGCCTTTTGCGTTAAATCTGGAGGATCTTGTATTTGATTGAGTCCTCTAGGTGAAAACATTCTTACATCACCTTCATCAGAAGTGAATCTGTCGCTTTTGAAATCCTCTCTTATAAAAAAATCATCATACTCAAGCTGAACATTATATAAAGAAAACTTATACTCAAATGTCTTATTCTTTACTTCGCATGAATTACCACTTCCATCAACCGGTGGTTCATATTTTATATACTTAGCAGCACTTACAGCATTTGATTTAAAAAATGGACACTTCTTTAGCACAATTTTCCCTTTTTTATCTCTTCCAGTTGCACATTCAGAGCTTATTGCCCTAATTTTTTTTGGGTTACCATCTTTATCAATATTAAATTGGACAACTGCAAATCCTTGATAGCCAGTATTTGGATGTAATGGCTTCATAACTTGAACCATCTTTGTAGAACAGTTATTAGAAACATCTGAATATATCAAATTACAGAAGAGTGCCAGGAATAAGAAACTAGTTATTAATCGCATAAGGTATTGTACTTAAATGAACTTCATAAAAAAAGGCCGGTAAAACCGGCCTTTTAATATTAATCAACGTCTAATTAGAATGCAACATTCCATTTTAGATAAGTTATTAACCCTTGGTTACTATAAAGACCTAGATAAGCATCTCTGTCTCCATTAGCATTAGGTAATGGATCTTCATCCTCAGCATTAAGCATACCGTAAGTAACAGTACCATATTTACCTAAATCAGCTTTGATTTGAAGGTCAAGTGCACTGTACTCATCTTGTGTGCCACCAGCTTTAACAATACCACCAGTTGGATTACCAGCAGAGTCCTTTTCAGGTTCTTGGCTTAATCTGAAGTCGCCAATGTTTCTTTGTGTTAAAGCAACGCTATATTTATCCCATGCATATGAAAGGCTAATATTACTTCTTTCAGAAGGAGTTCCTTCAAAACCAACATTGTTAGTCTTTTGAGAACTACCTGTGAAGGCATCAGTGTTGTACTCATCCATTTCTGTGTAATCTACAGAAACATTCATCACACCAGGACCAACGTCTCTTGTGTAATTTACGAATAAGTCATAACCAACCACTTCAATTTCACCAACGTTAGTAAATCCAGCACCAACATAGTCTACACGACCGTTAGCACATGATCTAATAACATAGATTGAAGGGTCATTACCTTCTCTTCTTACATAAGTAGCTCCAGTAGGACATGCATCACCAACGTTACCTGTACCTACAGGTGCGCCAGCAGCAGTACCGTCACCGGAAATACCATCAGCATTAAAGAATGTTACGTTATTTGAAAGAGCAGTTCCGCCTACAAAGTCATTCCACATTACGTCTTGTGTAGAAATACTTGCGATTGCGTCTGTTACTGTAATTTCATAATAGTCAAATCTAACATTTAGACCATCTAAAGCATCAACTAGCATACCCATGTCTTGTTCAACGCTCATTGTGAATCCTTCAGAAGATTCAGCGCCTAGATTTGGATTAGCTTTAATTAATGTAGATACCTGCTTAGAAGCACAGTCTGCAGCAGATGTCCCTGCAGCAGCACAAGCTTTGTAGTCATAAACAGTGTTAGCACTAAATGTAGTAGCACCATATAAGTTATCCATTGTAGGAGCTCTGAATCCTTCACCAGTATTCAATTTAACAATTGTACCTGGAACAGGAACCCATAAAGCACCTAGTTTAAATGAATCACTTTCACCAACATCTGAGTAATCATCAGATCTGAATGATGCTGTAATTTCTAGGTTATCCATTACTGGAAGTAAGACCTCACCAAATACTGAGTCAACTTCTCTGTAGCCTGCACCTGAGTTACCAGCTGAACCACCAACTAGACCATTTTCAGAATGCTTATCATATTCAGCTGAGTATTCGTTAGTGAAGTTTTCAATACCGAATAAAGCAGAAACTGATCCACCAGGAAGATCCATAATATTATCGATCTGCACAACTACATCATTCTTTTCATAATGGTTTGTGTACTCAACTAGAGTTGTAGCACTCATAGCAGCAGCACCAGCAGCAGAACCAAATGGCTCACCGTTTAGATTATTTGAATCTAAACCTGCATAACTTAAGTAATATCTACCTATGTCAACACCGTAGAATTTATTAATTTGTGTACCATACACAACTTCTACGTCGTCATTAACTTGATATGTTAATTCGAATACTGCATCGTGACCTGTATCAACCTGGTGCATACCACGGTTACCGATTTCAGTCCATCTCCAATAACCAGTTACTGGAACGTCATAAGGGTTAGCTGGATCACCAACTGCGATACTTGGGTATCTAGCAGCAGGAGGAGCATATCTACCTGTTGACTCGTTTCTTAAGTAATTGATTCTTGAATATAAGCTGATTTGATCATTAACTTCGTATTCAAAATTTGTTGTAATGCTGTCTCTAAATGTTGCAGCATTTTGTACCATGATGTCAGCCCAAGCGTATCCGCAAATACCTCTTGCAGCACCACCATTTGAAGGTGTGGAAGTAGCTCCTTGACCAAAAGCAGCACCACCAAAGTTTGGTCCCCACCATCCGTCTGTTGGATTATCAACAGAACCAGGACAAGTTGGAGTAGCCATAATATCACCAGTGACTGGGTCAGCTAAGTTTCTTGAGTACCAGCTTAAACCATAAGTTTCACTATATAGATCAATTACGCCGTCACCATTTCTGTCTTCAGCTGTGGCTTTTGTATACCATCTATCTTTAAGATAGATTTCATCTCTTTCATCATGCTCAACCATAATAGTTACATAACCTTTATCATTAGTAGCACCGTATATGAAAGAAACTGAGTTTTCTTCGCCATCATCACGATCTCTGTCACCACGTCTGAAATTAAATTCCACTCCGTCGAAACCTTTTTTAGTTATAACGTTTACAACACCAGCAATAGCATCAGACCCATAAACAGATGAAGCACCATCAGCTAGAATTTCAATTCGTTCAACTGCAACAG
The DNA here is from genome assembly GCA_902558095.1 of uncultured SAR86 cluster bacterium. Taxonomy (GTDB): domain Bacteria; phylum Pseudomonadota; class Gammaproteobacteria; order Magnimaribacterales; family D2472; genus SAR86A. Next base: position 24,314 of record CACECP010000008.1, on the reverse strand, counting down.
TTGGTATCATATTGATATTTACAGCTCCAGATCCACCAAGATGTGGTGAACCAGGCATTCTTCTTCCATCCATGAGGACTAATGTTCTAGAAGATCCTAAACCTCTAACACTGATTGTTGCGTTACCCATAGCGCTACTACCAGCTGTTGGGCTAAATGATCCAAAAGAGTTATAAATTGAGTCTCTTAGCACGTCAGCAGTCATAAGACCAGAAGACGCAGCAATATCCTCACTGGTGATTGTTGTAACTTGTGCGGCGCTATTTAATGAATCTCTTTTGATTCTAGAACCGGTTATAACAACCTCTTCTACATTATCTGCAGATTCATCTTGAGCAACTATATCAGCATTGAATAAGCCGAAAGAAAGCGCAAGGACTGCAAATAAATAATTCTCTTTATTAAACATACAATTCCCCTGTAGTTCGATTAATATTTATGAAAGCACGAAATTAGCCGTGCATATCACGTTATGGGACCTATTGTTTCAGAGTTTTTATAAGAAATCTACATTTTTTTCAATTATTTATAATTAATCATAACCATCGTTTATATTATTTATAATCTAATATAAAAATAAAATTTATTTTAGTGATTTAATTATTTTTCTCTTACAATATTATAAATTTACATAAATATTTAATAATGTTATTAAAAAATAAAAAAATACTAATATCTGGACTTGCAAATAAGTACTCAATTGCTGCTGGAATTGCCTCTGCAATGCATCGGGAAGGTGCAGAATTAGCCTTCACATACCAAAATGAAAGGCTTTTAAAAAATTTAGAGCCTATTGCTGAAAAGATGAATTCAAAAATTCTAATAGAGTGTGATGTTTCATGTGATACGTCTATAGCGACTTCATTCAATGAATTAAATAAATATTGGCCTGATTTTGATGGTTTTGTTCATTCAATTGGTTTTGCGCCTGCAGAACAGCTTGAAGGAAATTTTGTTGATGTCACTACAAGAGAAGGTTTTCAAATTGCCCATGATATTAGTTCTTATAGTTTTACTGCTATGGCAAAAGCAGCAAAGCCTATGTTAAATGAAGGTTCTGCCCTTTTAACTCTTACATACTTAGGATCTAATAAAACTGTACCAAATTACAATGTGATGGGTCTTGCTAAGGCAAGTTTGGAGGCCAATACTAGATTTCTTGCAGCATCAATGGGTAGAGATAACATTAGAGTTAATGCTATATCTGCAGGACCAATTAAAACATTAGCTGCATCGGGTGTAAAAAACTTTAGGAAAATGTTAAGTGAACATTCTAAGATAGCACCACTTGGAAGAACCGTAACAACTGATGAAGTTGGAAATGTAGCAGCATTTTTATGCTCTGATTACGCAAGTGGAGTTACTGGAGAAATAACGTATGTTGATGCAGGCTTTAATATTGCAGCAATGCCTATTGATGCATACGAGTAATGATAAAGAACACCTACGAAAAATATGTACTGCCAAAATTACTAGATACTTGTTGCTCAACTAAACCTATTAACTACCAAAGAGAAAAAGTGGTTCCTAATGCAAGTGGTACTGTATTAGAAATTGGTATTGGCTCAGGATTGAATATTCCTTTTTATAATCTTTCTAAAATTAACAAAATCTATGGACTTGATCCATCCACTCAACTTTGCAAAAAAGCAATTAAGAAAGCTGAAGAAATGAGTATTAATATTGATTTTTTATTTGAAGGAGCTGAAGAAATAAAATTGAAATCAAATTCTATTGATACGGTTGTGATTACATACACATTGTGTTCCATACCAAATCCCATGGATGCTCTTAAAGAAATAAAAAGAGTGATGAGACCTGATGCTAATATTTTATTTTGTGAACACGGTATAGCTCCAGATATAAAGGTATCTAAATGGCAAAATAGAATAAATCCAATTTGGGGTAAATTATTTGGTGGTTGTAATATAAATAGAGATATTCCTTCAATAATTTCCAATTCCGGATTTAAGGTACATAATTTAAATCAAATGTATCTGCCTAGTACTCCAAAAATAGTTGGCTATAACTATTGGGGATCTGCATCCATATAAATCGATGAGGAATATACCTGTTATCGTTGGGGTTGGAACAGTTCAACAAAAAGGTAATTTTGATGAATTAGATGAAGCATTAGTTCTAATGGATCTTGCTTTTAAAAAATCTCTTGATGATACAACTAATCATGAAATCAAAAATTACATAGATGAGATTCAGATACCAAAAGGATTTTGGCGCTACAGAGATCCAGGTAAATGGGTTGCAGAAAAAAATGATATAAATAATGTAAAAACTAGTGTCACTAAAGTTGGAGTGCTTCAGCAGAACTTAATTAATTCAACTTGTAACAAAATAATTAATGGTGAAATAAGAGCAGGTTTAATTCTAGGTGGTGAAGCTAGATATAAGATGCTTAGAGCTCATATAGAAAATAAAACTTTTAATGAAACTGAGCTCAAAGTCAATCCGGATCATTATATTAAAGCAAATGACGAGCTTCAGCATAAAGTTGAAGAAGAAGAGCTTGGGTTAATGGCTGTTGGTTATTATGCAATCATAGAAAGTGCCCTACGCGCCTCGACAAATAAAAATTTTAATGAATACCATAAAGATATTGCAAATCTATATTCAGAATTTTCTCGAATAGGATCTCTTAATGATGATGGTTGGATTGAGGAACCTCTGACACCTGATGAAATTCTAAATCAAAGTAAAAAAAATCCTCTTCAGGCATTTCCCTATAATAAATATCACTGTACAAGTTGGAATGTAAATCAATCATGCTCAATGATAATTTGTTCAGAAGAATTAGCAGATAAATTAAATATACCTAAAACTAAAAGAGTTTACCCGCTTGCCTCATCTGAAAGTAACCATATGATTGCGCCTATACAAAGACCTAATATAACTGACCCTAAGGGAATGAAACTTGCTGCTGAATTTATTTTAGACATATGCGCATCCAATAATATTAAACCGAATTTATATGATCTTTATAGCTGTTTTCCAGTAGCTGTTCATATGTTCTCAAAGTCACTTAATGTAGATTTATCTAAAGAAGCAACAATTACTGGAGGCATGCCATTTGCAGGCGGACCACTTAATAGCTATGTTCTTCACTCAACAATAAAAATGATTTTAAAAATTAGAAATGATAATTCTAAAATTGGAATAGTTACTGGTGTTTCAGGAATGATGACAAAACAATCATACGCACTATGGTCAAAAAATCCAGATATTGAATTTTCTTTTAAGGATTTTACAAGTGAAGCAAGCAAGGAAGAAGCTCCAGTAAAAATATCATCTTTGTCTGATGGTGCTGGAACTATAATTGGTTATACAACTTTAAAAAGTACTTATCATAAAAAAGCTGTAATTTATTTAGATTGTGATGATGGAAAAAGAAAATTGATTACTTCATCCGATGAATCTATTATTAAATCAATGGAGAGTGAAGAATGGGTAAAAAGAAAGGTTTATTTCAAAGAAAATCAATTAGTCTATTAGTTTTAATTCTATTAGCTAGTAATGTTCATAGTGATGATATTTTAATCAGTATCGATAAACATAAAGCCAAATTTGAAAATGTTGCACTTCAAATATGGGATTATGCAGAATTAGGTTATCTAGAGAAAAATAGTTCATCATTACTTGCCTCTTCTTTAGAGGATGAAGGTTTCACAATAAAAAGAGGTTTAGCAGGGATACCTTCTGCATTCATAGCAGAATTTAATAATGGAGGTCCTGTAATAGGAATTCTCGGAGAATTTGATGCACTTCCTGGATTAGCTCAAACAACCTCGCCATTTAAAGAAGTTGCTAATAATTCTAATGGTGCTGGACATGCTTGTGGACATCACTTGTTTGGCGCTGCATCAGCTTGGGCAGCTGTGGTAATTAAAGAATGGATTGTAAAAAATAATATCCAAGGAACTATTAGATTTTATGGCACTCCTGCAGAAGAAGGCGGATCAGGAAAGGTATATATGGTTAGAGAAGGTTTGTTTAATGATGTTGATATAGTTCTTCACTGGCATCCTGATGACAGCAACAGTGCAAATTCAAGAACATCTAATTCTAATAAATCAGCCAAATTTACATTTAGCGGAATTTCAGCCCATGCTGCCGGATCTCCTGAACAAGGTAGATCAGCACTTGATGGAGTTGAGGCAATGAATCACATGGTAAATATGATGAGAGAACATATTCCACAAGAATCTAGAATACATTATGTAATCACAAAAGGTGGACTTGCCCCAAATGTTGTTCCAGATCTTGCTGAGGTATATTACTACGTAAGACATCCAGAAATGTCTGTTGTTGAGGATTTATTTTTAAGAGTAGTTAATACTGCAAACGGCGCTGCCTTAGGTACAGATACTAAAATGTCATATGAGGTGATGCATGGAAATTTTTCATTATTACCCAACGATACGCTTCAAAAAATTGTACATAAGAATTTAGAATCACTGGGTGGTGTTAAATATAATGCTCAAGAAAATGAATATGCCTCTGTAATGTATGAAACTTTTTTTGAACCAGATAATCAAATAGGATCTCAAGAAACCGTAAGACCTTTTAAAACATCCCATGGATACGGATCAACAGATGTTGGTGATGTAAGTTGGAATGTTCCAACAGCTGGATTTAGAGCAGCAACATGGGTGCCAGGAACTGCATCACACTCTTGGCAAGCAGTTGCTTCAGGAGGAACTTCAATAGGACTTAAAGGAGCTGAGCTAGCTGCAAAAACATTAGCAAAAAGTGCTATAGAAATATACTCAAACCCTTCAATTATTGATGAAGCAAAAGCAGAACTTAATGAGCGTGTTGGGAATAATTTTGAATATAAACCTTTATTAGGAGACAGAAAGCCACCTCTAGAATACAGAAAAGTTAATTAGGTTGAATTGAAACAGATGCATTTGGCCTTCTAAGATCAGCAAAGCCGTAATTAATTCCATCAATTATATGAATACTTTGAGTACTTCCCATTGTGTGTTCAGGTGTCATTTTGTGGCCAATTGTTTTGTTGATAATTCTTACAACATCAGAATTTAATGTTCTCTCATACAAAATACCTGTAGTAGGCCAATCTTTATGAACTCTAGGTAACATAGTTGCTTGACCAATATCTAAATTAAAGTCAACAACACCTGTTATAACTCTTAATATTGCTGCTGGTATTAAGGACCCACCTGGTGAGCCTGTTACAAGCATAAGATCACCCTCCTCATTAAAAACCATTGTTGGCGCCATTGTGCTCATTGGACTTTTTCCAGGCTCAAATCTATTTCCTGTGCTTGCAGAACGTCCTCGAATATTTTTATCTCCATATCTATATGCAAAGTTATTCATTTGGTTATTCATTAAAATACCTGTGTCAGGAATTGTCACTCCTGAACCAAATGAATAGCCAAGCGTGTATGTGTTGGAAACAGCATTACCATCTTTATCAATGATCGAAAAATGAGTTGTATCGCGACTTTCTTTTATAAGTTCTAAAGGTTTTACTACAGTTGATTTACTAGCTTTTTTAATATCAATACTTTTTGCTAGCTCCATAGTTCTTTCTTTAGACAATAATTGTGTTACGGGCACATCAAAATAATCTGGATCTCCAACAAAATGAGATCTATTATTATGGCCTCTTCTTAATGCTTCAGAGGTCAAGTGATATGTTATAGCAGAATCACTATTATATTTATTAAGATCATAAAAACTTAATACATTTAATGCTGTTAAAAGGGTAATACCTCCTCCCGATGGAGGTCCGGCAGTAAAAACTAAATTTCCCCTGTAGGAGGCAACAATTGGTTCGCTAATTTCAACTTCATAGTTTTTAAAATCCTCTATCGTAAATAGCCCTCCATTAGCATTCATTGCCTCTACCATTTTTTTTGCAATAATACCTTCATAAAAGCCTTTCTTGCCTTCGGTTGCAATAAGCTGAAATGTTTTATCTAAATCAGGTCTTTTAAAGATTGAACCCTCCTTAATAGCAGCTCCATCTTTAAAATAAATTTTTAATGATTCTGGATCTTTTTTTAGCTGATGTGTATCTTCGATTGCCTTCTCAAGATCATAAGAAACTTTTATACCATTTCTTGCTTGTCTTATTGCAGGTGCCAGAACTTCTTCTAATGGCAATTTACCAAAATTCTCATGTGCTTCTAATAAGCCAGCAACGGTTCCAGGAATTGCAGGTGCTTTATATCCGTATCTTGTTTTATCAAACATATCATTTGTAAAATCTTTTGGTTTAATAGTTTTACCATTTAAATCAAAGATATTATCAATTGTTGAATTTAATGGAGATTTGCTTCTGTAATCAATATAGAAAATTTCATCTTTTTCTTTTAAATAAACAAGCATAAAACCACCGCCTCCTAGATTACCAGCTCTAGGCAAAGTAATGGCCAATGAAAATCCAACTGCTACAGCAGCGTCGACAGCATTTCCTCCTTTATTTAAAATTTCAATTCCTATGTCTGAGGACAGATTATTTTGAGATACAACCATTCCTGATTTGCCTACAACAGGGTGATATGGTGATAAATAATCTATATAACTTTGTTGAGCAAAAGTGTTAAGAGAAAGAAAAATTATTAGGCTAAGATACTTCATTTAAAAAACCAATGGGGCTAAGTAATAAGAAAAAATAGTAACAACAATTATTCCAACAAGATTTAAGAAAAATCCTGCTTTCATCATTGTAGCAATTGTAAATTTTCCAGAACCATAAACAATTGCATTTGGAGGAGTCGCCACTGGAAGCATAAATGCGCAACTTGCTGCTAAACAAACTGGAATTAAGAGAGAAACAGGTATTACTCCAATTGCAAGAGCTAAGGCACTTATGACTGGAAGAAATGTACTTGTTGTTGCAACATTGCTTGTCATTTCAGTTAAAAAAATTATCATCGTTGCTATTGCTAAAACTAAAATTATTGGATGCACTAGTTTTAATACGCTCAATCCTTGTCCTATCCATATACCTAAACCTGTTCCATCAACTTGAGAAGCTAAAGATAAGCCTCCTCCGAAAAGAATAAGAAGACCCCAAGGTAGTCTGGTTGTCTTATCCCATTGCATTAAATCCATATTTTTATTAATTGATGAAGGTATTATAAATAAAAATATAGCTACAATAATTGCCACTCCTGCATCCTCTATTCCAATTCCAAAGTTATCTCTTACCAAACGACTAGTCATCCAAGCTATGACAGCAAAACCAAAAATTATAGAAATTTTAATTTCATCTTTATTTAAAGGTCCAAGATCTTCAAGCATTTTATTTAATTTAGATTTTGTTTCTAATGTTGCTACAAAATTTGTTGGGAAAACAAATTTTGTAAGTATTACCCATGCAGATATCAACATAACCAATGCTATAGGCACACCTATCTTCATCCAGCTTAAAAAATCAATTTCAATTCCATATGTATCATTCATAAATGTTACAAAAAATAAATTTGGCGCTGTTCCAATAATTGTCGACATACCTCCAATAGTTGCCGCATATGCAATACCAATTAATAGTGCAGTATCAAAATATTTTTTTTGTTGATCACTAATATTTGGAATAGTTGAAGCAATGACAGAGCATACAGCGAGACCAATGGGTAATAACATTAAAGTAGTAGAAGTATTCATTACAAACATACTTACCATTGCTGCAACAAGCATAAAACCACCTATTAATTTTGCTCCACTTGATCCTATTGCAATTATCATTCTAAGAGCCATTCTTTTGTGTAGTCCTGAGTTTTCAATACCTAATGCCAAAATAAAGCCTCCAAGAAATAAATAAATATTCTTATTAGCGTATGGATTGGCTGCGGATTGAAAATCCACAACATTTAATAATGGAAATAAAGCTAATGGTAATAAAGAGGTCACTGCTACAGGTAATGCTTCAGTTGCCCACCATATTGCCATCAAAATAAGCACAGCAAATACAAACCATGCTGCTTGGCTATTAACTTGCTTTGTTCCTTTACTAGTTTCAAATGATTCACCCTCTAACGCACTTAAGCTAGCTGGTATAAAATCATTAATGCCACAAATAACTATTACAGCAAATGCTATTAACCCTATAAAAAAACCCTTATTTTTGTATGCTGGCATAACTTATACTAATATTTTTTCATAAAAAAAGGGAGTTAAAACTCCCTTTTTAATTTTTAAATTCCTTAGAACTTAACTTTTACGTCAAGATAGAATCTTCTACCGTAATCTTGATGAGCATCAGCAAAGAAGCCATAGAATCTGTCAGCTAATGGAGCTCTTTCATCTTCTAGGTTCTGAACTGCTAACTTAACTCTTGCTTTGTTATCACCAACATTAAACCAGTAATATACTGAAGCATTGTAAGTTGTCATACTAGGAATTACATATCTTGTTCCATCAGATCTAGTTTCACTGCTCTGATAGAAATCACCTTTTCTAAGTCCAGATAACTGAACTCCAAGATCACCTAATCTGTAATTAACTTTAAGACTAGATTTTTCAACATAATTACCATCAAGGCCTGCTAAATTACCAAATCCTGCAAAAGTGATATCAAATGGTATCACTCCAGATGCTTGAGCATCTACAAGAGCTTGATATGCATTAGTAGGCTGTTGAGTAAATTCAGTTGTCTCAGAATGATTTAGCGAGATACTGAAATCACCAACTTCAGTTACGATGTCATAATAAATACCGATATCTTGACCAGCAATATTTCTTGTAGCTGCGTTAGTGTAATCATCAAAGATTGTTAAAGCTTCACCAGCAGGACAAATTCCAGCAGCTGCAAATTTTGCAAGATCAGCCGCTGAATATCCTGGATTAGGATCTCTAACAATCAGTGGATTATCAAATCCATCACAATTTTCAGCACCATAGTTAATTCTTGCTACTAAGTCTGCAACCATTGAATTAGTTCTTCCGAATAAAACAATAGTGTTATCTTTTTCAATTCTCCAGTCATCCCATGTTATTGTTAAACCTTCGATTGCGCTTGGTGTCCAAACAATACCCCATGAAGTATTATCAGATTCTTCAGGAAGTAAGTTTGGATTACCTCTTCTGAAACTCTGAATTTGATATCTATCATCAAGAGGATCGCCACCTACATATTCTCCAACAGCATCATCAACATTTCCACTTCTTGTTACGTATAACTGATTTGCTTGAATCAGATTTGGAACTCTAAATGATGTAGATTTTGAACCTCTAAGTAACACATCATCGCTTAACTCCCAACCCAATGCAGCCTTCCAGACTGTAGATGACTTAGTATCATCAGGATCTTCGTGCCTCATGGCAACCTGAGCTTCCATTTTGCTTGAAATTGGTAAAATCATTTCTGCAAAAACTGAACTTGTTGATCGTTTTGCAGAAGTGTCAACAGTTGGACTTGAACCAAGAACATCACCAACAAATGGAAATCCTAAACCTGTTTCAGTTGAAGTAAACTGAATCTGTCCATCAAGTCTTGGGTCTCTATCATCAGTATATGATTCTTGACGATATTCAAAACCAACTAACATTCCTGCTGGACCAGCTGGTAAATTAAAGACTTCAGGGTTTGTCATTTTGAAATCAAATGAATTTAATTCACTAGTGTCATTTCTTGAAACATCAATAATCGCTTGGGATAAAGCAGATTTAACGTCTGCAGAAAATATATTAATTGCATTTGGTGTTGAATCATTTAAACCAGCTTGCAATAAAGAATTGGATAATCTATTTTCAGTTAAATCTTCTGAAGTAGCTTTAGAGGTTAAAACAGCTGTTTCCCAGTCCCAACCAGAGTCAGTAGTTCCTCTGAAACCAAATAAATATCTATATGTTTCTTTTTCTACATTTATAATTCTCGGGCCAATATCAGGTCTCCAGTTATCAATTCTTACTTGCTTATTAGTTGAAGAATTATCTGCAGTCATGCCGATTTGATTCATCCAATAATTATCAGGACCAATGCTTAGTAATGCAGTACTAAAGTCACCAGCTGGTTCTTTGTGTCTCATATAGTCAGAACTATAGTGACCAATTTCTGCAAAAAATTCAGAACCATTATCTAATTCATGATTTACAAAAACAAAAAGGTTACTTCTTTCTAGTTCACCTCTGTAATCTCTAAATTGACCTGGATTAATATAATATTCACCATTAGCCATTGAGGTTGTATCAACTGCTAAACATGTTCCATAACCTGTGTCTTTTGAATCAGATCTTGCGCATCTTGGATCTCCAATTGGGATAATTTGAATTTCACCAGAACTATCTGAATAATCAGTTCTTCCCCGCATATCTAGTTGCGCCCATTTTCCTGAGTATAAATTTCTGAATGAAGTATCACCTGCCCATAGTGAGTCTGCAGGAATCCATTTTCTATGATCTGAATCACCCCATCTTGGGTCTTCAGCAGCAGCAATACCGTCTCTGTCATAAAAATCATACATGACAGACACATTGGTTTTTCCACCATTCATATCTTTACCCCATTTTAGGGTTAATCTGTCATCTACTGCACTAAAGTTATCATAACCTTGATTTCTTAGAGCTATCTCGAATCCATCAAAATCACTTTGTAAAACATTGTTTACTACACCTGCAACTGCGTCTGCACCGTAAATAGCTGAAGCTCCATCTTTAAGAACTTCAACACGATCTAAACCGGTTGTTGGTATAAGATTTGAGTTAACACTCATTGTTGGAACATAGTCTCCACCAAGAAGTTCAGTTTGATAACCTGCGTTATTAACAAGCCTTCTTCCATTAAGAAGTATCAACGTATTACCAACACCCATATTTCTTATGTTGTATGCTCCTACGTCACCTCTAGCTGAATTAACACCACCAGAATCAGATTCAGCTTCAGTAAAGTAGTTAAGACCTTGTTCAGTCATGTTTTCTAATAATTCTGTACCATCTTCAACTCCTAAGATATCAATATCCTCTGATGAAATAACAGTAACAGGAAGAGCTCCCGTAATAGACGCACCTTTAATTTGTGAACCTACTACCACAACCTCTTCAACATTCTCCTCAGAACTTTCTTGAGCTATAACAGCAAAAGGAAGCAACAGTAAGAATGAAAGTAAATAATTTCTAATTTTCATACGTATCCCCCATAATGAAATGTGTAAATATCCGATATTATAGGCATTACCAAGATAATATGTCCAATTTTGTATCTAAAAAAATATTTATAAAATTTATAGATATTATTGATTTAAATGAGTTATTAAATCTTCAATTCTTTTGATAGAGAGTCCTTTGCCAAAAATACTCAAAGTTAATCCTAATGAAGGAGATTTCGTTGACCCTGTTAAAGCAATCCTAATAGGTTGATTGACTTTTGGAACAGGTAAGTTTTTTTCTGTTTGATAGGATTTCAATGCATCATCTAAATTATCTTCTGTCCAATTATCTATATTCAAAAGCAAATCTTTAATGTCATCAAGAATGGTTGAATTATCTGAACAGAACTTAGAGATTGCTTTTTTATCATAATCTAATTCATCTTTGTAATAAGGTATTAAAGATTTAGCTATCCCCTCCAATGTATTTTCAGATGAACGCATAGAGTTTATTAATAAATTTACGTTTGAATGATTTTCTATATCAATATCAATTTTTGAAAGAAAAGGTTCTATATGTTGTTTAAATTCATCAATTGAAAGATTAGAGAGATGTTGCGAGTTTACCCATTCAAGTTTTGTTAAGTCAAATATTGCTCCAGCCTTTTGCACTTCTTTAATATTAAAATCTTTTATCAAATCATTGAGATAAAAAACTTCATTATCTCCTTTTGACCATCCTAATCTGGCAAGTGTATTAATTATTGCTGAGTCTAAATATCCTTGTGATCTATATTCTTCAAGATTGGTTGCAGCATGTCTTTTTGATAGCCTTTTTTTATCAGTCCCCAAAACTAATGGAAGATGAGCATATTCTAGCTGAGGATAACCCAAAGCATTTTGTATATGAATTTGTCTCGGAGTATTACTTATGTGATCTTCTCCCCTTATGACTGTTGTCACTCCCTGTTCAAAATCATCAACTACATTACAAAGGTGATAAGTAGGAGTTCCATCGCTTCTTAACAAAATAAGATCATCTAGCTCACTATTTTTAAAAGCAATCTCTCCTCTAATTAGATCTTTGACAACAATATCTCCTTCTTCAGGAGTAGCTAACCTTAATACAGTTTTTTCATTTCGATCTAATCCTAGATATCTACTCCTTCCATCATACATAGGCTTTTTGCCAGCTGCTATTTGCTCTTTTCTCATTTGATCTAATTCATTAGGAGAGCAATCACACCAATATGCGTTACCAGACTCAATTATCTTTTCTGCTGCTTTTATATATATTTCATTCCTCTCTGATTGATTTATAGGTTTTTTATCTGGAATGAGCCCTATAGAGGTAAGATTATCTAGTATATTTTTTTCATATTCTTTAGTTGAGCGCTCCCTGTCTGTGTCTTCAATCCTTACAAGAAAAAGGCCATCATTTTGTTTTGCATAAACATAATTAAAAAGAGCTGTTCTCACTCCTCCAATATGAAGAGTTCCTGTTGGGCTGGGTGCAAATCTTGTTACAACTTTTTTCACTAGATTTTTCTCCACATAGTTTCAACTTGATGTTTATTTTCTATGTCAGACAGTTTTGATTCATGAGAATTTATTTCACTCTTAGATGCGTTAATAAGTTTAAGTCCTTTAAGAAGATTTTCATCAAAATCATTATGATTGATCTTGTCTTCTTTAAAAGTGTTTCCATTGGTTATAAATTCAAACTTGCTTTGACCGCCTGTAAGCTGAATAAAAACATCTGATAAAATATTTGCATCAAGTAAGGCACCATGAAAAGTTCTATCATAACCCTTTACATCAAATCTTTGAGCAAGAGCATCTAGAGAGTTCCTTTGACCAGGATATTTATCTCGCGCTATAGCCAATGAGTCTTCAACTTCACATAAATCTTCAATTTTTGGATACTTTGTAGATGCCATTTTTAACTCGTTGTTTAAAAAACCAATATCAAAAGGTGCATTGTGAATAACCAAGGTAGAGCCTTCAATAAATTGAATAAATTCTTCAGCTACCTCATCAAAAGAAGGACTATCTTCAAGATCTGCATTCGTAATACCATGAACCTTTGAAGCTTCTTCGTCTATTAGTCTTGATGGATTTAAATATGTATGAAAATGATGTTCAGATTTTTTTCTATCATTTAAAAGGACAGCTCCAATCTCAATAACTCTATGGCCAGCCTTAACTTCAAGACCAGTTGTTTCTGTATCAAGAACTATATATTTTTTAGCCATATTAAATATTATCTATACCTTTATTTGCTAATAAGTCTGCGATTTCGTTTTTTTCATGACCAGAATGCCCTTTTACCCAATTCCATTTTACATTATGTTTTGAGACATAATTATCAAGCTCAATCCAAAGATCTTTATTTTTTACATCTTTTTTTGATGAATTCTTCCAATTATTTTTTTTCCAGTTTTTAATCCAAGATGTTATTCCTTGCATTACATACTTTGAATCTGTTGTTAAATTTACTTCGCATGGTTCATTGAGAACCTTTAATGCCTCAATAGCAGCTTTTAATTCCATTTGATTGTTTGTGGTATTTCTTTCACCACCAAAATATTCTTTAGTTATGTTTTCATATTCTATAAGCACACCCCAACCTCCATCTCCTGGGTTTCCTCTGCATGCACCATCGGTATAAATATTTACTGTTTTCATAAAATTAAATTAGAATTTGCATATGTTAAGCGTGGAACCAATAAAAGCATATGAAGACAATTATATTTGGTTAGTAACAACTAATGAAGGGTCAATAGTAATTGATCCTGGTGAATCATCCAAAATAATTAAACTTATTGACGAAAAAAAAATAGATCTTAAGGGAATATTAGTTACTCATCATCATTATGATCACACTAATGGTCTAAAAGATCTTACTGATAGATTTGAAATAGATGTTTATGGGCCTAAAAATAATATTGTTGAAATTAACAAAAGTGTTAAAGATTCAGATCGTATATCTATTTTAGGTATAGAATTTGAGGTTATAGAAGTTCCTGGTCATACTTTAGATCATATTGCTTTTTATTCTTTTAACGAAAATATGCCGATTCTCTTTTGCGGTGACACACTTTTTTCTGCAGGTTGTGGGAGAATATTTGAGGGCACTCATAAGCAAATGTTTAATAGTCTGAATAAGTTATCATCCTTACCAAAAAATACTAAGATTTATTGTGGTCATGAGTATACTTTGTCAAATTTAAAATTTGCCATCGAAGTCGATTCTGAAAATATAGATCTATTAAATGAATTTGATCGTGTTAATAGTTTAAATACATCTATAAATCCATCTCTTCCCTCCACATTAGACAAAGAACTTATGATAAATCCATTTTTAAGATGCGATAATGTATCAATTAAAAATAAAATTAATGAAAAATTTAATGTATCTGATAATGACTTTGAAACTTTTACCGCGCTGAGAGAATGGAAAGACAACTATTAACAATATTTATTATTTTAATTCTTATAGTTGGCTGTCAACAGATGGGAGTTGTAGAGGATCATAATAAAGAAGATATAGTGGAATCCATTCCAATAAATAGTATCTTACAGCCTGAAAATAAAACCATAACTTATAAAGATATTTGGGAATATATCTTAAATAACAATACAGAAAACAAAGAAGATTATATTAATGAGCAAATATTATTTTATATGAATATGCATTTAAAAGATGCTGATAAATTTGAGGAATATCTCAATGATTCATATTATTTTATTTACTATGTTATTGATGAGCTCGAAAAAGAAAAACTTCCAATTGAGCTAGCATTAATACCTTACATAGAGAGTAATTATGATCCGTTTTCAATATCCTCATCAGGTGCGGTTGGTATGTGGCAATTTATGCCTAAAACTGGAAGACTATATGAGCTTAATAAAACATGGTGGAATGAAGACAGACATGATCCATATAGATCAACCGAAGCTGCTGTGGATTATTTAAAATATCTATACGAAAGATTTAATCAAGACGTTTATCTGACACTGGCTGCATATAATGCCGGCCCGACATTGTTATCTAGAAAAATAAATCAGAATAAAAGACGTGGACTAAAAACAGATTTCTGGTCGCTCAATTTACCAAATCAAACAAAAGAATATGTTCCGAAATATATAGCTCTAAAAGAGTTAATTTTTAATTTTGAAAAATATGAATTAACTCTTCCAGATATTCCTAATAATCCTGTTGTTCAAAAGATAAGCATACCTGGTCAAGTTGAGGTGATAACGTTAAGTGAATTTTTAGATATTAAGCCTGAGCTTTTATACAAACTTAATGCTGGTTATACAAAATGGGCATCTGCTCCAAAAGATCAAAGTATTTTTTATATACCAATTGAAAAATATTACTTATTTGAAAGTGAAGATAATCCATTCAATGATACCAACCAAATCAATTGGATATCACATGTCGTGGAGTCTGGTGATAATTTGTGGGCACTGGCATCAAAATATGATACTGAAGTTGGAATTATCAAGCAGATAAATTATCTAAATAATGATTTATTGAGTATTGGTTCCACCCTTCTTATTCCTCTAAGCAAGACTAAATCAAATACTTTTATACCATATGAGATGCATATAGTTTCTGAAGGAGATACATTATGGGATATTGCAAAAAAATATAATCTTGGAGTATCAGACCTAGCAAATATGAATTCAATAAATGAAAACTCATACTTGCAACTTGGACAGCAACTTACAATCGGTAATAAAAATATTCATAGAAATATTGAATCAAAGAAAAGAACTATTCTATATTCCATTAAACAAGGTGATAACTTGTATAAAATTTCAGAATTATTTGATGTAACAGTTAAAAGTATAAAAGAAATTAATGATTTTGAGGACGATGCTCTTATGCCGGGTCAGATAATAAAAATAGCTATTAGAGCTTTTTAGTTATCAGAGGTTTTTGGATCTAGTGCATCTCTAAGTCCATCTCCGAAGAAATTTAAAGCAAATAATGTAATTGTAAATGTTATGCCTGGATATATAAGCAACCAACTATACTCTTCCATTGATTCAACCCCATCTTTTATTAAAGTTCCCCAACTGCTCATTGGTGGTTGAATACCAAGACCAAGAAAACTTAAAAAGCCTTCGAGTAGCATTACCTGTGGAATGGTTAGAGTTGCATATACAGCAATTGGACCCAAAATATTTGGTAGTAAGTGTTTCCTAAACATTGACATGTTTGAAACGCCCATAGCTTTTGCAGCTAATACAAACTCTTGATTTTTTAGACCGATTACTTGACCTCGAACAATTCTTGCCATAGTTAGCCATTCAACAGCGCCAATTGCACCAAACAAAAGCCATAAATTTCTTCCAAATATAACCATAAGAAGAATGATAAAAATGATGAAAGGCAGGCCATAGAGAATATCTACTATTCTCATCATAATTGAATCAACTCTTCCCCCTGCATATCCAGCAATAATTCCCCAAGATACACCAATAACCAATGCAACACCTGTAGCAACAAAACCTACTAACAAAGAAATCCTTGCTCCATACAAAATCCTACTTAAAAGATCTCTTCCTAATATATCTGTGCCCAAAAGATGCTCAGCGGATGGTGGGCTAGCACCAAGGTTTAAATCTTGATATGAATAAGAGTACGGTGCGAGCCAAGGAGCAAATACAGCTGCTAAAATTAGCAACACCAATATAAATCCTCCAAACATAGCAGCCTTATTTCTAGTTAATCTGTATAAAGCATCTGACCATAGAGAATTATTTTTCATTATGCATCTCTTGATCTTGGGTTTAGCCATAATGCAGCAAGATCTGATAGTAAATTAAAAAATACTATCATTGCTGAAAAGAATATAGTGGTGCCTAGTATCATTGTGTAATCTCTATTAAATGCTGCTTCAACATAAAATCTTCCAAGACCAGGAATTTGAAAGATTGTTTCAACTACAAAAGATCCAGCAAGCAGGCCTGCAATTGCAGGTCCTAGAAACGAAACAACAGGTATTAGGCCGCCTTGCATAGCGTGTTTTATAACAACCATTTTTTCAGTAAGCCCTTTTGCTCTTGCTGTTCTTATAAAATCTTGATTGAGCACTTCTAACATCCCACCCCTACTTAATCTTGCAATGTAAGCTGCATATGCAAAGCCTAGAGTAAGTGAAGGTAATATTTTATCTCCTGGCAATTGCCCCCAACCAGATACGGGTAGAATCTCTAAATTTATACCAAAAATTAAAACTAGTAATGGACCCATTAAAAATGTTGGCACACAGATTCCAATCATTGCTACTGCCATAGGTATAAAATCTAGAAAGGTATTTCTTTTTAAAGCAGCAAGAACGCCAGAAAAAACTCCCAATAAGAGTGCGATTAATATTGCATAAAAAGCTAGCTCAAATGTAACTGGAAGTCCCGTTGAAATCATCTCAGTTACTGATCTTCCAGGAAATCTAAAAGAAGGACCAAGATCTCCTCTAAATAAGCCCGACATATAGTCAACATATTGTTCCCAGTTTGATGCATCTAAGTTATATGCTTCATTCAAATTTTTTAAAACTTGAGGAGAAACTGCTCTATCCGCATCAAATGGTCCTCCAGGTGCTAATTTGATAAGAAAAAAAGTGATACTTGCAACTGCAAGCAAAACGGGTATTGCTATTAAAATTCTTTTAAAAAAAATTGAAAGCATTTACAAATTAATCTTTTTCTAAATATATAAATTTAGGATGATGATGATCAAGTATATGTGGCTTGTAGCCTTTTACATCTGGAGATAATTGATATGCTCTGACATATGTATAAAGTGGAATAATAGGCATATTATCAATAAGAATCCTCTCAGCTTCCATTAATAATTTATAACGTTCTTCTTGATTATTTGTAGAATTAGCTTTTTGAACGATTGCATCAAACTCTGGATCTTCCCAACCAGTTTTATTATTTCCTCTATTGGGTCGCATCAAGTCCAAAAATGTATTTGGATCTTCATAATCTCCAATCCAGCCCGCTCTTGAAACTTGAAAATCACCGACCATCTCTCGACTTAAATAAACTTTCCAATCTTGGTTTACAAGCTCTACCGTAATTCCAAGGTTTTCTTGCCACATTTGTTGAATGGCCAATGCTATCTTGCGATGGTCTTCATTGGTGTTAAACAAAATCTCAAGCTTTGGAAATGGATTTAAATCAGAATACCCCGCATCAATCATTAATTGTTTTGCAGTCTCAGGATCAAAAGGTATTTCTGTATCAGGATAATATCCATTTGATCCGGGAGGAGTAAATGAATATGCAGGTATTTGTCCACATTTTGTAACTTTTTCAACAATTGCTTTTCTGTCAATTGCAAAAGCTAAAGCCTTCCTTACTTTAACATCATTTAAATATGGATTATTTGTATTTAGTCTATAAAAATACTGTCCCATATATGGATCAATTCTAAGATCAGGATTATTTTCTTCAATATAAATCGGACATTTCTGTGAAGGTAGTGTCGATGTTAGATGCAGTTGGCCAGCTCTAAACATTCTGTCTTCTGTCATCACATTTGAAACTGGATAAAAATGCATTTCATTTAACTTCACTTTGGATGCATCCCAGTAATGTGGATTTTTTTCAACAACAATTTTGTTATTTAGTTCCCATGATTTAAGTTGAAATGGTCCGTTACATACAAAATTTCCAGGTCTAGTCCACTGACCATTTCTATCATCAATTGTTCCATGTTTTAATACGGTTTCTTTATGTACAGGCCATGTACTATAGTGGCTTAATAAACCAAGAAAAAAAGGAGTTGGATTTTTTAAATTTATTTTTAAGGTATGTTCATCTATTGCTTTAATTCCGACAGTTTCAAAATCATCAGTTATGCCAGTGTGATATTCCTCGGCACCTTCAAGATAATAAAGCATGTCTGGGTACTGTGAACCTAAGCTTGCAGTAAGTATTCTCATCCATGACCAGACAAAATCATCAGCAGTCATGACCTCACCATTTGACCATTTTGCATCTTTATTTAAATTAAAAATATATTCTTTTCCATCTTCACTTATTGTCCAAGACTCAGCAACACCAGGCAAATTAGGTCCACCATCAGGATTTGCAATAGTCAAACCCTCACATAAAGAAATCAAGATATGATGTTCTGGAACTCCAGTAACAATGTGAGGATCAATTCCTTGTGGTTCAGAACCATTACCAAAATGGAAAATACCATCTTCAATTGCTGAATCAACTGGTGATATATTTTTTGAGCAACTGTATAAAAAAGTGAGAATTAATAGAGTTGTTAAAGAAAATTTTTTAGACATAATTATTTTTTCCTAAAATACAAGATTATTTAAATTTACTCGGGCTGATTCAAAGACATCTTCATTGATTATTTCTGACATTTTAGATGATAGTCTCTCTTTACTAAAGTCTGAATACTCATCAATTATTGAATTTATCTCATCTTCGTCCATTTGATTAAAATTATCAATCTCAACAATAAACTTATCACCATTGTTTGCATTAATGCTTAATATTGTATTTGCTTGATTGTTAAATATCTCACTAAGAACTTCTTGAGGTAAAAGAGCAGAATATCTTTTCAAATCAACATATGAGTCTTGAGTTATGAAATTATATGCTTTTATGAACTTCTCTTGGTCTTCTAGAGCATCCAAAGACATATATTCACTCTCCATGAGTGCTAATTTTTCAATTGCTTTAGACTCGGATAAAAAATCAGATACATCTTCTGCTACTTGTTCAAAAGATTGTAATTCTGGTTCTGATATCAAACTAATAGAAACAACAACTACTTTATCGTCAAGTTCAATTACATAAGGTTTATTGGTTTCTGAATCTTGAGAAAATAAATAGTCACTAATCATAAAATCAGATATGTAAAAATCATAATTTGACTTTGTATAAAGCTCACTGAAAGAGACAACTTTGTTAATACTTTCTGCTATTTCTTCAATAGAGCTACCATCTAAAATTAAATCCTCAATAAAATTAAAATCATCATTCATCAATGCTAACGATTCAGTTTCAATTAATTCTTCTGTTAGCTCAACTTTAATTTGATCTTCTGTTAATGGCTCAGGTTTACTAATTTCAGTTACTGATATGATGTGAAGAGTATCCTCTAACTCTATAATTTCGCTAAAATCTCCGATATTAAGATTCTCAATAGCTTTTTCAAACTCCTCAGGAAAAATATCTCTATCAAAATAACCTAAGTCACCATCATCTTCTTTTGTAACAATATCTTCAGTATATTGACTTACTAAATCTGAAAAATTTTTTCCACTGACTAAAAGGTCTTCAACTTCTTTTATTTTATCAATGGCAAGACTACTAGATTCATAATTGTTTTTATCAATCATGATATGTGAAATTCTAGTTTGAGCACTATTATCAAAATTTGATAAATAGTCCTTGTATGAGTTTTCTACATAATCCTCTGGAATTTGAATATTATTTTTATAATCTATAGGATCTAGTACAAAATATTGAAATTGTCTTTCTTCTTCAGAAAAAAATAAAACTTGGTTCTTATCATAATAATCTATGAGTTCCTCAGAGGTGTTGACAATTTCATCCTTTAGGCCATCGTAGCTTATTTTTGTAAAACTGATATCTGATGTCATTTCTAATAAGGTAGCGATTTCATAAACTTCAGTTTTTGTTGCAAAATTTATGCCACTAAGAGAATTTCTGTATAGTTCAGATGCTAATAAGCTTGCCATTAAATCAATATAACTTTCTTTTGAATAACCACTGGAATTAACTTGAGCTTGAAAAGCGCTTTCATCGTATGCGCCATTTATTTGAAATTGAGGAGTTGTAACAATATCTTTTTTTGCTTCTCTAACAGTATTATCATTAAATAAGCCTAGTGAACGAGCTCCTGATTGTAAAACTTTTTGAACGATTAACTCTTGTTTAATGGATTCTGATCTTACCCCTTCACTTAACATGTCAAAATCAAACTCCTCTCCATAAAGGCTTCTAAATCTTTGGACAGCAGTATTTGATGCAAGCTGAAGATCAGTTTCTGTAACATCTTCGCCATTTATTTTACCAAAAGAACCTCCGCTACCAGAAGCCAATGAACCAGTACCTAAAAACACAAAAGGAAGTGCGCATATTAAAACAATAAATATAAGCCTTGGGCCTGTAAGAAAATTTCTAAGTGATTCCATCATAATGGCGATATTATAGATTAAAAAAAAGGGTGCGTAAGCACCCTTTTTAAAGTTATAAACTCTTAACTGTGTTTGACAGTATCTTTTAAACCTTTACCGGCTTTAAAACCCGGAACTTTTGAAGCTGGAATGTGCATAGCAGCACCAGTTTGAGGGTTCCTTCCTTCTCTAGCAGCTCTGTGTCTTACTGAAAATGTTCCGAATCCTACCAAGGCAACTGAGTCGCCATTACCTAGAGCTCCTGAAATACCATCTAACACAGCATCAACAGCTCTTCCTGCTTCAGCTTTTGACATATCAGCTTTTCCTGCAACTACATCAACTAAATCTGATTTATTCATATTTAAATACTCCTCTGTAATAATTTAATTATTAAATACCCTCCTATGAAAAGCTTTTTATGGTTAAAAGTCAAGTAAATAAGGGGTTTTAGTGAGGTTGTTTATTTTGGGATTTTGATGGATTTTTATTTTTTTGGGTTTTAATTTTTTTAGAAACTGGTGTTGGTTCTTCAACAAGAGCTGATGAAATTACATCGTCAATCCATTCAACAGGAATAATATTTAATGATTTTGTTATTTGATCTGGAATCTCCTGAAGATCAGGCTCATTCTCTTTAGGAATAATAACATTTTTAATACCGCCCCTTTTGGCAGCTAAAAGTTTTTCTTTCAATCCGCCAATTTTCAGAATTTGACCTCTTAAAGTTATTTCTCCAGTCATAGCAGTGTCAGCTCTTACAGGTATTCCAGTAAAAATAGAAATTAAAGAAATTGCCATTGCCCCACCAGCACTAGGACCATCTTTGGGTGTTGCGCCTTCTGGTACATGAATATGAACATCATACTTTTCATAAAAATTTGGTTTGATTCCTAATGATTCAGCACGAGACCTTACTACAGTTAGAGCTGCTTGAATTGATTCCTGCATAACATCTCCTAAAGAACCGGTTTTAATAACCCTTCCTTTGCCATCTATATGTGAAGCTTCAATAGTTAATAGCTCTCCGCCTACTTCAGTCCACGCTAAGCCTGTTACCTGACCAATTGCATTATCTTTTTCGGCTACACCATATTTGAACTTTTTAACACCTGAATATTTTTCAAGATTCTTTCCAGTAATCGTTGTGCATGAATTTTTTGATTTACTATTAACTAGTCTCTCTTTGACAACTTTTCTTAAGATTTTCGCAATCTGTCTTTCAAGTCCTCTTACCCCTGCCTCTCTGGTGTAATATCTTATTAATGAAAGAATAACATTCTTGTTAAATTTTATTTCCTCTTCTTTAAGTCCATTTCGTTTCATTTGCTTAGGTAACAAGTACTTATCAGCAATATTAATTTTCTCGTCTTCTATATATCCAGGAATTCTTATTATCTCCATTCTATCTAAAAGCGGAGTTGGAATATTTAAACTATTTGCTGTGCAAACAAACATAACTTCTGATAAATCATAATCTACCTCAAGGTAGTGATCGCTAAATGTATTATTTTGTTCTGGATCTAATACTTCTAATAAAGCTGAGGCAGGGTCACCTCTATGATCCATGCCAATTTTATCAATTTCATCCAACAAAAATAATGGATTCTTAACACCTACTTTAGTTAATTTTTGAATAATTTTACCTGGCATAGATCCTATATAAGTTCTTCTATGTCCTCTAATTTCTGATTCATCTCTTACTCCACCCAGAGACATTCTTGCGAATTTTCTATTAGTAGCTCTCGCTATTGACTCACCCAAAGAAGTTTTACCAACTCCAGGTGGACCAACTAAACAAAGAACCGGTGCTTTCATTTTTTTAACTCTTTTTTGTACTGCCAAGTATTCAACAATTCTTTCTTTTACTTCATCTAAGCCAAAATGGTCTTCTTCTAAAATGTCCATAGAAGCTTTTATATCTGATTTAATTTTTGATTTCTTTTTCCACGGAACATCAACTAAGCAATCTAAATAGGTTCTAACGACTGATGCTTCAGCAGAAGAAGGAGCCATATGTTTGAATTTAGCAAGTTCACTTTTAGCCTTTTTTAGAGCCTCTTTAGTCATTCCAACATCATGAATTTTCTTTTCAAGATTCTCAAGTTCATCACCTTCATCACCAATTTCTCCAAGCTCTTTTTGTGCTGCTTTAATTTGTTCATTTAGATAATATTCTCTTTGTGATTTTTCCATCTGTTTCTTAACTCTATCTCTAACTTTCTTCTCTACATCTACTACATCTAGTTGAGATTCTATGAATGTTAATACTTGTTCAGCCCTTATTTTAAGATCAATTGTTTCTAAAATTTCCTGCTTTTTTGATGTGTCTATAGGCAAGTGACCTGTGATTGTATCTAAAAGTCTGGACAGGTCATCAAGAGAATCAACTGAGGAAACTATTTCAGGAGGTATTCTTTTTGTTGTACCAATATAATCTTCAAATTTGGTTTTTATCAATGTTACTAAAGTCTTTGACTCATTACTTTTTATTGTTACATCTGGCTGTTCAGTAACTCTAGCCAATGTAAATGAATCTTTTTCAATAATTTTACTTATTGTGCACCTCTTCTCGCCTTCAACTAGAACTTTCATAGTACCATCAGGCAATTTAATTAATTGAAGTAAGTTACTTATGCACGCAAAATTATACAAATCATTAACTGAGGGATTTTCCAGTGATGCATCTTTTTGACTAACTAATACAAGTTTTTTATTTGAAGACATTGCTACATTTAATGCCTCAACAGACTTTGAACGTCCTACAAATAATGTTGTAACTATTCCAGGAAAAACAACAACGTCTCTCAAAGGAATTAGTGGTAAATCAGATTTAATATCACTCATTAAACTAATATAAGGATAAGTAATTAAATATCAATTACCTGAAGATGTTTTTTTACCTTTTGTATTTAATAGCTTAATTGGTTCAGTTTTCGATGTAACAGTTTTTTCATCGATAATAACTTTTTCAAGATCATTGTCTGGAAGACCAAACATTGTTTCCATAAGAAGTTCTTCCATAATTGATCTTAGTCCTCTAGCA
>CACECP010000007.1 GCA_902558095.1 uncultured SAR86 cluster bacterium | reverse complement strand
CCAAGCATATTAGCTGCATTAAAGAAATAAGGACTTGCTCTGCCAGACTTAAGTATAAATTCTCCAAATTGAAGAGAATTAGACTCTAATGCTAGATTTAAGAATGATTTTTGATAATCTTTCACTTATTCAATACAAGCTTTTTGTTTTTTTACAATTTCAGCAATTGCTGAACTACCTATATGAAGCATATCACTAAGTTCAGATTTTGAAAAAGGTGAATCCTCTGCAGTTCCCTGTATTTCAATTAGTTCATCCTTTTCATTCATGACAATATTTAAGTCAGTATCCGCAGTACTGTCTTCATCGTAATCCAGATCTAATAATATTTTATTATCCTTAATTCCAAGAGAAACTGCAGCAACTAATGAATTAATTGCTCTCTGATCATCATGATGATTCTTTATAGCTAAAAATAGAGCAACGCAACCACCTGTAATAGAGGCAGTTCTTGTTCCTCCGTCAGCTTGAATAACATCGCAATCTACATTTATAGTTTTGCCTTTAAGATACTTAAGATTTACAGCTTGACGAAGCGACCTGCCAATCAATCTTTGTATTTCAAGAGTTCTGCCACTTTGTTTTCCCCTTGCAGCCTCTCTACTCATTCTTTCATTTGTAGATCTTGGTAGCATGCCGTATTCACCTGTAACCCATCCTTCATCAGAATTTTTCATCCACCTTGGGACATTATTTTCTATAGTTGCATTGCAGATTACTTTGGTATTTCCAAAGGATATTAATACTGACCCCTCAGCGTGAATATTCACATTTGGTTCAATTATTACTTCCCTAAGTTGATTATGATTTCGACCTTGGTTTCTTTCCATTTTCTGAATGTAAACTAAGCTAGTTCCTCTTTGACAATTTTGCTAACCATTCCCATGTCAGCTGAACCAGCTAAAGAGGAATTTAAGATTCCCATTACCTTACCCATATCCTGCATTGAAGAAGCGCCAGAACTTTCAATAGCCTCTTTTACTTTATTAATCACTTCTTCTTCATTAAGTTGTTCGGGCTTATATTTTGAAAGAATTTGAACCTCTTTTTCTTCTTTTGCTGCTAAATCGTCTCTACCACCACTTTTAAATTGAGAAATAGAATCATTTCTTTGTTTTATCATTTTATTGATTATTTGTATGGCTTTCGCATCATCAGCCTCTTCTTTGGAATCAATTTCAAAACGCTGAACTTCAGCGAGAAACATACGAATGGTATCCCTTTCAAGATCATTTTTATCAAGCATTGCTTGTTTTAAATCTTGTTTGATATCAGATAATAGGGCCAAAACTATCGATTTCTTTGTCTAGAAAAAGAGAATTTTCTATTAGTTTTTCGAGCTCTTTTAACAGCTGCAGCCATTAAACGTTTTCTTTTCTCAGTTGGTTTTTCGTAAAACTCTCTAGCCCTAATTTCAGGAACTATTGCCGCTTTTTCACAAGCTCGCTTAAATTTCCTCAAACCAATGTCAAAATGTTCTGTATCTTTTATTATAATTGAAGGCATAATGTGTCGCGTAGTTTAGGCTTTTATTAACATTTTTGCAAAACTTTTTTATGAAAACTTTAGGAATTGAAACTTCTTGTGATGAAACAGCTATAGCTATTTACGATTCTGATAAAGGGATTGTTGGAGAGTCAGTTTATAGTCAGATGAAAATGCATGCTGAATATGGAGGAGTAGTCCCTGAGTTAGCATCAAGAGACCATTGCTTAAAAATTATAGATGTTTTAAAAGAAGCTATGGGTAAACATTCATTAAGTAGCATTGATCAAATAGCATATACTTCTGGTCCGGGTTTGCTAGGGGCATTATTAATTGGTGAAAGCTTCGCACAAGGATTATCTTGTGCATTAGAGGTTCCATTAATACCAATAAATCATTTAGAGGGTCACTTAATGTCTCCCATGATGGAATTTCCAGAAATTTCAATGCCTTTTATATGTTTATTAGTTTCTGGAGGACACAGCATGATAGTTGATGTTAAATCAAAGGGAGAATACGAGATACTCGGTCAATCGTTAGATGATGCAGTTGGAGAAGCGTTTGATAAAGTTGGTAAATTATTAGGGTTACCTTATCCAGGAGGACCACATATTGAAAAAATAGCTTTGCAAGGAAATCCAGAAGCATATGATTTCCCAAGACCAATGATTTATAGTGATAATCTTGATATGAGTCTTAGCGGCCTAAAGACAGCAGTTTTGTATACAGTTCAAAAAATAGAAGATCTTAATGATGTTGCAAAAGCAGACGTTGCAGCCTCATTTCAGAAGGCAGTTACCGATGTCCTCATAGCTAAAACTAAAAAAACTATAGAATTGACCAAAAGAACTGATGTAATTATTGCAGGCGGTGTTGCTGCAAATAAATACATTAGATCTAAATTTAAGCAGCTAGAAGATAAGATGCAAATAAAAGTTTATTATCCAGATCTTAAATATTGTGGTGATAACGCTGCCATGATTGCTTTTGTGGGTTCAATGATGAAACCAGGTCAGTATGATAATAAAATATCTAAAGTAAGAGCTAGATGGCCATTAAATGAATTAGAGAAATGAAAGATATTATTTACATTAAAGATTTAAGAGTAAAAACAATTATTGGTATATTTGACTGGGAAAGAAAAACTAAGCAAGAGGTTAGTATAGATATTGAATTCCCATTTGATTGCAAGAAAGCTGCTAAAAATGATTTGATAGAAGATACCTTGGATTATAAAAAGATATGTAAGGCTGTAATTAATTATGTAGAAGAATCTTCTTTTCAACTTCAAGAGTCTCTAATAGAAGGAATTGCAGATTTAATAAAAACAAATTTTGAGGTTGAATCGATTAAATTGAGAATTTCTAAACCAGGCGCATTAAGAGGCGCTAAAGATGTTGGAATAAAGATTGAAAGGTAATGAAATACTTCTTATCAATTGGTAGCAACATTGAAGCAACAAAAAATATTGATTTTGCCATATATGAACTGGAATTAATTTTATCTAATATTGAAATATCGTCTTATTATAAAAATAGGGCAGTAGGCTTTGAGGGCGATGATTTTATAAATCTTGTAATAGCAGGTGATAGCTCTCTTGGTTTTGAAGAGTTGAATATTAACCTTAAAAAAATCGAGGATTCATCTGGAAGAAATAGAAGCGCACCAAAATTCAGCGCGAGAACCTTGGACATAGACATTGTCTTACAAATTGATGAAGATGAAATAATTTTTGAAAGCGATGAGATTTCTAAATATGATTTTGTATCAAAACCATTAAAAGAACTCCTGTAGAAAAATTAAAAATTACTCTTAATAGTATCCCATGCTGCTTCAGAGAGAGGATAAACAGTCATTCCTCTTTCTTCAGCATGTTTGCTAGCTGCTGTTCCATCCCTTACTCTTCCAAGAATGCCTTGACAAATAGCTGCAATTTTAAACATATTAAATGCCATATAGAATTCCCAATTAGCTGAGAGGTCTTTGCCGGTGCTCTCAGAATACATATCTCTATATTCTTGCTCATTTGGAACTCCAAGTTCTTTTAATTTTGCATGATCATAGTAAGCTTCTTGCGTTCTCCATGTCAGACAATGATAACTAAAATCAGCAATTGGATGGCCTAAGGTTGAAAGTTCCCAATCTAGCACTCCCATCACTTTATTATCTTTTAGAATCATATTATCTAAACGATAATCTCCATGTACGATAGTAGTTTCATCATCATCTGGAATATTTTGGGGCAGCCATTCAATAAGGTTATTCATGGCTTCAATATTGTCAGTTTCTGATGCTCGGTACTGTTTTGACCATCTAGCAACCTGTCTTGCAACATAGTTTCCAGGTTTTCCGTAATCTTCTAACCCAATTTTTTTATAATCAACACTATGCAGTTTGACTAACGTATCATTTTTATTTTTGTAGATTTGGATCCTATCTTCTTTTGAGACTGATGGAATCATTGGGTCCCAAAAAAGATCTCCGTCCAAAAAGTCCATAACAAAAAAAGTTGTTCCTGCTACATCTTGATCTTCACATAATCCATAAGTTTTTGGTACGGCAACATCTGTTTCATACAAAGCGGTAATGACTTTGTATTCTCTATCTACAGCATGAGCAGATGGAAGAAGTTTCCCAGGTGGTTTTCTTCTGAGGACAAGATTTTTTTCATCTGTAATAATTTTATATGTTGGATTCGATTGGCCACCTTTGAACTGTTCAATTGCATTTATTTTACCTGCGCTTGGAACATAGGCATCAATCCATGGTTGTAATTTTGCAGCATCAATTTGAAGATTTTCATCAACTTCTTTAGTTCCAGAGTACTTAGCATCGTCAAGAACTTTGTTCGCATCAGTCATAAAGATCTTCCTCCATCCACTTTGATTATTTGGCCGGTAATATACTCAGAGTGAGCAAGAAATTTAACTGTTTCTGCAATATCTTTTTCAGAACCCATTCGATTTAGAGGAATATTTTCTATGACCTTACTTTTTTGTTCATCAGTCCAAGTTACATCAGGTGGTTCTAACATAGCTCCTGGAGCAACAGCATTTACCTTAATATCAGGAGCTAATTCTCTTGCAAGACCTTTGGTGATCGCCTCTAGGCCTGCTTTTGCAGCTGAGTATATAGAGTAATTGGGTACGCCTTTTGTTAAATTGGTATCAGTAATATTGATAATCGAACCCTTAGAAAGCTTTAATTTGTCTTTAAGACCTTGTATTAGGAATAAAGGCCCTTTCAAGTTACTACCAATTAATTTATTCCAATGATTTTCTGAAACATCTTCAATAGGAGTGGGGTAAAAAGTAGAAGCATTATTCACAAGTATATCTATTGAGGGGAACATCTCTTCAACTTCAGTCAACACTCTTTTTACATCATCAGCAATATCTAAATTTCCTTGCACAATTTTTGCCGTATTTGGATTTTTTGAATTAATTTTTGCTGCTAGTTCATCAGCTTCCTGTTTAGAAGAATTATAGTGAATAATTATATTCCAGCCTAAATCGCTAAAAGTAAGCGCAATATCTTTCCCAATTCTTTTTGCTGCGCCTGTTATAAATATAGTTTTATTCATTTACATTTATTAATAATTGTTCTGTATATTTTAGTCTTTTCTTCTTCAATTTTATCATTAGAGTGTTGAGAAAGTTTTGAGAAGTTAGTATTTTGCAATTCGTTAACAAGCTTAATTATAAAATTTTTCTTTGTTGCGATATTAGGAAGAGTGCAGAGCATAGTTATGAGATTAGAATCTCTTGTATAGTTAATTTTTTTAGCAATCTTAATTATATTTTCATCATTAGTTTTAGATATCTTTGATATATTTTCTAGCAAGGATGATACTTTCTTATATTCATTAGGAATAGGTAAATTTTTTCCTAAACTAAAGTTATTATTTATCTGAAGTTCTGACCACCTAACAAGACAATTTTTGTGAGTATCGCATTGATATATCTCAAGATTAGAGAAATATGGTTCTTTTAAATTAAAAGAAATAATTTTTTCAAAATAATTATTAGGATTTGAACTATTTATAGCCCTCATTGTCTCTGCCCAAACTCTGTCAGGAGATAGGTCTGCAATTTCACCAGAATTTACAATTTGAACAATACAATTACGAGAAGATTCATCGAGATTGAAATCTTTTAGATGATCGTAGGTATAAAATCTGGCTAATCTTATTGCTCTGAGTGGGTCTTCATAAAAAGCTTCTGTGACGTGCTTAAATAATTTATTTTTTAGATCATTTTGACCTCCAAAAGGATCAATAATATTTCCAGACTCATCCTGCGCCATTGCATTAATAGTGAAGTCTCTTCTGGATAAATCATCTTCAATTGTTACATCATCACCATAATAAAATGTGAAACCTTTGTAGCCGGTACCTGACTTTTTCTCAGTCCTTGCTAATGCATATTCTTCATTTGTTTTAGGATGTAAAAATACTGGAAAGTTTTTACCAATTGGTTTAAATCCTTTTGAGATCATTTCCTCTGGAGAGGAGCCTACTACAACCCAGTCGGTATCCGTTGCTTTTACGCCTAATAAAGAATCTCTTACGGCGCCACCAACTTTATAAATTTTCATTTTTTACTAACATGAAATAGTTTTTCATCTTCTAATCTTATAGCTGTTAGCTTATTTCCCCAAACACAACCTGTATCTAAACCAATTATGTTATCTAAGTTAGTTTTACCATTGAGTGCAGCCCAATGGCCAAAAATAATTTTTTCATTATCTTTAAGATTATTTTTTGTTTGTTCAAACCAAGGCATATGATTTTTTTCAGGCGTTAAATCCTTCTTCTTTAATTTTAATGCACCCTTTTTATTGACGAATCGCATTCTAGTAAAGTAGTTGATAATAAGTCTTTGCCTTTTATATTTTTCTAGTTCTGGATTCCATAAGCTTGGAGTATCTCCCCACATATATTTAAAAAGATTATAAGCATCATTTTTGATAGCAGATTGAATTTCTTTTGATAGCTGTTGTGCAATTTTAAAATCCCATAAAAAAGGTATGCCCGCATGAGCTATCCAGTAAATATTAGTTTTAATTTTAACCTTTAATAACAATGGCAATCCCTTAAGCCATTTATTAATTTCGTCTAGATTATCAGCCTCAAGAATTTGTTTCAGTGACTTATTCCTTTTTTGATGCTCAATTAAATATAAAAGATAAAAATCATGATTCCCCAAAACAGCTTTGACAGACTTTCTATCTTTAATACAAAAATTTAGCACTTCTAGAGATTTTGGACCTCTGTTAACGAGATCCCCAGCAAAAATTAATTTATCTTTGTGAGGGTCAAATTTAACTTTGCTACACAGAGCTGCAAGTTCATCGTAACATCCTTGAACATCACCAATTACATAATGACTCATTAAACAGAATATTCCTTTGCAAGACCAATGAATTGGCTTAGAGAAAGCTCTTCTGGTCTTTTAGATGGGTCAATATTCATTTTGCACCAATCTACATCAAGGTTTTTGAGATTATTTTTAATATTTTTTCGTCTTGAAATAAAAGCTAAATCAATAAGCTTAAATAGATTATTTTTAATAGCTAAATTAGAAGTAATATTTTGTTTCGGAAGTAATCTAATAAAGCTAGAATTTACTTTTGGTTTAATATCAAAAGCATCAGGCGGTACATCAAATAATATTTGACTCTCAAAAAATGCAGCAATTTTTATTGCTAATTTTCCCCAATCTTTTGTACCAACTGTACCAGAGATTTTTTCGGCCACTTCTTTTTGAACTAAGAAATGCATATCTATTACTTTGTTTACGTTCTTAACAAGATTCAAAATTATTTGTGTAGAAATATTATAGGGTAGGTTTCCTACTATTCTATGACTAGTTATAAGATTCCTAAAGTCATATTTAAGGATATCTTTGTTAATAAATCTAAAATTAGCTGGACCTTTGTATTTATTTTTTAAAGTTTCAATATTCTTTGAATCTATTTCAATACCAATGATATTTACACCTTTTTTATTTATCTGGTTAGTAAGTGCACCAAGGCCAGGACCAATTTCAATAAAATTATCTAAAGAATTTGCAGAAATTGCTTCTCCCATCTCAAATAATATCGCTTGATCTTTTAAATAATTTTGACCGAATTTTCTTCTTATATCTCTAGAACTCATTTAATCAATTTTTTTGCAGTTTTTATTGCAAGCGAAAGTGAAGATGTATTTGATTTATTTGTACCAGCAATATCTAGAGCAACACCATGATCAACGGAGGTTCTTATAATTGGGACACCAAGAGTTATGTTAATTGAATTTCCAAAGCTTAGTGCCTTTAAAACTGGCAAGACTTGATCATGATACATGCCAAGATAGGCATCAGTCTCATTTAAAACTTTTTGTGAAAAGGCTGTATCAGCCGAAATGGGCATTGAAACATTAATGTTTTGTTTTTTTAATTCCTTAACAGCAGGTTTTATATGTTCTAGTTCTTCTTTTCCAATCTTACCATTCTCACCCGCATGTGGATTTAATCCTAAAATCTTTATTTTAGGATTCTTAATTTTAAATTTATTCCTCAAATCCTTATCAAGGATTTTAACTTTTTTCACAATTAAACTTTTTGTAATTTTTCTTGGAACATTTTTAAGAGGTATATGAGTTGTTGCTAGGGCAACTCTTAATTTGTTCGACGCAAGCATCATTAACACGTCATCACTTTTGGTTATTTTATGAATATACTCCGTGTGACCAGTGAATTTTTTATTAATTGAAATAATTGTTTCTTTATTTAATGGTCCTGTTACGAGAGCAGACTTTTTATCTTTAATTGTTTCCTTAATAGAATAGTCCAAAACATCTAAGACATATTTAGCATTGATTTTTGAAAGCTTCCCTGCAGATGTATTTATACATTTTGAAACCTTTAAAACTTGAATTAAAGAACGATTATTTTTTTGGATATTATTAAGTGAATCTAATTCAAGAACTTTAACCTTTTTTTTCAATTTTTTAGCCCTTTCTATAAATAAAACTGGATCTCCAATTGTTATGATAGGTATTTTAAAATTTTCCCAAGCTTTTGATGCGGCTAATTGAATAATTAAATCAGGGCCAATACCAGCTGGCTCTCCTGGTGAATATATTATTTTTTTCAATCTAGATCTTTAAATTCAACGAAGGCTTCTGCTCTCATAGCTCTGAGTGTATTTTCTAACTCCTCTTCAAATTTTCTTGCGTATAACAAAGAGTATGCTCTATCTTTAATTAGATCATCTGTTAATTCATAGCTTCTTTTACCAAGAACCTCAAGAAAATGAAAACCAAACTCAGTTTCAAATACTTCGGAGATTACTCCAATATCAGTTTCAAGCATTGTTTTTTCAAATTCACTTGCAAGCACACCTAAGCCAAGCCAACCCAAGTCACCACCAAGCTTGGCTGATCCCGGATCTTCAGAAAATTCATCGGCAAGTTCACCAAAATCTTCCCCATCTAGAACTCTTTGCCTTATATCATTAAGCTCTATTTCTGTATCTTCTTTGGTTCTTATTGTTGATGGAATTAGCAGAATATGTCTTGACTGCCATTGATCCTCATATTGAACAAATTCACCTCTTTTATCTTCAATCTTAAGTATATGAAAACCCGAACCACTTTCTAAAGGATTTGTAATATATCCAATCGATTGTTTCTTTAAGGCTTTTTCAAATAATTGAGGCATATCTATTAATTTTCTCCAATTGATAAGACCTCCAGATTCTGCATTTGAACTAATTGAAAACTCTCTTGCTATTTCTGAAAATTCACCACCATTATTAATTAATTCAATTACATCTTCTGCAGTTTTAATATTTTTGACTAATATCTGTCTTACTAAAAGCTCTGGTTCAAGGGCTCCAAGGCTTTCATCAGTCGCCAAGAAAGCTTCAAATTCATTTTCAGTAATATCTATTCTTGAGTTTACTCTTCCTCTTTGGATTCTTTGGATTCTCATTTCTCTTCTCATTTGTTCTCTGAGCTCTTCATAGGAATCACCATTTTCCTCTATAAAGACAATAAAATCTTCTAGCGTCATTTGATTATTTGATGCAAGCCTACTCATTGTAATATTTAGCTCTGAATCACTAATTCTAATTCCAGCTCGATCTGCCATTTGTAGCTGAAGTTCTTCAATGATCAGTTTTTCTTGAACTTGTTCTTTAATAACGTCTATGGGTGGTTTTTGAAGATTTTGTTCTTCATATCTTCTTGTAATATCTCTAACTGTATTATTAACTTGAGATTCCATTACAACCCCATCATCTACAATGATTGCAATTCGATCTAATACCTCAACCTTTGCATATGAAAAAGAACAAAAAGCTAGTATCAATGTTATAAAAATTTTATTCATATTATTTAGTAATTAAAAATAGAATTATTCATCAATCTATTAATTTTTTCAAAAGAGGAATTTAGGCCTTTAAATTC
Organism: uncultured SAR86 cluster bacterium; assembly: GCA_902558095.1. Classification (GTDB taxonomy): domain Bacteria; phylum Pseudomonadota; class Gammaproteobacteria; order Magnimaribacterales; family D2472; genus SAR86A. The sequence goes on along the minus strand of CACECP010000007.1, from coordinate 46,475 downwards.
AAATTGAAAATTTATCCTACTTTTATTTTCAATCCTTATTATATTATCCCACGTGTTATTAAGATACATCTGGGAGTTTGATTCCAGTATTGGAAGATATTTAGATAAGTTTTTGTCTGATGAGGTTATTCTAAAAACAAAGCAACAATTTTCATAACCCAATCCAAATACAGACTCAATCTTAGAGCTTGATTCATCATCTCTTTTAAATTTTGCAATAAAGCTTATGTTATCTTTGATTTTAAAATCTGCATAAAATTCTGAATAATCTAAAACTGTCATAAAATCTCCTGTCATGCGTGTATACCTTTTAGCATATCCAAGGGTACCTTTTTCAAAATTCTGATTAAAAGTAATTCCTGCCATAGGCACTTTGTCTTGATCATGAAGATAGCTTGAATAAGCCATAAACATAGTATTCATATTAGGCATCCATTTGGCCATCAACATTATTGGTCCCTCATCCATAGGCATTTGCATCATATTCATGTGTGACATATTCATCATCTCATTATTCATTGAGTCCATATCTAAATGCATATCATCTAACCAAATTTCTCTATCATCTAAATAAAATTTCTTAGAAATATTGACAGCAAACTTGTCCATACCCATGTTTCTTTTTTTATATTCCAAACTTAATGTATAAAAATTTTGATCGCCAATTCTATCCATCCCAGTAAATCTTTGATTATTAAATAATTGATTCATCATAGAAATTTTATTTGTATCAAAAATTGGATTTATATCTTGATCTTTATGAGCAACATAACCATAAATAAACCTAGGCTTTAGAACATGAAGATTCATTTTATCTTTTCTATAGAACAAGGTACTTATATCCAATTTAAAGTTAGGAACGTTTACAGAATTAGATTGAGCACCGTCATCCAAATTATAATGAATGCTTTTAACTCCAAGGGATGAATTTATATTTAAACCATTAAAATATGTTTGATTTAAAATTTTAAAGTTCGAAAATATCCTAGAGCCTTCAATAGGATTTTCAGTTCTATAAAGAAATTGATTATTTTTATCCTGATAGCCATAAAACCCATGAATAGAATCTGCTTTAAAATAAGAAATATTTAATTTTTCATATAAAGTAAAATTTTCAAAATTCTTAAGATACTTAAATTCTATTGATGGTAATTTTTTATATCCGTTTGTAAGTATAGGATTTAATACTTGAAACCCTTGATGTTCCAACTTGATACTTAGATTATTAATGGCTGCATTTATAGAGATATTCTGCATAAGGTTTTGTGCTCTTTGATCTCCTATCGAGGTTATATCTCCTGGGATATCTCTTAGCACAAGACTGTCTGAAGTTTTAGACCAATTTACATCTACCCAAAATTTTTCTTTTTGACCATATGAATCTTTAATACTAAATGCCCATCTTTTTTTTGACTGCTCTGGGTACAAGGTATTAAATTCCTTATCTTCTTTAAAATATATAAAATCAAAATTGCTTAGATTATTTTCTTTTCCATGCAACTTTCTGAAATTCCCTTCAAAACCCAACCCTCTATCCGATATATTTCTGGCAGCCAGAGTAATATCAGACTTACCAGATATGACTTTAAAATAAGGTATCATAAATTCCAAACCATCAGACGAATAAGATAGTGATGGCTCAAGAAAGCCAGTCATTCTCTCGTTAGAGGTTGCAAAGGGTATATATGGAAGCCTTAATATTGTTCTGTCCAGAGCTTTAACTTTTACTTTTTTTGCATTGCCTCTTTTGGATTGATCATCTAACTCAATACTTTCAGCTATAAATTGCCATCCCCTTTTTGGATCAGCGCATGAAGTCATTGATACTTGCTTAAGAATAATTTTATCTTCAAGATTTCCTTTCAATTCATCAAATGCAAGTATTAAATTCCTATCATTTAAATATGCTTCACCACTGTAAAGCTCTAATGATCGATCTTTTTCGTTAAAAAAACCCTCTTTTGCTCTGAAAAAGTAGTCCTTCAAGAACAGATCTCCCTCTTTTTTAAATTCAACTGTTCCATTTTTCCTGTCAACTCTTGCTTTTCCAGCTTCAAGAATACCGTCGGGGAAATCTATGACAACATTTCCATTAAGAATTAGAGCTTCATTATCAGTTATCTCAAATTTTTCAGATTTGATATCAAGACCTTCCATATCTTCAACATCACCCAGGAAAGGCTGATAGACTAAACAAGTTTTAGTATTTGTATTGTTTTCGTTGAGAATTTTATCCGTTAGAAGATCTCCAGGCAGGTTGTTAAAAAACATTAAACATATGATGAAGAATAATATTCTTTTAAAAACAAACATACTTATATTTTATACCTCAAACCTTTGAAAGAATATTTTCTTAAAAGTTCTATTATTTATTTGAATTTATATATTCTTCTAATTGATACATATGATCTTTCCCAAAGAATATTTGATTCTCATAAAAGAAAGTAGGCGCACCAAAAGCACCTCTGGAAACGGCATTATCTGTATTTTTAATTAATTCATCTTTGCAATCTTGAGATACAGCAATATCTATTATTGAAGCAACATCAAAGTTATTTTGTTCAAGTACTTCTTTGAGCACATTTATGTCGGATATATTTTTATCATTCTCCCACATTGCAGATATTACACATTCAAAATATTCATCAAAAACATTAAGTTTTTGTGCTGCAATTGCACCTCTTTGAACTTGAATAGTTACTGGAGGAAAATGTGAATTAAATTTATATTTTGTTAATTTGTGTTGTTTGACAAAACGCTCTATCTCAATCATTTGATAATCACTTTTATTTTTGCAATTTGCATAAGCAATAAAAGGTGGTTGATTATTTGTTAACTTATGTATCCCTCCTAATAAACATGGAATATATCTGAAACTAGCTCCAGTTCTTTTTTCAAAATCAGGAATTAATTTATGCGCAAAGTATGTATTAGGACTTGCGACATCAAAAATAAAGTCTACTATCATTTCTGTTAAGTATTTTGTAAAGTAAAGTAATTAAACACTGATATGAAAGATTTTTCAAAATATTCAGCAATTATTATTGGGGCAGGGGATGCTACTGGCAGTGCTCTAACAAAAAAATTTGCTCAGCATGGCTATAAGGTATGCCCGGCTAGAAGGCCACGAAGTATAGATAAGGTTAATGAGTTAGCTAATGAAATTAATAATTCTAATGGATGGGCAAAAGGGTTTGGTGTTGATGCAAGAGATGAAGAGGCAATAAAAAGTTTTTTCAAAGAAGTTGAAGAAAATATTGCTCCCATAGATGTTGTCATCTTTAATCCTGGTGCAAACGTTTATTTTCCTATTGAAGATACTACTTCAAGGGTTTTTAAGAAAGTTTGGGAAATGGCAGCTTATGCAGGATTTCTTTCAGGAAGAGAAGCTGCTAAATATATGAAAAAGAGAAATGAAGGGTCAATTTTTTTTACTGGAGCAACAGCATCTTTGAGAGGAAGCTCAGGTTTTTCAGCTTTCTCAAGCGCCAAATTTGCACTCAGAGCAGTTAGTCAAAGTATGGCAAGAGAGCTAGGTCCAGAAGGAATTCATGTTGCACATTTTGTGATTGATGGCGCAATTGACACAGCATTTATTAAAGAAATGTTTCCTGATATATATGCTTTAAAAGAAAAAGATGGCATTCTTAAGCCAGAGGCGATTGCAGATGCATATTGGTTTGTGCATACTCAACATCGAAGTGCGTGGACTCATGAGATAGATTTACGCCCATATATGGAAAAATTTTAATAAAAGAGGTAATTAGATGAACTTAAAAGATAAAGTAATTTTTATATCTGGTGGTAGTAGAGGTATTGGTTTGGCAATGGCAAAAAAGGCTGCTGCTGATGGTGCAAAGATTGTTGTCGCAGCTAAGACGGCTGACCCTCACCCAAAACTACCAGGAACAATATATACTGCTGCTGATGAGATTGTAGAGGCAGGCGGTGAGGCATTGCCTATTATTTGTGATATCAGAAATGAAGATAACGTTAGAGATGCAATAAATAATTCAGTTGATCATTTTGGTGGTATAGACATATGTATTAACAATGCTTCTGCGATTCAGCTAACAAATGTTACAGATACAGAGATGAAGAGATATGACTTAATGCATCAGATTAATGGAAGAGGTACTTACATGGTAAGCAAATTTTGTTTACCTCATCTAAAAAAATCATCTAATCCACACATTTTAAATCTAGCGCCACCATTAGATATGAGTCCTAAATGGTTTGCAGGAACAGTTGCATATACCATGGCTAAATACACTATGAGCATGTGTGTTCTAGGAATGGCAGAAGAGTTTAAAGAGTTTGGTATAGCAGTGAATGCTTTATGGCCAAGGACAGCTATTGCAACTGCCGCTGTTCAAAATCATCTTGGGGGCGACGAAATTATGAAGCTATCAAGAAATGTAGACATAATGGCAGATTCTGCATATGAAATATTAACTAAAGACTCAAAGGAATTCACTGGTAATTTTTGTATTGATGATTTAGTGCTCTATGAGGCTGGAGTTAAAGACTTTACCAAATATGCTTCTGTACCTTTTAACGAATTGATGCCAGACTTTTTTGTACCTGAGGATACGCCAATACCTGATGAGGTAAAAAACAGCTAATTTGAAAGAAGCAGAAGTAATAAAACTTAGCAATATTTGTAATTTCAAAGCCGATTATGTGACCCCACTGAAACAAGAGGCTAGTGGGCGAGAATACTGGAGGGTTTCTGATAAAGAACATTCTTTTGTGTTGTGTTATTTAAATCCTAAGAATGGCAATCATTTAGATTTTATTCGTATCACAAATTCGCTTAAAGAAAATGGCATTAATGCAGTAAATATTATTCATCATAATGATCAGGAGGGTGTAACACTTCAAGAGGATCTTGGCGATAATGATTTATTAGCAATTTTAAATAAAGATAATAAAAATGAATTAATTGAAAAATCTATAGATCTTTTAATTCAAATACAAAATGCGGATATTGGTGAAATTAATCCTTTTGAAGAAAATGATTTAATAAAACAGATGAATCTTTTTAAAGATGTGTTCTTAAAAAATTTTTTGAATATCGAGATGAACAGTTTGATTGATGACCTGATTTTATTAACCATTGATAAATTAAAAAACCACCCATGGAAAAATTGTCATTTTGATTTCGAAAGAAGAAATCTCATACTAAATAAAGATAAAACAATAACAGCAATTGATTATCAGGATATGAGATTAGGGCCAATTGGTATAGATATGGCTGGAATATTAATTGATCATTATTATCCATTGGACAAAGATAGCGTTAGAAGCTTCTTAAATTATTTTTCGAATAAAACTAATTTAAAATACAGCGAAGAAGATTTGTTTGAATTCTTAAGATATGGATGCTTGCAGAGAAATATGAGAATTCTTGGTACCTTAGCAAACTTATATTTAATTCATAACAGATCATATAGATTAAAAGATTTACCTATGATTTTTTTAAATTTTGTTTCAATGATACCTGAGGATTTAGAAATAAAAGCCCATATTCAAGATAAAGTTCAAAATATTCTTTCAAAAAAGATTTTAGAAATATGAGAGCAATGATTTTAGCAGCTGGTTTTGGTAAAAGACTTTTGCCTATTACAAAAAAAATACCAAAACCCTTATTAAAAGTTGGAGAATCAACTCTAATTCAGAATAATATTCGGCTCCTAATTGAAAGTGGCTTCTCAGAAATAATAATTAATGTTTCATATTTAGGAAAAATGATCAAAAAGCATATCGATGAATTATTCCCAAATCAAAACATCGTATTTTCATTTGAAGAAAAACCACTTGGAACTGGTGGAGGTATTCTAAATGCACTTCACTTATTGGGCGATAAAAGCTTTTTGTTAATGAATGCAGATATTTATCACAAGATCGATCTTAATTATTTACCGCAAGAGGTTGAAGCTGCACATTTAATAGGTGTTCCAAATCCGGAACATAATCTAGACGGTGACTTTAACCTTGCTAAAGATATTGTTCAAATAAACCAAGGTTCAAATGATTTAACGTGGAGCGGTATTTCAGTTATGAATCCTTCAATTTTTAAGGAAAACAATTTTGAAGATAATTATTTTGATTTGTGGAACACTGTACTTCCAAGTTATATTAATAGTGGACTTGTAACAGGGCAGATTTCTTCTGATTTGTGGTTGGATGTTGGCACACCAGAACGTTTAAAACTTGCTAATACTGTTTATAATGAACAAATTAACTTATGACGGATCACAAATATATAATTGCACCTTCAATTCTGGCATCTGATTTTGCTAGGTTGGGTGATGAGGTAAGAAATGTCCTAGATGCAGGTGCAGACTGGGTTCATTTCGATGTAATGGATAATCACTATGTTCCAAATTTAACCATTGGCCCAATGGTATGTAAGGCTCTTAGAGATTTTGGTATAAAAGAATTTATAGACGTTCACTTAATGATTGATCCAGTTGATGAGCTAGCACAAAGTTTTATCGAGGCAGGTGCAGATCTTATCAGTTTTCATCCTGAAGCATCGAAACATATTCATAGATCAATTCATGCTATTAAAGATAAAGGTTGTAAGGCAGGGCTCGTCTTTAATCCAGCTACATCACTAAGCGCTCTTGAAAATGTTTTAGATGATATAGACCTTGTTTTAATAATGAGTGTAAATCCAGGCTTTGGTGGACAATCTTTCATTCACAGTTCTTTAGACAAAATAGCTCAAGTAAGAAAGATGATAGATAGATCCGGAAAGGATATTCGTCTTGAGGTTGATGGGGGAATCAATAAAGAAACCATTGGTCTTGCCTCTGAAGCTGGTGCCGATACATTTGTTGCTGGCTCAGCAATTTTTAATACAGAAAATTATGAGCAAACTATATCTGAGCTTCGTTCAAAAATCGTTTAAATATTTTTTTCTATTATTTTTAGTATTTGAACTTGAATCCTTTGAAAAGGTAGATATAAAAAACTTGTTACCAAAATTAGAAGTTGCATCTAATTTTGAGGATAGAAAAAAAGGCCTAATGTTTATTCCATCTATTTCAGATGAGTTTGGCATGTTTTTTATATGGGAATATAAGAAAAAACAATGCATGTGGATGAAAGATACTTTTATGCCATTAAGCGTTGCATATATTGCAGATAATGGAGAAATAATTGAAATATATGATATGGTTCCTTTTTCAAAAAAATCAGTTTGTTCAGAAAAACCTGTTAAGTATGCTCTAGAAGTAAATAAAGATTGGTTTCAGAAAAAAGGATTAAAAATAGGTGATGTTATAAATATTAATAGGATTATTAAGAGTGATAACTAAACAAAAATATAGTGAACTAAAGCAAGAAGGATTCAACATCGTTCCTTTAATTAAAGAAATTAATTCAGATTTAGACTCTCCAATTAATTTGTATTCAAGAATTAAGGATAAAAAAAATACTTTCTTACTTGAATCAATAGAAGGTGGAGAAAAATGGGCCCAGTATTCAATAATTGGATTGGATTGCAAAGACTCAATAAAAGTATCAGATAATAAAATTGAAATTAAAACAGCTCTAGGAACTAATCTAATTGAATGCAAAGAGCCCCTCAATGAACTAAACAAATTAATTGGTGAATACAAGACTCCAGTTTTAGATGGTATGCCAAGATTTTATGGAGGATATGTTGGTTTTTTTGCTTATGAAAGTGCTAAGTATGCTGAAAACAAAATTAATGCTCTTCAAAGAAAAGACTCAAAATTTGATGTTCATATGCCTGATATTTATTTAGTTAAGTCTGAAAAGATAATTGTTTACGATAATTTTAATAACAGTATTCAAGCAATTTATAATGCAAACCCTCAGCAGACTTCATATGAAGATGCTTTGCAAATCATTGATGAGATTCAAAACAGCATTGATTATTCAGGAGAACTCAAAGAAACTTCATTTTCAAATACTACTGGTCAATTAGAATTTAAATCAAATTTTACAAAAGATGAGTACATGATATCTGTGAACAAAATTAAAGAATACATAAAAGAAGGTGATGTAATGCAGGTCGTACTGGCTCAAGATTTTTATAACTCCTTCAACGGAGATTCTTTTGAATTATATTCTGCCCTAAGGCAGATAAATCCATCTCCATATATGTATTATCTCAAACTTGATGAGTGCGAGGTAGTAGGATCTTCACCTGAAATATTGGTTAGATTAGAAGATAGAAATATTACTCTCAGACCAATTGCAGGCACAAGAAAAAGAGGCGTAAACGAAGAAGAGGATATAAATAACGAAGAAGATTTATTACATGATCCAAAAGAATTAGCCGAACATCTTATGCTTATAGATCTTGGGAGAAATGATGTTGGAAGGGTTTCTGAAATAGGGAGTGTGAAACTAACTGAAAAAATGGTGATCGAAAGATACTCTCATGTGATGCATATAGTATCAAACGTAGTAGGCAAATTATCCAAAGGATTAAGTTTTACAGATGCTCTTAAAGCTACCCTGCCAGCTGGGACTCTTTCAGGCGCACCAAAAATAAGAGCTATGGAAATAATTAATGAGCTTGAGCCAAGTTCAAGAGGTATATATGGAGGTGCAATAGGTTATATATCTTGGAATGGTAATATTGATACAGCCATTGCTATAAGAACTGCTGTAATTAGGGATAACAAAATTCATGTTGGAGCTGGGGCAGGCATAGTTGCTGATTCAGATCCAGAAAAGGAATGGGAGGAATGTGTCCAAAAATCAAAAGTATTTTTAGATGCGATGGAGATGATTTCATGATCATTGTTATAGACAATTATGATAGTTTTACATACAACCTAGTCCATTACATAGGTGAGCTTGAACAAGACATCAAAGTTATAAGGAATGATGAAATGTCCGTATCTGAAATTATGGATAATAATCCAAGCAAGATTGTTATATCGCCTGGTCCATGCACCCCAAAAGAAGCAGGTATATCAGTTGAACTCATTAAGACTGCAGAAGTTCCAATTCTTGGAGTTTGTTTAGGACACCAAGCAATTGGTGCAGCTTTTGGTGGAAACATTATTAAGGCACCAGAAATTTTTCATGGAAAAACTTCAAGCATCGATCATGATGGAAGCCTGCTTTTTAGTGAAATTGAAAAATCTTATGATGTTGTCAGATACCATAGTTTAATAATTGATATTAAAACTTTACCAAGCGAACTTAATGTGACTGCGACTTTAAGTGATGATAAGGAGATAATCATGGCGGTTGAGCATATCAATAAACCAATTTATGGTGTTCAGTTTCATCCTGAATCAATTGATACAAATAACGGCATAAAGCTTATAGAAAATTTTATTAAGAAAATATGAAAGACTTTATTAACAAAATAAATAATAAAGAGGATCTTAATCTTAACGAGATGCAAGAAGCCATTAATTTAATAATGTCTGGTATGTCTGATGATGACGATATTGAATCTTTTTTAATTGGATTGAATGAAAAGGGTGTATCAGAGACTGAAGTTACTGCTGCTGCAACTGTGATGAAAGAAAAATCTTTAAAATTTGACATAGGCGATGGTTCACATATTGATACTTGTGGAACAGGCGGAACAGGCCTAAATACTTTTAATTGCTCAACAGCTTCGTCTTTTGTTGCTGCAGCTGGAGGAGCAAAAATCACCAAGCACGGTAATAAAGCAATTTCTAGCAAATCTGGTAGTGCAGACTTTCTTGCACAGTCAGGCGCAAACATAAATCATGAAAGAGAAAAATTAATATCAATTTTTGATAAAGTTGGATTCGTATTCTTATTTGCTCCACTTCATCATGAAGCAATGAAGTTCGTGATGCCAGTTAGACAAAAAATTGCTGAAAAAACTATTTTTAACTTGTTAGGGCCACATACTAATCCATGTAGTGCAAAAAGGCAGGTCTTAGGAGTTTATGATGAGAAGCTTGTCAAAATGTTTGCTAATGTTGCAAAGAATCTTGATATGAAACATGTCATGATTGTTCACGGCGATGATGGTCTTGATGAGATTTCAATTTGTTCAGAAACCATTGTTTCAGAATTAAAAGACAATAAAATTAGCGAATATAAAATTTCTCCAAAAGATTATGGACTCAACGTATCTTCATTTGATCAAATTGCAGCGAATTCTTCGTATGAAAGCTTTTTACTTGTAAATAGGGCATTTAATGGAGAGAGTTCTGCTGTGCAAGACATGATTGCATTAAATAGCGGAGCTGCTTTATATATAGCAAATGTAGTTGACTCTATAAGTGATGGCATAGAAATGGCATTTGATTGTATGAATAATGGTCAAGCTGCACAAAAATTAGCTGACTATGCAAGGGTTTCGAACGAATAATGAATATTCTTGATGAAATAGTAGCAAAAACAAAATCTAAACTTGAAGAAAAAAAACAAGGAGTATCGCTTGAAGAATTGAGTTCTAAAATAGATTTCGAAAACCTTAAAGAAACAAATTTTAAGAAAAGTCTTCAGAATAAAACTGAAGCTATTATTGCTGAGATAAAGAAAGCATCTCCAAGCGCAGGCATTATCAGTGATAATTTTGATCCAGTTTTAAAATCAAAAGAATATGAATCTTTTGGAGCCTCAGCACTTTCTATTCTCACAGAAGAAGATTATTTTTTAGGAAATATTCAGTATCTTATAGATGTCAAAGCAACTACAAGTCTTCCAATTCTCAGAAAAGACTTCATAGTTGATGAGTATCAAATATATGAGTCAAAGTTGATTGGAGCAGATTGTATTTTACTCATTGCTTCAATACTGAATGACGAAGAATTAAAAAACTTTTCAGAAACAGCAGAAAGACTCAAGCTTGATTATATTATTGAAGTTCATGATGTGGAGGAATTACAAAGAGTAAAACATTTCTCTAATGCAATTATTGGAGTCAATAATAGGAATTTAAAAACTTTTGATGTCGACATTAATAATTCAGTTGAACTAAAAAATTTTTTTGAAGGAGAAAACATTTTTATTGCAGAATCGGGTATAAAAAGTAAAAAAGATATAGAGTACCTTCAACAACATAATATTAATGTTTTTCTAATTGGCGAAAGCTTGATGAAAGGAGATTTTTTTGAAACTTAGGGAATGGCAAGAGAAGGCTTTCCCGCTTTGGTGGGCAAAAAAAAGAGGTATCATTAAAGTTGTAACCGGTGGAGGAAAAACGTTCTTTGCTATTCATTGTTTAAAACAATATTTAGAAGACGATCCTAAAAAGGATATTCTAATTGTAGTCCCCTCCATAGCTCTTTTAGATCAGTGGTATGAAAGTCTCTCACAAGAATTTAAGTCAAAAGAAATTTCTCTTAATGGAGGAGGAGAGCAAACCAATGAACTTAAAAAGATATGCATAACAACTATCGACTCATTAAAAAATATTATTGAAGAAGTAAATTATCAAAACACATTATTAATAGTTGATGAATGCCACAAAATTGGAACAGAAAAAAGAGGAGAAATGCTCTCAAATAATTGGGATGCCACACTTGGATTGTCAGCAACTCCTGAGAGAGACTATGACGACAATTTTTATATCATTATTAAAAAGATACTCGGAGATATCATCTTTGATTACGATTACATAGATGCAAGAGAAGATGAGGTAATTGTAAATTTTAAACTTCTTTATGGTTATGCAGCCTTACTTCCAGAAGAAGAAGAAAGATATAAAAAGTTTACTAAGAGCATCCAAAGAAGGGCTGCTACTATAGGTGGTCAGGATATGAATGATTATCCTTTGAAAATGCTAATTTTTAATAGAGCTAGATTAGTTAAAAATTCTAAGAATAGAATACCTTATGGTGTGGAGCTCATTCAAAAATATAAAAGAGATAGCTGGATTGTTTTTACTGAAAATAAAAAACAAGCTAAAGAGTTCAACAGAATTATAAATAAAAAAGGATTTAAGTCGGGTATTTATAATACAGATCTTAACGATGATGAGAGACAAGAAAATCTTGAAGCTTTCAAGGGTGGTAAATTAAATGTTTTGGTGAGTTGTACTGCCCTAGATGAGGGTTTTGATATGCCTGAAGCAGATGGGGCAATGATTCTAAGCTCCTCATCTTCAAAAAGACAAAGAATTCAAAGAATGGGGAGAGTTCTTAGAATAACTGCTAACAAAGAAAATGCTTTAATAGTTACCGTCTATTCATCAAAAACCGAATATGAAAAATTGCGAGAAGAATCAAATAGATATAAATTAGAAGGTGTCCCCATTAAGTGGCAACAAATGAGTCTATAATATTAATATGGCATTAACTTATTCAAGCATGCTAGAACTTCAAACAGATTTAATTGGATTTGATTTACTTAATTCATTATCAAATAAAAACTTTTCTTCAGACTCACTCGATGTCGATAAATCTTCATTGATAATGTTTATTTGTAATCATTGTCCATATGTTATTCATTATCATGATGAGATTATTCGACTTGAGAAAGATTATTCTAAAAAAATTAATTTGGTTGCCATTAGCTCAAATGACATAATTAATTATCCTCAAGACAGCCCACTTAAGATGAAAGAATTATGGGAAAACTTAGGACTGTCATTCCCATATTTATTTGATGAAACCCAAGAAGTTGCAAAAAAATATAAGGCTGAGTGCACACCTGAATTTTATCTTTTTGATTCAAATAAAAAACTTATATATAGGGGCAGAATGGACGAAACATCACCAGGTTCGGATAAAAAGCCTTCTGGAAAAGATTTGAGAACTGCGATCGATAATTTAGAAAACAATAGACCTGTATCCAATGATCAACATCCTTCAATGGGATGCAATATTAAGTGGAAACCTTAAAGATCTGATTTGTATGTTTCTGTAAGAAATACAACAGAGATAAATGTAAGTATAGATGCGATAGCTATATAGACCGATACCCAAAAAATACCAAAATTAGTAGATAGCGCAATAGCAATTGTTGGTGCAAATGCGCCACCTAAAATTGCACCAAGCTGATAACCTAGATTAGCTCCAGAGTATCTTACTTCAGTACTAAATAATTCTGCGAAGAAAGCAGCTTGAGGACCATACATCATTGCTAAAAATACTAATCCAACTGTTATTGCTAAAACTGCCATCCAAAAGTTTCCTGTATCTACAAGAGGAAATATAGCAAATGCCCAAATGGCTGTTAGTATAGAACCTAACATAAAGATGCCTCTTCGACCATTTCTGTCAGAATAGGATGAAAATAGAAATAAGAAAGGAACCATGATTGCTGATCCAATTAAAACCGCAGAAAGCATGTCATCTCTCACAAGATTTGTACTTTTTTCTCCATAGGTGAGTATGAAAGCAATTAAAATATAAAAAGTAACTTGGACAGAAAGAAATGCTCCAGCAGCAAGACTAATTCGTTGAGGATATTTTTTAATTGCTTCAAGAACTGGAGATTTTTTAATAGGAATATTTTGAGAAGCCTGCTGATCTCCAATTGTATGCTGCAATTCTTTGAAAGCTTTCGTATCTTCCATAGTTAATTGAATGTACATACTTAAACCTATAAGAACTGCGCTTGCTAAAAATGGTATACGCCAACCCCATGAATAAAATGCTTCATCTGAAACCAAGGAACCAATAATAATATAGGCAAGATTTGCAAGAATTACTCCAATTGGAACTCCGGCTTGAGCATATGCTCCATAAAAACCTCTTTGATTTGATGGCGCACTTTCAGTTACTAATAACATTGCACCTCCCCATTGACCTCCTATTGCAAGACCTTGAGCAAATCTTAAAAGAGTTAAAAGAATTGGTGCGGCAACACCAATCATAGCGTAAGTAGGCAATAATCCAATCAGGGTTGAAGCAACCCCCATTAAAATAAGTGCAATAATCAGCGTTTTTTTTCTACCAATCTTATCTCCAAAATGGCCAAAAATTACTCCGCCTATTGGTCTAGCAATAAAACCAGCAGCAAAAGTTAAAAAGGATAAAATTAATGCAGTTGATCCCGGCATTTCACCAAAAAATGCTGTTGGGAAAATTAGTGCTGCTGCAGCCCCATATAAAAAGAAGTCATACCACTCTATACTAGTACCGGCTAGCGAGGTTAAAGCAACCTTTCTCATGTTTATATCTTGATTTAGTGATATAGATTGATTCATGACTATGTTTTTAAAGGTATGCGCTAGTTGAAGTCATTACCTTAGCAGTTACTTCCATCACTTTTTTTGTAGGAGACTCTAATTCTTCTGCGCCTGACTCATTCGCTTGTCCAGCATGCAGATCTTCATCAGCTTGCATAGTTTTTAAAATCTCAATTGTTTCTTTATCTTTTTCTGAAATCTTATCCAAATGCTTTTGAAGATGAATAACAACTTGTTTCTCTGTTTCTTCAACAAAACCAAGGCTTGTTTTTTCACCCATTGAACCAAAAATAGCACCAATAGCAAAAGAGCCGGCATACCATAAAGGGTTTAATATTGAGCTATTCCCACCAAGTTCATCCAGTCTTTTTTTGCACCAAACCAAATGATCAGTTTCTTCCTCACCAGCATGAATTAAATGTTCTTTTATTTTTTGATCCTTACATACGAAAGCTTGACCGCGATAAAGTGCCTGTGCAGCAACCTCACCAGCATGGTTAATTCTCATCATTTGAATAGATAAGTCTTTTTCATTTTTTGAAAGCTCCTCAGAATTTTTTTCCTTTGGTGCAGGCGGATACTCTCTATTAGTTCCAGTTTTTTTATCTGAAAGAGTCCTTAGAGCTATATCAAGCTCATTTACAATACCATTTAAAATACTCATTTAATTCCTTTGAATCCAATGTCACTTCTAAAAAATGCACCTTCAAATTTGACATTATTTACGAGATTATATGCGTTTTTTTGAGCATCTTTCAAATCACAACCTAATGCTGTTGCACAAAAAACTCTACCTCCATTTGTAAGTATCATTCCGTTCTCATATTTTGTTCCAGCATGGAAAAGTTTCAAATCTTCATTATTGTTTTCTTTTATTGAAACTTCTTTATTAGACTCATATTTTTCTGGATAGCCAGCTGATGCAATTACAACTCCGCATGAGTGTTTTTCAGTCCATTCAATAGAATAGTTGTCTAGTTTGTCATCAATTGCTAAGTTGCAAAGCTCAACTAAACTTGAATTAAGTCTAAATAAAATTGGTTGTGTTTCTGGATCACCAAATCTGCAATTAAATTCTAGAACTTTAATCTCACAATCTTTGATCATTAGCCCAGCATAAAGAAATCCCAAATAAGGTGATCCTTCTTCAATTAAACCATTCATAGTTGGATACATAACTTGATTCAAAATTTTTTCATGAATCTCATCGGTCACAATTGGGGCTGGTGAATATGCCCCCATTCCTCCTGTATTTAAACCTATATCTCCATCTCCAACAGCTTTGTGATCTTGGCTTGTTGCTAGAGGAATTATTTTGTCTTTACTAACAACAGCGATGAATGATGCTTCTTCACCCTCTAAGAACTCTTCAATTACAACTCTATTGCCAGCAGTTCCAAAAGTCTTATCATTGAAAATACTATCCAATGCCTGTTTTGCTTCTTCAATATTTTGACAAATTATCACACCCTTACCAGCAGCTAAGCCATCAGCTTTAACAACTGTTGGAAAACTTGTCTCATTTAGATACTCAACAGAACTTTCAAAGTTATCAAATGATTTATATCTTGCTGTTGGAATATTGTATTTAACAAAGAAATCTTTAGAGAAGGTTTTTGAGCCCTCTAATTGCGCTGCATGTTTAGATGGACCAAATGTTTTGATATTTTTACTTTGTAAATAATCAGTTAAACCATCAACAAGCGGTTGTTCTGGACCAATAATAACAAGCCCAACCTTTTCAATTAAACAAAATTTTTCTATTGAGTTAAATTCATTTAAATTAAGCTCAATATTACTAACCTTGGTTTCTAAATGAGTGCCAGCATTACCTGGAGAAACAAAAACATGTTCAACAAAATCATCTTGAGCGCATTTCCATGCCAAAGCATGTTCTCTTCCGCCAGATCCAATGATTAATACGTTCATTAATGTCTAAAATGCCTCGTTCCTGTGTAAACCATAGCAATATTATGTTCATCAGCAGCTGAAATGACTTCTTTATCATTTATTGAGCCACCTGGTTGAATGATTGCGGCAATTCCACTTGATGCTGCTTTATCAATACCATCTCTAAATGGGAAAAAAGCATCTGATGCCATTACTGCATCCTCTACAGATAAACCTTCTTCTTTTGCTTTTAAATTTGCAATTTCAGCACTAATAACTCTGCTCATTTGACCAGCACCAATTCCAATTGTTTGTTTATTCTTTGCATAAACAATAGCATTGCTTTTTACAAATTTAGCAACTCTCCATGCAAACATGAGATCTTTTAACTCTTCTTCTGTTGGTTGCCTTTTTGTTACACACTTCAACTCATCTATAGTTACTTGATTATGATCATCATCTTGAATAAGAATGCCTCCAGATACTTTCTTAATAGTTCCTGGATATAAGTTATCTTGTTTTAAATCTGCTTCTAAAATTCGAATATTTTTTTTACCAGAAAATTCTTTAATTGCATCTTTTTCATAACCAGGAGCAATCACAACCTCAACAAATTGTCGCTCATTGATTTCTTTAGCAGTAGCTAAATCCACCGGACCGTTAAAAGCTATAATCCCACCAAATGCAGAGGTTGGGTCCGTCTTGTAAGCTAAATCGTACGCATTGAAAACGGTATCACTTTCAGCAACACCGCATGGATTAGCATGTTTTACAATTACGCATGATGGATTGTTAAATTCTCTAACACACTCCCACGCAGCATCAGCATCAACAATATTATTGTATGAAAGTTCTTTGCCTTGTATGACGTTTGAATTTGCAATATTTCTATATTTGAGGTTTTTAAAAGTATACAAAGATGCATTTTGATGGGGGTTTTCACCATACCTTAAACTAGTACTTTCTTTAAATTCATAATTATGAATAGAATCAGAAATATCTTCACTAAGATATGAATAAATAGATTTATTGTAGTTTGCCATAGTGGAAAAAACCTTTTTTGATAGACTCTTGCGGGATTCATAAGAAATACCATCTTTTTCATTCCATTCATTAATAATATTCTTGTAATCATTTGGATCTGTTACAACAACAACATCTTTAAAGTTTTTTGCAGCTGCCCTGATCATTGTTGGACCACCAATATCTATTTGCTCAATAGCTTCCTCAAAAGAACAGTCTTTTTTAATTGTTTCTTCAAAGGGGTAAAGATTGACGATTACCAAATCAATCGGTTCATATCCCTTTTCTTTTAATACACTCATATCCGAATCTCTTCTTGCAAGAATACCAGCATGTATTTTTGGATGAAGGGTTTTTACTCGACCATCCATCATTTCCTCAAATCCAGTAAATTCCGATACCTCAATCACATTTTTAGTAATTTCTTTTATTGCTTTGTAAGTTCCACCTGTTGAAAGAATTTTTATTTTTTTTTCTTCAAGAAATTCAACAATAGTTTTAATATTTGTTTTATCGGAAAGACTAATCAGTGCTGTTTTTGGTTTGACGATACTCATTAGCTGATTTTATATTTCTTTAATTTTGTTCTTAAGGTTGTTCTGTTTATGCCTAATATTCTTGCAGCCTTGGATTGATTATTATTACAAAACTTCATGACGCTATTTAGAAGAGGCGGCTCAACTTCTTTAAGAACTAGATTATAGACATTGATAGGGGTATTTTTCTGATCAAGTTGATTAAAATACCTATTCATAGCTTTTCTAACCTCATCTTTAAGAGGTTTTTTTGAATAACTATCAAATGACTTTTTCTTTTCTTTCAAAATAGATTTTTTTAATAAAGAGCTTAAGTTTACAGCTGTTTAAAAATTGCTCAATAGATAAATTAAAGATTTATGTATGTTTTTTTATTATTTTCAATAGAGAAAGATTGTATTTTTTTGTGATCAATAACAATTTCTAATATTGAAGTGTAATCAGGATAAAAACATAAAAGCGTTTCAGAGTTTTTTAAGTTAGATGCAATTGAATTCATAACCATGAAATGTGTAAAAATCACGCTATGATTTTTGATATTCATCAGCTGATCAAAAATATTATCCTTCCAAGATTTAATATACTTTGGTAATTCCTCTTTTTTAGTATTTAAAATTTTCTTTAACCATTTTTGTTTTTCGCTCAAATCAATATCCTTTGAAGGAATTTCAGTAAAGGCCTTATTAATAATTACATCTTTATTGAATTTTTTTGCTAATGGTTTAGCTGTTTCTATAGCTCTTAATTTCGGGCTTGATATAAAGAAATAGTCCTGAAGATTAAGTAGTCTTTTGTGATTTACTAATTTTTTTGCTTGATATAAACCATTTTCACTTAAATTAGGGTCGTGATGATCTCCCCAGGCATTTGCTGCTTCACCATGTCTTATAAATATAAGTCTAATCTCCGACATTTATTTTCCAGCTATAGCTATAATGATATTGTGAGAATACATAGAGTATATTGTAAATCTGTATCTGGGCCTAATGAGAAATTTCAAATAGATGAGTCTCAATCTCAACACCTAATAAAGGCGCTTCGTTTAAAGGAAGGTGTTTTAGTTGAGGTTTTTGATGGAAGTGGCAAATTTGCAAGTTGTAAAATACTCAAAATATTAAAAAAATTTATTGAAGTTGAAAGAATTGAAGAGTTAAAACATCAAACCCCTAATGAAAGATTGCTTGTAACTATAATCCCAGTCATAAAAAAAAATAACTTTAATTTCATGATTCAAAAGTTAGCAGAGATAGGGACTAATAAATTTATTATTTATAAACCAGATCTTATAGATCAAAGTGTAGCAAAAAAAGATATCACTAAAATATTAAATAAATCAAATGAGATCTTGATTAATGTTTGCAAGCAATGTGGCAATAATTTTATTCCATCAATTCTTAAGTCTGATAGTTTAGAAGAGGCCATCAATATGGTTAAAGATACTACTGAGATATATTCATTTGACACAGAGGCTTCGGAGTATTTTAATCAGAATGAACTTGGAAAAGATTCTTCTATAACAACCATTACTGGTCCTGAGTCTGGTTTTTCAGAAAAAGAGCTTGGGATAATTAATATGTATGATATTAAAGAAAGATATTTAGGACAAAATATTTTAAGAGCTGAAACAGCAGCTATATATATATCTTCATTAATTAAAAATCATTTTGGTAAAATTTCTTAATTATGGATAATAAAGTACTTTTCATCACAGACACTTATAAAGATTTAAATATTAAAAAAGATACCTCAATATTAATGATTGAAGAGGCAATTAAAAATAAACTCGATGTTTTTCAATGTGAGATTAATGATTTATTTATTGAGAATAATTATGTATGGGCAAGTGCTAGGAACATTCTTTCTGCAGGATCAACTCAAGTTGAGGGTATCTTAAAAGAGAACATTAAAGTGTCTGACTTTAAATATTCCTTTATGCGAAAAGACCCTCCAGTAGATGAGAATTATATCAATGCTCTTCATTTGTTGGGACTTGCAGAAAAGCAAGGAGCAGTTATTTTTAACAAACCAAATTCAATTAAAGAATTTAATGAGAAGATTTTTGCTTTATATTTTAAAAAATATATACCAAAGACTCTTATCACCTCAAAGATCGATAGAGTTAAAGAATTCATCGACCATAATAAAACAATAATTGTTAAGCCGCTTGATGGAATGGGGGGAACTTCAATACACAAAATCGATCATATAAGTGAAAAAAATATCAATCTATTAAATGAAATGACAAACATGGAAAAAACCCAGATCATTTGTCAGGAATTTATAGAGGATATTTACGAAGGGGATTACAGAGTATTAATTATCAATGGAAAGCCTTTCAAAAAAACTTTAGCAAGAATTCCTCAAGGAGAAAGTTTTAAGGGTAATTTGGCTGCAGGAGGTATTGGTGTTGCTAAAGATATAAATGATTTTCAACAAAAGATTGGAGAGGAGATTGGAGTTTATTTAAATAAAAAAGGAATTAACTTTGCCGGAATAGATATAATTGGTGAATATCTTACTGAAATAAACATTACAAGCCCCACATGTGCCAGAGAGATTTTTGATCAAACAGGTGAAAATCCAATAGCAGAACTTTTTAAAGAACTATGAGCTTACTATCATCTGCAACAAAGAATACAAGCAAACGTACATTAACTTTTAATAAATCATTTTTAATATCATTATTCATTCATATATTTTTAATTTTCGGTATTTCAATAACAACTTACTATAAATTACCTATCTTTAATGAATCTCCAATTATTAATGTTAAGCTTGCAAACTCTAATCAAGATTATATGACCAACACCTCCTCTAATAGTTTCCAGCAATTTAAAAAAAATATAACATCACAAGCATTGGGTGAAATTCAGACATCAAAAAATTTATCTAAATCTTTCAAAATAAAAAAACTTCAGGCGAACTCAGTTTTAAATTCTGAAGAAGCTATTTATTTAAATTTGTGGCAAAGAAAAATAGAAACAACTGGCGATAAAATAATTTCAAATAAAGAAAATTATTTAGATGGTAAAGTTCAAATTATGGCAATAATTGATATGAACGGAAACCTACTCAATTCAAAAATTTTAATTTCTTCAGGAAACAAATTAATAGATGAGATGGCTATTCATATATTGGAGCAGTCTGCTCCATTTGCACCTTTTGATACTGACATGTCAAATCAATATAGTGTTCTAGAAATTGTTAGAGATTGGAATTTTTCTTCTGATTAAATGCAAATACTAGCCTTTGATTTTGGAACAAAAAAGATAGGGGTCGCTGTCGGACAAACATCAACTTTTACTTCTTCGCCACTTCAGGTAATCTCTAGTAAAGACAATAAAGTAAACTGGAACGAAATTATTATTCTTTTAGATGAATGGAAGCCTGAATTAATTATTGTTGGCAAGCCTTTAAACATGGATGGAACAGATAGCGAAATAATGAAAGAGGTAGATAGGTTTTTCCTAAAACTTAAAAACATCTATGATGCAAAATATGAATATATTGATGAAAGGCTTACTACATTCGAAGCAAGACAGATTTTAGAAGATAGAAACTCTTTAGTTGATGCAAGCGCAGCAAAAATTCTAATAGATAATTGGTTTGAACAAAATAAAGAATAATTATGTATATACCTGAAAGCTTTATTGAACGTTTACTTAACTCAGTAAATATTGTTGAAGTTATTCAAAAACGAAGACAAGTTGAAAGAAGAGGTGGGGCTTATATGGCTAAATGCCCATTCCATAAAGGTGGAGAAGAAAATAATGCATCTATGAAAATTTATGAAGAAACTGGCACTTATCACTGCTTTACTTGTAAGGAGACTGGTAATGCAATCTCTTTTCTTAGGAAACATGACAATTTAGATTTTATTGAAGCAGTCGAATTATTGGCATCATACGTAGGAATGGAAATCCCTAAACAAGAACGAGATTTATCAGTTACGAATTCAACAAATATTAATAATAGAGCTGCAGAAATTTTTTATAAACAATTAAAAGAAGAGAGTGGAAAAGAAACAATTTCATATCTAAAGGCTAGAGGTATCTCAGGAGAAACAGCTAGATTTTTCAATTTAGGTTACGCTAATGCAAGACCTCCTGGCCTTTATGAACAACTATCGAAGGATTTTAATCAAGAAGAGCTTAATGAATCAGGACTATTCGGTAAAAATGATAATGGAGAGTTTTATGATAGATTTCGTAATCGTTTAATGTTTCCAATAAGAAATATTAAAGGCGATAGCATTGCTTTTGGAGGAAGATTATTAAAAGATAAAGAAAACCAAGCAAAATATTTAAATTCTCCTGAAACAAAAACTTATAAGAAAAAATATGAGCTTTATGGTTTATATGAAGTTAGACAAATTGATAAAAGACCTAATTCAATTTTTGTTGTGGAAGGTTACATGGATGTTATTGGTCTATTTCAACATGGCGTTAAAAATTCTGTTGCTTCATCAGGAACAGCTTTTACACAAGAACAACTTAGAAAAATACTAAATTATACAAACACTATTTACATAGTATTTGATGGTGATGATGCTGGTTTAAAAGCCTCATGGAGAACTGTAGAAATAGCAATGCCTTTGCTTAGAGAGGACACAAGAATAAGTTTTATTTTTTTGAAAGAAGGAGATGATCCAGATAGTTTTATAAAAGAAAATGGCAAAGATGCCTTTTACAATCTTGCTAAAAATTCAAAATCTCTTTCAAGATATTTTTTTGAAACGTTAAAAAAACAAGATGATCTATCCTCTATAGAGGGAAGAACAATAGCTGCAAAATTTGCCTTACCTTTAATTAAATCTATTTCTAATGAAACTATTAAGCAGGCATACATTAACGAAGCATCAAATGTATGTGATATAGACTTTCAAAAGCTTATTCAAGGAAACGAAAACAAAAAACAAGTTGATATAGTTAAGAAAGAGAAACCTATAGTCGATTCAAAATCAGTAATAAAAAAATCAGTTTTAGGAATATTTACTGCATTGATTCAACATCCAAAACTAGCCAAGAGCAGATTGTTTAATTTGATAAACCCTGACTCTAAGTATTCTTTTATGTTGGATATTAGAGATATTTACATTCAACATCCAAATTCAGCTGCTTCACTAATTTTAGAAAAAATTGATCAAGAAAAAATAAAAAAAGTTTTTGGAGAAGCATTAGTTTCAGAGATCAAAATATCCGAACAAGACGCACTATCTATGATAAAAGATTGTATTGGGTTAATTTCACAAACATACTCTGAGAGAGAGGATATTCTTAAAGAAAAATATAATATGAATGAGTTAAATTCATCAGAAAAGAGAGAATTACAACAAATTATCTTAAAAAAAGATAAAATGTCGCAGGACGAAGAGGCTTTAATTAAAAATTTAAGTTCTGGTTAGATTGATTTTTTTAAATCAATCCATACATATAGGGGATATACTCGAGGTGCGACTAATTTGTGGATAAATTAAATCAAAAAGGCTCAAGAATTGCTGAGCTCATCGAAAAAGGAAGAGAACAAGGTTACTTAACATATTCCGATGTTAATGATCATTTGCCTGATGATATATCGGATCCTGATCAAGTAGATGAAATCATTGGAATGATCAATGACTTAGGCCTTCAAGTTCATGAGACAGCACCCGATGCTGATACCTTGATGCTAGCAGAATCAGAAAATTCAGATGATATTGCTCTTGAGCAAGCTGCAGAGGCTCTTGCTGCGGTTGAGAATGAAACTGGAAGAACAACTGATCCAGTAAGAATGTATATGAGAGAAATGGGAACAGTTGATCTTTTAACTCGGGAAGGCGAGATTGAAATTGCTAAAAGGATAGAAGAGGGAATGAGAGACCTTCTTGATGCAAGTGTTTATTATCCAAAGACTGTAGAGTATGTTTTGATTTATTGGCAGCTAGTAAAAGATGGCGAAAAGAAAATAAATGACTTCCTAACCGGTTTTCTGGAAGAGATGGAAGAGGTTCCATCTGCTGGACCAGGAACTCAAAGGGCCAAAGAAGAGGCAGATGCTGCTGACTCTGATGACGAAAGTTCATCCGGTCCTGATATGAAAGAAGTTCAAAGAAGAATGACCAATTTAAAACGACAGTTTAATAAAACAACAAAGGTTATTGAAAAAAAAGGAAGACATTCAAAAGAGGCTAATACAGAATTTAAAAAACTTGGTGATATATTTCAGTTCTTAAAATTTAGTCCAAGAATGTTTGATGATATAGCAGCCATTGCAAGACATGGACTTAATATTCTTAGAGAAAAAGAAAAATCGATTCAAACCCAATTAGTTAAAAATGCAAGAATTCCAAGAAAAGATTTTTTAGCTTTATACCCTGAAAATTTAACTAAAGTTCGATGGGTTGATAATTTGATGAAAGAAAAAAAATATAAGAAAGACCTTCTTCAAGGTGTAAAACAAGATGTCGTTATTGCGCAAAAAGATATTATTGAGCTTGAAAATAAAGTTGGCCTCTCTGTTAAAGAAATAAAAGAAATTAATAGAAATATGTCGATGGGCGAAACAAAAATGCGTCGAGCTAAAAAAGACATGGTTGAGGCTAATTTAAGATTGGTAATTTCAATTGCAAAAAAATATACAAATAGAGGACTTCAATTTTTAGATCTTATCCAAGAAGGTAATATCGGTCTAATGAAGGCTGTTGATAAGTTCGAATATAGAAGAGGGTATAAGTTTTCTACCTATGCTACTTGGTGGATAAGACAGGCCATAACAAGGTCTATTGCAGATCAGGCAAGGACTATCAGGATCCCAGTTCATATGATTGAAACTATCAATAAACTCAACAGAGTCTCGCGTCAAATGATGCAAGATATGGGCAGAGAACCAACTCCTGAAGAGCTGAGTAAAGAACTTGATATGCCAGAGGATAAGGTACGAAAAGTTCTTAAAATTGCTAAAGAACCAATCTCAACTGAAACACCAATTGGAGATGATGAAGATTCAAGCTTAGGTGATTTTATTGAAGATACAGTTATTGAATCTCCATTAGAAAATGCTACCGAGGAGAGTCTTCATTTTGCCACTGACGATGTTCTAGCATCACTTACAGCAAGAGAGGCAAAGGTTTTAAGGATGAGATTTGGTATCGGCATGAATACTGACCATACTCTTGAAGAAGTAGGGAAGCAGTTTGATGTTACGCGGGAAAGAATTAGACAGATTGAAGCTAAAGCTTTAAGAAAGCTAAGACATCCTAGCAGATCAAGCCATCTCAAGAGCTTCTTAGACGAATAAATAAGAAATAAAAATTCTTACCAAAAAGCTATTTAATGGCTTTTTTTGCCTCTATTAAATAATATATAACTTATTTCCAGTTTCCTTTTCTACCAGAAAGATCCCAATTAATTCTGCTCCACATAAGCTCAATTCTTCTATTAACATATCTTTTAGCAAAAATATTTGAGTAACTTGGAAGTGGAAAGAATGCCTGAGACCCTAAGCCGTCAATAATTTTTATTACAAGCTTTCCTTCTTTTGAAGTTAAAACAAGATTATGAGGTATTAAATTTTTTGTTAAAACTAAATACTGTCTTAACCATTGCTGAAATTCTTCAATAGCATCTTTAATTACATCAGTAAGGCCATTTTTGAATAGATACTCTTCAAGTGTTTCAGCAATTTCTCCATTATTTCTTATTAGTTCAGTTTCTGATGCGATACCAATACTTGTTTCTACCATTCCATACCATTTTGCGAGATGATTCCATATCTCTGGATTATCGGATCCCAGTGCTTTTTGATTATAAGCATTTTGTTCACGCAAATTATCATCAAAACTTTTAGTAGACCTAAGTTGCTTATACCAGGGTTTACTTCTTCTTATTTTAGTCAAAATACCAGGATGAATTACTTTTAAGCACCGATTGGGATTATGAGGATGAACAAAGCACATTCTATTACCGCCTTCAGCAAAAGGGAGTACGCCATCTAACTTAATCATAATATATTAGTAGACTATCAGATTTACCTTCAGACTTGTTGAAAAAAATAATTTTGATTTATAAAAATATTATTTATTTAATTAACGTATACAGTTAGGAATTTGGATCCCAAAATCTCAGAAAATTCAATTGTTTCAGGCACCCAACCATATTCAGGTTCATCAAAACATAGCCAACCCCTCGCTTTTGAATTAGCTGTCAAATCTTGATTTGGATTAAAATCTGGCTTTTTGCTTACAAATAAAGATGGAGTTGCTGTGAGTCCATCACCTTTTGCATCAATTGCAAAAATATTAAATGAATATGTATTTCTTGAATTATTTATGATGTATAGAGAAACACATATAGCATCACCAAACATTTGGGATTCTCTTTCGATTCCTCTTACTTCATAACTTAAAGCATTTATAAAGCTTGGAAAAGATACTAAAGATATAAGAATTAATATTTTATTTTTCATAAGTATAGGTTTCTGTACAAATTTTTATTAAATATCATTTAATCTTAAAAGGTATAAAAATGCAAATAGGTGTTTTAAGTAGACTGAATTAATATGTGTGGTAAACTTTACTTTTTATATTTTTGGAGAATATTATTATGAAAGCATTAGGAATAGTTGCAATTGTTGTGGCTTCAATCGCTGTCGTAATTCCGGTTTTTGGGGCAAGTTGGTTACCATTAATTGCTGGTATTATGGCTGTTATAGCAGTAAGGGAAGAGCATGTTCTTGCATTTGTAGCGTTAGGTATAAACGTTGTAAATGTTGCGTTCTTAAGTCCGTCTCTTAAGTTAGTTGACGGTTTTTGTGATGCTGCATCAGATGTATCAGATAGCATTAATGCATTTGGATCTGCACTCTCAGAATATACTGGAGAATCATACGAATCAGTAAGTGCTGCTGATTGTGGTGGAGGTGTCTTTTGGACCTGGATGGGCATTAATTTAGCTCTTGCAGCTGTAGGTGTTGGCTTACATTTGATGAATAAGAAGGCTTAAAAAACTTAACAATTTTTAATTAAAAGCAGTGATTTCATATCACTGCTTTTTTTTTTGGTTTCGATTATAATTACCACCCTTTAATTAATATTAAACGAATACTTTAAAATAAGGGCCTGTAGCTCAGTTGGTTAGAGCAGTGGACTCATAATCCATTGGTCGGAGGTTCGAGTCCTCCCGGGCCCACCATTTTTCAAGTAAAATTTTATCTAATATGAATAAGTTTCTTTGTTTATTTATCTTTTCTTTTTCAGTGAGCATATTATCTCATCCTGATTCATCTATTAAGAAGTATCCCAATGAAATGGCACACATTCCAACACCTTTACCTGATAGGGTTGTTTTAACTTGGAATGATGATCCTGCAACTACACAAGCGGTTAATTGGCGAACAGATATGTCTGTGAAAGTTGGGCTTGCACAACTTGCCATAGCAAATGCAAATGGAAGAGCACTAAGGCCAGAGGAATTCAAAGCAGAAACAAGTTATTTCAAAAGTGATATTAATGAGGCTCATTACCACAGTGTTACTTTTAAAAACCTTCAACCTAATACTTTGTATGCCTATCGAGTCGGAGATGGAGTAAATTGGACGGAGTATTACCATTTTAAAACTGCAAGTCATGAAGAAGAACCATTCAGTTTTATTTATTTTGGTGATGCACAAAATGAAGTGAAAACTCACTGGTCAAGAGTTTTTAGGGAGGCATTTCGTGATGCACCAAGAGCTGCATTTACATTACATGCTGGTGACTTGATAGATGAGCATAATATGGATTCTCAATGGGGAGAATGGCATCAAGGACCTGACTGGGTTAACGGAACCATTCCAGTTATTGCAACTCCAGGTAATCATGAATATCAAAAAGATTCTGAAACTAAAAGAATATGGACAAATAAAGAAGGCCAACCCATCAATATTGATATTGAATCTTTAAATAATGACAACCCAGAAATTTTTATTGTAGATGTTGAAGATTTTGAAGGTAAAAAAGGAACAATAAAAGTAAAAGATTCAGGAGAAATAATAGATGCCGACAAAGGCATAGAATTAATTACTGGTTTCAAAAAAGAAGAACTCTTAAATCAAAATATCTTGGGAGGCAAAGCTCCTTTATACGATCGTCTTCGAAATCCAGATAGTATTGAAAAAGTTAGCAGTCATTGGAGGCCACAATTCTCTTTTCCAATCCAAGATGTCCCAGACGAAAGACTTAAGGAAACTCTATATTATCTTGATTATCAAGGCGTTAGGTTTATTTCACTTGATTCAAATATTGAGATGGAAATTCAAGCAGATTGGCTTAGAAAAGTTCTAGAGGAAAATGAAAATCGTTGGACGATAATTACATTTCATCATCCATTATATTCTCCTGCATCAGATCGTGATAATTTTGAAATGCGTCAATTATGGAAACCGTTACTTGATGAGTTTAAAGTTGATCTAGTCTTAAGTGGACATGATCATGCTTATTCTCGAACTGGACTAATTGATGCAAAAAAAATTGAAAATATTCCAACAGGATACCAGCAAGCCTATGATCCAGAAATTGGGACAGTGCATGTAGTCTCTGTCAGTGGACCAAAAATGTATAAGATTACAAAAGGCAAATATGCCAAAAAATTTGGAATGAATACTCAACTCTATCAAATTATAGATATTAACAATGACAAT
This sequence comes from uncultured SAR86 cluster bacterium, assembly GCA_902558095.1. Lineage (GTDB taxonomy): Bacteria > Pseudomonadota > Gammaproteobacteria > Magnimaribacterales > D2472 > SAR86A. The sequence goes on along the minus strand of CACECP010000007.1, from coordinate 18,254 downwards.
CTAAGGTTTCGTGCCTATACCGCAACAGGAAAACTATACGATGAATTTATTCTTCAAAAACGTAAAGGCAAACCAAACTTATTAGTTGAGACTAATTCTTAAGAAATATACTGCTCGAGTGATTTTTTTAGTCAAATAGAGCACTTATAATTTATTCTTGGAGGTTCGAGTACCTCTGGACCTATTATTTTAAAGACTTCCTTAAAAGATTAACTCTATTATAATGTTAATCTTTTATGAATATAAAAAATAAAGATTATTATTTTGTTTTTTGTCTTGCCGGATTGGGAAGTCGCTTTAAAGAAGCAGACTATAAAATACCTAAATACCTGCTGGATTATAAACTTAATGAATCAACAATAATTGAAGAAATTATTTCCTCTTTTAAATTTAATAAAGCTACAAAAGTAAAGTTTTTATGTAATAAAAGAGATGAGAAATATAAAAATGCTCTTCAAAGTTCTATATCTAAATTAAGTCTTGATTTTGATTTGCAATACATAAATGATACTCGCGGACAAGCAGAGACTGCATATATTGCTACAGATTATATTAAAAAGAACAATTCAGAATTTTATTCAACAAAACCAATTATTTTTTTTAATGGAGATACGATACTTAAGTCTAGGAATTTAGAAGAACTAATTAATATTATTGATGAAGGTGCTCATGGAGTCATTGATTGCTTTAACTCGAGTAAAAAAAACTATAGTTATGTGACCGTAGATAAAGATAACTTTATTACAGATATTAAAGAAAAGATTGTAATATCTAATAATGCAACATCAGGACTGTATGTTTTTTCTAGCTCTAAAATTTATTCAGAGCAATATAAGCAAATGATTCAGAATCAGAATAATGAAATATATATAAGTGATATCTATAAAAACATGATTAACAATAATATAAAAATAAAGGCTAACATCGAGGATGATATGACTAAAACAATTATCTTAGGCACACCAGATGAATATAAAAATCATTTAAATATATGAAGATTCCTAAATATTTTAATAAAATTTTCCTTTTCATATTAGGCATTGCAACAATGCTATATGTCACAAGTCTTATTCATTCTGATATAGATGAAATTAAAAAAGTAACATCAGAATTATCAGTATTTTCGATATTGTTAGCTATCTTCTTATATTTTCTTTCTCATTTATTTAGAGTTATGAGATTGCTGTTACTTAGTCCTAATCCAACAATTAGTATAAGAGAGCTATGTATAGAGCAGATAAAAGCAAACGGTGTCAATTTAATGGTCCCATTTAGAATGGGTGAAAGCTACAGAGTAATCGTATTTAAGAAATTCTTTAGTTCTTATACTAATTCTTTTGTAATTCTTGTTTGTGAAAGACTTTTGGACATTATATTCATAGCTTCAATTCTCTTTATAGCAACAATTTTTTCTGACATTCAATTAGAAATCTTAAATCCAGTCATAACAACGACATCCATATTGCTACTTATAATATTATTAATGTACTTTTCGCTTGAAGAATTCTTGGCTGTAATACATAAAATATTTTTATCAAAGCAAACAACAAGAACAACACTAGCTATTATTATAAATACCTCTCGTTTTATAAAAATACTTAAAAAAACTAAAGAAATTTTTACATCAAAACTATCCTCGTGCATTTTAATAACAATAGTAATATGGACCCTGGAAATTCTAGTCTTTTACATACTATTTCGCTTTTTAGAGTTAGATATTTTGATTATGGTTTTTCTAGCAATCTGTATTGCATTATCTTCACTTTTACCAAATGGGCCAGCCGGATACGGCGGCGTACAGTTAGCATTTTATTTAATAGGAATATCTATAGGTTTCGATAGCCTTATAAATTATTCTTTTGCTTACAACATATATATTTTTGGTACTGCAATAACAGTTTCAGGTATTCTTTTTTTTATAACATTACTAAACTCAAAGAAGAATTAGTTCAAGATGAATCAAAAAGATAAAATTATAATTGACTTAGATAATACTATTACGGTAGATGAATCTAGCGATGACTATTCAAGAAAAGATGTTAATAAAGAAATCTTAAAAGCTATAAATCTTGCAAAGGAAGAATCAATTAATATTACTATTTTTTCTGCCAGAAATATGAACTCATTTGATAAAAATATAGAAAAAATAAATTCAATTACAAAGCCGCTCGCTATTGAATGGCTAAATGAGAAAAACGTACATTATGATGAGATTATTTTTGGCAAGCCATGGGCAGGTAAAAACGGATGGTATGTTGATGATAGAAATCTATCTTTAGAAGAATTTATTTTTAGATTTTCTGGCCCATTCTTTAGAAAATCTTTTGATATAGTCATTCCATTTTTCAATGAAGAAGAAAATATTTTAAAGACCTACAGAGACACAAAATTACTTGAAAGAATTATCGATATAAAAAATTATATATTTATTAATAATGGTTCTAATGACGGAAGCAATAAAACTTTCAAAAAAATTTCACAAAACGATAAAAAAGTAAAAATTATTAATATAAAAAATAATATTGGTTACGGAAATGGAGTAAAAGAAGGTCTCTTGGCTTCAACCTCTGATTTCGTAATAATCAATCATGCTGACGGTCAATTCAATACATATAATTTTATTATGTCTAATTTGGATATGCTAAATGAAGACACAAATGCCATTATTCCAATTAGGCTCAATCGTTCTTTAATCAACAATATTTGTTCGTCTATCCTAAGACTATTATTAAGCATTATTAGTTTTAAAAAAATAGGTGATTTCAACGGCCAACCAAAAATTTTAAGAAAATCGATGATTAAAAATATACGTGATTTACCATCAGATTTTTGTATAGATTTTGCACTATATAGAATGTTTGAAGATAATTTTAAGGCAATTCCAATAATTGAAAAGAAACGACAATATGGTTCATCATCCTGGAATAAGAATTTTCTTAAATGGGTAAAAATATTTTTAAGATATTTGTCTTATGCAATGGTTTTCTCAAAAGGATCTCATAAGTAATGAAATTTTTTTATATAGATACCCCTATTAGAAATAGTGAGCTTAGAAGCTCTTTAAAATGCAATTTTCATTCAGAAATAATCTATAAGAGTCAAACTCTAAATGATAGACTAAGAGATTCCCTAGATAGCAACTTTAGATTCCAATATTGTAATATTGAAGATGTTCAAAGTTTAAAAAATGAAAAGGGAATTTTTTGGTGTTCAGACATATTATTTAAGAGTTATGACAACCAAAAACTTTTCCTTGAAAAAATTTTGTATTCCATCTCTCCCTTTCTCTGGGGTAATAAGGATTCATATATTTTTAAAGGAAAGTTCTCAGACATAGAAAAGTTTAAAAACACTGAAAATGCTCTGAATGATTCATTGGAAAGAATTTCTGATCTTAAATCTTTTCAATCAATTATAGATGAAGATTTTGACACCAGATATTTTAACCAAATTTTTAAAGTTGAAGATGAATATATCAAGAAGTCTGAAAAAGTTGATAAACTTAAAAAAGAATATGAATTTCTAAATTCAGTACCTGATCAAATGAAAAAATATTTTATTTCAGCAAATAACTTTGCTTTGAACAAAGATGGAGCTCAATATGCTATGCCTAAGATTGGCTACCTTGACGTTTCAAGAAGATTCTTAAATGGAAAAATATCAGAGGCTGAAACCCAAAGGTTTTTTGATGAATTAAAAAGATATTTTGATATATCTAAAAATATTAGCTTTAAAAGAACTGGCGATGAATTTAATTTTATTTATTCAAAGACTTTAGAAAGAATAAATGATTTTAAAAAAAGTAAAACCTTTATTGAATTAGAGGAGATATTTAAATTTCAAAATCTTGGTAGCCTGGAAGATAACTTTGATAAGCTTTTAAAGATATTAAAAAATAGAAAAAAAAGCATTATCGATGATGGCTCTATTTTTTCTCATGGAGATCTTTGCTTATCAAATATCTTGGCTTCAGAGAATTTTGATAGAATTGTTTTAATAGACCCAAGAGGTGGATCATTTAATGAGTCAGTTAGAAGCATATATTATGACTTCGCAAAGCTTTCTCATTCAATTAATGGGAATTATGACAAAATAATTAATGGATTTGCAGATATGAGATTTGAAGAAAGTTTAAATATAAAGGTTAATTTCAAAGGTGATGAAAATATTTCTTTTTCAAAAGGACTGAAATCTTTATCAGAAAATTTTGGACTTGATTACGAATTAATAAAAATAGTAGAAGCTTCTTTATTTTTAAGCATGCTACCACTTCACTCGGAAAATAAAAGCAAAGTGGCTATGTTAGCTTTAAATGGATGCCGCATTCTCAATAATATTAATTAGCACAGTAAATAACCCGAGCATCATATATTGACCATAACTCATTAGAAAATATTGGTTTAATTTTATCTCTTAGCCTATTGCTTAAAATAATATAATTGATTTGTTTTTTTGAATTTTTAAAACACTCGTAATCACTGATCTTTATATTTTTTGATTCTAGATAAAATTTATACCTATCAGAGAATTCTTTCATATATCTCTCTGAGAAAGGAAATGAAAAATCTGCATAAATCGATCTTTCAGATATTATTCTTACAAGAAAAGGATCAAATTCAGGTGAAAAAATCACGTCATCTTTGGTTGTATTATTCTTAATCCAATTCGTTATTTCTAAATCTGAGCTATCAATATAATTATTAATTTTATTATCAAATGTTAACCCAAAAACAAAAAAGATAAGCAAAGGTATACATGCCAATTGAATTAATTTAGGTCTAAGGAATTCTTGTAATTTGAAACTATAGTAGGAAATATACACCGAAAATAGTTTAGTAATTTGATAAAAAAAGCTTTTTTTATATTTCTTATTATTTATATATTCAAATAAACTAGGTACCAAAATAATCAGATTAATTGAAAGCATAATTGAGCAAAATGATGTAAACCTTGTAGGCCCAATTTTCATTATTAATTTACTGGGGAATATTTCAGTAAAAACAAATTGCATCAATACTGAACTAATTATTGATATAAATACTAAAATTGATAGGATCACAAGCTTTCGATCTCTAATCAAATTAGATAAATATATTGGTATAAACAATAAAAAAATCCACATTAAAGTATAAATATTTAATATTTCTGATGATAAATAATGGTGTGGATGCCTTAATTTAATATAGATATCTAGAAACTCATATGATGATAAAAAGGAAGTATTATCAAACAAAACCAACATCAAAAGACCAGGAAAAATAATGCCAAATAATGCAAGAATGACAGACTCTCTTATTTTTATAGTACTTATTTGCACAAAGAAAATAAAAAGGAGACTGATCATAAATATAGACATTCCAATTACGGGATGAAGAATGCTAGTAATAAAAAGAAGAATCAATGGTATTAAAAAGGGATAATTATTTCTTGAGGAATAAGTACACATAAAAAGTAATCCAAAAGTGAATGCAGCTTTCATAGGATCAATTGAGTAAGTTAGTTCCATTGCTCCCCAGCCAAAAGGAAACATTTGTGGGAAAAGCTGGAAAAGTCCTATAAGACCAAAAGAAAGTATAAATATTGACTGATTTATTAGCCCCCTATATTTAATTTTTAATTCATCTGAGAACCATAAATTAGAAATATTCTTATAAGTCTTAAAGAGTAATAGTGGTATTAAAATTACGGAAGCAACTTTTAAGAAATATAAAGCTGTTAACCAGGAGATGCCAAAAAAGTTTAAGTAATTAATAAGATGACCAAATATTATTTTTGGAGACTCAGTAATTGAGTTAGTAAAAAAGTCATTTGTAAGGTAATTAGGATCTTGAAGTCTAATAAGAATTGGAATTTCACTTATTGTAGACCACTCAAAAATAGTTTTTTCAAAAAATATCATATAGATTAATGAAAAAATAATGGATATAAGAAGTAAGTAGGTTAATTCATTAATGTCATTAATCTTATTTGAGCCAAATTTCAAAAGCTTATTCTGGATAGTATTCGAAAATTTGATTAAGATCACCCGATCTTTGCTAAATAAATATAGAAAAGCTGAGAAACTTATTATAAAAATAAAAAAAACTAAATTAGGAAGATAATTCTTGTATTTATTTAAAAATTCTTCGCTAAAAAAGTTAATTAATCCGAGGTCATATGTGAATGGCAATAAAAAAGATACAATTGAGACTAGTAATAGAAGTGAATATAGATATCTCATCATATTTTTATATACCTTTAGTTATTAACTTCTACGATATCCTCTAACCCTTAATTACACATAATACAATCTAGTTTTCCATAAAATTACTATATCAAAGCGATAACAGTTTTTGAACAGTTGAAAGAAATTGTATGTTTATAAACAAATGCGAATATGGCATTATTGAAGTATGAAAAAATTTATAGCATTAATGCTTGTTATTGGAATTGTAGGATGTTCTGGAAAACAAGAAGAAGAACAAGAAAAATCACTGGAAAAAGCACAAGAAAAAGCTTCAATATATAGATTTATTTGTAAGGACAAAGACCCAGTTATGCATAAAATACCAATGAAGATAAATGTAAATGGTGATGTTGTTACAAACTATGCAGATGTTGACTACCATTTAACTATTCAGACAGATATTGGCACAGTTCAACTAATCAACAAGGAACCAGATATAACATTTTCTACTTTCGATGATCTTAATTTTAATGAAGATTTTAACAACACTTATGATGAAATAACTGCAATGAATTCGATGTCATGGAAGTTTACATTTGATAAATTTTCTGGAAAAGCTAAAGTTATAAGAGATCCAGGAAATCCTCAAGGCACTGTAAATACCTATACTTGTGTTAAGACTAAATCATTGATTGACTAAGTATTTTGAAGCCTTCCTTTTAGTTTATTAAATGAAATTTCAAAACTTAATTTTAGATATATTAAGAGTTTTACCTAAAAAGATAATTCAATATATAGCAGGACCCCCAATTATCATTGATGGAAATACTCTTGATCCAAATATGCAGATTATTACAAAGCTCATTTCTGAAGAACAACAAAAAATATTAGTTTCACCCGAGGAGTTAAGAAGAGCTACAAAAAAATTAGACCAAATAGCCATTAGAAACATTCCGAGCATAACAATCAAAAATGAAGAGATAGACGCATCAACAGGCAAAATGAAAATTAGAACATATCAAAAAAATGTAGATCAAGAAAATGCTCCAGCAATTTTATTTTTTCATCAAGGCGGTTTAGTAATTATGGATACTAAAACAGATGATTATTTTTGTTCATTATTAGCGAAAAAATGTAATGCAAAAGTTATCTCTTTAGAATATCGAAGATGTCCAGAAAATAAATTTCCTGCTGCGTTTGAAGATGCATTTGCTCTGTGGGATTATGTCCAAATCAATTCAGACATATTAAACATTAATCCAGAATTAATAGCTTTAGTTGGAGATAGTGCTGGAGGTATGATTTCAGCAACTCTAGCGCATGACTTGCGTGATAGAGGAGGAGTTCAGCCGGCTGCATTAGGTTTAATTTATCCATGGGTCACAACAAGTATTGAAAATCAAAAATCTATAGAAAGTTGTGCAGATATATTTCCAATGACCTTTGAAATAATGGAATTTTTTAGAAATACTGTTTTCCCAAATGGTCATAATATTGATCATCGCTGGGCTAATCCGTTATATCAACAAGATTTAAGTAATTTTCCACCAACCATAATCGCTACAGCAGGATTTGATCCTATAAGAGATCAGGGTAATGAATATGCTGACTTATTAAAAAAAGCTGGCAATAATGTTGTTAATTATTGTTTTAATCATCTCCCTCACAGCTTTTTAATATTTGGAAGAGTTAGCAAAGCTGCTCAAAAAGCTAATAATATAATTGCTGAAGAACTATCTAAAATTTTAAATATTTGATCAAAAATATCTATCAAAAAGATAATATTTTTTTTCAGCTAAACCTTATGTAAATTTTGATTTACAAAGTTAAAAAAATGTCGTTTAATCATTGGATAAATTTAAGAATTTGTCATTAACTAATAGGGGGTTTATATGACTAATCCAAACCATCCAAGCGTTGATCAAAGTGATCGAGTTGTTCCAATAAATTTAAGGCAGAGTGGTCGAACACCTACTGAGTTATTGATATCAACTCGTGTAAGAAAATCACCTTTTTGGCACTTATCACATGAAGCTGGTTGCTGGAGGGCAACTGTTTATAACAGAATTTATCATCCAAGAGGGTATGTGAAGCCTGAAGATGGTGGAGCAATGGTTGAGTACGAAGCTCTGGTAAATAGGGTTACTATGTGGAATGTTGCTGTTGAAAGACAAATAAGAGTAAAAGGCCCTGATGCAGAAGCATTTACGGATTTTGTTATTACTCGTGATGCTACAAAAATTGAACCCATGCATGGTAAATATGCCATTTTATGTAACGACAAAGGCGGTATATTAAATGACCCAGTATTATTAAGACTATCTGAAGATGAGTTTTGGTTTTCTATCTCTGATAGTGATCTTTTATTTTGGTTACAAGGCGTAAATGTCACAAAGAAATATGATGTAGAAATTGATGAGATCGATGTTTGTCCGTTACAAATACAAGGACCATTATCCGAAGATCTTATGGCAAAAATGGCAGGTGAAGAATTAAGAGATGTTCCATATTATGGCTTAATGGAAACTCAAATTAACGGCGCAGATTGTGTTATTAGCCAGACAGGATTTACAGGTGAAAAAGGTTATGAAATTTATGTTCGTGATGCACATGAAAATGCTGAAAAAGTTTGGAATCAAGTTCTTAGTGATGGTGAAGAATTTGGACTAATGGTTATTGCGCCTGCTCATCATAGAAGAATTGCAGCCGGTATATTATCTTGGGGTCAAGATTTAGATCATGAGACTTCTCCGTTCCAGGTTAATTTAAGTTATCAGGTACCGAGAAATAAAAAGTCAGATTATATTGGTAAAGAAGAGCTCGAAAGACAAAGAGATGTTATTGATGGTGGAAATGCTCCATTTAAAATGAAAATGGTTGGAATTACTCTTGGAGGGAAAGAAATAACAGATTATGCACCTGACTTTTGGTTAGTTGCAGATGGAGAGGGAAATGACATAGGTTATGTTACTTCTCCATGGTGGTCTCCTGAGCTAGAAACAAATATTGCACTTGCATGGGTGCCATGGTCTTCATCGGAAATAGGGACAAAGTTATTAGTAAGATTACCTGATGAGTATTCTGTAAATTCAGGTGAACCTGTAGAAGCTGAGGTTGTAGAGGTGCCCTTCAGAGAATCTGTTAACCCTAATAAGCGTGAAGTCGAAGCTGCAAAGGGTAAAGATTTCGCTGAATAAAATTTTATAAAGTGGGAATTATTTTGTTGATTTCCACTTTAGGTTAAATTTTATTGCATTAAATTTCAGAGGACAGAAGCTTATTTATTTTTCTTAGATTTTCTTAATTCTCTATAAATTTTTTCAAGTTTTTTTTCTTTATAGCTTTTACCATCTTTCTTCTTAAACTAGCGAGTTTTGACTTTCTCGCTCTTTCTCCTTTATTTATTTGCATTTATGTTAAAGGAACATTTAATACCATTAATTAATAATAACAAATGGCAATAAAAACTCTACAATATGAATAATGAAAAATATCAATAACAACTTAAATCAAAAAGCTTTATTGATTTATATAAATATTGATTCTCTTAATAAGGCTGAAAAATTAGAAAATAGCCTAGAAGAATTTAATACTCTTGTTCATTCATCTGGCACTGAAATAATAAAAACCTTAAAGTTTAATCAAAAGATTCCTATAACAAGTTCTTTTATATCCAAGGGAAAGTTGGATCAAATTAAAAATGAATTGTTAGATCAAAATATAGATTTAATTATTATCAACCATCAACTTTCAGCATCACAAAACAGAAATTTAGAAAAATTTCTTTCAAAAAGAGTAATAGATAAAACTGAATTAATACTTGATATTTTTGCTAGCAGAGCATCATCATATATTGGCAAACTTCAAGTTGAACTGGCTCAACTAAATCACTTATCAACAAGGTTGATAAGAGGCTGGACTCACCTAGAAAGACAAAAGGGTGGAATTGGTTTGAGAGGTCCAGGTGAAACACAACTTGAGACTGATAGGCGTTTAATAGGAAAAAGAATAAAAAGACTTAACTCTAGACTTGATAAAGCACATAAACAAAGAGAAATTAACAGATATTCTAGAAAAAAAAGCAGAAGTAAAATAGTGGCACTTGTTGGTTATACGAATGCTGGAAAGACAACTCTATTTAATAAGTTAACCCACAGCTTTCAATTAGCTGAAGATAAACTATTTGCAACATTAGATTCTGTTACAAGGAAAAATAAACTTCCAGAAAATGGCCCTATATTATTTTCAGATACAGTTGGATTTATATCTGATCTTCCTACACAGCTTATTGAATCCTTTAAGGCAACTCTGGATGAACTAAAGTCTGCAGATCTTTTATTGCACGTTACGGATATTTCTGATGTCGATAATAAAATAAAATTTAGAGAAGTTAATAAAATTCTTGAAGAATTAGGATTGAAAAATATTCCACAAATTGTAGTAAATAATAAATGTGATTTAGTTTCTGGTTCAAAGTTAAAACTCATCGAAAAAAGGAAGCAAGATGAGATATTTATATCAGCAGAAAATGAAAACAAATTTGATAAACTGCGCTCATGTATAAATGAAAAGCTTTTTAACGGAATATATGAAGGATGGATATCACTCGAGAACAATTTAGGAAATATAAGGTCAATGCTTTTTGATATGGGATGTGTTGAAGAAGAAAAAGTTTCAGAAAATGGAACCATGTTTGCAAATGTAAAAATAGGTAATGATGAACTAGATCAGTTTGTTGGAATGAAAGGTTTTGAACTTTGTACTGATAAGGATATACTTTTAATCAACCAAATATAAAACTTATATAACAAGATATGAAAAATATAAATAAAATATTTGATTGTATTTGTAATACATTACTAGCTCTTGGTCTTGGAGTATCTTTTACACTTCATGGTATTGGTAAATTCCCATTACCACCTGAAAGAATGGTTGATTGGTTTGCAGGTATGGGATATAAAAATCCTGAACTGGTAACAAGTCTTGTTGCAATTGGTGAAGTAGCTGCTGGGGTAGGGATCATCGTAGGCGGTCTTTTATACTTATTGAATTTAATAGTTAAAAACAGGGCATTTTTTATTGTCGGAGATATTCTCACCAGATTATCTGCATTAGGAGTGGTTATAATAATGGTTGGAGCTATTTTAATAGCTCATTCCGACTGGTTGATAACACAAAAACTGTTTATGAGTGAGCAAATATTTTTATTAATTCTTGGATTTTACTTCACCCTAAAAGGCAATAATAGATCTTTCTAAGTCAACAAATAAATATATTCTAAAAAGCAACAATAGATCTTTCTAAGTCTATAAATAAATTTATTTGAAAAACTACTTGCAAATCTAAATGAGAATCATTATCATTCTCATTCATGAAAGCTACTTTATTGGTCATTCCCCTAAAAGTGTGCAGTTTTTTTAGATTTTTATAATCAAAAAATCTTTAGGCGAAAAAAAGTAGCTTTCAACTTAATTTGATGAGGATAAATATGAATAAAATATCAAATAAATTTTTTGATGATATAGCGCCACTATTTTTTATTGGTGTTCTTTTATTATCATCATTCGTAATAAATGCTCAGGATAATGATGCTGATGTCGAAGAAATAATTGTCAAAGGCAATGTTTTATATTCAGATCAAGTTAACGCTCTTAAAACTCCAGTTCCAGTTTTAGATGTACCACAGACTGTATCAATCGTTACAGATGATGACATTCGAAAACAAGGCTTTAGACAAATAGGTGATATTGTAAGGTATACGCCTGGTGTTAATACATCTCAAGGTGAAGGTCACCGTGATGCTGTAGTGTTTAGAGGAGTAAGATCAACTGCTGACTTTTTTCAAGATGGAGTCAGAGACGATGTTCAATACTATCGTTCTTTATATAACGTAGAACAAGTTGAAATATTGAGAGGCCCAAATGCGCTCCTATTTGGAAGAGGCGGAACAGGTGGCGTTATCAATAGAGTATCCAAGAAAGCTGTTTTAGGTGAGCAATTTGGTTCAGTAGACTTCGGAATGGATACATTTGGTGCCAATGATCTTGCTTTAGATTACAACATGCAAAGTGGTGATAACTCAGCATTTCGTTTCATGATGCATAGCGATGCTTTAGAAAATCACAGAGATCATTATGATGGAGATAGATTGGGCATTAATCCAACGCTTAAACTACAATTAAGTGATAAAACAACTCTTGACCTATCATATGAGCATGCAGACCACGAGAGGTATATCGATAGAGGTATTCCTACTGAAAATGGAGAGCCGGTCAAAAGATTTGAAAAAATTACTTTCGGTGATCCTCATGGAGATAATCTAACAACTTTAGAAGCTGATATTCTTAGAGCTACACTTAGTACAGAATTTTCAGATACAAGAAAAGGTAATTTATCAATAGTTTCAAGTGAATTTGAAAAAATGTATAAGAACTATTATGCATCTGGATATACAGCTGGAGCTACCGTTGTAACAATGGATGGTTATCTTGATCCAACAAAACGTGAAAATACTATAATCACAGGTAATTTAGTAAACGAAATTCAAATGGGTTCTGCTACTCATACTATCTTAGTAGGCGCAGAGATGATTGATACAACTAATAATAACCATAGATATAATACTTTTTGGTCTACAACTTCAGATGATAATGAGGTTTTTAATATTTCAAGACCAATGGATTTCACAGTTAATTCAGCTGGTGTTGCGACAAGTAATGATTTTACTGCAGATTTAAAGAGTAAAACTAAATCTGATATTGAGGTAACCTCTGTTTACATTCAAGATCAAATAGATGTATCAGATAATCTTAAAGTAATGATCGGCGGACGTCATGACACTTTTGATATTACTGTTACAGATATCAAAAATGGTACTGCTCAATCAAGAGAAGATAAAGAATTTTCACCAAGGACTGGAATTATTTATAAACCAAAAGAAAATGTTTCTTGGTACTACAGTTACAGTGAAAGCTTCCTTCCAAGATCTGGAGAACAATTTAAATCACTATCAGCGAGTAGTGCGGCACTTGACCCAGATGTATACGAAAGTACTGAAGTTGGTGTAAAAGTTGCTCTTAATGATGGCTTAAGCTTAACAGCAGCATATTTTGACAGTGAGCAAACAGTTGCAACAAGAGACAGCGTCACTGGTGAAACAAACGAAATTGTTGGCTTACAGGTTGATGGCCTCGAACTTGAAGTAAAAGGTAAAGTAACCGACAAGATGAGTGTTGTTTTTGGCTATACCTCAATGGATGGTAAAACCAGTTCTGGAGGAGAGCCAAGAGAGATTCCAGATACTATGTTATCGCTTTTTGCTACATATGAAGTATCTGATAAATTTGGCTGGGCCTTGGGCATGACAAAACAAGGTGAATCAAATATTAGCAATAATAAACCAGGTCTAGTACTTCCTGAATATACAAGAGTAGACCTTGGAGCTTATTATCAAATCGCAGATGATTTAAGTGTTCAAATGAATATAGAAAATTTAACTGATGAGTTATATTTCCCTCATTCACATAGTACACATCAGGCATCTGTAAGTGAGCCATTCAATATGAGAATCTCAATTAGAAAAACTTTCTAAAAGAGTTTTATAGGAGAGGGGTGTGATACAGTACCCCTAAAATTTAAAGGGGCAATTCAATTGCCCCTTTTTTTGAAGTAAAATAATATTATGAAAGACTATTTAAAATACGACGACACACAGATTTTCAAATATGATAATCTAATTCTTGCTTTCGTATATACGGTAGGACATATCCTAATTGCAATGACTTGCAATAGAATTATCACAGGAGCTTCTTTTGATGTGGCTGCTGCTGATGCATTTATTGAGCCAATAATTAATGGTTTCTGGTTTTATTTTTTATTAGTTTTTTTAAAGAAAACCATCATACAAAAAATTGAAGCTAATAATTTTAAGCTTTTTAATAGCAGTCGTGTTGGTATTTATTTAGCAGTTATTTATACAGTAGGACATATTTTTATAGCCATGGCCTGTAATAGACTATTAACAGGAGCACCTTTAAACCTTGCAGCAGTAGATGCATTAGTTGAGCCAATGGTTAATGGGTTTTGGTTTTACTTACTATTTGAAGTATTTAATAAATATAAAAAAGTTGTTCATGAATCTAACTCTGGAAAAAGCAGTAAAAATCCTTCTCCATCAATGACAAGAACATCAAAATTAGCACCTATAAATAACAAAAAAGATTTAGATTAAATATACAAAAATTTATTCTTTAAAGATACAATATCTCAACCTTATGTGGGGCTATAGCTCAGCTGGGAGAGCACCTGCTTTGCAAGCAGGGGGTCCGCGGTTCGATCCCGCGTAGCTCCACCATTTTTTATATACTTTAGTACTTTTTTTTTAAATTTTTTAATAGTATATTTAATATATCAAACTGATATTGCACATTTATTTAGGAGTTATTAGATATGACTGATAAAGTTGAAGGAAAATGTCCTGTTATGCATGGGGCAATGACAACTCATAGTTCAAGCGGTACATCAAATAAAGATTGGTGGCCTAATCAATTAAATTTAAATATTCTGCATCAACATGATGTGAAGTCTAATCCAATGGATAATGACTACGATTATAGAAAAGAATTTGAAAAAATTGATTATGATGCGTTAAAGAAAGATCTAACTGATTTAATGACTGATTCTCAAGATTGGTGGCCTGCTGATTATGGACATTATGGACCTTTTTTCATAAGGATGACTTGGCACGCGGCGGGGACATATAGAAATACTGATGGAAGGGGCGGTGGCGGAACTGGAGCACAACGTTTTGCCCCCCTTAATAGCTGGCCTGATAACGGAAATCTAGATAAAGCAAGAAGACTTTTGTGGCCAATAAAACAAAAATATGGAAAAAAAATCAGTTGGGCAGATCTACTAATCCTCGCTGGAAATGTTGCCATTGAATCAATGGGAGGAACTACATTTGGTTATAGTGGTGGAAGACCAGATATATGGGGCCCAGAAGAAGATATTCATTGGGGAATAGAATCAGAGTGGTTAGAAAATAAAAGATATAAGGGAGAAAGGGAGTTAGATAATCCATTAGCAGCTGTTCAAATGGGGCTGATATATGTGAATCCTCAAGGTCCAGATGGAAATCCTGATCCTTTAGCAAGTGCACATGACATCAGAGAGACCTTTGGAAGAATGGCAATGAATGATGAAGAAACTGTAGCATTAGTTGCAGGAGGTCATACTTTTGGCAAGGCTCATGGTGCTGGCGCAGAAGATCACGTTCAATCTGAGCCAGAAGGTGCTCCTCTAGAAGAAATGGGTTTTGGATGGTCAAGTACTTATGCATCAGGTGTAGGTAGCGATACAATTACAAGTGGTATTGAAGGTGCTTGGACAGCAAATCCAACTCAATGGGATAACGGATATTTCGATTTGTTATTTGGTTATGATTGGGAACTAACTAAAAGCCCAGCAGGCGCTCATATTTGGCATGCTGTTGGTCAAACCGAGGAGGATATGGCACCTGATGCTGAAGACTCCTCAAAGAAAGTACCAACAATGATGACCACTGCTGATATGGCTTTAAGAGAAGATCCGATTTACAACAAAATTTCAAAAAGATTCCATGAAAATCCTGATGAATTTGCGGACGCTTTTGCTAGAGCTTGGTTTAAACTTTTACATAGAGACATGGGACCTAAAACTAGGTACATGGGTCCAGAAGTTCCTCAAGAAGAACTAATTTGGCAGGATCCGATACCAGCAGGTAGTTCAGAATATGATATAGAGGCAGTAAAACAATTAATTGCTGACTCAGGATTGTCTATACAAGAAATGGTCGAAACTGCTTGGGCTAGCGCATCAACTTTTAGAGGTTCAGATATGCGAGGAGGTGCAAATGGCGCAAGAATTAGATTAGCTCCTCAAAAGGATTGGGAAGTAAATAATCCTAGTCAATTAAATAAAGTTCTTGAGGTTTACCAAGAAATCTCAAATAAATCTGGCGCTTCAATTGCAGACATTATAGTTTTGGCTGGAAATGTTGGAATTGAAATAGCTTCAGGAGTTAATGTTCCTTTCACTCCAGGAAGAGGCGACGCTTCTCAAGATCAAACAGATGTAGAATCATTTGAAGTCTTAGAGTCAAAATCAGACGCCTTTAGAAATTTTCATGCTAAGGGTGTTAATACACCTCCAGAGGAAATTATGCTTGATAAAGCACAATTATTAGGTCTTACAGCACCAGAAATGACAGTCTTAGTAGGTGGAATGAGGTCTCTAGGAATTAGTTCTAATGGTTATGGATTATTTACAGAGGACTCTAACAAACTCAGTAATGATTACTTTAAAACTTTACTCGATATGTCCGTTCAGTGGAAACCAAATGGAACTGGAAACTCATACGAAGCATTTGATAGGAGTTCTGGCGAAAAAGTGAGAACAGCTTCAAGATCAGATTTAGTTTTTGGTTCAAATTCTCAATTAAGAGCTATTGTAGAGGTTTATGCTGAGGATGACTCAAGTGAAAAGTTTGTTAAAGACTTTGTTCATGCGTGGAATAAAGTTATGAACGCTGATAGGTTTGATGTTCAGTAATCTATTTAGTTCCTAATAGTTTCATATTTTGCAATGATTCTATAAAGTATTTGGTAATAACTCCTAGTATATTTAAATACAACTGAGCTAGTAGCAATTTCGTTGAAATAAGCTCTATATTTAGAATGTCAAAATAATATATGCCAAAAATAGTAAAGAAAGAGAAGAACATTATTAATCGATAAGCTAAAGTTTTTGCTTGCATTAAATAAGCGGTTAGCGTTGAAATCATAATTATAATGAATCCAAATATTGCAATTTCAGAATACTGATGCTGAGCAACAAAAGTAAGAACACATCCAGATACTGCAATTGTAAATAACATTTGAACAAAACCAAATATCTTTATATCTGAACCAATTTCAGGATTGAACTTTTTGTAAAAGTCATTGGGGTTTTTTTCTTCAATACAATCTTCAGGTCTCCAATATGTTTGTGAAAACCATACCTTAGCTTTATCTTTCCATGATTTAGTTTTAATCGTATCTTTTACCATGATTGAAAGAACTTGAAAATTTGCCCACATTGGATTCCAGCTGTTTAAAGGTGTAGCAGTTCCATATACTGGTTGCAAGTCATCTCTTTGCGGTGTGTATGTTCCAAACATCCTATCCCAGATTATAAATACACCACCATAATTAGCATCGATATATTCTTTGTTTTTAGCATGATGTATTCGATGATTCATTGGTGTAATAAATATCTTTTCTAAAAAACCTAGATTGCCTATGTGTTCGGTATGAACCCAGAATTGATATACCAGATTTATACCAGCAACAGCTATAAAAACTTCAACGGGAACTCCCAGAAGAATCATTGGCATATAAAAAATCCATTTCCACAGCCAACCAGTGCTAGTTTGTCTTAGCGCGGTAGCAAGATTGTAGTCTTCTCCATGATGATGAACGCTGTGAGTTGCCCATAATATTTTTATTTCGTGATGCATTCTATGCATCCAATAATAAGATAAGTCGTATAAGAGAAACGCAATTATCCAGGTAAATGGATTTTTGACAGAAAGTAATGCTAAACCATTTTTGGTTAAATAATTGCTTATAAATAAAAATATTACGCTTTGTGCACCAAGATTTAACATAGTTGGAAACCTACTTATCATACCTATGGTAATACTGGTTACAGTATCATTTAGACGATAAGTATTCTTACCAACTAATCTTCCATAAATGTATTCAACTATTATCAGTAAAAAAAATACTGGGATCGCAAGGGTAATGATGATTGATTTGTCGGTAACAACTTCCATATTATTGAAATTATATAAAAAATTTATTTATTTTGCCTGAATATAGCTTAATGCTCCCAGTACATTACCATATTCTCTATTATCTTCAAACCTACCATTTACTTTTGCGAGCGCAAGTCTATCCTCAATTCCAGATTTAATAACATCACTCAAAGAGACTCTTCCAAGAAAGTATACCTCATGCTCGTTGCATAGCATTGCATTTAAATATGATATTGTGCCAATTACTTCTCC
>CACECP010000006.1 GCA_902558095.1 uncultured SAR86 cluster bacterium | reverse complement strand
TAGATGATGTATCTCATTCTGTTACACCGGAATTAAATATTGACGAGGACTCAGCTATCTTAGTGGTTAAGTTGAACCAAAAGAATAGACTAGCCGGATCTATATTCTCAGAAGTTACTGAATCGAAATATATCAAAACTCCTGATATCGATGATGTAAAGTTATTTAAATCTCTTTTTAATCAGATTCAAAAACTAATCAAAGATAACAAGATTTTAGCAATGCATGATATTTCTGATGGTGGCTTGTTAACAGCATTAGCAGAAATGTGTTTTACAAAGAAAGTTGGCATGAACATTCAACTAGATGATACTCATAACATAAACAAGACTTTGTTTTCGGAAGAAATTGGATTTGTTATACAAGTTAAGAGAGATGATCTAGATATTGTTAAAAGCTCCTTAACAGCTATAAATATAAATGTAGAAGAAGTTGCAAACATCGCTGAAGACAGCTTTTCAATCTTATCTAAAGAGAAAGAAATATTTACTGAATCTATAACTGTTTTAGAAAAATATTGGAGAGAAACTTCACATGCCATTCAAAGCATTAGAGATAACAAACAAATTGCTGACTCAGAATTAAATTTATTAGACAACAAAAACTATCATGGATTAAATTCAAATATTTCATTTAATGAAAATCAAATCAAAAATTTATCAATTAAAGGCACAAGACCAAAAGTAGCAATTTTAAGAGAGCAGGGAGTTAATGGTCAGAATGAAATGGCAGCAGCTTTCACAATTGCCGGGTTTGAAGCATTTGATGTACACATGCAAGATTTACTTGATGGAAATATAGATTTAAAACAATTTCAAGGTATGGCTGTTTGTGGAGGCTTTTCATACGGAGACGTTTTAGGTGCTGGTGGAGGATGGTCTAAAACAATTTTTTACAATAACAATGTTAAAGATCAATTTCAGCAATTTTTTGAAAATGAGACTACTTTCACTCTTGGTGTCTGTAATGGTTGTCAAATGTTGTCAAATCTAAAAGATATTATTCCTGGAGCGGATTATTGGCCAAGCTTTGAACGAAACTACTCAGATCAGTTTGAGGCAAGATTAGTTCAGGTTAAGGTAGAAGACACTGACTCGGTCTTACTTCGAAATATGAACGGTTGGACAGTTCCAGTTGCCTCGGCTCATGGTGAGGGAAGAGCAAACTTTCAAATGAATAACTTAGAAGAGCTCAAAAAACAAAATCAAATCGCGATGAGATTTGTTGATTCAAATGCTAAATATACTGAAGCTTACCCATTAAACCCAAATGGTTCACCAGAGGGAATAACTGGTATAACTGCATCAAGTGGCAGAGTTACAATAATGATGCCACACCCTGAAAGAGTATTCAGAAAGTATCAAATGAGTTGGCATCAAAAAGACTGGCCTGAATACTCACCCTGGATGCAAATCTTCGTTAACGCTAAACAATATAGCGACGAAAATTAATTACCAAAGTTTTATATCTTCTTCTCTAAAAATAAACTTATTTATTTCTTTATCTTCAATATAGTATTCCAGTGTCTTTTTTACTGTTGGAAACGCTATTTCATCCCAGAGAATGTCATCTAATTGGAATAATTTAACTTCTGAACTTTCAACAGTTGGACCAAAGTTTTCATCCAATAAATCAGCTAAATAAAACATATGAACTTGATTTATGTGAGGGAGACTAAACATTGTATAGGGCATTATGATTTCAGCTTTTGAACCAGTTTCCTCAAAGGTTTCCCTGATAGCTCCCTCTTGGAGAGTTTCAGCATTTTCCATAAAACCTGCAGGCAGTGTCCATAAACCTTTTCTAGGGTTAATATTTCTTTTTGCCATAAGAATACTTTCATGCCTTAAACAAAGGGCACCTACAACAACATTTGGATTAGTATAAAAAATAGTATCGCACTCTTTACAACAATATCTTTTCATATTGTCATCCTTTGGAATTTTGAATTCCAATTTATCACTTCCGCAATTTGAACAATATTTCAATTTTATTCCTTATATTTAAGAATATAGAATCGTAAGAAGTTACACTAATCTATATGTTAGACAGCATAAAGCAAAAACTTAAACAAATAAATCCAATAGATAGCACAATCTATAAAAAAGCAGGAGTATTAATCTTACTTTTACATGAAAATGATAAAGAGGATGTAAGGATATTGTATACAAAAAGGTCTTCGAATTTATCAACTCATTCTGGCGAGGTAAGCTTTCCAGGAGGTAAATGGGAAGAGCAAGATGAAAGTTTATTTGATACCGCATTGCGAGAATCTTATGAAGAAATCGGCCTTGAAAAAAATAATATGATCAAACTAGGATCATTAAATTTTTTGCTTTCAAGACATAAAGTAGAAGTTAATCCATTTGTAGCCTACCTTGAAACTAAACAAGTTTTCCAGGGTAATTATGAAATAGATACGATTTTTACCGTTCCAATAAGTTTTTTAACTAATCCTGAAAACATAAGTTATAAAGAATTTAATAGAAAGGATTTAAAAGTATCTATTCCAAGTTGGGTTTATAATGGGAACCATATATGGGGTCTTACAGCAATGATTACTGCAGATTTTCTTAATATTTGTTTTAATGCCTCAATTAATACTGATTTAGATTTGATAAGAGCGTACGATGATTATTGATTTAGGAGATAAAAAACTAAAAACGGCTGACGATAATTTTTGGATTGCACCTAATGCAAGCGTAATTGGCGAAGTTAACTTAGAGCGGGATGCAAGTATTTGGTTTAATGCAATTTTGAGAGCTGATAATGAACCCATTACTATTGGCGAAGGCTCAAATGTTCAAGATGGAGCTATTGTCCATACTGATCCTGGTTTTGCATGTAGGATAGGAAAGAAAGTAACTGTTGGTCATATGGCAATGTTACATGGTTGCTCTATTGGAGATGGAAGTTTAATTGGAATTGGTTCGGTTATTCTTAATGGCGCTAAAATTGGCAAGAATTGTATTATTGGTTCAAAAGCATTAGTCACTGAAGGAATGGAAGTGCCAGACGGATCAATGGTGCTTGGTATTCCTGGAAAGATTAAAAAAACTCTTACCGAGGAAGAGCAAAGCGTTGTTCCACTTGGTGCAGAACACTACATAGATAATTATAAAAAATATAAACAGTTGGCGCATTATCATGAAAACTAATGAAATCAGACAATCTTTTTTAGATTTCTTTGAATCAAAAAATCATGAGATTGTTCCATCAAGTGCATTGGTGCCAAGTAATGATGAAACCCTACTGTTTACTAATGCTGGCATGGTTCAGTTCAAAGATGTTTTTCTCGGAACTGATAAAAAAAGTTATAAAAGAGCATCGACATCACAAAGATGTATAAGAGCTGGCGGAAAACATAATGATTTAGAGAATGTTGGTTATACGCTCCGTCATCATACATTTTTTGAAATGCTGGGTAATTTTAGTTTTGGTGATTATTTTAAAGAAGAGGCCATTGAGTTTGCTTGGGAGTTTTTAACTGAAGTTCTTAAGCTTGATAGAAATAAGTTATGGATAACTGTTTACAAAGACGATGATGAAGCAGAAGAAATTTGGAAAAATAACATTGGAATAGACCCTAAAAGAATTGCCAGACTTGGTGATGAAGATAATTTTTGGTCAATGGGTGATACAGGTCCATGCGGGCCTTGCTCTGAAATATTTTATGACCATGGCGATCATATCGAAGGAACACCTCCAGGAGCCGATGGTGATGAAGGAGATAGATTTGTTGAAATATGGAATCTTGTCTTTATGCAATTCAATAGAGATGAAAGTGGAGGTATGGAACCTCTTCCAAAGCCTTCAGTTGATACAGGAATGGGTCTCGAAAGAATTGCTGCAGTGATGCAAGGTGTTAATTCAAACTATGAAACAGATATTTTTAAAGATTTAATTATTGCTTCAGAAAAAATACTTGGTAATAAGGATAGCACTTCACATAAAGTTATTGCCGACCATATAAGATCAAGTGTATTTTTAATTTCGGATGGCGTAATTCCTGAAAAAGAGGGAAGAGGATATGTCTTGAGAAGAATAATGCGAAGAGGTATCAGGCATGGATATAAAATAGGCGCAACAGAGCCTTTTTTGCACTTGTTGGTCAAAGACCTTATTAGTTTAATGAAGCAGGCATACCCCGAGCTTGAGGATAACTATGAAAATATAGTAAAGATTATTAAAAATGAAGAGACAAAATTTTTTGAAACCTTACAAAATGGCATTGAGATTTTAGAAGAGACCATTTCAACAATGCAGAATAATACTATTTCAGGCGAGATTGTATTTAAACTTCATGACACATATGGATTTCCTTTTGATTTGACTGCTGATATTGCTCGAGAAAAACAGTTATTAATTGACGAAGATGGCTTTAATAAATGTATGAAACAACAACAAGAATCTTCTAAGTCATCTAGTCATTTCGTTTCATCTCTTCCTGCTGCATCTGGTGTCGAGGAGACTAAGTTCTTAGGTTATGATCAGCTTGAATCTGAGTCTGAAATTCTTGTAATGTGGGATGGACAAGAGAGGATTGAAAATGCTCTCAAGGGCCAAGAAATATTTTTAGCATGTAATCAAACACCATTTTATGCAGAATCTGGTGGTCAAATTGGGGACAAAGGAAAGTTTGCATCTGACAACGCTACTGGTAACATTTTAGATTGTAGGAAACAAGGCAAGGTTTTTATTCATAAAGTTACAATAGAAAGTGGAGAAATTAAAAAAGGTGATCTAATTCAAATGAGCGTAGAAAAAGAAAAAAGAATAGCAATAGCAATTCATCACTCTAGTACACATCTACTGCATGCTGCTTTGCGTGAAGTTCTAGGAGATCATGTTCAACAAAAAGGATCTTTGGTTGATGAAAATAAGCTACGTTTTGATTTTTCTCATGACAAACCTTTAACTCAGAATGAAATAGCAACTATAGAAGAAATTGTTAATAAAGAGGCTCTCAATAATCTTGAAGTAAAAACTGAATTAATGAAACTCGATGATGCAATGAATTCAGGTGCAATGGCACTTTTTGGTGAAAAGTATGATGATGATGTTAGAGTTCTTACAATGGGTGAGAACTCTTATTCAGTAGAGTTATGTGGTGGTACTCATGTTGCTAGAACTGGTGATATTGGATTCTTTATCGTTACAACACAATCAAGTGTTGCTTCTGGTATAAGAAGAGTTGAAGCTGTTGCTGGGATGCAGGCTTTAAACTATATAAAAAAATTAAAAGAAGTTAATTCCTCAATTCAAAACCTTCTAAATGTCTCTGCAAATGATATACAAGATAAAATAAAATCACTCATTGATGAGAATAAGAATTTAAAAAGTAAAGAAAATAAAAGCACAAAAAGAGAAATAGTTTTTTCAGAAAGTTTTGAAATCAATGATTGGAAACTAGTTATTCTGCAAGTTCAATTAGATGACACCAAAGATTTAAGATTAATAGCCGACGAGCAAAAAAATACAAACGAAAAAGTTTGTGTTGTTATTTTTTCAGAACAAAATAATAAGATTGCGCTTGTTTGTGGAGTCACTAAAAATCTTACAGATACCTTATCTGCAAAAGATATAGTTTCTGTTGTATCTGAAAAAATTGGTGGCAAAGGTGGTGGTAGACCTGATTTTGCTCAAGGAGCTGGCGAGTCTAAAAATATTAAAGATTTCGTGACATCTATCCAAGATTCAGTAAAATCCCTCGCTAAATAGAAAAATACTATGTCAAAAATTATAGTTCAAAAGTTTGGGGGTACTTCTGTTGGATCTGTTGAAAGAATTGATGCAGTTGCCGAGATTATCAAAAACGCCTCAAAATCCAATGACATTATTGTAGTTGTATCTGCAATGGGTGGAGAAACAAATAAGTTAATAAAACTATCAAAACATTTCAGTGAAGATCCTGATAAAAGAGAATTCGATGCATTAGTTTCAACGGGAGAAACAGTAAGTTCAGCATTACTTGCAATGGCATTGCATTCAAAAGGAATTAAAGCAAAATCATACTCAGCATCACAAATTGCTATGAAAACTACTAATTCGTTCTCAAAAGCTAAAATACTAGATGTAAACTCAAAAAAAATTCTTGAGGTAGTTGAAGATAATACAATACCTATTATTACTGGATTTCAAGGTATAACCGAAGGTGGAGATATAACTACTTTGGGAAGGGGTGGTTCTGATACAACTGCTGTTGCAATAGCAGCTCAGGTTGGAGCATTAAGATGTGATATTTATACCGATGTTGATGGTATTTTTACTACTGATCCAAAAGTTGTTTCGAATGCAAAAAAATTAGATTCAATTACAATGGAAGAAATGCTTGAGCTTGCAGGGCAAGGGGCAAAAGTAATGCAAACTAGAGCAGTTGAATTTGCTAATAAATACAATGTCCCGGTCAGAGTGTTATCAAGCTTTAATGAGGGAAGTGGAACTTTAATTACTTTAAAGGATGAAAGCATGGAAAACGCATTAGTCTCAGGTATAGCTTTTCAGAAAGATCAGATTAAATTTACTTTACACGGAGTTGGTGATGTTCCAGGAACCGCATTTAAGATTTTGGGACCAATAAGTGATGCCGAGGTTGAGGTTGATGTTATCGTTCAAAACGTAAGTGTTGATGGTAAAACGGATTTTACATTTACTGTTTCATCTGAAGAAGAGGATACTGTTAAAAAGGTTCTTGAAAATGTAAGAAATGATATTAATTTCAAAGAGCTTATCGTTGACTCTAATATTGCGAAAGTTTCCTTGGTTGGTGTTGGAATGAGATCGCAAGCTGGTGTTGCTAGTAGGGCTTTCAAAGCTCTGTCAGAGAATGATGTTAATATACAGATCATATGTACATCAGAAATTAAAATTACAATGGTAGTTGAAAAAAATATAGTAGATAAGGCTGTAGAAGTTCTTCACAAAGAGTTTGACTTAGAAAAGTAGATGTTTGATTTAAAAATTCAGAATTGCAAAATTGTTAACGAAAATAATATTATTGAAGCAGATATTGCTATTAAGAACTCAAGAATTGAGTTGATTGAAAAAGAAATCACAGCAGAAGCAAAAGAGGTAGTAGATGTAAAAGGCCGTTATGTAATTCCTGGACTAATAGATGATCAAGTCCATTTTAGAGAACCGGGTTTAACTCATAAAGGCGATATTGCAACAGAATCAAGAGCAGGCCTAGCAGGTGGAGTGACAAGTTATTTCGAAATGCCTAATGTAAATCCTACAACGACTACAAATGAGAATCTAACAAAAAAATTTCAATTAGCCAGCACCAAATCTCTTTCAAATTATTCTTTTCATCTTGGTGCAAGTAATACAAATATAGAAGAAATTAAAAGAGCAGACATACATCAAGCATCGGCACTGAAGGTATTTATGGGTGCTTCAACAGGAGAAATGTTAGTAGATGACATAGATGCACTTGATGACATTTTTAATTATTCACCACTCATAGTTGTTACTCATTGTGAAGATCAAGGAACCGTCAAAAAAAACGAACAACTTTTCTATGAAAAATATGGCAATAAAGTTTCTGCTGAGCATCATCATTTAATACGAGATGTTGAAAGTTGTTATTTATCAAGCTCTTTAGCTGTCGATTTGGCTAAAAAGTATGATTCAGATTTACATGTTTTTCATTTAACTACAGAAAAAGAAATGGATTTATTAAGTTCTGGAGCAATTGATGGAAAAAAAATTACTTCAGAGGTTTGTGTTCATCACATGTTTTTTAATGAAACATACTATTCTGAGTTAGGTAATCAAATTAAATGCAATCCCTCAATTAAAGAAGAGTCTGATAGGTTGGCATTAATAGAGTCTTTGCTTGATGACAAAATTGACATCATTGCTACTGATCATGCGCCACATACTTGGGATGAGAAAAACAAACCATATCCTGAGGCTCCAGCTGGCCTTCCTCTGGTTCAACATGGACTTCAAATATTAATGGATTTTTTCAACAATGATATTCTTACACTTGAAACTATTGTTGAAAAAACGAGCCATAACGTTGCAAAAAGATTTCAAGTAAAAGATAGAGGTTATATAAGAGAAGGCTATTATGCTGATCTAGCCATATTAGATTTAAATAATCCATATCAGGTTTCTAAAGATAATATTTTATATAAATGTGGTTGGTCACCATTTGAAGGTCATAAATTCAATTCATCAATATTTATGACAATTGTAAATGGAAACATAGCATTTAAAGACGGTGTTGTTAGTGACAATTTGCCTTTTGGAATGCAAATAGAATTCAATAGATAAATTAGTTATTTTTAAGCTGTCGAAGAGTTATAATCCCTTTTTTTGAAATAAATAGGAGAGTTGGCTGAGTGGTCGAAAGCGCCTCCCTGCTAAGGAGGTAACTGGGTAACTGGTTCGAGGGTTCGAATCCCTCACTCTCCGCCAGATTTATGTTTTAATATGATATGAGTAAGAACTTGCTTAAAAATTTTTTGAATAATTTTTCAATTGAAGTAACGCCCAGAGCAGTTGCAAAAATTGAAAATCTCCACGAATTAATACCATCCGGCACCCTTGTATATATAGCACATATTGAAGGCACTCCTATAGAGGAAATGGTTAAAACGGCAAAAAAAATAAATGAACAAGGTTACGCCACCATGCCTCATTTTCCTGCTCGTATTATTAAAGATAAAAAAACTCTAAAAGATTGGATCTCAAAATATCAAAATGAAGCTAATGTAAAAGGTGCACTTCTTTTAGGCGGAGGCGTAAATAAACCTTATGGTGAATATGATTCATCAATACAACTAATTGAATCAGAGTTATTTGATCTAGCAGGTTTTGAAAAGCTATATATTGCTGGACATCCTGAAGGAAATAAAGATATTGATCCAGATGGTTCAACTAAAAATATTGATCAGGCATTATTATGGAAAAATGAATATAACAATAGAACAGATGCTGATATGGCAATAACTACCCAATTTTGTTTTGATTCGAAAACAGTAATTAACTGGGCTAATGATATAAAGAACAAAGGTGTAGACATTCCAATTCATATTGGTATTGCTGGACCAGCAAAGTTACAAACATTATTAAGATACTCAATAGAATGTGGTGTAGGAGCATCTATAAAAATTCTTCAAAAACGTGCCCTTGATTTAACAAAATTACTATTACCCTATAAGCCTACAAAAATTCTTGATGAATTGGCTATTTACAAATTTAATAATCCAGATTTCAATATTGAAAAGGTTCATTTTTTTCCACTAGGCGGTGTAAAGCAAGTTAGTAAATTTGTACAAGAACATTAATTCTAATATATCTCCCTTTTAAAAATAGTTACAAAAAATATACATATTATTTTCAAAATATACATATTTAAGTGTTACATTTATTATTCATTTTTTATTGATAGAGGAGAAATTATATGGAAATGGAAATGTGGAGTGTTTGGGCAACAAACAGGATTCCAGGAGCAATTGGTGGTCTTACCACGATAATTGCTATTTGGGTTGCAGCTAGATTTGCAAGTGTTGCATCTGAACAATCAGAGGAAAATAAAACTTTATTTGGTAAAGTGTTACTTACTTTATTTGGTGGATCTGTAATTCTTTGGGGAATTCAAATAAACCTTATGGCACAAACGAATTGGTCTGTAACAGCCAATGCATTTAAAACAATGAGTGAAGAAGGTATGGAAGTCAGTGAAGGAGCTATGAAATTTGCTGAGACATTTGGTGGTGAACCAAGTTTACTAAACCAACCTGTAGCAATAGTTTTCTTTTTATCGGCTTTTGCAATTATTCTTTATCCAATTTGGTTTAAAAAGTAAGCATGAAGCATTTTGTAAAAATATACAGTTTTTTAGTTATAGTTTTTTTAGTAAGCTGCACAGATCAAAACATATCTAAAGATACTGAAAAAGGTCCTATTCATTTAGGTCCTTATTATAATGAGTTTTTGGCTTGTGAAGCGGGACCCAAATACTCGCAAGAGACAATTACTGAGATGCTATCTGCATGGCAAGATTTACCAATAGCTGAAGGTTTAGGATGGGCAGGAGTATATGCTCCAGTTGGAGAAAATCATAGATTTTCAAATGGCTGGTGGGAACTTGAATGGGATTCTAAGGAAAGCTCTGATAATGCGTTTAATAATCCAAGTCCTGAATTTCTTGCATGGGCAGAAGATTATGCAGAAGTTATGACTTGTGATATTGAAGGAAGATATCCATGGACCTTTTATTTACCTAGAGAGCCTGATTCATTTGGTGAGGTAATGGGTGAAAATGGATACTTCGCATCTGAATTTCTAGCATGTGATTTTAATGAAGGAAAATCAAGCTCTGATCTTAGAGCTGCTGTTGTAGCATTTAACGAGTATCTTGATGAAAATGGATCACAGTCACCATATTTTTTTGGAGTTTATTATCCTGAATTTGAGGATGCAGCAAATGATTTCTTGTGGGGAAATTGGCATGCAACTTTTGAAACTATGAAAGCAGGAAATGCAGACTGGGAAGAAAATGGACAGGCTATGGAAGCTCAGTTTAATGAAATATCAACATGCATGAGCCCAGATTATTACGATAGCTGGGAGCTTTATAATAGTCCTGATTCGTAATTGATTTTTTCAATCTAGAAAGGAGGGGTAACCCTCCTTTTTTAGAACAACTCAGTAAGCATACATCTTGCAGAGCCACCGCCATATTTTTCTATTGTCGGAATATCGGAATGAATTATTTCTTTATAACTTGTAAGAAGTTTATTTATTTGTTCTTGTTTTAATGCTTTAAAGGCTCTTGAGGACATAATCAGAAATAGTTCATTATCTAAATTTTGTGCTTCAATTGCATTTCCACAAAATTCTTCAATTTGTTCTGATGATAATTCTATAACTTCGTGATGTTGCCGAACCTTATCTTTTACATAATCTCTGTGCTCAGGTCTAATAACATCAAAACATATTCCCACTATATCAGTGCCAACATACATCAACACATCAGTATGATATATCGGTGATCCTGTATGTCCTTCTGTTTCAAATAAAACAAGTTCATAATTATTGTGTCTGCACCATATTATCAACTGAACTGCATTAGTTCTTGGAGAGATTCCTGCATATACAACTCTGTTTACTCTATCAAAAACCATACTGCTTGTTGACTCTAGGAAAATCTCTCTTTTTTCAAGGTGAGACATATCATCAGTAAGCTTATAAGTTTGCATTAAATGTTCAATCATTGATAATTTTTTTTCTTTTCTTCTATTTGGAGCCATCATGCTAAAAATTTGCATGGTTTTATCCTCAAACGTAATAAACCAATTTGGAAATATATGATCTGGACAATCCTCTGAACCTTTTAGACTGGTTACTTTAATTCCTTTTTCTTCAATCTTGTTTTTGAGATTATGAAATTCATTTAATGCTTTCTCAGCAATAATTTGAGGACTTTCATCGTTTGCTTCTTTTTGATAATGGTTAGTGAATGCAGTTTGTTCATTTACATAGAAAGATTCAGGTTCGATCATAAATAAATGTGAGGTTGATTGTTTTGACATACACTCCTTTGCTGATATTTACTATGCGGTTAAAATACACTCATGTCTCAAAGTTTACAAGATGAATTTATTAAAAAAGAGTTACTTCATGGTGCTCAAAATTATTCACCACTTTCAGTAGTTCTTGAAAAAGGTAAGGGTGTCTATCTTTGGGATGTTGATGGAAATAAATATCTTGATATGGTTTCTGCTTATTCTGCTGTAAGTCATGGGCATTCGCATCCAGAATTAGTTAAAGCAATCAAAAATCAATCAGAAAAACTCGCGATAACATCAAGAGCATTCTACACGGAACCATTCGCTAACTTCCTAGAATCATTAACAAATATATCAGGATTCGAATCTGTATTAACAATGAATACTGGAGCTGAAGCTGTTGAAACAGCAATAAAGGCTGCAAGAAGGTGGGGGTATTTCACTAAAGGTATATCAGAGAATAAAGCTGAAATTATTGTTGCAGATGGGAATTTTCATGGAAGAACAACGACCATAGTTGGCTTTTCATCTGAGGAGTCATATAAGAGGGGTTTTGGACCATTTAGCAAAGGTTTTGTAGAAGCAAAATTCTGCTGGTCTGGATGCAGTAAAGAAGAATCAATTGAATCATTTAAAGAAAAAATAAACAAAAATACTTGTGCAATATTGGTAGAACCAATCCAAGGTGAGGCTGGAATTAGGGTGCCAGAAAAAGGATGGCTTCATGAGTTGAGAGAGTTATGTAATGAAAATGATATCTTGTTAATTCTTGATGAAATTCAATCAGGATTAGGTCGAACAGGTAAATTATTTGCATTTCAACATGAGGATATAATTCCGGATGGTCTGATTCTTGGCAAAGCTTTAGGAGGTGCCATGATGCCAATATCAGCTTTTCTAAGTTCAAAAAATGTTATGGATCACTTTAATTCTGGTTCTCACGGTTCAACGTTTGGCGGTAATCCTTTAGCCTCAAAAATAGCTACAAGAGCATTAGAGATATTGTATGAAGACAATTTAATTGATAATAGTTGCGAACTTGGTAGTTATTTTAAATCGAAGTTGAGATCAATTGATAATAATATTATTAAAGAAGTCAGAGGGAAAGGGTTGTGGATTGGAATGGAGCTTAATAAGCACAATTTCAATGCAAAAGATTTATGTTTAATGTTGTTAAATGAAGGGCTGTTGTGTAAAGAAACTCATAAATCTGTAATAAGGTTTGCTCCTCCATTAATGATCACTAAAAAAGAGATTGATTGGGCAATTGAAAAAATTACAAAAGTTATTTCTTCAATTTGATGAAGAAACCATCTCATTTTCAACAGTTAGTATGGGAAGAAATTGAAAAAATACCCTATGGAAAAACTATGACTTACAAGGAAATTGCAATAAAAATAGGTAGACCAAAATCCTCAAGAGCAGTAGCAAACGCTTGTGGTAAAAATCCTTTACCAATTATCAGACCATGTCATAGAGTAATTTGCTCAAATGGAGAATTAGGCGGATATAGTGGAAGTGGAGGCGCTAGATTAAAGAAGATACTTCTAAAGATAGAATCACTTTAATTTTTAATCTTCAATAACATAGGCGATAAATTAAATTCTCTGTTATGATTATTCAGGTATTTAATTAGGAGAGAATATGAATATAAAAAAAGTAACAAATATCTCTGCAATTCTATTAATTGTGGCATTCTTTTTGCCATGGATTAGTGCAGGTAATAGTTATATGTCAGTCACCATGAGCGGATTGAAAGCTGCTCAAATAGGAGGAGCGGCTGTAATCATATGGTTTATTCCTTTACTTTCAATTGGAGTAATTGTGGCTGATGTTATCTCTAATGAAAAGCTAGGAAAGTATTTGGCAATTGCTGCTGGAATAGTCCCGTTTATCTATGTCATTTCAAGAGGCGGTGATTTATTTGCTGTAGCAGGTATTGGTGTTTATTTAACACTTATAGCTTCAGTTGTAATGCTCTTAGGCGCATTCGGAGTTTTAAAAATACCAGAGTAAAATCCATTTTCTAAAGCTTTAGATTAATCATCTAAAGCTTTAGATACCTTCCAGTTTAAGAATTCATAGTGAACCTTAGTCTTTGAATCTACGTATTGAGATTTAGTAAATTTTTTTATACTTACCAAAGAAGCATAAATAGCAGCTTTTGATATTTCATCATAGTCATCATCATCTAAAGCACTAATTAGGCTATCAACATATTTAGATTGAAGATTCATTTTAAAAGTTGTAGGTATTTCTCTTTGAACAAAAATACCATCAAAAAGATCTTCCAAAACTTCATCAGGCATATAAGTATTTCCGTATTGAGAGCTATCAACGAGTCTCATCATTACAACTGGATGAAGAATATGCGATAGTGTTCTTCCTTGCATACTTAAAACCAGATCGTGCAACTTAGGATCTTCATTGACCCTTCTTCCAGAACTATATGCTGCTCTTTTTTCGCTTTGGAGGTACTTTAATAAGTTTTCATCAAATGAAAATGCATCATTTGATAAAAGCTTTTCTTTAATTAAATTCATAGCTCTTTTTTGATCTTCATAAGATACAGCCTCAAAAGGGGTGATATCTTTATTTGAGTCATTGACTATTCTATTAGAGTAAACTCCACCTATTAATCTAGAAACACCATCAAGAAATCTTCCTTTTTCAGATGTAAGACTGTAAAAAACAGACCTGAATTCAGTAGAAGTTTCTCCATCAACAAGAAAAATATCTGGTAGCTCAGCAATTTTTGCATCCAAAGTTTTTATTCTATCTGATGTATACGTTATAGGGTCATTGGACATATCACCTCTATAGTTTCTTGGATCTATATTGATTCCAGGAGAGGACATTGCATCTCCATCAGTTCCAAAAATATATTCAGGTTGTGTTGATTTAGATAGAAGATTTTCTCTTTCTTCATCAGTAAAGCTTGGAGTATAACCAAATTCAATTGCCCAGATATCATAAGATCCTGGGCCAGTTGGAAAGAAATTACCTTGGACCGAACCTTCAGGCGCTAAATTGATTGGATCATAATCCATTACTGAACCTATATGATTATCCCCTGTAATTGATACGTCATGCACTTGTTTCGCATCATATATCCAACTTGATTTAAAGTTATGTCTTAAACCCAAGGTATGGCCAACCTCATGCATAGTTAATGAAACTATCCATTGTTCTAGAGGATCATTTTCTGGAGTATATCCCCATAATTTTCTGTAGGTATAACCTCTTTTGATAGCATTAAACTCTTGAACAATATCTGCAGCTATAATTTCTCCTGTTCTTGGATTAGCAACACTTGGTCCATACCCAGAGTATCTTGGATCAGGAGTTGAAGCCCATCTAACTACGTTATATCTAACATCACCAGCATCCCACTCAGCATCATCAGGTTGAATCTTTGCAACAATTGCATTTTTGAAACCAGCTTTTTCAAAGGCTTTATTCCAAGCCTCAATACCTTTAACTACAAAAGGACGTATTTCCTCAGGTGTAGAATTTTCGACCCAATAAACTAATGGCTCTTCGGGCTCTGATAGCTCTGCATCAGGATCTTTTTTTATAAGTCTCCATCTATTCATCAAGTCTCTAGCATTATTGGAGTCATATGTTGATAGATCGGTAACTTTTTCAGAAAAATAACCTATTCTTTGATCGGCAACTCTTGGTTCAAATTTATCATCTGGCATTTCTACAAATAAGTGAAGACCGTCAACATATGTATATCTTTTATCTGTTACTGCATCAATTGATCCACCAGATTTTGGTTTGGGGTTAAAGAATCCATATCTAACTTTAAATGAGGTATTTTTTTCATAGTTTTTTACTTCATCAATAAATGTTTTTGATTTATCGGGCCTTCCAAGTATTAGGTTGTAATACTCCATATACTCTTTAGGAATGTTGG
Source organism: uncultured SAR86 cluster bacterium (assembly GCA_902558095.1). Lineage (GTDB taxonomy): Bacteria > Pseudomonadota > Gammaproteobacteria > Magnimaribacterales > D2472 > SAR86A. The sequence goes on along the minus strand of CACECP010000006.1, from coordinate 55,548 downwards.
GTGTAATTGCCACCAACATTTCACTTAAAAACATCTTATCTATGTTGATGAGATATTTTGAGTCTTCATTGACAATAACTGAAAATCTCCCTAAAAATGCTTCAATAATATTTGTTAACTTTGATTGAGAAATTTTATTTGAATCGTCATATTTAAATTTTGTATTTTTTTTGTATATTCCAATATCTTCTTTAAATTTTCTAAACTCAAGAATGAAAGCTTCTCCCATATCACCACCACTTGGACCTGCATCAGAAGGTCCATTAAGAATATAGGTGAAGTAAATAAACTCTTTATTAAGCTGGTCTTCATTAAGAATAAGATAATATTTATCTTTTTCTGTTTCGTGCAAAACATTCATAAAGCCATCAATTGAAATATATTCACCATCTTCTAAAAATTCATCTATAGTCTTATATTCCTTTTTCTTGCCTGGAATCCCTTTAGGCTTTTTTGGCGATGCATCATCAGTTATTTCTTCAGATGAGGATGCTTTTTCATCATCTTCTGCAAATATATTGATTGAATATGAGTTCAAACCAATAAAGATAATCAATGATAAAAATATATTAATATTAAATAGTTTCGATTTATTTTTCATTTGTGTAGTCTCGTTAAATAGCAGGTAATTCTATCCTAGAAAGAAGCTTACTGGTAGTATATGCCTATGAAAAATTCTTATGCATTAATAACAGGAGCATCATCTGGAATAGGTTTAGAGATAGCAAAAAATCTAGCTGGAAGAGGTTATAACTTGATTTTAACAGCCCGAAGAACCGAGTTGCTTGAATCTCTTGCTAAAGAAATTACTGATAAAAATAATGTTCATGTTGATTTTATCTCAAAAGACTTGAGCAAGTATGAGTCACCAAATGAGATTTTTGAATTTTGTGAATCAAAAAATTATCAAGTAGATTTGCTAGTAAATAATGCAGGCTACGGAATAAAGACATCTTTTCATGAAACAAGCATAGAAATTGAAGAAGACTTTATTAGAGTCCTTGGAACATCTGTAATAATGCTTACAAAATTATTTTTACCAAGAATGCTTGAAAATGGCGGTGGAAAAATAATGATAGTATCTTCAGTTGCTTCTTTTGCTGCCCCATCAGCAATTCAGCCTCTTTATGGACCAATAAAAACTTTTATGAACAGATTTAGCGATAGTATAAACATAAACTATAAGCACAAAGGGATAACATCAACGGCAGTTTGTCCAGGATTTACTACCACTGGTTTTCATACAGCAAGTGGAGTTCAAGAAGAAATGAATAGAGTTCCTAAATTTATGGTTTTCTCTGCAGAAAGAATTGCAAAAGAGGCTGTAACTGCAACATTGTCTGGAAAAAGCCTTTGCGTTCCAACAAAAACGTATAAGTTTTTAGTCTTTATGTTAAAAAATATTCCTCAATCAATTTTAAGACTTATTGGAACTGCGCTAGCTCCCGGAAGATATGATAGAAACTAGACTAAACCAAGAGCTTGATCTGAAACAAAAGGATTAGATATTCTTTCTGCTCTGAAAGTCGATACTGGACCATGACCAGGTATAAAGTCTATATCCTTTCCAAGTGGCCACAATTTATTTTTCACTGAGCTTATGAGCTCATCAAAGTTACCCCCAGGTAAATCAGTTCTTCCAATAGACCCATTAAATAATACATCACCGACTAAAGCTAATTTATTTTTTTTATTAAAAAAAATGATATGACCCGGAGTGTGGCCTGGACAGAAAAATGTCTCTAAAACTTCATTACCTATTTCAATAACATCACCCTCATCAAGCCATTTATCGGGATTACAGTTTTTTGAAGGCAGACCAAACATTTCGCCTTGTTGCTGAAGCTCATCAAGTAAGAATTTATCAGCTTTATGAGGACCATAAATTTTTATGTTAAGTATTTCAGATAATTCAGTTGCACCTCCAGCATGATCAATATGACCATGAGTAAGAAGTATCTTATCAGGTATTAAGTTATTCTCTTTTGCCACATTTAGCAAAAGCTCAATATCACCACCTGGATCAACAATAGCGCATTTTTTAGTATGCGAACAAAAAACTATTGATGAATTCTGTTGAAAAGGAGTAACTGGTTGGATTAACGTTTTTAGCATAATTATTTTTAAAATTTCTATTTAAATATTCATAGTATATATAAAGAATAACGATCATGTTTCTCACTTAAACAAAAGCCATAAAATATGTTTTAGGTTTAATTTTTAAAAAAATGCTATAAAATAAGCATTTTTAACATTACTAAAATACAAAATGAGCAAAAACATATCTAAAGATGAAGCTTTAAAGGCTGTTAAAACTATTACTAAAGAAATTTCTGAGAGTTCTCTTGAGCAAGAAGCTCTTGAAGCGGTTAGAACTCTAATACTTTGGGCTGGAGATGATCCTGAAAGAGAAGGCTTGGTTGACACTCCCAAAAGAGTAGTCAAAGCATATAAAGAATTCTTTTCTGGATATGAAGAAGATCCTAAAGAAATACTTAGCAGAACATTTGAAGAAGTTGAAGGTTATGACGATGCCGTAATAGTAAGAAATATTAGAGTTGAATCTCACTGCGAACACCATATGGTTCCAATCGTAGGAGTTGCTCATATAGGCTATATACCTAGAAAAAGAGTTGTTGGAATAAGTAAACTAGCTAGATTAGTAGATTTGTTTGGTAAGAGGCTTCAAACACAAGAAACAATGACAGCGCAAATTGCGGATACAATCGATACAGTTCTTCAACCAAAAGGTGTAGCTGTTGTTATTGATGCTAATCATCAGTGTATGAGTACAAGAGGGGTTCATAAAACAGAATCAAGTACAATCACATCTAGAATGTTAGGAACTTTTAGATCAGATAGTAAAGCTAGAGAAGAATTTATTAGCCTTATTCACTCGCCTAAAAAATATTAAATGACTAGATCTCTGGAATATTCCAGTATCAAGCCTACAATTCCTATTATTCTTGCATCAGGTTCTGAAAGTAGAAAGTTGATGCTTGAAGAGGCTGGAATTGAATTTAATGTAATTGTTTCTGGCACCGATGAAGATTTATTAAAGGATCAGATTTCTAATTTACCATTTGAACAACAAGTAGTTCATTTGGCAAAAGCAAAAGCTCAAAGCGTTAGTATGGAAAACACTGACAAAGTCGTAATCGGTGGAGATCAAATGTGCGTATTGGAAGATACTGTTTTTAACAAACCTGGAAGCAAAGAAAAAGCAATTGAAAATCTTAAACTACTATCTGGAAAAACACATTCTCAGAATAGCGGGGTATGTATATATCATAATAATGAGTGTTTATGGGAATATAGCGAAACGGTTGAACTTCGTATGCATAGTCTTTCGGAGCAAGAGATTGAAAATTATGTTGAAATAGAAAATCCAATTCATGCAGCCGGAGCATATAAATTTGAATCATTAGGATGCAACTTATTTTCTTCTGTAAATGGTTCTTCGTTTACTGTTAGAGGAATGCCTCTTCTCCCATTGCTTAATGCGTTGAGAGAATTACAAATAATTAGTTTAAAATAATTTGATGAATGCTCTAAAGATATTCAATACTTTAAACAGTAAAAAAGAAATATTTATTCCTATTGATAAAAACCATATAAAAATTTATGCATGTGGACCTACTGTCTATAATTTTGCACATATTGGAAATGCAAGAATGGCTGTGGTTTTTGATACTTTTGTAAGAACTTTAAGAGTTATTTATCCAAAGGTTACTTACGTATCTAATATCACAGACATAGATGACAAGATCATTGAGGCTGCTAAAGAACAAAATGCTGAAATAACTGAAATTACTGAAAAATACACCCAAATATATAATGAAGATATGTCAATGCTAAATGTTTTAAAGCCAGACATTCAACCGAAAGCAACAGAATATATTCCAGAAATGATTGAATTAATTAAAGACTTAATTAGTAAAGAATTTGCTTATGAAAAAGATGGACATGTTCTCTTTCATGTCCCTTCTTATTCAATGTATGGAGAATTATCTAATAGAAATAGAGAAGAGCAGATTGCCGGGAGCAGGGTTGAGGTTGCTCCTTTTAAAAAAGACCCATCTGATTTTGTTTTATGGAAACCAAGCAATAATACTCAACCAGGATGGGATTCGCCATGGGGTTTTGGGAGGCCAGGATGGCATACAGAATGTTCGGCAATGTCAGAAAAGACTCTAGGCCTTCCATTTGATATTCACGGGGGCGGGAGAGATTTAATTTTTCCGCATCACGAGAATGAAATTGCTCAAAGTTGTTGTTCTTCAGCAAACATAGACGAACCAGATTCTTATGCTAAGTATTGGATGCATAATGGTTTCGTAACAATTGATGGTGAAAAAATGTCTAAATCTCTTGGTAATATTATTCTTGTTAATGATCTAATCCAAGACCATCATGGAGAAGTAATTAGGCTAGCTCTTTTATCGACTCATTATAGAAAGGGGCTTGATTGGAATGAAAAAATAATTCATCAGGCAAAGAAGTTGCTCAATAAAATATATATCATTCTTGATGATTTAAAAAATATAAATATAACTTCTTCTGATAATGAAGCTATCGCAACATTGCTAGATGATCTTAATACGCCGGGTTTAATTGCAGAGTTAAATAAAATAGCAAAAGAATATAGCTCGGATGCAAAAGATAAAGAACAAATTAAGTCAAAACTTATGTTAATTGGATCTGTTCTAGGCATCTTTCAAGACAAATCTTTTAATCAAGTCTCAGATGAGATGCAGCAAAAGATTGAGGAGCTAATTATTAAAAGAGAAAATGCAAAAAAAGACAAAAATTTTGATATGGCTGACCAAATTCGAAATGAGCTAAATGAACTAGGTATTGAAATAAAAGATACTAGCGATGGTACATCTTGGAACCTAAAATCATGAACAATGAATCTATATTAGACATTCCAGATAGTTACTCTTGTGTAGAAGAAACTCTCCAGGTAGCAGAAAGAATATTATCTGATGCTGTCGATAATTCTAAAACTTTATTCCACACATTAGTGGTATCTTCTTTTGATGGATTTAAAATTTCATCAAGAGTTATGGTTTTAAGAGAATTTGATTTTGATAAAAGAATCATGAGATTTCATACAGATTATAGGGCGCCTAAAATTAAACAGTTTTCAAATGAGTCTATTGCAACTGTTATTGGTTATGACCCAAGTATAAAAGTACAAATCAAATTGCATGGAAAGGTCAATGTGCACTATAACAATGATATTTCTAAAAAAGCGTGGGAAGGATCTACTAATAGGTCCAAGAAATGTTATTCGGTTAAAGGAGGCTCTTCAAAGCAAATAAAAGATCCTTATGAATATGATATCCAAGAGTATGATGTTGAGAGCGGCTATAAAAATTTTTCTGCTTTAATTTTTTCTTTTGATACTCTCGAATTTTTATATTTAAAAAGATCTGGCCACAGAAGGGCAATTCATTCATGGGATAATGGTTTGGTATCCAGTTGGCTTGTTCCGTAAATCCTCTTTCTATTTAACTTTTATATATAAATTACAAAAATAAACTACTTAAAATACTGTATTATTTATATACATAATTTTAATAGGAGATAAGAATGAAAAATTTATTTATAGCAAGTATGGTATTAGCAACAAGTTTTGTATTTGCTGATGATCACAGCTCATCAGAAAAAGCAGTCTTAAAAGCGCTTGATAAATACATGGAAGCAAGAAATTCTAGAGATTTTGAAACTGTAGTAGCAATGTCTAGTAAGTCAGGGACTCTTGATACAAACTCTGATGGAAGTTTTCACAAACCCTTAACAAATCAAACTGTTGATGGATGGAAAAATAGTGGTGATGCAACTACTATGCATTTTTATCCAGAAGCTACTGCATTATCCGATGATGTTGTGCATGTAAGGTTTTATTCTGAAGGTATGGTAGGAAATGATGGCAACATGAGTGACTATAGAACTAGAGTATCAATGAATTGGGTTAAAGAGAGCGGTAAATGGGTACTTAAAACTGCTCACTATTCATCTGCTAGTTATGGAGGAGTTCATAGAACGCAAGCATCTGATTTTGAAGACTAATTTTATTTGTTAAAAGAAAATAATTAGAGCTGGCCTATGTCAGCTCTTTTTATGGTGCCCTCTGTAGGAATCGAACCTACAACTAATCCTTAGGAGGGATTTGTTATATCCATTTAACTAAGAAGGCATTAGAATATTTTTTATATTAAATTATGGTCAACCATATAAAAAGTAATAAGTTTCTATTTATTTGCATTGGTATTATTTTTATCGCGAGTTTTTTTGCGTCTATCGTTCAAACAAGTTTTGGCAGTGTAAATATCCAACTCAAAAAACTTGAAACAGACGATGGCCAAACTTTGGTTTACGATTTATACAAACCTAAATCAGCAAATAGTTCTAATAAAGTTCCCTTTGTAGTAGTAGTTCCAGGTTTTCAGAGATCAAAGGAAGCTTTATCTAACATTGCAATTGAACTTTCAAGAAGAGGCTTTGCTGTTGCATTAATCGATCCCTATGCCCAAGGTATGTCTTCTTCTTCAACAACTAGATTCGCAGCAACAGACCAAGGTTATGGAATGTTCCCACTTGTGGATTATGCATATGAAGGAAATTTTGACTTTGTTGATACTAATAAGATTGGTTCTACAGGTCATTCTATGGGAGGGAATGCTGCAATTAGAGGAGCAGACTATTTTGGTAAGGAAGCCATTAAATTAAATAAAAAAAGTAAATTAGATTCAGTTTTTGTTTCAGGTTATGTTTTGACTTTAAGAGATAATATTTTAAAAGATTCTAAATCCAATATGGGAATTAGTTATGCTTTATATGATGAGGGGGCTTTTAGAAATGAACTTAAGGGTTGGGATGCAGCCAATATGGAGATCGCACCTGAGTCACTAAGAGTTATTAATAATATTTTAGAAAAAGATAGTCAAATTGATAGAGTAGAGTTAGGGAAATATTATGGAAGCAAAGATAACAATAATTTAAGGGTTATTTTTAACGAGAAACTTCTTCACCCATTTCAACCATACAATAAAGAGGCTACTGCCAATCAAATCAATTATTTTGATAGAGTATTCGGATTTCCAAACAAGCTAGAACCAAATGACCAGATTTGGCAATTTAAAGAATTGCTTACTTTAATTAATATGGTTGTTTCATTGATAATGTTAATACCTCTGACGAGAATGTTGCTTCGAATAAATCTCTTTAAAGAAATAATCAAACCTATTCCTGATGCTCTTCCGGTGCAATCAAAAAGAAGCAGGATAGTTTTTTGGATAATATTTTTTATAAGCGCATCAATAGCATGTATAACATTTATACCAATGGTTGATATTGCAAAAGTTTTATTTGCAGATGCCGCCAACAGAGAATTAACATGGTTTTTTCCTCAAAGGATGAACAATTCTGTAATGCTTTGGGCTGCCCTGAATGGTACTATCGGAATTGTCATTTTTCTTTTATCGTTTTATTTTTTTGGAAAACATCATGGGGTAAAAAAGAAATCTTGGGGCTTAAAAGTTTCAAAAAAAGAGCTTACTAAAACAATAATTTTAGGAATATTGGTTTTTAGTATTTACTATGGAATCTTATTCATAAATTACTTTATATTTCACATTGATTATAGATTTTGGTTTATGGGGGTCAGAGTATTTCAACCAGAAATGTTATTAGTTCTACTAATGTATTTTCCCTTATTCTTTATATTTTTCTTTTCAAATTCACTGAGAGTCAATGGATCTATGCGATTTAAAAATCAATCTGAATGGCAATCCAGACTAATTGCTGGTTTTGCTAATTCGTTAGGATTAATCTTAATAATAGTAATTCAATACGTTACTTATGCATTTACTGGGACCGTATATTGGACTACAAACTGGCTTAGCGTGAACTTATTATTTGGAATTGTACCTATGATGTTTATCCTTCCTTATTTTAATAGAATTTTTTTTAACATGACTGGCAGAGTCTACCTTGGACCAATCATAACTTGTTTAATTTTTATCATGATACTTTCAACAAATACTGTCATATACTTACCAATTAAATAGAGTTATTAAAAATTGCTTAACCAATCTATAATACTTGCATGAAATTAACCTTACCTGACAACAGCATTAGAGAGTTACCTGAAGGATCTTCTGGATATGATCTTGCAAAAGACATTGGTGCAGGTTTGGCAAAAGCTGCAGTAGCAATAGAAATTGATGGTGAACAGAAAGACCTTCATGATCCTATCAACTCAGATTGCTGCATTTCTATTATCACAATTGATTCAGACAAAGGTCTTGAGATTATGCGTCATACGCTCACTGCTCAGGTTTTAGCAAGAGCTTTAAAAAATATTTATTCAAAATCATTCTTAGCAATTGGACCTACTATTGATAATGGTTTTTATTACGATGTAGAAGTGGATGAAGGTATTTCTGTTGATGATTTACAAAAGATCGAAGATGAAATGCATCGAATTATAAAGACAAATTCATCTATAACAAAAAAATTAAAGAGTAAAAAAGATGCCTTAAAGATATTTAAATCTTTAAAAGAGCCCTACAAGGTTGAAATAATAAATGAATCAGATCAAAAAGATGATTTTCAATTATATTATCAAGATGACGAAAAATTTATTGATTTATGCAGGGGACCTCATTTGCCTAGCCTAAGCTTTATTGGATCTTTCAAATTAACTAAAGTTTCAGGAGCATATTGGAAAGGGGACTCAGAAAACAAAATGCTTACCAGGATATATGGCACAGCTTGGAATAATGAAAAAGAATTGGATAAATATCTAAGTGATATCGAAGAAGCTCAGAAAAGAGATCATAGGCAACTGGGGAAAGAAATGAATTTATTTCATTTTCAAGACGAAGCCCCAGGAATGGTTTTTTGGCATCCTTATGGTTGGACTATTTATAGACAGCTTCAAAATTTTATGCGTCAGAAACTTGAAGATTCTGGATACTTAGAAATTAATACTCCATTAGTTGTTGATAGAAAGCTATGGGAGGCATCAGGCCATTGGGACAAATATCGTGAAAATATGTTTATAACCGAAATAGATGAAGAGCATGCTAATGAAAAAAGAGTAAATGCATTAAAGCCCATGAATTGTCCTTGTCATGTTCAGGTATACAATCAAGGTATAAAATCTTACAAAGATCTTCCAATTAAGTTTGCTGAATTTGGATCATGTCACAGATATGAACCGTCTGGAACAATGCATGGATTAATGAGGGTAAGGGGCTTTACTCAAGATGATGGTCATATATTTTGTACCGAAGATCAAATAGAGTCTGAAACTGGTAAATTTATAGAATTGCTTTCGGGTGTATATGCTGATTTAGGATTTAAGGATTTTGATATAAAACTATCAACAAGGCCTGAAACAAGAGTTGGTTCCGATGATGTCTGGGATAGGGCAGAGTCTTCATTGGAAGCTGCAATAAAAAATTTAGGTTATCCCTATAAAATTGATGAAGGAGATGGAGCTTTTTATGGTCCAAAGTTAGATTTTGTTCTTACCGATGCAATAGGAAGAGATTGGCAGTGTGGTACTTTCCAATTAGATTTTAACTTACCAGAAAGGCTTAATGCAGAATATGTTGGTGAGGATGGAAACAAAAACAATCCGGTCATGATTCATAGAGCTGTGCTAGGTTCCTTTGAGAGATTTATTGGTATTTTAATCGAAAATTATGCAGGCAAGCTTCCATTTTGGCTTGCACCTCAACAGGTTGTCATTGCATCAATCATTTCTGATGTTAATGATTATTCCATTGAAATCATGGACTTACTGAAGAAAGAAGGAATTAGAGCCGAAGCAGACCTTAGGAATGAAAAGATTAGTTATAAAGTTAGAGAACATAGCTCAAAAAAAGTGCCAATCATTCTAGCAATTGGTAATAATGAAAAAAATGATAGAACTGTTTCAATAAGACGAATAGGAAGCAATAATAATAATGTCCTTAAATTGGACGATGCTATTAAAGAAATAACAAAAGAAAACTCAGTCTAAAATTTAATGATTGCTAAGATATTTATACTACCGATTCGCTTTTATAGGTATTTTATATCACCACTTTTTCCACCATCTTGTAGATTCCAACCAACATGCTCTCAATACGCAATTGAAGTCATATCGAAAGAGGGTGTTATTAAAGGAACCCAGCTCGCAATTAAAAGAATTTCAAAATGTCATCCCTGGCATAATTAAGATAAGTCTAGATTATTAATAATTATAAGAAATACATATAATAAATGTATATTTATTTTGTAGATAACTTTTATAGTGCTATAGTTAGTGGAAATAAAAGTTCAATACAACCAATATTAGGGGGGTTAATATGGACAAATTTTTAAAGCTATCATTTAGTTTCTGTGCTTGCTTATCTTTAATTTTTTCTTTGAATATCATTGCTCAAGAAGTTGAAGAAGTTGTAGTTACGGCAACTAAGAAAGAAGAATCTATACAAGATTTAGCTGTATCTGTTGAAGCATTTACTGCCGATGATATAGACAATAATATGGTTGAAGATTTCAGTGACCTTGCTGAAATAGTCCCTGGATTGATTATAGATAAAGCTATTGGATCTGGAGCTTCATACTCAATGAGAGGTGTTGGCTCTTATGGTGTTGGTGCTGCTGTTGTTGGCTCATTAGTGGTTAATATGAACGGCCACGAATATGGAAGTTCTGCAATATCTGAGGTCGGTTTCCATGACCTTGAAAGAATCGAGGTATTAAAAGGACCTCAAGGTACTTTATCAGGCAGAAACGCAGTTCAAGGTTTGGTTAACGTTGTTACAGCAAGACCGACTTCTGAATGGGGTGGATCATTTGATGTATCTTCAGGTAATTATAATTCTACAAGATCTAATCTAATGCTAAACATGCCTTTCAGCGATAAAGTTAGTGCAAGACTTGCATATACTATGTTTGAAAGAGATGGAACAATAGAAAACATTCATACAGGCAACGATATTGATGGAAGAGATGCATATGGCGTAAGACTTTCGGTTGATTTCGATATTTCTGAAACTACTTCACTTGAATTTACATACGATAGATCAGAGACTGATGATAATAGACAAAATATTGGTATTATTGTTTGTAACTCTCATCCAGTTTTTGGTTGTGATCCATTTTCAAGAGGAACTTTTGGTCAGCCTGGAGACACAAGAGGAAGTACTGCTGCTATATTTAATTTCATAGCAGGTTTAAATAGTACTGCTGATAACAACTCATATGTTGGTGCAACAGTTCTAAATTCGCTTGAAAAAGTAAATATTAATAGAGATCCTGAGCACAAGCAGTTATCAGAATATACGATGCTTCAGCTAAATCATCAGATTAATGAAAATGTTGATATGGTAGCTAAGGCAACTTATTCAGTTAGAGATTATTACCACATGGGTGATAATGACTACTCTGTAGCAGTTCAAAAATTCCCAGGACTTTTCCCAGCTGGTCATCCAGCAGCAGCTATTCCAATGCAATGGACCGGTTGTTTTGGTGGAGAGGGTTATGGTTTCTGTGAAATGATCGATTCAGATAGAACATATGAATTTTCAAATGCAGACTCTGAGACAAGACAGGCAGAGATAACATTTATATCTAATTACGATGGACCTATTAATTATGTAGTTGGTTTTTATCATTATGATTATACAACTAAGAATATTTATCAGGTTCAAACTGCGTCATGGAACTTAATTTCAGACGGTTCACTTCATCCATATAATGCGACTCTCTTTGGAGGAGCTTTGACTGGATCAGGTTCAACTGATTTCTTTGTTCCCTGGGCATTGAGTGGATTTGATGCTACTTTACTGCCAGTTCTTTTAAATGGTTATACAACTCCAACTCCTATACAAGGTTTTATAAATGAAGACCATGTAAGAGTTAAATCAAAAGCTATTCTTGGTGAGGTTTATATAGACCTTTCTGAAGATACAATGCTTACTCTTGGATTAAGATATAACGATGATGTAGTTAAGGATAGTGTTGCATCTTGTTTAACATTCTTTAGTTGTCCTGCATATCCTGCTTCTCAGAAAGCAACTGGAGAATATGGATTCTTCCCAACTCAAGTTGTAGAGGCTGATGACGCAATTGGTTACAAGATAGCAGTTCAGCATAATTTGAGTGATAATCAAATGGTTTATGCAAGTTATACAACTGCTACAAAAGCAGGCGGTAACAACCCAAATTCAACAGGTACTCCCGATCCTTATGATCAAGAAGAAACTGGTGTTTTTGAGATTGGTACAAAGAGCATTTTATTAGATGGCGCTATGCTATTTAATGCAGCATATTTCCAAAATACAACAGATGGGATGTTAATTTCATCTATTGTTAATGCTGGATCAAGAAACGTAAATACTGATGCTGAGATAAATGGTTTTGAAGGTAATTTGTTATTTTATATGAATGAAACTACCAGTGTTGATTTAACCTGGTTAAAAGTCGATTCTGAAATTACAGCACTAAGCTTAATTAATCCAGTAAATATTCTTAACGCTTCTTCCGGTCTTGGAAATAGGGTTAATGTTGATGCATTAGGAGCACTTGCAATAACAACTACTGATTTAGGTAATGTATTTAAGTCAGCAGGTTATATGTGCTCTGTGCCATTTAATCCGCTAGGTGGAGTTAATTGTCCAGCAGCTGGTCTTGGTACACCAGTTGATGTGTCAGGAAACAAACTTCCTCAATCGCCTGAATTATCATACAGCCTTGGCTTAAACAAAGACTTTGCTACTTCGAATGGAATAGTTAGTTCAAGATTGGCTTTTAGATATATGGGAGAAAGAGAGGGCACTGTATATAACGAAGCACAAACGAGAGTTCCAGAACATAAGTACTGGGATGCTTCTGTTACCTTTAGACCAAATGATGGTAACTGGTTTGTTAGATTTGAAGGTAAAAACCTTAATGATGATAAGTATGTTGGATCATGGTATATGGCAAGTGGACTCCAAGGAGGAGCAAAATTTGCAACAATTACTGATCCTAGAACATGGAGTATCGGATTTGGTACAACTTTCTAAAATTGTTTAAATCCAATAAAAGGCTGGTTTATCCAGCCTTTTTTAATTAGAATACTCGTTAGATTAAATAACGTTAAATAAACGTGGGGGATATATACATGTTTAAAACAAAATTAACTAACAAATTATTTTTAATGTCTTTTTTGACACTTTCCTTTTCAATTTCTTCATTTGCACAAGAAGTTGAAGAAGTTGTAGTTACTGCAACAAAGAAGGAAGAGTCTACTCAGGATATTGCTATCTCTGTGGAAGCTTTTACCTCAGATATGCTCGATTCAGAACAAATTTATGATCTTTCTGATTTAACAGAGGTCGTTCCTGGTTTTGGGTTTGGTAAAGGTATAGGTTCAGGTTCAGCATTTTCTATGCGAGGTATCGGTTCTTATGGAATTGGTGCAGCTGTTGTTTCATCTTTAGTTACAAATATGAACGGCCACAGTGTTGGTACTGGACAATTTGTAGATTTAGGATTTATGGATATAGAAAGGGTTGAAGTTCTAAAAGGACCTCAAGGAACCCTTAACGGCAGAAATTCTGTTCAAGGTGTTATAAACCTTATTACCAAGAGGCCTACCTCTGAATTAGGTGGCTATCTTGATGTTGAAGGTGGTAACTATGGAAGATCACTAATGAAAGGTGCTGTTAATATTCCGCTAACAGACAGTATAAATTCAAGAATAGCTTTTATGTCTAATCAAAGAGACGGCATGGTTCATAATGCTAATACTGGTAATGACTATGATGATAGAAATGATGTGGGTTTAAGATTTTCATTAGATTGGAACTTAAGTGACGCAACTGATCTTAAATTTACATATTCAGGTCAAAAAAGTGATGATAATAGACCTCAAGAAGAGGTATCTTTCTGTGCTCAAGATCAATTCTTTGGCTGTTCACCATATTCAAGAGGTGGAATCAACCAAGCAGCTGATACCAGAGGACATGTTGCAGGATTATTTGGATTTTATTCATTAATAGATCCAGGAACAATAGTTAATAAATATGGCCCATCTTTAGCAAGTGGTTTTGATACACTTTATTTAGACAGAGAGCCAACTCATTATCAAGAATCAGAAGTTACAAATTTAGAACTAACACATGATTTAAATGACGATCTTCAAATGATTGTTAAATATACATATTCAACTAGAGATTTCCATCAAATGAATGATAATGATGGAAGTATATCAACGGTCCCTTTGCTAGGCGTTGGCGCTGCATTAGGATTGCCTCCTGTTGAAGCAACTGTATGTTTTGGTGGAGATATTCAATTCTGTGAATTAGCTAATTCTGACAGAACATATGATTTTTCAGATGTAGAAACTGAAAATAAACAAGCAGAAATTAATGTCGTCTCAAGTTATGATGATTCATTTAATTATACTTTTGGATATTATTGGTATGACGATACAACTGATAATGAATATAGAGTTCAAACCATGGGCACTCAACTGATTGGTGATTTTGGAGCTCATCCATATGCACCAGTTCTTTTTGGATTAACCGGATTAGATTACTCTAATAAAGGTGGTTTTGCTTTTTATGATCAGTTATTAAGACTTATGGCTGTAATACCAAGCGTTCAACAAGTTCAAGCTGGTTTAATAACTGATCCAGCTACAGCTCAAGGCATATTAACTGCTTATGGTACTTTGGTAGCAACAATTAATGCTATGCCTGATATGACAGTTCCAGTTGATCTCAGAGGAACTTTAAGCGATCAACATGTAAGAACAAAATCTCAAGCACTTTATGGTGAGTTGTATTTTGATATAAACGAAAATACTATGCTTACAATTGGTGCAAGATATGATGACTTTCTTGTTGATAGCTCAAACTTTAATGACTTAGTTGGAAGACAATATGTAGCCAGAGGTGGAAATGCATATGCTAATCCAAGAGACATTCCGGGGATGCTTCAAAAAAGAACTGTTTCTGATACATCTTCCTCTTACAAAGTAGCTCTTCAGCATTATTTAAGTGAAGATGTAATGGTTTATGGAAGTTATACAACTGCTACAAAAGCTGGAGGTGTAAACGCAGGTTCGAGTTCTAGCACTTATGATCCAGAAGAAACAGCAGTATTAGACTTTGGTCTTAAAGGTATTTTCCTTGATGGCGCTATGTTACTAAACATGAATCTGTTCAGAAATGACAACCAAGGAATGCTGCTTGCAGCAATCGTGGATGATGCAAGTATCAACTACAACCTTGATGCTGAGATAACTGGTTTTGAAGGACAAATGTCATTCTTCCCATCAGAAACTACTCAAATTCAGTTCAGCTGGTTAGCAATTGATAATGAAATAACTTCTGATACCAGTATCATTAACTATCTGAACCCTGTTGGAGGACAACTTGTTGCTTATCTTGGCGCGCTAGATCCTAACGGAACTGGTGCTGTTACAGGAGCAGCATTCTCAAATGGCCTAAATTTATTTAAATCTGGTGGATTTAACTGTTTAGCTCCACAATTTGCTCCAGCAGCAGGAATACCATGTCCAGTTGCTCAAGGTGTTCCATCAAGCTTAAAAGGAAACAAACTTCCTAACACTGCTGAGCTTGAATATAGTTTATCTTTGACAAAGATTTTCCCATCTAGCAATGGAGAAACATCTGCAAGACTCTCATATAGATACAGAGATGAATCTAATTCAAGTGCATTTGAAGAAGTAAGAATGGCAATTCCTGCTAACAAGTATTTTGATATGCTAGTTAAATTCACACCAAATGACAGTGATTGGTATGTTGCTCTGTATGGTAAAAATATAGCTGACGATAGGCAGTTACAGTTCTTAAGAACAGCAAGTAACTTGCAAGGTGGACAGCTATATGGATCATTCTCTGATCCAAGAACATGGGGTCTACAATTTGGATTTGAATTTTAACCTTAGTTAATTAAATAGTTTAAAGCCCAGTACTTTACTGGGCTTTTTTGTATACAATATCATTATGAAATCGCTTCCTTATGTTCACAAGGCTATAAAAGTTTCAGAAGAAATGTGTGACCATAATGGACATATGAATGTAAATTATTATTACAGATTATTTGATAGCACATATACATCCTTTTATGTTGATGAATTAAATTTTGGTCAAGAATATATTGAAAAAGGTTTTTCTACCTTTACATTGGAGGACAATATTAGATATTTAAAAGAATTTAGATTAGATGAATATGTTTATCCTTCATTTATTTTACACAAAGTAAATAAAAAATTAATGCATTTTGTGGGAATACTCCAAAACAAAAACTCAGAAATTGCAGCAATTTTTGAAACTGTGTTGGGACACATAGACCTTAATAAAAGGAAAATTGTTAATTTTCCAAATGATAAGTTTGCTGATATTTCTAAGGTATGCTCTGAACAAAATTTAAACATTGAAATTCCATTTGAAATCAAACTCTATATAAAAGATGCAGATGCGTAATCTAATATTAATATTATTATTCTCTTCATCTCTATCTATTTTTAGTTTTGAATTTAGTGCAATGACTTTTAATACTCAAAATCTTTTTGATACTCTTGATGACCCTAAGAAAAACGATAAAGCTTATTTGCCAATCGAACTTAAAAAATCAGATAAACATATAAACTCCTGTCAATACATCAGAGTAAAAGCCTGGAAGGACGAATGTTTGTATCTTGATTGGAATGAGGATACAAAAAATGCAAAGTTATTTAACTTGGTTGAGGTTATACTTGCATATGATAATTCTGGCCCTGATATTTTAGCTCTTCAAGAGGTCGAAAATTTAAATATTCTAACTCAGTTATTTAATTTACTAGAACCACATGGCTACAAAGATCTCATGCTTATAGAGGGCAAAGATTATAGAGGCATAGATACGGCATTTATAAGTAAATTTACAATTGAAGACTCTAAACTACATTATATTTCTTTCACTGGTAAGCATGAAAACAAAGATACTAGACCAATACTAGAAGTCACAATGAATGTTAATAACGAAATATTAAAAATATATAATGTTCACTTTCCTTCTGGATTTTATGATGTCTCAATGAGGATTGATTCTCTAAATACATTAGAAGATCTTTTAAAAAGTCATAATTATCCTTCTATAGCACTAGGAGATTTCAATATTAATGTTAAAGAAGACAAAAAATTTGATATCTACAAATCTCAAGAAACTCACTGGCTAGTAGGCCACCTAAATGGTTGTAATGACTGCAAAGGAACCCATTATTATGCTTATGACAAAAGCTGGAGCTTTTTAGATGCCATCTTCCTGTCAAAAAATAGAGGTATAAAATATATTCCTGGCAGTATCAATGTTCACACAACATCAAACAGTGTTTATCAAGATACAGGTAGACCTATAAAATTCGATCCAAAGAAAAAAATTGGAGCATCGGATCATCTTCCAATTGTTGCGAGATTCGAATTTAATTAGTATTTAAAAATTATTAATCGTGACATGTGCAATCTAGATTTTGACATGTTCGGAAATTACTATAATGTGCATATGCAACAATTATAGATCCTACAAGCGTTAATCCTTTTTCACCAAAATCACCGATAATAGCTTCACCCAAAAGGACAGCAAGAATAAGAATTGATAGCCCAATAACACCCGTTACAAAAAAAGAAACAGTTTTATGGTTTTTGTAACCCAGCGTTAAAGCAAGAATACTTATTGGTATTGTTAATAATAAAATCAAATAGTGTATAAGCTCGCTTTCTATGGAATATGATGAAACGCCATAAGAAAAAATTAGTAAAGACGGAGCAAGAAAACAATGTAAAACGCATGCAAAAGATAATCCCATTGCTATTTTGTCCGAAGGTATTTGTGCTTTTAGCATTTATTGTCTCCAACCACCCCTATCAAATATTCTTAGATAAGTTAGCTGATCATGATCAGAGTCATTAACAACCTTGCAATAATCTCCAGATTCAACAAGCACAACGTCGCCTGCGGAGAGTTCATATGAATCCTTGTGTTCTATACCATAAGAAGGATTAGAGCCATGACCTTCATCTGAGTTCATGTATTCTACTATCTCCATAGTACCTCTACCATTAGTAATAATATAAACAACATCCGAATCAATAAGTTTATGTCCTATAGTTGATTTTCCTGGTTGAATAACAGTCTTACTTGCAATAATTCTCTGAAGAAGATCATTTGACCATACGGTGTAGTCATCGGTTACTTTTTGAGGAGAACCACCAATTCTAAAGTTTGTGTATTTTTTTGCCATAATAATTTCCTTCGCTAATTATAATTATTTGTGATTAATATACCAGTATATCTTTTTAATTAGGGTGTCGTAATTAAGCATAATTTACTATACTTATAGATAAATATATACGACGTATAGAGGAGTACTTTCAATGAGCAAAACATATTCAAATCCAGAAACAATTGGTCTTCATGCTGGATGGAGAAAAGACGAGAACACTAACTCAGTAGCAGTTCCTATTCATCAAACTACAAGCTTCCAATTTGATAATACTGAGCATGCAGCAAATCTTTTTGCCTTATCAGAATTAGGTAATATTTATTCTAGAATAATGAATCCGACATGCGCTGTCCTTGAGGATAGAGTTGCTGCAATTGAAGGTGGAGTAGGGGCTCTTGCTGTTGCATCTGGTCAAGCAGCCTCAACAGTTGCAATACAAAATTTAGCGACAAACGGAGATAATATTGTAGCTTCGGCACATCTTTATGGCGGTACCTACAATCTTTTTAAGAATGTTTTTTCTGATATGGGAATTGAAGTTAGGTTTGTAGATCCTGCTGATCCAAATAATTTTTTAGAAGCTACTGATGATAAAACAAGAGCTTATTATGGAGAAGTATTACCTAATCCTAGTTTTGAAGTATTTCCAATATCTGAAGTTGCTGAAATTGGAAGACCATTAGGTATTCCATTGATTGTTGATAATACAGCAGCTCCAGTAATCTGTAAGCCATTCGATCATGGAGCAGCTATTTCAATGCATTCAACAACAAAATATATTGGTGGTCATGGAACATCAATTGGAGGAATAATTATTGATAGTGGAAACTTTGATTGGGAGGCTGTACCAGAACGGCAACCAGCATTAAATACTCCCGATCCATCATATGGTGGTGCAGTTTGGACAGAGGCAGTAAAACCTCTTGGTCCAATCGCTTATATTCTTAAAGCAAGAACTACTATCTTAAGAGATATGGGAGCTGCCATGAGTCCATTTAATGCATTTATGTTCATTCAGGGGCTTGAGACGCTTGCCCTTAGAATGAGAGAGCATAGTAGCAACGCTGAAAAAGTTGCTGAATATCTTTCTAATCATGATTCTGTTGAAAGAGTTAGTTATCCTTCTCTAATGGATGGTTATGCCAAAGAAAGAGCTGAAAAATATTTAACCAGAGGTAATGGTGGTTTAATGGGCTTTGAGGTTAAGGGTGGAAGAGAAGCAGGTGAAAAGTTTATCAATGCTTTAGAAATGGTATACCACGTGGCGAATATTGGTGATTCAAGAAGCCTTGCTATTCACCCTGGTAGTACTACTCATAGTCAACTTAATGAAGAAGAATTGTTAGCAGCAGGCATTACACCAGGGTACGTGAGACTTTCAATTGGATTGGAACATGTAGATGATATTGTTGCTGACTTTGAGCAAGCTCTATCGAAGATATAATATATTTTGAACCAAGAATTAATTACTTACATAATTCTTGGTTCATATGAAAGATTAAGAGGCCTTAAAAAACCATCTTTATCAGATAAAGAAGAATACATACTAGCTAATTTTACTAATAATAAATCACTTGAAGAATCTTTGGATAAGATTATATCCAGCTCAAAAGGAAACCTTATAGTTCTTTTACCTCCATCCACACTTCCGAATACAAAATCTAAAGAAGTATTAAAAAAAATATCTATGATAGATCAATCGTCATGGGGGTGGTTTCAATTTGATGAAAGAAAAAATAACTTTATACAAAATTTAAAGAAGATATCTTCCTCTATAAGAAGCATACCTAATATTGAACAGGGTATATATTTTACTAAAAGATTATATTTTTCAGTTGGAGGTATTGGAAAATTTGGAATATCCCCATTCAATGAATTATCAAAAAGATTTTATTCAAGAATTGATCCACAAAATCCACTTCCAGCTCTTATAATAAGAACTAAAAACTTAGATCTATTCCAAAAATGAATACTAAATCACTTATAGAAGCTGAAAACATAGCTTACAAGATCAATGAAAACAAACTTTTTCATAATCTTTCATTTAGTGTCAACAAAGGAGAGGCATTGCATATATCCGGTCCTAATGGGTCTGGAAAATCAACTTTGATTAGAATTATTTTGGGAATTACCAAACAAACAAAGGGAACTTTAACTCATAACGAAAGCAATAATATATCCTATTTAGGACACAAAAACGCTTTAAAAAACTACCTCACCGTTTCAGATAATCTTATATTATTAGGATTAAATTCGCATGAAAAACTTAACAATTTTCTTGAAGAACTTGCTCTTAAAAAGTATTTAGATGTGACTGTTGCTAATTTATCATTTGGGCAACAAAAAAAATTAGCATTATTAAGAATTTTTTTAAATAAATCCAATGTTATAGTTCTTGATGAACCCTTTGTTGGTCTAGATACATATACCCAAAATATTGTTGAAAGTTTCTTAATTAATGAAATCAATTTAGGAAAAGCATTAATTTACACCTCACATATTAATTGCAATATAGACTCTAAAATACTTAATTTAAAATAATCATGACAACCTATTACTTGGAATATCTAAAACTAAAAAAGAAATTGAGGAGCTGGCTTGGCCCAATAATCGTCTTTATTTTAATAATGGTTGCATATCCATTGACTGTTGAATTTTTGGAAAAGGATTTAGAAAAAGGTTTTTACTCATTGTTATGGATCTCAATTCTTTTAAGTATGATGTTTTCTACGGAAGATATATTTTTAGAGGACTTCAATGATGGAACACTTGAACAAATAATAATATCTTCATCATCTTTTCCATTCATGATTGCTAAGAAAATTTTTATTTATTGGATCATGATTGGGTTACCTATTTCTGCTCTTAGCTTTCTTTTTTCATTAGGCATAACAAAAGATTTAAATTTAAGTCTTTTCGTGATTTTTTTAGCTATGATTTCTTCATATATTTTTCTTAACTTGTTTGTATTTGGGAGTGCGCTTAGTCTAAACAAAGGCTCAGTTTTAGGTGCTTTAATAACAATGCCTATTGCTCTTCCTGTTTTGATAGTCTTGGGTAAAAGTATAATAGCTCTTCAATTTGGAATAAATTATCTTGAGCTTTTACTCTTATTATTAGGTTGCTTATCTATTATAATTAGCACAGTACCTTTTATTGTATCTTACGTAATAAAAGCACACTTGGAGTAGCTTTTTTACACCAGCACGCGTTTAAAAGTGATAAAAAAATTTATACATCAATTTGCCTCACCAAAGACTTACCTTTATCAGATGAACAGGACATATAAATATATATTTTACCCATCGCTGATTATCTATATTTTTTGCTTGATGTGGGGTTTATTTTTTACACCAGAGGATTTTGTTCAAGGCAACTCTTATAGGATTATCTACTTGCATGTACCCGCATCATTCCTATCACAATCTCTTTATGCTGCTATGGCTATAGCTAGTGTTATCTATCTTGTTTGGAGAGTAAAACTTGCAGCTTATTTAATCATTTCAATAGCCCCAATTGGAGCAATAGTTACATTCATAGCACTTTTTTCTGGATCTGTATGGGGAATACCAACTTGGGGAACTTGGTGGCAATGGGATGCAAGAATAACTTCTACACTTATCTTATTTATAATGTATTTAGGGTTGATATCATTGCATGCATCATTCAGCAATTATGAAAAAGCAGATAAGCTTTTATCATGGTTGGTTATAGTTGGATTTGTAAATATACCTATTATAAAAAAATCAGTAGATTGGTGGAGTACCTTACATCAATCGGCCTCAATTACCTTAACTGATAAACCAAGTATAGATCCGTCAATGCTATACCCTCTGATTGGCTCAATAATAGGCTTTTTTGGACTAATTATATGTTTGGTTATTCTTTCCTCCTATGTACAAATTTTAAAAAGAGAATCAACCAAATCATGGTTAAAAGATTATGTTTGATTTAGCATTTAAATCTATTCAAGAAGCCATATATATGTCAGGTCATGGAATTTATGTTTGGAGCGTGGTTGCAATTGTTGTTATTTGTTTGGTTTATGCATTTGCAAATTACAACTTAAAGATTAAAAAATTAATAAAAAAATTAAATGAATCCAATTAGAAAAAAAAGACTTTTAAGTATTTTCTTTGTTTTTTTATTTTCTGTTTCAGGAGTATCTTTGATTCTATATTCATTAAATTCTAATTTAGATTATTTTTTTACACCTTCAGAACTTAAAGAGGTTGATATACCTACAAAAAAAAGAATAAAAATTGGCGGAATGGTGCTAGAGGGTTCAGTTGATAGGAATGCTTCAGATATTTCTTTTACTATAACTGATTATGAAAATTCTATAGTTGTATTATTTGAGGGCATCGTTCCAGATTTATTTAAAGAGGGAAGTGGGGTTGTTGCATTAGGATATCTTAATGATGAAATATTTTATGCAGAAGAGGTTTTAGCTAAGCATGATGAAAATTATATGCCACCCAATTTAGATATTGAAAAATGATAGTTGAGATATCTCATTTTTTAGCAATAATTTCTACTGCATTATTTTTTTTAGCAGGATTGTTTGCATTAACAATTAAAAACACTTTTTATACAACAAACCTTATAAGCAAAACCTTCTCGCATGCTTTCTTATTTTTTTCTGCCTCTTTTTTTATTTATATTTATCTAGCAATAACTGACGACTTTAGTGTTCAATATATTGCAAATCATTCAAACTCAGCTCTTCCAATTTTTTATAAGATTTCATCAATCTGGAGCGCTCATGAAGGCTCAATGTTTTTATGGATATTTTTTTTAGCACTGTGGGGCTTTATTTTTAATATATTTATTAAAAACACCGAAATACTTAAACCAAAAACAATAGGGATTATATCTCTTGTTATAGTGGGATTCTTATTATTTTTGCTAATAACTTCAAATCCCTTTGTAACTATATTGCCAATAGCACCGGTTAATGGAGCTGATATTAATCCAGTTCTTCAGGATCCTGCTTTAGCAATACATCCACCAACATTATATTTAGGCTATGTAGGATTTGTTATTCCATTTGCATGCTCTATGGCATTCCTAATAAATAATGATGCATCTGTAAAATGGGAATCATTAGTTCGAAAATGGTCAGTCATGGCATGGATCTTTCTGACAATTGGAATAACATTAGGAAGCTGGTGGGCATATTATGAGCTAGGTTGGGGTGGTTATTGGTTCTGGGATCCAGTTGAAAATGTAGCCTTAATGCCTTGGTTAGCTGCAACAGCATTCCTTCACTCATTAAGTGTTTCAATTAAATCTTCACATTTAAGAACTTGGACCATACTTTTATCTATTAGTGTATTTTCTTTGAGTTTGTTTGGAGCATTTATTGTTAGATCTGGAATCATTGATAGTGTTCATTCTTTTGCTAATGACCCGCAGAGGGGTTTATATTTGCTAGCATTTATATCTGCCATAATATTAATATCGTTAAGTCTATTTATTTCAAGATTCTCTCTTACTAGAAATCATAGAAGTATAAAAACATTATCTAAAGAGTCTTTTATATCCATAAATAACATTTTTTTTGTAACTTTAATTTTTTCAATAATGCTAGGAGTGACATACCCGCTTATTTATGAATATTTTTATGATCAAAAAATCAGTGTTGGCGCACCTTTTTATAATGCAATATTTATTCCAATAGTTATATTAGCCTCTATATTTTTATTCTTTTCAATTGAATCCAAATGGTCCAGAAGTTTAGATTTAAAAATTTTTATTAATCCCATATTTATTTCATTGTTTTTATCTTTTGTTGCAACGCTAATAGTATTTATTAATTTAGAGAAGATAAATATATTCGTATTACTATCTATATTCACAGGATTATTAATCATCTTTAGATATTTAATAGAGATATGGAGCTCATTTGTCTATAAAAAATACCTTAATCCATTTAGTGCAATTGCTCATTTTGCTTTAGGTCTGCTCTTAGTATCAATTTCTTTAAATAGTTTATTAAGCTCAGAAAGGGCTTTAAACATTAAAATAAATGAATATGAAGAATACAAAGACTTAAATATTTATTTTAGAGATTTAAATCTAGTCAAAGGCCCCAATTATGATTCAGTTAAAGCTAATTTTGTTGTTGAAGATCAAAATGGCAAAAGTTTTAATTTATATCCAGAAAAAAGAAGATATTCTAGAAGGGGGCAAATTACAACTGAAACGGCAATTTATATAACACCATTTAGAGACATATACCTAACAATAGGTGATCAACTTGAAGATGGAAGTTGGATTGTAAACATACAAATTAATTTTTTAATAAGATGGATATGGTTTTCTGCTTTTTTAATGGCATTTGCTGGAGTAGTGTTAATATCATCAAAAAGAAAAGTTTAATATATGAAGATTTTATTAAAATTATTAATTATTTCCCTTCCAATATCTTTTTTATTTATGTTTTTTGTCTTGCTAAATGAGGACAAACAGATTCCAGGAGCAGATTATCGAGAGTTTGATTTACCTATTTTCAATCTTGAAGATCTCGATAGCAAAAGAGTTATAAAAAATACCGATATAAAGGGAGCCTCAATAATAAATATATGGGCAAGTTGGTGTATAACATGTCAAATAGAGCACCCGTATTTAATGAGCTTAAATAAGAGAGGAATTCCTGTAATTGGTATTAATTATAAGGATGAAAGAGATGATGCAATTAATTGGCTTTCAAAGTTTGGGAATCCATATCAGTTAATTATTCATGACAACAAAGGGTCATTAGCATTAGATATGGGTGTTACAGGAGCACCTGAGACTTTTTTAGTAAATAATGGGAAGATAGTTGCTCACTATCAAGGTGAAATTAATGCGTCTATTTGGAATAAAGTTTTTGCTCCAATTATTGAAGAACAGGGATTATTCAAATGAAAATTAAATATATCACTTTAATATTCTTCTCTTTAACAATATTTTCTGGAACTATATACGAATTCACAAATGATGAAGATGAGAAAAGATTTAATGATCTTATAAAAGATATTAGATGTCCGAAATGCACATTTGGATCGTTGTCTAGTTCAAATGCACCTGTCTCTGAAGACTTAAAATTGAAGATAGCAGAAATGGTCAGGGAAAATAAAACTGATGATGAAATAAAGAATTATGTTGCATCAAGGTTTGGCAAGGAGTCACTTTACGAACCGGAGTTAAGTAAAGGAACTTATTTATTGTGGTTTTCACCTTTTGTTATCCTTTTATTAGCCCTATCAATATTTCTATTTAGAAAAAAATATTAATGATTATATTTTACATATTAATATTTTTTGCAGCACTTCCTATAATTGCCTATCTTTTAGGCCAGAGAACAAATAATAAAGGTATTATTCTTGGTTATAGTATTTTAATTTTTTCATTTTGTTTGATTGCATTTACAAGCAAGTTTGCTTTATTTGGAACAGTAAATAAACAAATATTAACTAATAAAATTAATGAAGAGATATTCGTAGACTCAAGGATATCTCAAGAATACCTAAAGGAAATGGAATCAATTTTAGACTCAGAGGAAATTAAAGTTTGGACAATCAGCCTCATTTCAAAATCTATTAATATAGGAAAGCTGAATTCTGCTGAGAGCCTAATAGCTTTTTCAGAAAAATTTTTTGTTACTAATGACGAAAAAGTTATTTTCTATGGTCTTTATACCAACTTGAGAGATATTAAATTTCCAAAATTTAAAGATTCAAATTTTAAGATCCATCAAGATTCTGAAGTTCCGTGTAGAATTAATACTGCTGAAATTCAGCTTTTCATAATGAATGGTCCAGAAATACCAATTGCTAAACAGGAATTTGAAGATATTCAGAACGTTCTCTTAACAAATGCTGATAGTATTATTCCTGGGTTTGATCTAGCTTCGGCCATTCTTAATGATGAAAGAATTGAATTTGAAATTAATTTAATATGCAAAGAAAGTATTGAAGAATTTTATATAAAAAATTTGACTATTTTGAATCAAAATACTACCTCTTACAGCTACAAAATTGGCTTAAATGAATGGTTAAAAAAATCACAAGAGTTATAATGTAGTTGTATAAGAAGACTCTAAGATGCAGCTAAAACATATAAAACTCTCTGGTTTTAAAAGTTTCGTTGATCCAACGAAAATATCATTTCCAACGAATATGGTTGGAGTTGTCGGTCCTAACGGTTGTGGTAAATCAAATGTAATTGATGCTGTTAGATGGGTTTTAGGGGAACTGTCAGCAAAAAATCTAAGAGGGGAATCAATGGTAGATGTTATCTTCAATGGTTCAGAAAAAAGAAAAGCCTCTGGACAATGCAGCATAGAATTATTATTTGACAACTCAAGTGCAAAGATAGGTGGTGAATACGCATCTTTTAATGAAGTTTCAATAAAAAGAGTTATGACCAGAGACGCTCAATCAAATTATTATATTAATAATACAAAATGTAGAAGAAAAGATGTTCAAGATATATTTTTAGGAACAGGCCTAGGCCCAAGCTCTTACGCAATTATTGAGCAGGGCATGGTAAGCAAGCTCGTTAGCGCCAAACCAGATGAACTTAGGACTCATATAGAGGAAGCAGCTGGAGTATCTAAATATAGAGAAAGAAGAAAAGAGACAGAGTCCAGGATTAAAAGAACTAAAGAAAACCTATCTAGAGTTAAAGACATCAAAGATGAAATAGCAAGATTAATTAAAAGATTAGAAAATCAAGCCAAAGCTGCTGATAAATATAATTTATTAAAAAAAGATAAGGCCAAATTAGAATTAGATAAAGCCATACTTTTTTCTATTGAAGCTAAAAATAACAGAGATAACCTTCAAAAAAACTTAGATTCATTTAATAGAGATTTAAAAATAAAGAATGCTGAATGTGAAACCATTCAATCTCAAATTGATCAATATAGAACTGAGAATGATTCAATACTAGTTGAATACGAAACAGCACAAAAGAATTTTTATGCTGTTGGTGCAGAAATTGCAAAAAGAGAGGCTAATTTACAAAATATTAATAAATCAGATTCTGAAACGAAATACAGCTTACAAAAGGCTAAGCAAAATTATGAAAAGGCCAGAGAAAGCGAAAAAAACTTTGATGAATTAAGTCCAAGTGAGAAAGCAATGCATATTTTAAATGACATAATCAATATCATAGAAAAATATGGAATAAATAACGACAGTATTAGAGATAAAGCATTAGAGTTAAAAAGGCTTTTAGTAGATATCCTAAATATTGCAACAGCACAATCAAAATCTCTTACAAAGGAGTATCTTTCAAGGCAGAATGAGCTTGAAGTCCAGATTGAAGAAGCAGAAAAGCTCAAAGGCTCCATTGAAGAAGAAATGGAAGAATTGGTTAACAAAAGCTCTAAAGCTGAATCAGTTTTAATAGATCTTAGACAAAAACAATCTAAATTTAATGAAGAACTTCGTGATCTGGAAAATAAAAAATCAATTGCAGACTTAGACTCTAGATCTATTTCAGAAAAAATTACCGATGTTCGCGTTGAGTTAAAGACACATGAAATCAATCTTGAGAATTCAAATAAAAAAATTAAAGAAGCTGGTATAGAGATTGAATCAATAGATTTTTCTGTATACGAAAATACAACATTTGAAGAGATTGAAGATAAGTTAGTAGATCTTGAAGCCAAAATAATTAAACTTGGTGCAATAAACCTTGCAGCACCAGATGAAATTGCAGAGGAATCAGCAAGAAAGCAAGAATTAGATGAGCAATATGCTGATCTTACCGAAGCGCTAGATAAGCTTACAGCTGCTATTAAAAAAATAGACGACGAGACTAAAACTATATTCAAAGATAGTTTTAATGCGGTCAATACAAGACTTAAAGAGATGTTTCCTAAACTATTTGGTGGCGGAATGGCTGAGTTAACACTAACTGATGATGATACTTTAAATGCAGGTGTTGTGTTGATGGCAAGACCTCCAGGTAAGAAAAATTCATCAATATCTCAATTATCTGGAGGTGAAAAGGCGTTAACCGCTCTAGCTTTGGTATTTGCGATATTTGAACTAAACCCAGCACCATTTTGTTTGCTTGATGAAGTTGATGCACCATTAGATGATTTAAATACTTTAAGGTTTATAAATATGGTTGAAGAAATGTCTAAATCTGTACAATTTATTTTTATAACTCATAATAAAGTTTCAATGGAAAGAAGTGACTACCTAATGGGAGTAACAATGCAAGAAGCTGGGGTATCAAGGATGGTATCAGTAGATGTTAGTCAAGCTCTTCAATTAGCTGATTCATAAATGGGAACAAATTCTGAAATATATTTAATTGGACTTGCGATATTATTTTTTTTAGTAATTGTTTTTTTATTCGTTAGAAAAATTACAAATTCAAATAATCTCAAAGTCAAAATTGAAAAAATTCCAGATCCACTCGAATCATTAGAAAAAGACAAAGATCTAACTGAGGATAAATCAGAAGATTTATACGAATCTGATGAAAATCAGGAACTAGTTTGTTTTTATTTAATATCTTCGGATAAATCAATGTTTGATATAGATCAGATATTTGCATTTTTAGGTAACTATGGCGCGAAGATCAAAAATAAATATTTTTCATTAGTTGATGAAAATGGTTTTGAGAAATTTAGAGTTATCAATGCGCTAAACCCTGGAACATTTGAGAATGATACAAGAACGTTTGCAGTTGTTGTAGTGAGCAATTTAAGCTCAGCATCAAATCCATTAATAACTGTGAAACAAATGATAGAGTTTTCTGCTAATTTTTCCGAAAAATTTCATGCATCACTATGTGATGAGGAAAGAACTCCAATCACAAAACAAATGATTTCACATATAGAATCAAGAGCACAGGATATAGAAAGACTTAATCAATTAAATTCATCTGAAAATTAAATGATAAATTCGTGGGAAATAATAAAGGAGCTAGAAAGTAATAACAGCCGCTTATTTAAAGAAGATATTATTGAAAAAAATCTCAATTATAAGGAATTTCAAGAAGGCTTGGCTATGTGCTTAGACCCATTAGTTACTTTTGGTGTAAAACAAGTTCCAGAAAGTGAAAAAAATGGCAATGGGCTCAATTGGGAAGATTTTAAAAATTCTGCAAATTTGCTAATTGAAAGGGAAAGCACTGGCCATGCAGCAAGGGATTTAATTATTAATTTAATGAACCTTTCTAAAGAAGATCAGTGGAATAATTGGTATAGAAGAATCTTAATTAAAGATCTTAGATGCGGTGTTAGTGAAAAAACAGTCAATAATGTTGCAAAAAAAATGAATTTGAAATTTAGAGTACCCGTTTTTTCCTGCATGCTGGCTCATGATGGAGCAAAACATCCAAAAAAAATAAAAGGTGATTGCTTAGTTGAATATAAATACGATGGAGTAAGGGTTGTTGCAATTGTTAAGAAAAATAAGGCAACACTCTATAGTAGAAATGGAAAAATATTTAATAACTTTGCTCATATAGAAAATGCACTTAGTAAGCCTGAGTATAATAATTTCGTTTTTGATGGAGAGGTTATGAGTGATGACTTTCAAGCATTAATGAAACAAGTTTATAGAAAGTCAGGAGCAAATACAGAAGATGCATATTTAGCATTATTCGATATGCTTCCTTTAAAAGAATTTAATGAAGGAAGGAGCAAGCTTAATTCTTTAGAAAGAAAGCAAGAATTAAACAAACTCTCAAAAACTTTTGGAAGTGAAATCAAATTAGTCGATTACGAAATAATAAACTTTGACAATGAACAAGGACAGGAAAAATTCTCAGAAATGAACAAAGAGGCCCTTGAAAAAGGGTTTGAAGGCCTGATGATAAAGCCTAGCAATAATTATTATGAGTGTAAGAGGAGTCACGCTTGGTTAAAGATAAAACCTTTTATAGAAGTGACATTAAAAGTAATAGATATTCAGGAGGGTACAGGAAAACATGAGGGGAAGTTGGGCGCATTTTCAGTTGAGGGTGAAGACGATGGAAAGTTTTTCTCATTAAGTGTTGGAAGTGGATTAACAGACGAACAGAGAGATATGTACTGGGCAGACAAAGATAGACTTATTGGAAGACTTATAGAGGTTAGAGCTGATGCAATAACTAAAAGTATCGAAGGGGACCATTTCAGTCTTAGATTCCCTAGATTTAAAAACTTTAGAGGATTTGAAAAAGATGAAAAAATTTAAATATAATCCTTTATTACCTTTAATAATTATTTTTATTATTCAATCTTGCGCCACTAAGCCTCCTGAAAGTCCTGATAACATTTGTTTGATTTTTAAAGAAAAAAAGAGTTGGTATAAAGCAGCTATTCGCAGTGAAAAAAGATGGAAGATCCCTCCATATGTATTGATGTCAATTGTTTATCAAGAATCTAGTTTTAAGGCAGATGCAAAACCAGATAGAGAAAAATTATTTGGTTTTGTACCTTGGTCAAGACCATCTTCAGCTGTTGGCTATTCTCAAGCACTAAAGGAGACTTGGACGGACTATAAAGATGAAACTGGAAATACAAGAGCTAATAGAAAAAATTTTAATGACTCTGCAGACTTTATAGGTTGGTATGCAAGTAAAGGATATTACCAGGGGTTTGATCAAACTGATGCTCGATCACTTTATCTTGCATATCATGAGGGGTATAGTGGCTTCAAAAATAAATCCTACAGACAAAAACAATGGCTGATAAATGTTGCAGATAGAGTTCAAGCAAGATCAACTAAATATCAAAAACAGTATTGGGGCTGCGCAGAAGAGCTAAAGAAAAAGAGATTTTTATTTTTTTGATTATATATTTTTTATTTCAAAATTTAGTTGCTTAATTTCTTCAATATAATTTTCACCTGCTATTACGGATTTAGATGAACCGCTCAGTAGATATTTACTTGAAACATTAATTAAATCTTTAACAGTGCATTCCTTAACTTTTGCTCTGAAATTTAATCTTTTTTCTGGATCTTTATTATCAAGTGAGGATGTAAAATCACTCATAGCTTCTCCGAATGGAGATAAGGGTTTATCAATGCTAGATATAATTCCCAAGATACCTTCTTCTAAGTTTTCTTCAGTAATATTTTTAAGAGACCACTCTATTGATTTTTTAAAATCATTAAAGGTTTCGGAGCATCGTGGATCTCGGTATGAGAAAAATTTGAAAATCATGTTATTTGAATCTTGTATTGCTCCAGAACCATAGGCTCCACCTTTTTCTCTAATAGCTGAATGTAAATAACCATTTCTAAGTACAGCACCTAGTACTGTTAAGGCAGGAGCATCAGAATGGAAAAAATCAACGGTTGGAAAAACTTCAGCACAGTAACATACTTGGGCTCCAGTAATCCATCCAATCGATTGCTCTTGAATATTAAAATAATTCTGTGTTTGACAATCATGAACAACATCCTTAAATATTAAATTGATAGAACTTTCATTCTTGTTTAATGATGATGCAGTAAAAGTATATATTGGTGACTCACTAATTTTATTTTTAATTGATTGAAGTTTAGCAATATAATTTTCGAGATTATCATTGATATTAAGATCTTTAGAGAGATGTTTGGTATTTGTAATAAAATTAATACCTGATGCAATATCATTTGTAGCAGCAATATTATTTACTTGAGCGCCAGCATTGCTCATGGCAAGCAGGTGGCCATTTTGAATTAAAGATCTTTCATTGGAAGAGGAAATAAAATTTACCAAATCCTCAATTCTATTTTTATCCTTGAAATTAGCATCTTTAATAGTTTCTATCATAAGATTTTGCATCTTATTTTCATTAGCTTCTAAAGATTTAGATGATATTTTTAGGCCGATTTTAGGATCACCTCCATCTTTATCAGGAATGAGAACAAAATTTGATGATATGCCCCCAGTTATCGCTGATTGAATTTTTTGAACTTCTTCATAGTTTTTATCACCTAATCCAACATCAGTTATAGTATTGGCAAATAAAGAAGAAATTTTAAATTCATCAATGGATAGATTCTTACAAGGAAATATCATTGAGTGATAAGTAATCCCATTTGTTCCAGCGTTGTAAAAGAAATTGTTAACCACACCGTCTTTTGCTACTTCAGGCACTGCATAATTTCTATATAAAGGAATATCTTCTTTTGTAACTTTTGGAAGTATTTCAGGATTATCTTCAGACTCCTGTCTTTTTTTAAGCTTTGAAGCAAGATAGATGATTTTATCTTTATCTTTAGAGGATAATTTTTTTGACTTTTCTAATACCTTATCTTTTATTATTTTGTCTTTTTTATTATTAAATTCTAGATCTGGAGCTAAAGAAAAATTTACTCTGTGATTATTATTAATAATTTTTTCATTGATAAGATTTTCAATATAGTTTTTAGATTTTAACTTTTCTTTAATAGTTGAAAATGATGAATCTAAATCCAATACCTTTAATGGATCATCATTATGAATACATGCAGGAAGACACCCCAGCATTATTTGAAGACCAAAAGGCATACCAGAGCCAGATATTTCTCGTTGTCTTATCTCTAACTGGTGCAGAGATGAGTCTATAAGATCTTTTGGAATACCATTTTTTACAGTATTTTTTAAACAGTTTATTATTAAGTCCTCAACTTCTTTTTGTTTACCCGGACCAACTCCTTCTAATCCAGCAGCAAAAACTAATTCTTTATGATCTGTTTCTAAACCAGTTAATGGAGACAAAGACTTACCAAGTTCAGTATTTTCAAGAACTTTTCTTAATGGCGAGGCTGAATTATCAAGAAGAATATTTGAAATTAAATAAGATTCAAGTAACTCAATTGGATCGTGGCTTTCGCCGAGCAACCAACTTAACACGACATGATGATTATTTTCATCATTAGGCATTGGATTATAGAACTCTTTAATGGTCTTAGGTGAGCTAAACCTATCTTCATTCTTCACTCTAATTACTTTTTCAGATGGTTCAAAGTTTTTTAAGACATTTTCATCAATAAATGTTTGTATTTCTTCTGGATTTACTTTACCAAATGTAAAAAATGTTGCGTTTGAGGGATGATAATGTTTTTTATGAAAATTGACTAAGTAATCATGCGTCAAATCAATTATATTTTCAGGCGAACCACCGCTATTATATTTATAGGTAGATGATGTATACAAGTGCTTGGATAAGCCTTCCCAAAGTTGGCTCGAAACAGAGCTCATAGCTCCTTTCATTTCATTATAAACAACTCCTTTAATTTCTAGCTCATCTGGATATTTATCATTAAATTCTAATCTGTGACCCTCTTGAAGAAAATCTAATTCATCTAAATTTGGAAAGAAAGATGAATCTAAGTAAACACTTAATAAATTATTAAAATCTTTATCATTAAGGGTAGCAAAAGGGTATGCAGTCCAATCACTTGATGTAAAAGCATTCATAAATGTATTTAAGGATCTTCTAATCATCATAAAAAAAGGATCTCGTACAGGATACTTTTTTGATCCACAAAGCGCAGTGTGTTCAAGTATATGCGCAACACCAGTAGAATCTTCAGGTATAGTCCTAAATGCGACCATAAAAACTTTTTCATCGCTTTTAGAATCTAAATGGATATGCTTGCAATTGAATTTAGATTCAGTATATATTTGAGCATTAAGGTCTAATAATTTTATATATTTTTGATCTTCTAAATTAAACATAAAATATAACTAAAACAAAATATGAAAAAAATAACAGTTCTACTAAGCTTGATAATATTAATTGGATGTGAAACAACAAAGTCAAATATTCAAATTGACTCAGTTACAACATTCAACTTAGATAATTATAACGATTTTAATATAAAGATAAATAACTCCAATATAAGCCCAGAAATAAATCCAATTGTACTCGAACAGTTTAAAGAAAACTTAAAAAATGCCATTGAAAATAGAGGCATCAAGTTCAATAAACAATCTAATTTAGTTTTTGATATTAACTTCACAACCAAAGACAAAGTTGAGTCTAATCGTATAAATCATTATTACTCAAGATATTATTGGGATTATTATTCTTTCAAAGATGATTTATATACAGTTACAGAAAATATCCTTAGGATTAATTTAAGGAATTCTGAGGAAGACAAGACACTATGGACTGTAGTTACTGTTTGGCGTGATGGATCGAGTAGATCTATATCATATGATGAGGCTTCAAACATTCTTGTAGAAGAAATAATGGCAAGTTTTCTATAATTTATCACCTTGAATAAATTTTTAATAATATCCTTTTCACTATTATTTCTGTATTCATGTGCTGAAACTGATAATGATTTTAATATCAATATTCCGTCAACATCTGAAGTTGAAACTTTAATAGAGCACTCTAAAGAATTCGAAAAAACAGTTCTGTCATATGACACTCCTGGTGGAAAGATTCACTTTGCAATTGGATTTGGTATTGCTAATTCAATTATGGTTGAGGGTGAGAATGGCAATATTATAATTGATGCTGCTGACAGTGTTTATGAGGCTGAGCAAATTTATAGTCTATTTAGTGAAAAAAATAATAATCCTATAAAAGCAATTATATATACGCACAATCATGGTGATCATACTTTTGGCGCTGCTTATTATGTAAAATCTCAAAACGAAAAACCGCAAATTATTGCTCACGAAGATACAGACTATTATGTGCAAAGAATCATGGGAATTCTAAATCCAATAATCACTTCAAGAAGTACCAGGATGTTTGGAACATCTTTACCAGAGAAAGATGTTATAAATGTAGGAATTGGACCAAATTTAAGCGTTTCTAAGTCTCCAACTGGATATGTGAGACCTGACACGACATTTAGTGATATTCTCAAACTAAACATAGAAGGCATTGAATTGGAGCTATATCATGCACCTGGTGAAACAAATGATCAAATTTTTGTATGGCTGCCAAAGCACAAGGCACTAATGCCTGGAGATAATATCTACAAGACCTTTCCTAATTTGTACACAATAAGAGGTACCACGCACAGGGATGTAAAAGGCTGGATTGATAGCATTGATCACATGAAGACATTTGAACCAGAATACCTCTTTCCAAGTCATACTAAGCCCATAATAGGAAAAGAAACAATTCAGGATGCTTTAAATATTTATAGAGATGCCATTCAATATATTCACGATCAAACTATTAGATTAATGAATCAAGGTTTATATCCTGATGAAATAGCAGATATTGTAAAACTACCAAAAGAAATTGCTGAATCTCCTTATTTATATGAATTTTATGGAACAGTTAGATGGTCTGTTAAAAGCATTTTCAATGGATATCTTGGATGGTTTAGCGGCAATCCATCAGAACTTGACCCTCTATCAAGAAGAGAGAAAGCATTAAGAATTTCTGATCTTGCTGGTGGCAATGACATGCTCTTAGAAAAATTGCGTTTCGCTGTCAAAGAAAAAGATATGCAGTGGGCATTAGAATTAAGTGACTATTTGATTTCTCTTGATTTATTTACTGATGAGGTAAAAGAATTAAGAATAGAAGCTTTAATTTATGAAGGTTCAAGATCTTCAAACCCCAATAAAAGAAATTATTTTTTAACATCTGCTTTTGAATTAAATGGTATTGTTGAAGATATATCATTACTTGATAGGACTTCAGAAGATTTGTTGCATCATATATCTATCGATACTTTATTTGATGTCCTTTCAACTAGATTTAACCCTGAAGAAGAATTTGATAATAATTATAAAGTTTGCTTTTCTTTTTCATCTGGCATACAAAAAAATATAACAATTAGAAATAAAGTAGCAGTTATATCCAACAATATTGATGGAAATTGTGATTTGAAGATAATTTCAGAAGAAATTGAATTTAAAAAGACTCTTACAGGATTATCTAGTCCTGTAGCTCAAATTGCCTCTGGCGATTTAATTGTAGAGGGTAGTTCTTCAGAATTTTTAATATTTCTCTCAAAATTTAGATAGTTCTAGGAGTTACCAGATGGTATATCCTTAAAAGCAACACCTTTGTCTGCTCTTGGGTCTTGTGGCAGCCCTAAAACTCTTTCTGCAATTATATTTCTCAATATTTCATCAGTGCCGCCTGCAATTCTCATACCCGGCGCACCCAACCATGCATTTTGAAATCCTTTTATGTCATGATTATCTGTTTTTAACATTCCTGCCATATCAAGTGAGTCAATCCCAAAATTACCAATGTCTTGAAGTTTTCCAGCACTTACAATTTTGGTTATTGAGGCCTCTGGCCCTGGTGTATCACCCCTAGATAATGCAGACATTGTTCTCAGTTTAGTATTTTTCAAACCACTTTTTTCGCAATACCAGTCTGCAATTGATTCCCTTGCTGCTTTATTGTTAAGCAGTGGTTCTCCAAGACTATCTTGAGTTTTTGCCCATCTAAAAGCATCCTCGACATCAGCACCTCCAGCATCACCGACAGCTAATCTTTCATTCATTAGAGTAGTTATTGCAACTTTCCAACCATCACCAATTTCTCCTAATCTTTGTGAATCTGGAATTTCAACGTCTGTAAAATAAACTTCATTAAAGCTTGATCCTCCAGTAATCTGTTTTATTGGTTTTACTTCAATTCCAGGCGATTTCATATCAACAAAGAAAAATGTCATTCCCTTGTGCTTTTCAAGATTAGGATCATGTCTTACAACCAAGATACCAAAATCAGAAAAGTGAGCACCTGATGTCCATACTTTTTGACCATTGATAATCCATTTATCTCCATCTTGAATGGCCTTACTTCTTAATCCAGCCACATCAGATCCAGCAGATGGCTCTGAAAAAAGTTGACACCATATTTCTTTACCTTCAGCCATTGGAGGTAAGTATCTTTCTTTTTGTTCTTCAGTTGCATATTGCATCATAACCGGACCACACATTCCTAAACCAATTTCAAAAATACCTCTCGGAACATCAAACTTGGCTTCTTCATTTGCCCAAATTATTCTCTCCATGGAACTGGCACCAATACCACCATATTCTTTTGGCCAGTGAAGCATTGCCCAACCAGCATCATATTTTTTCTTTTGCCATGCTTTAGCAGTCTGAATCTTATCAGCATTTGCAAAATCATCATTTTGTGGAGTTAAATCATCTTTATAAGTAGCATTTTTTTCAAGCCATTCTCTACATTTCTTTCTAAATTTTGCTTCTTCGTGTGTGTCATTAAAATCCATATTTCTTCCTAATTAATGTTTGATTGTTCTAAACTTGTAACTAATTTTTCTCTCCAATTACTAAGAGACCCTATATTCAAAGATAATAATTTTGAGCGCCTGTAAAACATATGACAGTCATATTCCCACGTAAATCCATTACCCCCATGAGTTTGTATATTTTCCTTTGAGCATAATTGAAATGCTTTAGTCGCACTTACTCTTGCGGTCGCAGATGCTGATGGTAAGTCAGCTGCATTTGTTGAGAGAGCCCATGCCGCATAATAACAATTAGACTTGGCCAATGTTAAGGCAATATACATATCCGCTAATTTATGCTTTATTGCTTGATAAGATCCAATAGGTCTTCCAAAAGCATACCTTTCTTTAGCATAATTAATTGCCATATCAAGAGATGCTTGAGATCCTCCAATCTGCTCATAACTAAATAAAACAGCAGCCTGATTAATCAAAGTTTCGTATAGCTCCCAGCCTGAAACTTTATCACCTAACAATTTAGTCTCAACATCATTAAAAGAGATTGAGAAGTGACCTCTGCTTTCATCAATATTTTCCTGATGTTCGACAGTTACTCCTGTTGTAGATAGGTCTACTAACTGTAGGCTAATACCTTTATCTGATTTTGCCACTACGATAGCATGAGTTGCTACCCCGGCATCAGGAACAGCAATTTTTTTACCATTAATTTTACCATCGGCATAAACTAAATTGATATTATCTTTTGTCGGAGCATGGAGTTCTTCTGTAACTCCTAGGGTTCCTACAATTTCTCCGCTCACAAGCTTTGGAAGAATATCTTTCTTTATCTCATCAGTTCCGTAATTGATGATTGCTTCAGTGAAAAGATAAACTGATGAGGAGTAGGGAACAGGCGCTAGAAACCTTCCTAGTTCTTCAGCAATAACGCAAAGCTCTAAATGACCAAGACCAAGACCACCATAGTCTTCAGGAATTCTTATACCAGTCCAACCTAGTTCAACTATCTTTTCCCATAAATCTTCATCAAATTTATTATCTGTTTCTAAAACAGACCTATTTCTATTAAGCGCCTGTTCCTTTTCAAGAAACTTTCTAGCTTCTTCTTGTAAAAATTTTTGATCGTCTGAAAAATCTAAATTCATAATAACTATATTGTATTGTTAAGATAAAATAAGTGTTTATTATATGCTAAATGCTATTTAATTTTAATTGCTTATGGACCGTAATTTAAAAATAGAAAAAAGATCGCCTTCATACCTAAAAAAATCAAATCGAGGGGGCCTTTTGATTGGTTTTATATATGTTATTGCCTTTATGAGTATTTTGCTTCTTGCTATTTGGCAGACTTTTGAATCAGAGTCTAATAAAACTACTAATGCTTTAATTGATGAAAGGCTTTCCTTAATCGAAGAACAAATTAACCTTGCAGATGAAACAAATAATGATTCAATTACTGATATATCTTCATCAATTCAATTCCTTGATAAAGAAGTGAGAAAACTTTGGGATCTTAGCAATAAAAGAAACAAAGTTAATATTCAAAAACTAACTAAGCAAAATTCTGAAATAGAAAAACTACTTTTAACTTTAGAAAAAGATATTAAGAAAAGTAAAGACAATATTAATCAAATTAAAGAAACCGTTGATAGTAATATAACGCAATTAGATGAATTGAAATTAACAAAAGATGAAATAGTATCTATTCAATTAAACTTAAATAATGCTAATACTCAATTGATCTTATTAGAAGACTCAGTTCAAGCATTAAATAATTATAAAAATCAGATCAATCAAGCAATTCTAGAAATTCAAACTGATATATCAAAAATAAAATCTATATCAAGTCAAGGTTCAGCCATTCAAAATTGACAATTCCTAAAAATAATAGTTTTATAAGCTTATGAATAGGTTCGTTTTACAGGTTTTTTTGTTGTTAGCACTTATTCCTTTGGCTGTTCTTTTTGTGTTTGGAATCATCGTCGTCGCACCAATCCTTTGTTGTTTTCTTGCAATAAATTCATATAAATTTAACAACTATAAAGAAATGTATATTTGGATGAGCGTCGGAGCACTATTCTTTAGCTTTTTCATTGTATTATTGTTATATATACTAGGTGTTCTATGAGTATAATTTTTAAGGCTTATTTGCTAATCATTGGTCTTTTTTCAATGGCTATGGGTTTATGGACAATGGCTGGTCCTAATTTTGTACCTTGGTATCCTGCATTCGAAGGAGTAGAAAATAATACCTCGTTAGCAAATTTCATAAGAACCATGTCAGGTGTTTTTGTAGCATCAGGTTATATCTTAGTAAGATTTATTTTTTCATCATCCAAAGTCCAGCTTGGCACAGTTTTAATTTATCTATGTGCATTTATGTTAATTGGAAAAATGTGCGGACTGCTATATGGAAGCTTTAAAACACATGACTATATTGCGGCTGGTTTAGGATTATTAGTTTTAATTGGTTTAATTATTGTTCATAAACAGAGAAAAAATTTACTTAATTACGATCTATAAAAAACACTCCACAAAACAATAGAACTCTATATAATGCATATGCCTGGGGATGTGGTGGAACTGGTAGACACGCTTGGCTTAGAACCAAGTGCCGCAAGGCGTGGGGGTTCGACTCCCTCCATCCCTACCATGAAACAACGATAAACTCGTTAACATCAAACGTTTGCAAAACGTTGAAAACGTTATCAAAACAATAATCACACATCATTTGCGACACTTTCTGCGATACTTCGCATAATAATGTTTACATTACAAAAAAGGAGAGGGGGTACGAAACTCACCATCCGAATAAAAAATTAGATTTTTTTGTGGCAAAATATTTAAATGTATAAAAGATTCATATTTTTATCATTATTTATCTTAATAAGTGGATGCGCTACTTCAAATTCAGGTGAAAGTCTTTCAATATTTTATACTGAGAAATCAGCAAACCTTGAAACCCATAGAACAACTAAAGTTTGGACCAACTATGAGGATATGAAAGCTCAATGGAGAGCTGAAGCTATAAACTTAAATACAGGTGAACAAGTCTTTTATGGGAGTATGGGGCCTGCTTCTGCTCCAGGTGCGTCTTTAGAGATAAGAAAATTTATAAAGGATATTTGTGAAAAAAGATATAACAATTGGGGAATAAGACAGGAATCTGGGATAGATTGTGTGATTTCAAGATATCAAGATGAAATTTATTATAAAGACTTTGAAGACTTAAAAGATAGCTACTTTAAAACTGCACTTAGAACAGGGGATACTAACTATATGAGAAAGCTTTGGAATCAAAATGAATTAGAACAGATTAAAAGAGCTCGTCAAGAAAAAGAGAAAATGCAAAAAGAAATAGTTCTTGCTGGATTATTATCTCGTTGTGAAGGATTTGGTTGGAAAGATGAAGATGATTTAGCATCTTGTGTTCAACAAGAGGCATATAGAGATCTTCAATTGGAAAAACAAAAACGCGAGATAAAATTTCTTGAACAAAAGTTAGCAACTGCTCAAAACAGCTACATTGATGATGATGAGCCTTTATTCTTTTTGTTTTTAGATGCATATGCTCAATCAAAGCAACGTGAAAGCATACTTCAGATGAAAAAGGATATAGCAAGGCTAAAAGCATCAAATAAATACAAAGGAAGCTCAACTGAAGCAGCATTAAGGTCTTTATATAGAACAAATAATTAAGAAAACATTAACATATCATTAACTAACAAAGGTTTAATGACGATGAGTGAAGATGCAATAACGAAAACATCAAAAGAAAAAATTGCGTCATATATTGCGATACTTAATGTTTTTTTAAGGATGCCACTTGTTTATAATGGCTAATGAGGAGAGAGTGAATCTATTCGACTCCCTCCATCCCTACCATCAAATGCTTATAAAATAGGCATATTCCTAAGAAAAAATTCCGCTGAACAAACGCTGAACACTCATATCAGGATATATTTACTCTAATATCTTTATAATTAGATATATACATAAAACGTACTATGAATATAAAAAAAGGAAAGGTTTTAATAAGGCTTGAGCACGAAGCACAAAAGAGGAACTTAACTTACTTAGGAAATGCAAATAAGAAAAGATATAAGATTTATCAATTTAATGAATGTGGCCATAAGAAAATTATGCTTCCAGAGGCGGTCAGGACAAGGAAAGAAATACCTTGCGAAATATGTATTGAAATTAAACAGAATGAGTTAATCAAAGATGCAGGTTTAGAACTTGTTAAAAAAGGGAAAGAGGGTAAAAACACTTACAAAATAAAATCTTGTGGACATTTAAAAGAAATTGCATGGAAGGAAGTTAAAAATAAACATTTTAAATGCCAAATATGTTTTAAAGAAAAACTTGAAAGAGAAGCAAAACAAGCAGGATTGAAAATAATTGGTTCTGGTAAATCAGGACGATATAGGCGATATAAATTTATAAAGTGTAAACATATTGATGAATTTCAGCTAATTCATGTTAGAAATAAAGAAATAACTTGCAAACAATGTCATGAAAATGAAATCAAAAAAATTGCAAAAAAGAATAACCTTCAATACTTAGGAAAAGCATCAA
The DNA here is from genome assembly GCA_902558095.1 of uncultured SAR86 cluster bacterium. GTDB lineage: Bacteria > Pseudomonadota > Gammaproteobacteria > Magnimaribacterales > D2472 > SAR86A. The sequence goes on along the minus strand of CACECP010000006.1, from coordinate 13,566 downwards.
AAAAAACTCTGGATAGTCACCTTTATAGGAAATTTAAATTTAATGAATGCGGTCATGATCAAGAAATTAGAATCGATCATTTGAAGGAAGGTTGGTTTATTTGCAATACTTGTGAAAAAACAAGCTTAGACAAACCATCAAAGATTTACTTATTAGAGATAACAGTCAATAAATTTTCTTATTTGAAATTGGGGTATGCAAAAAATATTAACACAAGAATTAAAACATATAGACTTGATAAAAAGGCTATCGTTAAAAGAATTAAAATAATCAATATTTCGACTGGAAGAGAAGCAAAGATAATTGAAAATGATATCCATAAAAGATTAAAAAAGATTAGGATAAATCCAACTAAAATGAAGCAATATATGTATGATGGATTTAACGAGTGTTATAACATCGATAAAAAGGAACTGCTAATAGATGAAGTAAACATGGTAGGATAGTTCGACTCCCTCCATCCCTACCATTAGCATATAAATTTAAGTATAAAAATAATATACTCTTTTCAAATAAACTCTAGCTATATCAATTTTCATATATATACTTGAAAGATGATGTTTATTATTAACATACATAATAAAAACCGGGAGCCATCAAGTTAGCTGGGTCTTTTGTTTTATTTTATGACCTAGCAATTGCTAGGTTTTTTTTTATAGAGGAGAAAATTATGAAAAATTTTAACTTAATCTACTGTACTTTTCTTTTAGTGCCTTTTATTTTAATTTCACAAGAAGTTGAAGAAGTTATTGTTACAGCTAATAAAAAGGCTGAAACAGTTCAAGAAATACCAATGAATATTTCTGTTATTACTGAAGTAGCATTAGAAGAGAGGGGTATAATGAATCCCGAAGATTATTTAAGATCTATCGCAGGTGTTTCTACACCAGGTGGTTCAAATTACTATACTTTTAGGGGATTAAATACATCTACTTCACAGCGTTCTTCTGGGACATCTTCAACATATATTGATGAGGTTAGCGGTTCATTAATGGGTTTGTTTGATATTGAAAGAATTGAGGTGCTAAGAGGCCCACAAGGGACTCTTTATGGATCAAATGCCATTGGAGGAACTATTAGATATATTACAAATAAACCTGATTCAAGCTCATCTTATGGAAAAATAAGAGTTGGATATGGAGACAAAGTTAAAGCTAGTGATCCTGAAACAAGCATTGAAATGATGTACAACCTCGCTCTATCAGATAATCTTGCTGTCAGGGCAGTTTATTCTCAATTAGTTTCACCAGGTATATATAAAAATATTCAAACTGGTAACACAGTTGGTGAGGAGGATGATTCTCAGCTTATGATTACATTAGGTTTTGATAATGGTAGCAAATTAAAAGCAAGTTTTAGATATTTTAATGTTACTAATAAAGCATATGGAATATTAGAACCGGGTCAAAGTAAACCAGGAAGTGCCGATGTTTATGTTGAGGGCTGCCCTCAAGCATCAAGTTGGTGGTATAACTGGGATGGAGATCCTACATGCTCTCGTTTAAGTGCTATATCAAATTTTGCTGCTTCAGAAGCTGATTATCCTAATGGTAGTTCTGTTCTCACAAATTATGATCCAAGATTTGCTCATGCATTGGCTGCTGATGAAACTGAGGATATAACCAAAGATATATTTGTTGCAAATATAAAATATGATTTTGGAGCTTTTGATGCAAATTTGATTATATCTGATAAAACAATCAGTGAAGATGCTATAACAGACTGGGCAAGAATTGATATGGATGATTATGTTCCAGCACCACTAATTGTTGATGGCGATAAGTATTATCAAGAAACAACAGAATTAAGACTGGTTTCTAAACCAGGAAAGTTTGAGTGGACTATTGGATACTACAACTACAAATTTAATGAGGAACCAAATTCTGTTTCACAAACTCAATACGCAATTGATAAATATTGGTTAGATTATGTTACTTCAATAGCTGCAGGTGTTGATCCTGCTGTATATGATGCGACTGCTTATTGTCCGCCATTTTGTGATGATCACTTAGGATACCCACATTTATATTATGCTTCATATACGGAATATAACGAGCAAGAAGAGACATCTATGTATGGGCAATTTGACTATAATGTAAATGATAAATTAACTCTTACTCTTGGTATAAGAGACTATGAAATCAAAGATAAATCTAAATCATATCAATATGGTATTTTTTATATGGACAGCAATGGTTGTGATGGAAATGATCCTGCAGGAACAGACTGCTCTGAGTTATCCGGTCAAGAATCTGATACAAGAATGAAATATGCTCTTAGCTATGAGGTAAATGAAGACCTTACTTTGTATACAACTAAAGCTGCTGGATATAGACCTGGTGGAAACCAGTCTCCATTACCTCCATTTTGTAGTAGTGACGAGACTGCACAAGAAACTTGGGGACCTAGATTTAATTCTGATGAAGCTGAAACAACTGAGTTTGGAGTTAAATCAAGAGGTGAAAACTATACTGCCAACGTTACTTATTTTGAGGTTGATTGGGACGGAATTATTATTTCTGTAACGCCTGGTTGTGGTTGGTCATATAACTTCAATGGTGGTAAGGCAGAAACTTCTGGCTGGGAAGTCGATTTTACTTATGCAATAAATGATGAGCTCTCTATCGATTTCGCTGGAAGCTCTATGACTGCTGAGACTTCTATAGATATAGCTTCTTTAGGAGCTGCTGCTGGAGATAGGCTGCCAAATACCGTTGAAACTCAATGGAATCTTGGTTTGGTATACGATACAACAATTTTTTCGTATCCTTCTTATGCAAGACTTGATGTCAATTATTATGGAGACAGCTTTAATACTTTTGCTGAAAACCCAAACTCTAGCTCTCCAGATTACACCAAATTAAATTTTAATCTTGGATTAGATTTAAACGAAAATTCTAAGTTGCAATTATCTATTGATAATCTAACTGATGAGAGAACAGAAGCATATATATATGCAGTCAATGACACATCTTGGAGACCTAGAAACTGGATGCAATGGATACCACCTAGAACTATGACACTAAAATATTCTTATAGTTTTTAGAATTGTTAGGCTTTTTTAATACAGGGAGTTCGACTCCCTGTATACCAAACATTTATTTTGATTTAAAAAACTTATATCATTTAATATATGAATAGCTTTTTTGATATTTTTCGAAAAATGTGGCTTTTAATTTTTTTTGGGTTCATTGGAATATATTTCATATGGGCATTAACTAATAAGACTTTTGATTATGATAAAGCTTTAATGCTCTCAAGAGATGCTGGCTGTGCAGTTTCACAATCAAACAATGATGGATTTGAGATTCCATCCATGGATTTAAAAATTGAAAGTACAAGAAATTGTAAAAGTTACTATAAGCCAGAAGATTTTATGTATAACTTTTTTGATTTCATTATTTTTTTTATTGTAATAGTGCCTCTATCAATAACAATTTTAATATTTTGGTGGTCAAGAAATGCAGATTTAGCTTTTGATAAAAATACAAAAAGAGTTGGGAATATTACCATTTCCTCTGCAAGGGATTCAGTGGGCTGGAATTATGCTGATACTGATGATTTTAAATTTAGAGCAAAAAATGTAAAAGATATTGTAAGAAGAAAAGTAATTTGTAAAGGAGATTACACAACTTGGTTTGGTCATTTCGCAAAAGACTATATTAAATCATATCCAAAATATGTAAGTTTTATTTCAAAGAAGCGTGTTATAAAGTATTTAAATTGGGGTATTGAAGCTACAGAATATGTTTATGCTGGAAAAGATAAAGAAGCGGGAATAAAAAGAGCTAAAACTTTACAAAAATTTATAGATCAACTTGAGAATATGCAATGAATTATGAAATATATAAATAACTTCCAAACTTTGATTTTTTTAATTTGTTTAATTTTTTTCAATGTTCGAGCTCAATCTGATGACTCATCCTCAATAGTTTCTTTGGAGTGTGATGAGTTTGATAATATTTCAGCACAAAGGTGGTTTAAAGGCAGTCAAAAAGTTTTTTTAAGAATATTTCAAAATGACTTACCTGTTACAAAAATTGAATTTAAGCGTATTAGTAATTCAGAATTAGACGATCCATACAAAGTAAAAATTCACTCTGCCGCGATTGCTAGTAAATCTTCAGATTTTTATTATAGTTTTTCTAGTGGACCTTTTAACAATGGTAATTACCATTGTCGAGATACCTCAAAACAACATAACGGACATGAAATAATTCATGATTGTTATACAGGCTATTCTATGATTGATATTAATAGATTTGAGCCAGATGTTAGTATTAGTAGAGAAACCTTAGATATAAGTCATTATGGTAGGAAAAAAGCTTCATGCAAAATCATTCCTAACAGAGAATATGATGATTTATTTTTTAAACATAAGGAGTCTTTTAAAAAAATTACAGAATCTATAAGATTGGCTGAAATAGAAAAAAAAATAAGAAATGAAGAGGAGATTAAAAAGAGAAAAGAAAAATTAAAGATCTAATTTTTTAATCAACATTTATATAAGTAATATCAATGAATAAAATAGCAATTTTTGGTAAGAAAGGTTCAATAGCTAAGTATGACCTAACAGAAAATAAACCTTTATGGGTCGGAAATATAGCAAGTGGCTATAAGCCAAACATAATTGGACAATATGAAGATTATTTAATTGTCTTTAGTTCTGTTTGGACTGGATCAAAAATGATTCACTGTTTTGATCAAAATAATGGTGAAAGATTGTGGTCACATAATCAAGAAATTCTTCATAGTTCAATGATTCCTTTTATACCTCATACTTTTGAAGATCACATGTACTATATGGCCTCATCAAAAGAAATAGCAAAAATGTCTTGGAAAACAGGGAAAATACTTTATAGAAAACGTTTTAAGAAATCATTTTTTAATCAATATACATTGGTAATTATTTCTGATGAGGTGTTTTTAGTTTCCAAAAAAAATGCTCTTGTAGTAAATAAACAAACTGGTGAAACAGAACCATATAAAGAGCTATCCGAACAATTAAACCTAAAAGAAATATCGACTATGTTAGGCAATGGAGTTTCTTTTATGTCTTCAATATATCTAACCCATCCACAACCATATACCGATGGCGGCACTTATGGCGGTGATGGTGGCGGAGGTGGAGGAGGAGAATAAAATGGATAACGGTTATATATTATCAGATGAGATTCTTGGACATAAAATTAATGATTCCAAATACGATCATAAGTATTCATATAAAGCTTCTGAATCGTTAAACGATCTAGAGCTGTTTACAAAAGGACAGCCAATAGATTTATATAAAGAACTAAGAGAGCAAGCACCTGTTTACTTCCATCATAAGATGCTAACAGATCCTGAGCCTGGTTATTGGGTTCTAACAAAATATGAAGATATAAAATATGTATCGATGAATCCAAAGATTTTTTCTTCTCAATACTCAACTGGAAACTTATTAACACTAGGAACTGAAGAAAATAGACATCCAAAACTTTTTAAATCAACCATAGATCATATGCTTAATCTTGATGGTGAGATGCATTTAGGATTAAGAAAAGAGCACATGCCTTTTTTTAAACCAGGATATGTTTCAGAACTTCAAAAAAAAGTATCCTTAAAGGTCACAGAGTTGCTTGATAAAATTGCTCCACTGGGAGAATGCAATCTTGTCCATCATGTTTCACAGCAATTACCTATATATACATTGTCTGAAATACTAGGTATCCCTGAAGAAGATAGACAAAAACTAGTATCGTGGATGGAGTTTTTAGAACTAGCACAATACTTTACCTACGAGATGATAAAAGAACAAAATGAAGGAAAATCAGAATCATCACCCGATCCAGCAATGATAGATATGTTTAACACAATGGTTGATGAAATGTTTGATTATGGAAGATTTATCTTAAAAAGCAAAAGAGAAAATCCTTCCAATGATCTACTAAGCGCAATTGCAAATGCCAAGATCGAAGATAAAAAATTAACTGACGAATTTCTAGATGGCTCATGGCTATTAATAATTTTTGCTGGTAATGATACAACTCGAAATACAATGAGCGGAGGCATCAAGCTTTTGCATGAAAATCAATCACAAAAAGAATTATTGATGCAAAATTTAGATTTACTACCAAATTTTATAAATGAAACGGTTAGATGTGTCTCACCAGTTATACACATGAGAAGAACTTCATTGGTGGAAACTGAAATAAATGGTCAAAGAATAGGGCCATATGAAAAGATTTCACTATGGTATGGGGCAGCAAACAGAGATCCTGATATCTTTGAAAATCCAGATGAATTTAATATTTTAAGAGAAAATGCAGATAAACATTTAGCATTTGGAATTGGCAGACATACATGCTTAGGAAAACCAGTAGCATTAATGCAGTTACAAGAATTTTATTCTCAATTTTTAACAAGATTCAAAGATTTTGAAATGAATGGAGATTGGAAAGTTGCACCAAACAATTTTGTGCACGCTATCCAAGAGATGCCCATAAAATTTACTCCAATTAAATAATTGAATGAAATTTCCATATAGGTTTAGAGTAGTATTTCTCTCATTTTTAGCAGTTTTTATCTGTTATATCGATAGAGTAAATATTTCTGTAACTATAATCCCGATGCAAAAGCAATTTGGTTGGTCTGAATTTCAAACAGGCTTTATCTTCAGCTCTTTTTACTTTGGTTACATGATAACAATGATTGTAGGAGGATACTTAGCAGATAAATATGGCGGTAAAAGGGTGCTTGGATATTGCTTAATAATTTGGTCAATATTCACGATTATTACTCCATATTTTGCTTATTTAGGAATATGGTGGTTAGTATTTATTAGAATCTTAATGGGGTTAGGGGAAGGAATTACATTTCCTTCATGGCATGCAATATATGCAAGATGGATTCCATTTAAAGAAAGAACACGAGCGGTAGCATTTACAAATAGCGGTATTGCAGCTGGTACCATGTTTGGTTATGGTGTCGCAGCAATAATAATCGCAAATTATTCCTGGGAGTGGGTTTTTTATTTGTTTGGAATGTTAGGATTTTTTTGGATCATTTTTTGGAATAAAAATGTGACATCTTTTCCTGAAAATAATAAATACATTACAGCCGAAGAGTTAGATTTGATTTTGAAAGAAGCTCCATCAAAAGAATCTGCTCGTTCAATTCCACTTTTAAAACTAGTAACAAATCTTCCTTTTCTTGCAATTGTCGTTGCAACTTTTTGCAATAATTGGACTTTATATACATTTCTATCATACATACCAAAATATGTGAGTGGTCCAGTTGAATCTGGAGGCATGGGAATAGAATTAGAATCGAGCTTATTTTTATATGCAATTCTAGTTCCTTGTCTTGTTGCAATTATTTCGCTTATTCTGGGTGGTTATTTGGCTGATTATTTAATCAAGAAAGGGTATAAAGTTATTAATGTTAGAAAGCTAGTAAATTCAATTGGTTTTTTTGGATCTGCAATATGCTTATATTATATTTCTTCAGTAGATTCTCTATTAATTGCGGTCATACTTCTGTGCCTAATTAATGTTTGCTCAGGCATATGCTCAGGTGGATTTGGAGTAAATCATGCTGACTTAGGTCCAAAGTATACGGGATCTTTAGTTGGAATTTCAGGAAGTATTGGGATGATAGCAGCTATACTTAGCCCTCTTGCAGCTGGGGCCATACTTGAAATATCAAGTTCTTGGAATCTTATTTTTTATGTATGTGCAGGAGTACTAATATTTGGTGGAACCTTTTATCTTTTATTTGCAAGTGCCAGTAAACAATTTGACTAATCCTTGGCCATATCTTGAAAGAAATTAAATATTTCTTGTGAGCTTCTATCTCTAGCTGTCCGCCATTCAGTTGTGTTTGAATTATTTAATAGATTTTTGTCTTTATCAAAAACTAAAACTCTTGGTATTCCTTCAGCTGAAGGTATCCCATATTCCTCCATTAACTGCATATTTATTTCGTATCTTTTAACATCGATATATAAAATTTTAAAATGCTTTTTAATATATGCATTTACTTTTGGTATATTAATTGTTCCAGAAAAAATTCTGCAATCAGGGCACCAATTTGCACCAAAAATCAATATAGGTTGTTTATCGGATTTAATAGTTTCATTTATGAAATCGTTAAGGTCATTAGTTGTATAAATTATTCCATCATATGGCATTGGAAGCGGCATAATCAATTTGTCGTTCTTATTGAGCATAATTTCACTTTCTAAAATTAAAACAAAAAAGAAAAAGTATGAAATGAGCGAATATTTAATTAAACTTTTATTCATATTTAATTATTAATTAATTTAATATAATTGTATTAAAAATTTAAGGAGCTTTTAAGATGATTTGGGCAATAAGACTATATTTATTATTTATGGCAGCAATCTATGGATTAATTGGCTTATTGGCATTGCTTTCTCCGATGTTTCAAGCTTTAGAGGTCGACTATCCTTCTATTAACGAATTGATAGGCCTCTCACCAACTGGGCCTCTTGGTTATTCAGAAATTGCAGGAATATATGGTGGGTTGAATTTATGTATTGGCATCATGTGTTTAATCGGTATTTTTAAAAAAAATATTGCTATATTTTCTATTAAATTCATAACTTTCTTAGTTGGATCTATTGCTCTGGGAAGAGTATTATTTTCAATAATACCAACAACTCCGAGCTTTTATAATGAGTACTTTATTTTTGAGATAACAGCTTTCACAATTGGAATGTTATTTATTTATATAAATAAAAGGTCAGATCAGATTTCCCAATAAAGCAATATAAATAAAATAGGATAATATCATTACAAATCCAACAACCCTTATGGACATAATGTTCATATATTTTGAAGATTGCAGTTTAATCATCAATAAAAATATGGTTGTTAAAAACAACATTATTACATAGTCCCTATTAAATAATTCTGGTTCTAATTGGATTTTAGATAAAAAACCAATCATTGGAACAACCAGAACAATGTTCAGCACATTAGAGCCTATGACGTTTCCAATAACCATATCAGTTTTATTTTTAATAATTGCGCTAATGGTGGCGGCTAACTCTGGTAAGCTGGTCCCAATAGCTACGATTGTTAGACCAATAATCAACTCAGAAATACCTAAAATTTCAGCAATTTTCTCAGCATTTACAACAGCATATTTAGACCCAAAAATAAGCGCAGCAAGACCAAGAAAAAGAAATAAAATAACTAAAATATTGTTTTTATTTTCTGTATTAATTGGTTGGTTAATAATATTTTCAGATCTATTTTGAAAAGTTAAAAACATAAATTGAATTAAAACTAATAGCAGAATTAAACTTTCAAAAAATGAAATATTTAAATCGTAAATAACAAATCCTAAAATTCCTGCAGATAAAATAACTGGAATAAATTGTTTTGTTGGTGTTTTTTTTGGTTTTAAAGCTCTTCCCAAAGAAGCTACACCAAATATTAATGCAATATTTGATATATTTGAGCCAACAACTGCTCCCATGGCAATTGATTCGGTTTGATTTAAAATAGATGAAATACCAACAAATATTTCAGGAGCAGAAGTGCCAAGAGCAACAACTGTCAAACCAATAGTAAGTTCATTAATACCAAGTTTCTTTGCTAAAACAGAAGAATAATCTACAAATTTATCAGCACCCCATATTAATATAGCTAAAGATAGCAATAAAAATAACGCTGGTTGCCATAAGCTCAAAAATAAATCCATAAAGCATTTTACATTAGATATTGCATGATTGTGTTTGTGTATCTAAAAATGCAATATAATTAATTTTTTATAGGAATAATATGGATATTAATAATTTATTTAGTGTTAAAGGAAAAGTTGCTGTTGTAACCGGTGGCTCAAGAGGTATTGGTGAAATGATAACTGCTGGTTTTTTAGCTAATGGAGTAAAAGTATATATATCGGCCCGAAAAGCACCTGCTTTGATTGAAAAAGCAGAAGACTTATCTAAAAAATATGATATGGAATGTATACCAATACCATGTGATTTAAGCACAAAAGATGGAATCGATGACTTTGTTTCACAAATTTCTTCTAAAGAAAATGGTATAGATTTTTTAATTAATAATGCGGGAGCTGCATGGGGAGAAACTTTTGAAAATTTTTCAGAAGGTGGATGGGATAAAGTAATGGACTTAAATGTAAAAAGTTTATTTTTTTTAACACAATCAATGAAATCACTTTTAGTTTCTAACGCATCATTGGAAGATCCATCAAGAGTCATTAATATTGGTTCTATTGATGGCCTTAATGTACCAGCACTTCCAACTTTCTCTTATAGCGCCTCAAAGGCAGCAGTTCATCATTTGACAAGGGTTATGGCCGCACAGCTGGTAAGTGAAAATATTCTTGTTAATGCTATTGCGCCAGGACCTTATCCAAGCAACATGCTAGGTGCGGCTGTCAACCATGATTATTCTGAGATTGAGAAAAAAAATCCTAGAAAAAGAGTCGGAACTCCAGAGGATATTGCTGGGTTGGCAATTTTTTTATGTTCAAGAGCAGGGTCATATACTGTTGGAGAGACCATTACTTCAGACGGAGGTATTGTAAAAACAGCTAGTCATAACCTAAGCTAATCAAACTTTCAAAATAATTTTGGTTATCTTTGTGCATCTTTGAAAGCCTTTATAATAAGGTCTTTCATCCAAATATGACCGCCATCACCTTCATCACTTTTATGCCAAATTAAAAAGTATTCCATAGATGGAATATCTATTGGTATCTCTACAAAAGGCATATCATTTCTTTTAGCAAAACTTCTAGTCCCCATTAAAACCAGATCAGTTGACTGAATGATTGATGGCGCTATCAAGAAATGTTGGCATCTTAATGCAACCTTTCTTCTATAGCCAATTTTATCTAGTTCCACATCAATCAAATGCAATCCTCTTTTTCTACCTGAGACATGAAGATGCTTTTGATTAAGAATGTCATCTACAGTGACATTCTTTATTTTAGATAGATCATGGCCATCTCTATGCATAACTACGAAATCATCTTCGAACACTTTCTCAGAATTAATCTCATCAGATCGAGGTATTACCGGATCAACTACAAAATCAAGATTATTGGTTGATAGGGCGTGAACTTGATCACTTCTTAGATATGCATAACTTCCAATCGAAATATTTGGCGCATCTTTATATATCTCTTTCATGATATAGGGAAGGACTCTGCCTTCTGATACATCTCCTAATGATAGTTTAAAATTTCTTTTAGTAGATGATGGATCAAATGTATCTGGTTCATTTACGCTTTGTTGAATTAATGAAAGTGCATTTTGTATATCCTGAATCATATTTTCAGTTTTTTGTGTCGGCACCATTCCTGAACCTGTTCTTACAAAAAGATCATCATTGAATTTGTCTCTGAGTCTTGCTAACGCATTACTAACAGCTGGTTGGGTTATTCCAACAACTTCAGCCGCTTTAGTAAGACTACCTTCTGTATAAATAGCATTAAGTATTACAAAAAGATTTAAATCAAAAGAACTTATTTTCATTCATTACACCTCAAGTATTAATTAATGTCATTTACTTGCTTTAATTTCGTATAGATTTGTTTTAAACATACCGTTATTATAGAAATAAGTTACATTAATACTATTCATAGTATTTATAATAGTAACAAAAATTTTAATATAACGGGAGATTTAACCTCATGATGCCTGAATTAAGACCTGAAGCAGTATCGCTAGTAGAAAAAGTTAAAACATTTATAAAAGATGAAGTTACGCCAAAAGAGCATGTATTTCATGAGCAAATTCAAGAGGGCAAAGATAGGTGGAATAGCTATCCTGCTGTAATAGATGAATTAAAAGATAAAGCTAAATCTGCAGGGTTATGGAATTTATTTTTACCTGAAAGTGAGTTTGGTGCAGGACTTACAAATTATGAATATGCGCATTTGGCAGAAGAAATGGGTAAATCACATATTGCATCTGAAGCAATGAATTGTAGCGCGCCTGATACAGGTAATATGGAAGTTATAGCTAGATATGGAAATGAACAACATCAAGAAGAATGGCTTCAACCATTGCTTGATGGAAAAATTAGATCTGCATTCAGTATGACAGAACCTGGAACCGCTTCATCTGATGCAACAAATATGCAAGCTACCGCAGTATTGGATGGCGATGAGTATGTTATCAATGGAGAAAAATGGTGGACATCTGGTGCTGGAGATCCAAGGTGCAAAATCTTAATATTTATGTGTGTTACAAATCCCGATAACCCTAGACACCAAAGACACTCAATGATACTTGTTCCGATGGAAACAGAAGGCGTTGAAATAATTAAAATGATGCATGTATTTGGTTATGACGATGCTCCTCATGGACATGCTCATATGAAGTTTACCAACGTAAGAGTCCCTAAAGAAAATCTTTTACTTGGAGAAGGAAGGGGTTTTGAAATTGCTCAAGGTCGATTAGGTCCTGGTCGAATTCATCATTGCATGAGGGCTATTGGGGCTGGAGAAGTTGCACTCGAGTTGATGTGCAAAAGAGGAATAGATCCAACCAAAATAGCATTTGGAAAAAACCTTGCTAGATTAGGAGCAAATTTTGATTATATAGCTGAATCCAGAATTGAACTGAATGCAGCAAGATTTTTAACTTTGGATGCTGCCGTAAAAATGGATACAGTAGGAAATAAAGTTGCAGCTAGTGAAATAGCTCAAATTAAAGTTTACGCTCCTAATGTTGCTCTTAAAATAATTGATAGAGCCATACAAATTCATGGTGGTGAGGGTGTATCACAATTAACACCACTTGCCTCAATGTATGCTCACATGCGAACACTTAGACTCGCCGATGGTCCAGATGAGGTTCATAGGAGAGCGGTTGCGAGATATGAACTCGGTAAATATATGAGTTAAAGAATTGACTTGTAATTTAATTTTTTACGATACTGAAACCACTGGAATTCATAAAGATTTTAGCCAAATAATTCAATGCGGCTCAATTTTTACTGATAACTTGCTAAAAGTTATAGAAGAACAAAATATTGGAAGCAAACCGCTGCCTTGGATAATACCTCAACCAAAAGCAATGCTTACTAACAAGAAGATTAATTCCTTTTCATCTAACATTTCTCATTATCAAATGATGAAAGATATTCAACATCAATGGAAAGAATGGTGTGTAGATTCACCATCGATATTTGTTACTTATAATGGACATGCTTTCGATGAAGAGCTCATTAGAAGGCAGTTTTGGTGTAATCTTTTGGAGCCATATGTTACAAATACAAATCAAAATGGAAGACTTGATTTAATGTTGATGATTCATAATATAGCTTCATTTTTTTCAGACGAAATATCAATTCCTTTATTTGAAGATGGACCTGCATATAGTATTAAGCTGGAGCATTTAGCAAATGAACACGGTATTGATGTTAGCGATGCTCATGATGCTATTTCAGATTGTAAATTTATGATTGGTTTATGCAAAGTAATAAAAGAGAGGGTTCCAGATGTATTTGAATCTTTTTTGAACATATCAACAAAAGAGGGCATTAAAAATCTTTTATATTCGGATGAATTCCTAGCTCT
>CACECP010000005.1 GCA_902558095.1 uncultured SAR86 cluster bacterium | reverse complement strand
TTTCCAAAAGATTGGAATAATGAAGAAATACCACTTCTATGGACATATAATCTTCATTATTTTAATGATCTTCTCGCATCTAACATAAAGTTAAAATATAAAAAAACTCATATAAAAAATTGGATCACAGATAACCCCAGAAATTATAAAGGTCCGGGTTGGGATCCATATACGCTATCACTAAGAATAGTTAATTGGATAAAATTCTTTTCAAATGAAAACTCATATTCGGAAATGGAAATAAAAAGCCTATTAGAACAAATAAGACATTTAAACAAATCAATAGAATACCATTTGCTTGGAAACCATATATTAGAGAACTCAAAAGCATTAATTTTTGCTGGTCTTTTCTTTCAGGGTGATGAGCCTGATAAATGGTTAAATAAAGGTATTAAAATTTTAAAAAAAGAGATAAACGAGCAAATATTAGATGATGGAGCACATTTTGAACTATCTCCGTCATATCATTGCTTAATGTTAGATTTATTTCTAGAAATATATGAATTAACTTTAACTTCAAGCGAGCAAAATCAAGGAGCATTATTTAATTGCAGGAACATTTTGGAATCAACTATAAAAAAGATGTATTTTTGGTTAATTAACATAGTCCATCCAGATGGAGAAATACCCTACTTTAATGATTCTGCTGTAGGTATTTCAAAGGAACCATCATACTATGTCAATAAGTCCCTAAAACTTTTACCAGATCTAATAAAATGCGATAAAAATGAGGTTATTTTTTTTAAAGATTCAGGATATTATAAGATTATAAAAGATAACTTCTTTATTTTCTTTGATTGTGGTGATATCGGACCATTGTATCAACCAGGTCATGGACACGCTGATACTTTATCATTTGAATTGTCATATTTAAAATATAGACTATTTATAAATCTGGGAACTTCATTATATGAACCATGTCCAAGAAGAGCATATGAGCGTGGAACAAAATCACACACCACATTAGAAGTAGAGGATAGAGACTCTTCAGAAGTTTGGAGTTCATTTAGGGTGGGCTCAAGAGCAAAAGTTCTAAAAACCAACATGAAAGAATCTTCCGATGCAATTGAAGTTTATGGAGAGCATGATGGATATTCTTTTTTAAACAAAAAACTTATACATAAAAGAGAAATATGTATTAGCAAGGATAATATTATTATAAATGATGAATTAAATGTTGGAGAATTTAAGGGATGTGTAAGATTTCATTTGCATCCAAATATAAAAATTGAATCTAATTTACAGAATAAATCAGGGTCTTTCATAATGCCAGACGGAAAAAAATTTTTGTGGAAAGCGAAATGTGATCATGTCGAAATCAAACAGTCTAAATATGCCAGCGAGTTTGGCATTCTAAAAAATACAAAAACACTAGTTTTAAGTGATACAAAATTCAAAAAATCAAGTTTAATAATTAACATATGAAAATATTATTTTTTAGTGATTATTTTGTTCCTGAAATTGGTGCACCTGCTGCTCATGTTTACGATCGTTGTAAAATTTGGGTCGACCAAGGATATGATGTTACTGTAATCACTAATTTTCCAAATTATCCAAGTGGAAAAACATATGACGGATATGATAATAAATTTAGGTCATGGGAAAATATTGAAAATATTAAAGTTCTGCGAGTTTGGACTTTTATGGCAGAGAATAAAGGAACTTTTAAAAGGACTATTGACTATATCTCATATTCAATAACTTCTTTTATAAATGCTTTTTTTGTTGAGAAACCTGATGTTGTAATATCCACATCTCCGCATATTTTTACTCCAATAGGGGCGATTTTTTATTCTATTTTTAGAAATATTCCTCATGTTGTCGAGATAAGAGATTTGTGGCCTGAATCTATAGCAGCAACAACAAATGTAAAAAAAGACTCTTTTATATATAAAATTTTTACTTATATAGAAAATTTTATATATAAAAGGGCTAATAATATTATTTTACTTACTAATGCCTTCAAGAAAAATTTATTAAAAAAAGGAATTTCAAACAAAAAATTACATGTTGTTATAAATGGAGCAAACATAAATTTGTTTAAAAGATATAAATATGATGAAAAATTAGCAGAAGATTTGGGATTAAATGGTAAATTTGTTATTGCATACTTCGGAACACATGGTTTGGCTCATAATCTACTAAATTCAATTCATGCTGCAAAAATTGTTGAAAATGAGGACATTCATCTATTATTTATTGGAGAAGGCGCAGAAAAAACTTCAATGATTAACGCTGTAGATAAATTAAAAATTACAAATGTACACTTTATTGATAGAAAACCCAGAACAGAGTTAGCTAAATATTGGAGCATTGCTGATGCTGGCTTGGTTCATCTTAAAAATGATCCAACATTTGAAACTGTTATTCCATCAAAAATTTTTGAAACTATGGCTATAGGATTGCCAATAGTTTATTCTGGTCCTCAAAGTGAGGGAGCTGATATAATTAGAGAAACTCAAAGCGGGCTTATATCAATCGCAGATTCTCCGCAAGATCTTGCAAAAAACTTTAGCATGTTGAAAAAAGACAAGGAGCTATATATCAGATTAAAAAATAATAGTAAAAGCTCTTCAAGTATATTTTCAAGAGATGCTCAGGCTAAAGGGACTCTAGAAGTATTAAAAAAATCTATTAAAAACAAATGATAACAATAATTAACCCTAGCAAAGAAAAACCTTATGTAAGACTTATAGAGCTTTACAAGATTGCTTTAAAAGAAAAACAAAGAAATATTGAGGCTTTCGTAGTTTCATCATTTTCTAATACTGCCAATGAGGTAAATTCTAGATGCGTTAATTTAAAATTTATTGATGGAAAGGACTTAATATTTTTTTCAAATTATAATTCGCCTAAAGCTTCAGATTTTGAAGAGCATCCTCAGATTTCAGGAATACTTTATTGGAATAAACTCGATAAGCAAATTAGAATAAAGGGAAGTATAAAAAGAACTTCTAAAAAATATAATCAGAAATATTTTGAAAGTAGAGATCCTAAAAAAAATGCTCTAGCCATTTCTTCTAACCAATCAAATGAGATTGAATCCTATCAGTCAGTTTTAAAAAGATATAAATATTCTATTCATAATGAAAATCTTGATAAATGCCCTGATTTCTGGGGTGGTTATGCCATAACGCCCTATTATTTTGAATTTTGGGAAGGCCATGATCAAAGGATCAATAAAAGGGAGGCCTTTGTTTTAAAGGATGATGATTGGAACAATTTCTTTCTTCAGCCTTAGAAAGAAATATATTTACGTAATATATCAATTAGTTTAAAATGCAGTTCCAATTTATGAAAAATCAAAAATTACGAAATTCAACACTATTTTGTTAAATCCTCTTTTGTTAAATCTAAAATTATACTCATCAATTTGCTTAGGTGTACCTCATAGCTATTAAAAAGAATACAACCCCTATTAATAATAAGATTAAGGCTCATGAGGTCATGCTTATTGATCAAAATGGCGATAAGCAGGGCATTGTCACATTAGATGATGCTTTGAAGCAGGCTAGTAATTCATCCCTAGATTTAGTTCAGGTATCTCCCTCAGATTCAAACCCTGTAGTTTGTAAGTTATTGGATTATGGTAAGCATTTATTTGATAAGAAAAAGAATCTAACGTCATCTAAAGTAAAAGTAAAAAAAAGAACGACTAAAGAAATTAAATTCAGGCCATCTACAGATACGGGAGACTATAATATTAAATTAAAAAAGATTAAAAGCTTTATTATTGACGGAGATAAGACTAAAATAAGCGTCCGATTTAGAGGTAGGGAAATTTTAAATAGTAATTTAGGACTTGATCTGTTGAATAACATTAAAAAAGAGTTGGAAGATATTGCTCAAGTTGATCAAGAGCCTTCATTAGAGGGGAGACAGTTATTAATGGTTTTATCTCCCCTAAAGAAAAAAAATTGAGAATATTATGGGTTATAAATTAAAAACACATTCAGGTGCTTCAAAACGTTTTAAAAAAACTGGATCTTCTGTGAAAAGTAGAAGCGCCAACAGGAACCATATTCTTACAAAACAGTCTACTAAAAGAAAAAGACATAATAGAGGCTTAAATAAAATCAGTGGCACAGTTCTTAAAATGGCCACAAAATTAATTAAATAAAATGCCAAGAGTTACAAAATCAGTTACAGCAAAAGCAAAACATAAAAAAGTTCTAAATAGAACTAAAGGTCATTATGGAGCCAGAAGTAGATTATATAAAACTGCCAAGCAATCAAGCATTAAATCATTACAATATGCTTTTAGAGATAGAAAAAACAGAAAAAGAGTGATGAGATCTCTTTGGATTGCAAGAATAAGTGCTGCCTCAAGAGAGCTTGACCTTTCTTATTCAAAGCTCATTAACTCTCTTTCTAAGAAAGATATCAGATTAGATAGAAAAATTTTATCAGATATAGCGATATCTGATAATTCAACTTTTAAAAAGGTTGTAGAAAAAGCAATCAGTTAAAAAATTTTAGATGTCCCCTTATAAAGACACTAATTTACCAAGGCTTGAAAAAGATCTTGGCTCTCATCATCCTATAAATAATATGAAAGACTTCATTATGGAGTTATTAATAGAACTTGGTTTTGAGATTGTTGATGGACCAGAAATTGAAACTGAGAAATTCAACTTCGACATGCTAAATATTAAAAAGTCTCATCCAGCAAGACAAATGCATGATACATTTTATGTAAATAATAAAAGCAGTCTTCTTCGAACTCATACATCACCTGTTCAGGTTAGAGGTATGTTAGAAAAAAAACCACCTATAGCTTTTATCTCTGGCGGTAAAGTTTTTAGAAAAGATGATGATGCTACACATTTACCAATGTTTCATCAGGTTGAAGGTATATATGTTGATAAGGGTGTTAGTTTCGCTAATTTGAAAGATCTTATTTTTAAAATTGTACACTCTCTTTTTGGAGAAAATATAAAACTTAGATTTAGACCATCATATTTCCCATTTACAGAACCATCAGCAGAAGTAGATATTTTAGCAAAAGACAATAAATGGCTTGAGATTCTTGGATGCGGTATTGTTAATCCGGTTGTTCTTGAGAACTGTGATATTGATTCAAATTTATATAGTGGCCTAGCGTTTGGATTAGGAATTGAAAGAATAGCTATGCTCAAGCACGGAGTAAACGACATTAGAGAATTTTATAAATCTAATCTAGATTTTTTAAATCAATTCAAATGAAAATAGCATATAAACATCTTGCAAAACACATATACCCGGTTCCTTCTTTAAATGATTTATCAGATAAATTATTTCACTTAGGACATGAGCATGAAATCTTAGATGAGATTTTTGATATAGAATTTACTCCAAATAGAGGTGACTGTCTTTCAATTAATGGATTGCTTAGAGATTTAAATGTTTTCTATGATATAAAATTTAATAATGAGAAATTTGATGGCCAAATCAAATCTTATGAAATAGATTTTACTAATAATGCCATAGACGATTGCCCAAGAATATCTTTTTTAAAAATTGAAGTTGATGGTGATATAAAGTCATATGAAGATGAGCTTAATGAATATTTTAAAATATTTGATATAAATAAAAAAAACTTTTTTACAGATGTTTCAAATTATATTGCCTATGAGACGGGACAGCCCACACATTGCTATGATTCAAAAAAAATTAAGAATCAACTTTGTCTGGATGAAATAAATATTACATCTAATTTTAGTACTTTATTAGATAAAGATATAAAGTTGGTTGGAAAAAATTTAGTATTTCTGGATGATAAAAAGGTTATTAATCTAGCAGGTATTGTTGGGGGAGAGAGCACCTCATGCTCCTCTGAAACAAGATCAGTATTAGTTGAATGCGCATATTTTAATCCTGAAAAAATTATTGGTAAATGTATCAAATATGGGATCCAGTCTGATGCAGCATATAAATTTGAAAGGGGAGTTGATCCATTATGTCAGGAAGATGTTCTTAGGCGATTTATTTACATAGTTCAAAAACATGCAAATATTCTATCTCTAGAATTATTTTCAAAAACTTATAAAAAATATTCAAAAAAATTAGTTCCATATGATCTTAATGCCATTAACAATATTCTTGGCTCCAATATAAATAACAATGAGTATAAAATATATTTAAGAAGCTTAGGCTTTACAATTTCAAAAAATACAATCGAAGTTCCTTCTCATAGAAGTGATGTTAAAACACAAAATGATTTGGCAGAAGAGGTAGCAAGATGTATTGGGTATAACAATATTAATATTGTCCCACTCCAACTTAAGAAATCGAAGCCTCTTAAGGGTTTTGAAAGAGTTAAAGAGGAAAAGATAAAAGGCCTATTAATTGATAATGGTTTTAATGAAGTTATTAACTCCCCGTTTTCTGAAATATCATTAAATAATGCTATAAAGATAGATAATCCTATTGATTCTAACAAACCCTATTTTCGTGAAAATCTAAAAGTTTCGCTTATAGAAAATTTACTATTTAACGAAAGAAGACAACAAGATTCAGTTAAATTATTTGAAATCTCAGATATTTACACACAAGACGCTGATGGAACTCAAGTAAAACAAAGAAAATTAGGAATCATAGCTAGCGGCAGAATGGGTAAAAACTATCAAAATTTTTCTAAAAAAATTGACCAGTCGTATGTCTCTTCAATTATTTCTAGATATGTATCAAATCTTGAATCTGTTGAAGAAGAAATCAATAGAAACAATCTAAATACAAAAGCAAAGGCCAAAATTTACTTTCTTGAGATTAATTTATCTGAATTTAACGAAGCTATTCTAGGGTATGAGTCAGAATCGAGTCGTCTAAAAGAATTTAAAGAGTATAGTCCTATATCTGATTTGCCAAAAATATATAGAGATCTATCATATTCCCTTTCTAAGAATGCAAGCATGGAAAATCTTAATAATTTAATTACAAAATTTGAAAATAAATTTCTAAAAGAGGTTTTTGTTTTTGATTTTTATGAAAATACTAAAACTAATAAAATTAAAATAGGTTATAGATTTATTTTCCAATCCAATGAAAAGACTCTTACCGATGAAGACGTGAATCAAATTTTTAAGCCCCTAATCGAAGAGTCTTTAGCAATAGAGGGAATTGAAATACCCGGTATTAAGTAATGAAATTAACAAAGAAAAGAATATCAGAAAATATAAAGAAAAATACTAATCTAAATATGAAAGAATCAAAAGATTTTGTAAATAAATTTTTTGATTTAATTAAAGATAATACCAAAAGTAAGACAATAAAAATTGCAAACTATGGCTCATTTTCATATAAATACACTCCAAAAAGAATAGGAAGAAATCCAAAAACAGGAATAACATATACTATTAAACCTTTTTATAGATTCACTTTCAAAGCTTCTTTTAAATTAAAAAATTATTTAAACTGATATAATGATTAAAATTTACACTCAATAATTATGAAACCAATTAATATCATAAGCCCTTTTATTTTAATGACTCTTTTTTTTCCCAGTCCATTAATTGCTCAAGCAATTGCAGATTTGGACGGTTTTGATAAAAATTTTCTTGAAAGTTTGCCTGATGCAGTGCGTGACGATGTGATGAAAGAAATAGAAGGTAATGCGGATGAAGATGATAAAGAATTTCAAAGAAGACCCTCAACTAAATTATCTAAATTAGAATCTGTAAAAGAATGGGAAGAATTTAAAAAGAAACAAAATATTGAAAATGAAACTGAACGATATGGCTTAAGGATCTTTAATTCTATGCAATCCTCTTTTATGCCTTTAAATGAACCAAATTTTGGTAATAATTACATTGTTGACTTTGGTGATGTCATAAAACTGCAACTCTATGGTGCAACCGAAGGAATAAGAAATAACAGCTATCAGGTGGAAGTACAAAGAGATGGCACTATTCTTCTAGATAATATTGGTAGCATAGCTATTGCTGGACTAAATTTTGAACAAGTAGTTGATGTGATAAAGCAAAAATATTCACAATCTTTTATTGGTTTAAATGTTGTAGTTACACTTTCAAGAATAAGAGATATTAATGTTTTAATAACAGGTAATGTTGAATTTCCTGGTATTTATACTCTAAGTGGGAATTCTAATATTCTTCAAGCTCTCAATGTTGCAGGAGGAGCTAATGAAAATGGCAGCCTAAGAAAAATTGTTATAAAAAGACAAAACAAGCCAGATATTCATGTAGATCTCTATAAAGCTCTAATTTTTGGAGAGATTGAAAACATACCTTACCTTATGTCAGGCGACTCCATTCATATCGAGCCAGTAAAAAATTTAGTAAGAGCTGGCTACGGTTTCAATAACACCGCTGTATTTGAGATGGTTGATGGAGAAACGGTAAATGATTTAATTAATTATGCAGGTGGCTTAAAGATTGAATCAAAAAATGAAAACTTAAGAGTAGTTACTTTTAAAAATGATGATTTTAATACGTTTGATCTTCAATCAAATCAATTTAATGTTTATGAACTAAAGAATCTTGATTCTATTTATGCTGAAAAAGAAAATATTGGTGTAGTAACAATTTCAGGAAAAGTCAAACATCCTGGAAAATACTCTATATCCTCTTCCGATAGATTATTAGACATTATTGAAAGAGCAGGTGGATATACTAAATCAGCATATCCCTTTGGCGGGAGCTTGATAAGAAAAAGTACTCAAGATTTAGAATCTTTATTTGTAGAAAAAGCATATCGCAATCTCATTACCTTTATCGCTACTAGTCCAGGGTCAATTCCAGGAGGTGGGGGTGGAGAAGGTTTGGCATATGTTCTATCAGAAATAAAATCACATAAACCAGTTGGAAGAGTAATAGCAGAATTTGATGAAACAAAACTCAAAGATAATATACAAAGCAATATTTATTTAAGCGACAAAGATTCTATTCATATTCCTTCATATGATTCTAATGTATATATATTTGGAGAGGTTGGAAATCCAGGATCAGTACTATTTAAAGAAAATATTGGAATATCAGAATATATTGAACAGTCAGGTGGGCTTTCTAGGTATTCATCTAAGGACACAATTTTTGTCGTTGCTCCAAATGGTGAAACCCGAAAAGTACATGTAAGTGGTTTAAAAAAATTTCTTGCACAAGATGTTGATATTTATCCGGGATCAGTTATTTATGTTCCAAGACATATTGGCAAGATTGAGGGTGTAAATTTTTATGCAACTGTTGCACCAATTTTTAGTAGCTTGGCTTTATCAATAGCATCACTCAATTCAATTAATAATTAATTAACACAACTATTTTGATGTTTTTAATATGCTTTAGATGATGAGATTAAGATATATTTTTAGTTTTATAATTATAATTATAAATATCAATATACAAGCAAGCTCATATAATTCCCTTGGTCAAACAGGATTAATTAATCTACCTTCTGCTGAGATTCATCAAGAACAATCAGTATATCTTACTTTTAATAGAAGCAATTATGTAAAACTAGGAACAATCACAGTTACACCTTTCGATTGGCTAGAGGCTAGTTATTTTTACTACAGGCCTGATGATCTTAAATGGGGAGATGCAAAAGGTCTATATCTTGATAAGGGATTTAATATAAAGTTATCTTATCAGCCTCAATCCACTTTATTACCAAGATTTGCTATCGGTCTAGATGATTTTGCAGGAACAGGACAATTTACTAGAGAGTACATAGTTTCGACTTATGATTTTAATAATCTAAAATTAACATCAGGATTGGGTTGGGGAAAATTTGTAGGTGACTCAAGTATAAATAATCCCTTTTCTATTTTTAGTGATAGATTTAAAGCAAGAGAAAAAGTTAATATTGGTCTTGGTGGAGAACCAAATCTTAAAACAATCTTTCATGGCAAGGCTACACCACTGATAGGTATAGAATTTAATATACCTAGAGTAAGTAACCTTACTTTCAAGGTTGAGAATGACCCCTTTGATTATTTTAAATTTGGTTGTTGTGGTGAAGGTTTATCAGATGAATCTTACGAGGTTAGACAAAAGGATTCTGATATTAACTATGGATTTAGTTATAGATATAAAGAATATGGGAATATTGACATCTCATACATTAAAGGTAACTCATGGAACATAACCTTCTCAGTTGGATTTTCGGCAAAAAAAGCTCATCGAAAAAAAAATGCATTTAAGCCTGATATACAAAACAATAATTTTAATCAGTCAACCAAAGAAAATGAATTTTATTTAGACTTACTGGATAATTTGAACAAGAATCAACTTTTCCTTCAATCAGCATCAGTGCAGAATGATACCCTTCACTTAAATATTGATTCAGCTGAACACTTTAATCCAATTATATATACTTCAAGAGCTGCATATATATCAAACAATATCGCAAAATTAAATGATATAAATATAAATAAAATCGAGGTTGGCCAAGTTGTAAGAGGCTCAAAAATTAATAGTATTAAATATAGATCAAGCGATCTTAATTTAGATGATAGATACCCAGATGTAATTATAAAGAGATATACCGATGTTAGTAATTCAAAAGAACTTGAATATAAAAAACATGCATTTCAACCTAGAGTTAATTTCCCAGTAGTTATTAATACAATTGCACCTGACCTAAAGACTCATATTGGCTCTCCAGAGCAATTTATTTATACAGGTTTAGGTATAAAAGTATCCACTGAAATACAATTCAATAGGAATCTAGTTCTTTATTCAACAATAGGAAAATCAGTTATTGATAATTTTGATGATAAATTATCAATACCAAATACTCGGTTACCTCCAGTAAGAACTGAAATTGTTGACTATCTTCAACAAGGTTCGAGTGACATCTACATAACAAATTTAAATCTTGAATATATCAGGCCTATTTATGATGATTTATATGCAAAGCTTAGCTACGGATATCTTGAATATATGTATGGTGGTTTTGCGGCCGAATTATTATATAAGCCCTTTGAATCTGACATAGCTATTGGTATTGAGTACAACAAAGTAAAAAAAAGATCATATGACCAAAAACTTGATTTTCTTGATTATGAGGCAACAATGCCAAGATTTAATTTAGCTTATTATCATCCAAGTACAAATATTTTAACTAAATGGAGCTATGGTAAATATTTAGCCGGTGATGAGGGATATACCTTAGATATTTCAAGAAGAATGCCTTCTGGTTGGAACGCAGGCTTTTTCTTTTCTCAAACTAACGTAACTGCAGAGCAGTTTGGAGAAGGCTCGTTTGATAAGGGCTTTTATTTTAATATTCCATTAAGTATCTTTAGAAAAGGCTATCGTAAGGATATAAGAGGCCTTAGTTTAAGAACGATGACTCGTGACGGAGGCCAACAACTTGAACTACAAAATAGACTTATTGACTCATTTTATGGTTCAACCTTATCTGAAATTAATGAAAATTGGTCAAACTATTTAGATTAATATTTATTTAATAAAAAAAAACAGCCATAAGGCTGTTTTTTTTATTTGATTATTTATTAACCATTAGAACTACTTGAAGTTGTTGTTGTAGTCGAAGTAGTAGTTGAAGTACTCGTAGTTGTTGTGCTAGGAGTAGTCGTGGTAGAGGTAGTAGTAGTCGCCGGTGTCGGAGCCGGTGTAGGCGCTGGTGTTGGCGCTGGAGTTGGAGCCGGTGTCGGAGCCGGTGTCGGAGCCGGTGTCGGAGCCGGTGTAGGCGCTGGTGTTGGCGCTGGAGTCGGAGCCGGTGTAGGCGCTGGGGTCGGAGCCGGTGTAGGCGCTGGACCATCTCCACCTGATTCAAGAAGTGCAGCAGCAGCTGCTACAGCAGCAGCAATTGCACCAGGACTTAATTCATTGGAACTTTCTTGTTCTTCAGATTCTTCAGATCCTGAATTAGCTTCTTGAGCAGCTATATCATTTACAAAGAATCCATAAAAGAATGCAAAGACAGTTCCCCATAAAACTTTAAACTTTGATTTTATATATTTAGCCATTATAAATCTCCTCTGAAAAAGGCTTCTATTTACTTATAACTATACTTTATACTTACAAGATTGCAAATTATATACGTGTTTTTTGAACATATACACATGTTTTGTCAAATTTAATCAATTATTTTTAATATTTATTAGTTATTAGACTATGTAAAATAATAATACATAAATATATTATTGGTCGGGATGGCCGGATTTGAACCGACGACCACTACACCCCCAGTGTAGTGCGCTACCAGGCTGCGCTACATCCCGTAATTAAGTTATAATATAGTTTAATTTACTTCAAAGATACCAGCGTGATTTAATTATGCTTATTAAAATAAATTTCGTTTTAGCAATCATAACTCTAAGCTTTGTTGCCCATGCTAATTACACTATTGTTACTTCTTCTGGTATTACAGAAGGGCAACTAAGTAATAAGGTTATATCTTGGCATGACATTCCATATGCCCAACCACCAATTGGTAATCTTAGGTGGAAAGCACCAAAAGAAATAATATCGCCTAATTTAAATATTGAATCAAAAGATAACAATTTTTGTATTCAAGAAACTTCATCATTGGGGGGTTCAGCGCAATTTTCAAATGAAATTGTTTCAGGTTCTGAAGACTGTTTATATTTAGATATATTTTCGCCAAAGAATTATGTGAATAATTCATTGCCTGTAATGTTTTGGATTCATGGGGGAGGAAATACATCAGGACTTAAAGATCTATATGAATTTAATAAGATGGTAGAAAAACATGAGATTATTGTTGTAAGAATAAATTATAGACTTGGTCCTTTTGGGTGGTTTACACACCCAGCTATTCAAGATCTTCAAGAAGGAATTGATAAAACATCTAATTTTGGGACCCTCGACATAATTGCTGCACTTCATTGGGTTCAAAAAAATATAAGTTTATTTGGCGGCGATCCAAATAATGTAACTGTATTTGGTGAGTCTGCAGGTGGACATAATGTCTATTCTCTTCTTGTATCTGAAAAAGCAAAAGGCTTATTTCACAAAGCGATATCAATGTCTGGATATACAACATCGATTACTACTGAGGATGCATACAAACAAGATAAATATTCAGCAACGTCTGATAATACAAGCTGGGAAGTTGTAAATAAGATAATTCAGGATGATCAAGAAAAGATTGGTATAGAAGCAATTAGAGATATTCTACTAAAGTTGCCAGCAGAAGATTTTTTTAAGATTTATGCTGAAAGAGAATCATATCAAGAAATACCTCTCTTAACCTCTGATGGTATTGTCATCCCAGATATTGGGCTGAGAGAATCTTTGCAGAATAAAGATCTGATTAATAATGTTCCGCTCATTGCAGGTTCAAATGCAGATGAGGTTAAATTGTGGCTTGCAACAGCTGAATATTTTATTGATGTTGAATATTCTTTAATTGGATCATTGCTTGGTATTCCAAAGGTTGTTTTAAAAGATGAGGATGCTTTTGAAGCATTCAATTATTATAGAAGCGCGGCTTGGAAAATAAGAGGTGTTGATTACCCTCTTCAAAGCCTATCAAAGGCTGGAAATAATAAATTATATTCCTACAGATTTGATTGGGATGATCACAGACAGTATATCGCTGGAGATTTTAAAAAACTTATTGGTGCAGCACATGCAACTGAAATACCTCTCTTGGCAGGAAATACCAAACTAGTAGGAGGCTTTCCTCTTTCAACTTTAATATATCCACCAAGCTCATCAAAACACTATGTATCAAAGAATATGATGATATTTTGGTCTAATTTTGCAAAATATGGATCCCCAGGAAGTTCAACTAATTCAATAGATTGGAAGCCCTATGATGCAGATAGCACCAATCCCGAATTTTTAATTCTAGATGAAAAAAATAATTTAAAGATGTCTAGTATAAGTAATTCTTTTAAATCTCTTTCAGAAGAATTATTTGCTGACACTAGAGTTAATGAGATAGAAAAATGTGTCATTCTTTTACAAATGTTTACTTTTGTTGGAGATGATTTATACGATCAAAATATTAAAAACTATCCAGGAGAATGCGACCGCTCAGAATCCGAAAAATTTATAAGAGATAACGCTAGCTTTATAGAATATTAAGTCTTTTATTTAATTCTTGCAGAATCTTTAAGTTTTAAAACTTCAATATCTTTAATTTTTATTAGATCAGCAAGTCTTCTAATAAGTCTTTCCTCATTCACATCAAGCTTTCCATCGGCAAAAGCTATATCCCACATAAACTTTAACAGTGAATGTTTTTCTTCTTTGGAATAATTGGAGTTTATATCTTCTACGAACTCATAAAAAGAGACGCTGTCATTGCTATAAATTTCAATTATTTTATAAATCTCTTTTTCATCTTTTCCAACTTTTTTTGAAATTATTTTGATTTCGTCCATCAATAGACTTAGTTCCTCATTGCCTATATCTCCATCAGATCTAGCAATCTCATAAGCCAATACAGCCGCAGTAAGTTCTATTTCAAAGGAAGGTTTTTTGTCATTATTTTTCTCTGAACTATTTTTTTTAAAGAAATTAAACATTTTTTTTAAGCTTGGATTTACTAATTAAATAATAGAATGCAGATAATAGCGCAAAAGAATAAAAAGAGATATATTCCTTATCATGGAAGTTATGTTCAAAATAATATCCCATTAAAGCAAGCAAGATTGAGAGAAAAATAAAAAATAGAAGTATTTTTTTTGGAGATAAGCCCATATCAAGAAGTCTATGATGTAAATGGTCTCTCCCTGGACTGAATGGCATTACTCCCTTTAATATTCTTGATATAAGCACCACAATACAGTCCAAAAGAGGAATAGCAACCAACCATAACGCTGTTGTTGGATTTATATAACTTGTATGGTTAATATCTTGACTGTACTCAATGCATATAAAAGCAACTGCAAAACCGAGCATATTTGAACCGCTATCACCAAGAAAAACTCTTCTCTTTTTTCCTAAGTATCCTAAATTATAGGCAAGAAACCCTATTACAGCCCCTATAGGTATTAACAGGCCATATGAAAAATTACCAAAGAAAGCTACAAATGAAATAGGAACTAATGCCATAGATGCACATATACCATTTAATCCATCTATCATATTGAAAGCATTCATAAGACCAACAACACAAAAAACTGTAAATGCTATTGAGAAAATTCCAAGATCAATGTCACCAAATCCAAATAGATTCCCAACAATTGATATTTTTTCATCTGTCATTGCAATCATTAGCAGCACAATCAAGGACTGAAAGATTAATCTTAGCGAGGCTTTTATACCAAAGAAGTCATCGAAGATCATAAATATCATGATAAAAAGCGCGCAAAGATATAGAGATATTGTAAAGTTATCTAATTTAATTCTATCTTTATCTGTATTTTCTGGAACGAAAGTTTGAATAATAGAATCATTATCATTTGATATTTCATAAATTTTATCTTCTTCACTTTTATAAAATTTTTCTTTACCATCAGGAAGTACAACCTTAAATTTATTTTCATTTATTGGAAAGATATCAACAGTAGCATTATTTTTAAGTGATTTACTTTTGATCGGATTTATTCTTACAGATAAATTTCCTATGCCATCATTCTCAATAAGTGATAAGTTGTAATCCTCATTATCAACTTCAAAATTTTTAGATATTGTTCCGTCATTTAAGACAGTATTTTCGAGAAATCCGTCACTAAAATTAGTTACATATCTAGCATCTGTAAGTCCTGTTAGCAATAATCCAGTTATTAAAATGCCAAAGAATATTCCAATGCCACCTGTAAGAGGAGTTGCTCTAAAATGAAACTTGCGACTTTTATCTGGAATATCTATAAGAATTTTATTATTTTTTGCTATATTTCTAAAAAAACCGTTAAAAGTTATTGAGGCAAAAAAAGCTAAAAGGAATACTGAAATTGCTAAGCTATTAGTCATGAATTTATTTTATAATAGAAATACTTAAAATTATAACTGAATCTAATATGAATAAAAAAAACACATATTTGTTTGTCCTATTTTTTGGATTAATTTTAAATGTTCAATCAAATAATATTGATAAACTCCAAATACCAGAGGGTTTTGAGATTAATATTTATGCAGAAAATATAGAATCACCAAGACAAATAACTGAAACCGAAGATGGTTACATCATAGTTGGCTCAAAAAATGGAAAGAGTATTTATGCTTTGAATGATATTGATAATGATGGATTTGCTGAAGAGAAGATTTTGATAGCTAATGGTCTTCAGAATCCAACAGGAGTTACTGTTCATAAGGGCGATTTATACTTTTCAGAAATTGATAAAATCTGGACTGTTAAAAATATTGATAATTGGTTAAATAACCCAAGCGAATTACCAAAAAAAGAAGTATTTATGGACGATCTTCCGTCTGAAACATGGCATGGATATAAATATATTGATTTTGGTCCTGATGGCAATTTGTATATACCCGTTGGAGTTCCATGTAATATCTGTCTCGAGCCTCAAACTAAAGATAAAAGATTTGCGGCAATACATAAATACGAAAATGGTAAGTTGGTTACTGTTGCATCTGGTGTTAGAAACTCTGTAGGGTTCGACTGGCACCCCATTACAAATAAGTTATATTTCTCTGATAATGGAAGAGACTGGTTGGGTGACAATTCTCCATCATGTGAATTAAATGTAATAGAAGAAGAAGGGAGTTTTTATGGCTATCCATACAAACATGCTAAAGATGTTATTGATCCGGAATTTGGGAAATTGATTCCAAATGTAAATATGGAATTTATTGATCCAATTGCAGAACTTGGACCTCATGTAGCCCCATTAGGCATTGCATTTTATGATAAAAATATCTTCCCAGAAGAATATAAGAATAGTCTATTTATTGCACTGCACGGATCCTGGAATAAATATAATGGTAAGTCAGGTTACAAAGTAATTTTTGTTAAACTAGATACAAATGGAGATTATCTTTATCAAAAAGATTTTATCAGTGGTTGGCTTCAAAATGAAAAAGATTGGGGCAGGCCAGTCTCACCATTTATTATGAGCGATGGATCAATGCTTATTTCTGATGATAAATTCGATGTGATTTATAAAGTTCAATATAAAGGATAAATGTTAGATAATGAAATAAATATAGCTATTGAAGCAGCTAAAGCCTCTGGCAAGTTGCTATTAGAAAATAGAAATCATTTAAACAACGAAACATCTAGTAATTCAAAAGATGTAAAACTTGAAGCTGATTTAAGTTCAGAAAATTTGATAAAAGAAATTATAACCTCAAGTTCTGAATTTCCCATTTTGGCAGAAGAAAGTGGTAAATCTCAGGAAGATCTTGGAGAACTTTTTTGGGTTATAGATCCACTAGATGGCACAGCAAATTATAATAGAGCTATTCCAATTTGCTGCGTTTCAATTGGGTTAATTCATAAAATGAAGCCAATTGCAGGAGTAATATATGATTTTAACAATGATGACCTTTATGTTGGAAATGATGAGCTTAAGATAGCTACCCTTAATGGAAAAGAGATACATGTTTCTAATGTTGATCAAAAAAATAGAGGGATTTTAATTACAGGATTACCACACAACACAGATTATTCTGATAATGCATTAAAAAAAATGTTAACTGATATGCAATTATGGAAAAAAGTAAGGATGATTGGATCTGCAGCAATGGCATCTTGTTATATTGCATCTGGAAAGGGCGATCTTTACAAAGAAAATGGAATATATTTATGGGACATAGTCGCTGGTGCGGCAATTGTTAGTTCAGCTGGTGGGTCAGTGCAAATATTGAATATTCAAGATAATTATCAAGTTGACGTAGTTTTTTCAAATTCACATATATAAAAAATGAAAAGTTTGGTTTGGTTCAGAAATGACTTCCGTATGGATGATAATCCGGCATTAAGAGCTGCATGTTCTCAGTCTGAAGAGGTTCATGGAGTCTTTATATATTCACAGAATCAATTTAAATTGCATAATGAATCTAATTGCAAGATCGAGTTCATTATTGAAAACTTAAAAAGTTTACAACAGTCGTTAAACAAAATTAATATCCCTTTAACAGTAATTAGTTCAAATGGTTTTGATGAGGACCCAAAAAAAATTCTTGATTTAGTAAAAGAAAGATCAATCACTTGCATTCATTGGAATAATCAATTTGGTATAGATGAGGAATCGAGAGATAAAAAAGCTAAAGAGTTGTTAAACAGTAATAACGTAAGTTGTTTCTCATATGATGCTCAAACGCTTTTTCCTGCAGGGACTTTTAAAACTGGTGAGGGCAAGCCTTACTCAGTTTTTACACCTTTTAAAAAGAGATGGATAGAAAATTTTGATATTGATCTATTGGATATTGAATACAAGCACGCCCCTAAAGCTAAAACAGATATATGTTCGAATATTAATGATATTGATTTTTCTTTTAAAAAAGATCATGAAGTTGATATGTCTTTATGGCCAGCTGGTGAAGAAGAAGCTCTAAAAAGATTAGATAATTATTTAGATAAAAAAATATTTGATTACGCTAAAAATAGGAATGAACCAATTCTAGAGGGCACAAGCAGACTATCACCTTATCTAGCATTAGGAATTCTTTCACCTAATAGATGCATTTTAGAAGCATTGAAAAAAAATAATTTTGAATTAGATTCTGGTGAAAAAGGAGTAACTAAGTGGATTGATGAGATAGTTTGGAGAGAGTTTTATAAAAATATAATGTTTTCATTTCCAAGGGTTAGCAAAGGCAAGCCGTTTCAAGATTATACCAATAAAATTAAATGGCGCTTTAATGAGGAGGAGTTTAAAGCATGGAAGGACGGTAATACAGGATTTCCTTTGATAGATGCAGCCATGAGACAGTTAAAACATGAAGGTTGGATGCATAATAGATTGAGGATGGTTGTTGCAATGTTTTTTACTAAAAATATGCTTCATGATTGGCGTCTTGGAGAGGCTCACTTTATGCAAAACCTTATTGATGGAGATTTTTCATCCAATAATGGAGGATGGCAGTGGAGTAGCTCTACTGGTACTGATGCAGCTCCATATTTCAGAATTTTTAATCCACTTACGCAATCAAAGAATTTTGATAAAGATGGTTTATTCATTAAAAAATATGTAGATGAGTTGAAAAATGTAAATAAACAAGAAATACACGAACCATCAAATGAAACACGATCTTCTTGTAATTATTCATCTCAGATATTAGATTTAAAACAATCAAGATTAAGAGCAATCGATGCTTTTAATAATGCCAAAAATTAATAAAATTTTTCTAGTTTACCTATAATCACTTATGTATACTGAGATTTTATTTTAGGGGTATTCGGAGGAAAAATGGGAACATATCCAAGTGATTTAGAAATAGCTAATGCTGCTCATAAAAAACCAATTGATGAAATTGCTGAATCAATAGGTATACAAAAAAAAGACTTAATAAGATTTGGAGACGATAAAGCTAAGCTTACACATAATCTTGTAAAATCTTTGTCTAAAAATGATGATGGTAAATTAATTCTCGTCACTGCTATTTCTCCAACCCCTGCAGGTGAAGGAAAAACAACCACTAGTGTTGGTTTGGTCGATGGACTCTGTAACATAGGTAAAAAAGCAATGATTTGTTTAAGAGAGCCAAGTTTAGGTCCTTGCTTCGGAATGAAAGGTGGAGCTGCTGGCGGAGGCAATGCTCAGGTTATCCCTATGACGGATATTAATCTTCATTTTACTGGAGACTTTCATGCTATTGGTGCAGCACATAATTTGTTATCTGCTCTAATAGATAATCATATTCATTGGGATAATGAACTTAATATTGACCCAAGAAGAATTACTTGGAAGAGAGTGGTTGATATGAATGATAGATCTTTAAGAGATATAACGTGTGGCCTTGGTGGAACCGGTAACGGTATTCCACGTCAAAGTGGATATGACATAACTGTTGCATCAGAGATAATGGCTGTATTTTGTTTAGCTTCTGATTTGGATGATCTTCAAACCAGAGTTGGAAATATTGTTATAGGATATACAAAAAATAATAAGCCTGTAAGAGCTAAACAATTAAATGCTGATGGTGCTATAACAGCTCTTTTAAAAGACGCATTTCAACCAAACCTAGTGCAAACATTGGAAAATAATCCAGCATTTATGCATGGAGGACCATTTGCAAATATAGCTCATGGTTGTAATTCAGTAGTTTCAACAAAAACGGCTCTTAAGTTAGCAGATTATGTTGTAACGGAAGCTGGCTTTGGAGCTGACCTTGGGGCTGAGAAATTCTTTGATATTAAATGCAGGAAATCTGGACTTAAACCAGATGTTGTAGTTTTAGTAGCAACAACTAAAGCATTAAAAATGCATGGTGGTGTTAAAAAAGATGAACTAAGCAGAGAAAATATTGATGCAGTTTTAAAAGGTTGTGAAAATTTAGGCAAACATATAGAAAATATTGGTAAATTTGGAGTTCCTGTTGTTGTTGGAATTAATGACTATGTAACAGATACTAAAAGCGAGCATGAGCAAATAATTAATTTTTGTAAGAATCTAGGTGTTCAGTGCAAAATTTCTTCACACTGGGAAAAAGGTGGAGAAGGAGCAGCAGATTTAGCAGAAGAAGTTGCAAAAATTGCTGATTCAAATTCTGCTGACTTTAAAACTTTATACAAAGATGAAATGACTTTATGGGATAAAACCGAACATATTGCAAAAAGCATTTATGGTGCTTCTGAGATTATTGCAGATAAAAGAGTTAGGAATCAATTTAAAAAACTTGAAGATGATGGTTTTGGAGAATATCCAATTTGTATGGCAAAAACTCAATATAGTTTCTCAACTGACCCGTTATTAATGGGTGCTCCGGTTGGCCATGATGTTCCAATTAGAGAGGTTCGGCTTTCAGCTGGTGCTGAATTTGTTGTAGTGGTTTGTGGTGAGATTATGACAATGCCAGGATTACCAAGAGTTCCAGCTGCAGAAGCAATTGGATTGGATGAAGAAAGAGAAATAAAAGGATTATTCTAAAAAGACTCTTCTAGTTCATTTGTAAGTATTTAGTTATAATTTTATGTCTAAAATTTCATGGAGTGTTATATGAGCAACGATTTAAACTTTTACATCAATGGTGAATGGGTAAAATCAGATTCAAATGAATTAATTGATGTAATCAATCCAGCTAATGAAGAGGTTATTGGTCAAGTAACGGCTGGAACAAAAGAAGATATTGATGCAGCAGTTAATGCAGCTAGTAATGCATTTGTTTCATTCTCAAAGTCTTCACAAGAAGAAAGAATAGACCTCTTAAAGAAAATTATTCAAGAATATGAAAATAGATACAAAGATTTTGTAGAAGTTATTACAAAAGAAATGGGAGCACCTAATTGGTTGTCCGAAAGAGCACAAGCAAATACGGGTCTTATTAACTTTAAAGAGACTCTTGAAGCTTTAGAGGAGTATGAGTTTGAAAAAGAAGAGGGTGGCTACACTTTAAGAAGGGAGCCTATTGGTGTTATTGGGATGATTACTCCTTGGAACTGGCCTATGAATCAGATTACAACAAAAGTATCTGCAGCTATTGCAACTGGTTGTACAATGGTTCTTAAACCCAGTGAAATATCACCTTATTGTTCTATGTTGCTTGCAGAGGTTATGCATAAAGCTGGCGTTCCAAATGGAGTATTTAATTTAGTTAATGGGTATGGACCAATTGTTGGAGCTGCTTTGTCAGAACATGAAAAAGTGGACATGATGTCATTTACTGGTTCAACAAGAGCAGGAATAGCCGTTGCTCAAGCTTCTGCAACTACAGTAAAAAGAGTTCAACAGGAGCTTGGAGGAAAATCGGCGAACATTATATTAGATGATGTTGCTGATCTAGAAAAATCAGTTAAGGGTGGAGCTGGTCACTGTTTTTTAAATTCTGGTCAATCTTGCAATGCCCCAACAAGAATGTTGGTTTCCTCAAAAAATTATGACAAAGCTGTTGCAGTTGCAGAAGCTACCGCTAATAGTACTACTGTTGGAGATCCTAATGGCGAATTTAGGTTAGGACCTATTTCAAATAAAACTCAATATGAAAAGATTATTAAGATGATCGAAATCGGCATTGAAGAAGGAGCCAGACTAGTTGCAGGTGGGGTTGAAAGACCCGAAGGGTACGATAAAGGTTATTATATTAAACCAACAGTTTTTGCTGATGTAACAAATGATATGACTATTGCAAAAGAAGAAATATTTGGTCCTGTCTTATGCATTATGAAGTATGAAACTGAAGAAGAGGCGATTGAAATCGCTAATGATACTGAATATGGGCTCGCTGGGTATGTTCAAGGCGAGCTATCTCATGCAATAGAAGTTGGAAATCAGATAAGAGCTGGACAAATAACTATTAATGGTGGTGCCAGAGGAAATGCAGCTCCATTTGGTGGCTACAAAGCTTCTGGAAATGGAAGAGAGCATGGTAAACATGGTCTTGAAGAGTGTCTTGAAACTAAAGCGATAATTGTTCCAGCCAGTTAATCTAAAAGATCTGGCTGCATCTTTACAATTTTATCAAATGCTGGCTGATAGCTTGCCCATGCAGCAATATCGTTTGCAATAAATTCTCTTGTTTTAATGGCAGTTTCATGAGGAATAATTTTAGGCTTACCTGCAGCTTCTGCCATTAGTTGCGCCTGACAACATCTTTCCATCGACATATAAAACCACAGAGCTATATCTACAGAAGGTCCTGTTGTTAAAATTCCATGATTTTGAAGTATTGCAACCTTCTTGTTACCTAGAGCTTTTGCAATTTCATCACCCTCATCAACTTCTTCAACAACACCAGAGAAATCTTCATATATGCCTTGATTCTCATAAAATGCACAAGCATCTTGAGAAATAGGATCTAATAATTTTCCAAGAGTTGAAAATGTTCTTCCGTAAATTGAATGCGAATGAGCCGCAGCATTAACATCTGGCCTTGCTTTATGAAGTCTTGAATGTATTGCAAATGCCGCAACGTTAACATCTTTATCACCTTGAACAACTTTTCCATCATGATTAACTAATAATAAGTCTGATACAGAAATTTGAGAGAAGTGGACACCTAAAGGATTTACCCAAAAGTGATCTTTAAACTCAGGATCTCTGTATGTAATATGACCAGCGACCCCTTCATTAAAACCAAAATAATCAAAAAGCCTGAATCCGGCCGCAAGCTTTTCTAGCTGATTTCTTCTTTCTTCTGCTGGATTAGCAAATTCTTGGAAAACAAGACCCTTTTCCTTAATAGGTAATTTACCATTAGTAATATCAATTTTTATGGGTGCAACATTTGACATAGTTTTTATACTCCTAAGCTCAATAATGTTAAAATAGCTTATCAAATTAAGAACCAAATATGAAATATAGAATTGAAAAAGATAGTTTAGGAGAAGTTAAAGTTCCCTCAAAGGCATTGTGGGGCGCTCAAACACAACGAGCCGTAAATAATTTTCCTATAAGCGGTATAAAAATGGATTTCCCATTTACAAAATCATTTGTATCTTCTTTGGGATTCATAAAAGATGCTGCAGCAAAGGCTAATTTAAGATTAAAGCTTATTTCTTCAAAAAAATCTAAGGCCATTTCAAGAGCATCTAAAGAAGTTTGGCAGGAAAAACATCATAATGAATTTCCAATTGATGTATTTCAAACAGGCTCTGGAACAAGCTCAAATATGAACGCTAATGAAGTTATAGCAAATCTAGCTACTAAATATGCAAAAGTTGAAGTTAGTCCAAATGATGATGTAAATATGAGCCAAAGTAGTAACGATGTCATTCCTACTGCAATCAAAATTAGTGCTCATATGGATTTAACTAAGAAACTTTTTCCAGCTTTAGATAGTTTAATTAAATCAATTGACGATAAGTCAGAATCTTTGAAAGGAACTATTAAAACTGGAAGAACTCATCTAATGGATGCTATGCCTATTGATTTCTATGAAGAATTAAAAGCATGGTCTAGTCAGTTAAAATCTTCAAAAGAGATGTTAAATATTTTTGAAAAAAAACTACTAGAGCTTCCTCAAGGCGGAACTGCTGTTGGAAGCGGCATAAATGCTCATAAACAATTTTCAAAATATTTTACCCAAGAAATGACCAAGTTATTAGGAAGTAAGTCTAAGTTTTATCCAGCCGAGAACTTTTATCATGAGCTTAGTGCTCAAGATTGCTCAGTACAATTATCAGGAGAGTTAAAGAATCTAGCGGTCGTATTGATGAAAGTCTCAAATGATCTTCGATGGATGAATAGTGGTCCTTTGGCTGGAATATCTGATATTGAATTAAAAGCCTTACAGCCTGGAAGCAGCATCATGCCTGGTAAAGTTAATCCTGTCATTCCTGAGGCAGTTTCTATGGCATGTGCAGATGTTATTGGTAATGATGTAACAATTACTGTTGCAGCTCAATCTGGAAATTTCCAATTAAATGTAATGTTGCCAGTCATAGCCTACAACCTATTAAAGAGTATTAACCTCTTGAGTGGATCAATGAATGCTTTATCGAAGAAAGCCATAAAGACATTTAAGGTTAATCATAAAAATTTAGAACTCTCATTATCAAAAAATCCAATATTAGTTACAGCATTAAATCCAATTATTGGTTACGAAAAAGCAGCAGCGATTGCAAAAAAAGCCTATAAAGAAAATAAGCCAATAATTGAAGTTGCAGCTGAAGAAACTGACTTAACAAAAGCTAAGCTTGAGAAATTACTTGATCCATCTAAACTTGCAAAGGGTGGTATATAAAGTTGTCAAACGAACTTTCTCAAAGTAGCTGTGAGGCTTGCAGATTAGATGCACCTGTTCTCTCTGAGCAAGAGATAAAAGAACTCTCTCCACAAATACCTTCTTGGATAGTTCATGAAGAGGACGGTATTAAAAGATTAATATGTTCTTTTGCTTTTTCTAGTTATGAGGATTCTGTTAATTTTACAAATAAAGTAGCTGAACTTGCCGAACAAGAAGATCATCATCCTGAGATCGTTCTTGAGTGGGGAAACGTTACTGTTTCTTGGTGGTCGCATAAAATTAAAGGACTTCACAAAAATGACTTTATTTGTGCATCAAAAACTGACGATCTTTTTAAATAATAAAAAATTTAAATGAATCAAAACGAAAAGCCCTATCAATTTCTTGCATGGACAGCAACAGCAATATTGATTCTAGCTGCAATATTAGCTAGCTTTATACCGGCCTTAGAATACCATCATTGGGCATTTATAATAGCCAATTCATTATGGGTTGTTGTTGGGATCTTATGGAAAGAAATGACGCTTGTAGTTTTAAATGCAGGCCTGACAATAATATATATATTGGGTTTAGCTTTATAAAAATATAAATTTTGAAATAAAAATGATGGTAAGGAACCAAGCTGCATATGTGATGTTCTTTATTTCACCATTTGTTATTTTTAAAACAACATATGATAAAAACCCTAAAGCAATTCCATCAGCAATTGAAAATGTTAAAGGTATCATTATGAGGATAATCAATGCAGGTATAAGTTCTGTAACATGAGACCAGTTTAATTTTTCCATACCTCCAAGCATCAAAATGGCCACATAAACTAAAGCACCTGCAGTGGCGTATGCTGGAATGATAGAAGCTAACGGTGATAAGAACATTGCTAAAATAAACAATATTCCAACTACAACTGCAGTAAGACCAGTTCTTCCGCCTGCTTCCACACCAGCAGAACTTTCAACATAGCTTGTTACCGGAGAGCATCCAAAAAATGTACCAAATATACTCGCTCCACTGTCTGCTTTTAGAGCCTTATCAAGACTTTCTGCTTCTCCATTTTCATCTAATAAATTTGCTCTTGTTGCGACACCTACTAAAGTTCCTGTTGTATCGAATAGATTAACAAATAGAAAAGACATAATTACTGTCAACATTCCAAGATTCAAAGCTCCAAGAATATCTAGCTTCATGAAAGTTGGCGCTATATTAGGTGGAGTTGAAATTACTCCCTTGAACTGAATAAGATCGGCAAATATTGCAATCAAAGTAATTATTAATATTCCTATAATAATTGCACCAGGTATTTTTCTGATAGATAGGGCTGAAATTATTAGAAAGCCAGTTGCAGCGAGAAGTGTTTCAATATTAGTAAAATCACCTAATGCTAAAAGCGTTGCATCATTAGTAATTATTATGCCTCCGCTTTTAAGACCAATTATCCCAATAAATAAACCAACTCCAGCTCCCATCGCGATTCTTAAATTCATAGGTATGCTTGCAATCATCCAGCTCCTAAGATTAGTAACACTCATTACAAAAAATAAAATACCAGCAATAAAAACAGCTCCTAAAGCAATCTCCCAAGAGTAACCCATTTCACCAACAACAGTGTAAGTAAAAAAAGCATTCAAACCCATTCCAGGGGCAAGACCAATTGGCCAATTTGCAAAAACTCCCATAATCAAGCATGCAATGGCGGCGGCTAAGCAGGTGCCTACAAAAATAGCATCCTTATCCATTCCACTTGCTTCCATTATTTGTGGATTTACAAAAATTATATATGCCATTGTTAAAAACGTTGTAAAACCAGCAATAACTTCAGACTTTATGTCAGTATTATTGCGATCAAGTTGAAAGAAATTATTAAGAAAATTTTTCATACAAATAAGTATATTCAATCTAGTACAGATGTCATCGAAAGTGTTAATATAACATCAGAATTTTATAACTTGCAAAAACTTAAATTTAATATAATTATTTGGCATATAAGTTGCATGTAATTATATAAACATCTATTAAAGAGGATACATTTATTATGAAATCTACTATTTTATTTAGAGCATCCATTGCTTCTATTCTTATATTATCTTTTTCAAACGATATTTTTGCTCAAGATGGTGAGTTAGTCTTTGAAGAGGTAATTGTTACTGCTGAAAAGAGAGATGAAAGTCTTCAATCTGTTTCTCAAGCAGTTACTGCAATCACTGATTCAGAGATAGAGGCAAAAAATATTAATTCCTTTGTTGATTTATCCAGTATTGTGCCTGGTGTAACAGTTGCAAAAAATGAAGGTTATAAAACTGTTATATCTATAAGAGGTG
The DNA here is from genome assembly GCA_902558095.1 of uncultured SAR86 cluster bacterium. Lineage (GTDB taxonomy): Bacteria > Pseudomonadota > Gammaproteobacteria > Magnimaribacterales > D2472 > SAR86A. The sequence goes on along the minus strand of CACECP010000005.1, from coordinate 53,388 downwards.
TTGGTAATGAAACAAATCAAAATGCTATTGCAGCTCCTTCAGTTGCGTATCATATGGATGGCATTTTTATTGCTTCACCATTTTCATTGCAAACAGACTTTCTAGATGTTCAAAGAATTGAAGTATTAAGAGGTCCACAAGGTACTCTTTTTGGCCAAAACTCAACTGGTGGAGCTATTAATGTTATAAGCAATAAACCAACATCAGAAGAAAGGTTTTCAAAAGCAGACATAACATATGGTGATTATGGAATGAAGCAGTTGAGATCTTCTTCAAACATACCATTATCAGATACAGCAAGCACTAAATTATCATTTTCTGCCATGACTCGAGAAGGTTTTACTGAAAACATTTTTACAGGACAAGATCTTGATGATGCACATAATCTCAATTTTAGAGCAGATTTTTTCTTTGAATTAAGTGATACCTCAAGTTTAAGGATATTTGGTCAGTATGCGCACGTTGATAGAAATGGTGCAGCTTTGAGAGGTATAGATGATCAATCACCAGGTATGCGAAAGCTGTCACAAAATACAATTTCAAAACAAGAATTAACTTCTTCGGTAGTTGCTATGATTTTTGAATCAGATCTCGGATTTGCAAATTTAAAAATTTTAGCTAGTTCTCAAGATGATGATATTTCGGTTACAAGAGACAATGATCGTCACAATTTTGGAGACTCTGTTCTCTCAATTCCAGGCTTGGGCGCTGGTGCAACATATCAACAAGCAGAGTTTAGACCTGAAACTTCAGTGGTTGAAACAACAACTTTTGAAGTTAACCTTATATCTAATGAGCCTGCAATGAATGGAAAGCTTGATTGGACAGTTGGTGCTTTTTACATGGATCATGAAATTGAAAATGTAATCAGAGGTTACAGAGATGATGATCTTGATGGAGTATTTAAATATGTTTGCGATGCTTCTTTTGCAGATCCGAATTATTGTTATGAGCATGATTATGGAATACCAGGCAGATTTGATATTTTTGGACCAGCTGCGGATGTAGACTTTTTTACTGATGCTTTTCCATATAGGGAATCTTTATCTGTTTATGCGCAAACAACCTACAGCTTTAGCGATACTTTTAGGCTTATTTCTGGGTTGAGATATTCGGAAGATACTTTTGGAACAGACGTTACAAATTTTTTAAATACTGAAACATTTGTAGCAGAGGGTACTACTGATGAAATAACAACAAGGATAACTGGCGAATATGATTTAGCTGATGCAACTATGATTTATTTAACATTAGCTAGTGGGTTTAAGCCTGGTGGAAGTAATTTAACTTTTGGTTTTGATAACGATAATGCTCCACCAATGGTTTTTCCTACATTTGAAGCAGAAACTGTTGACTCCACAGAGCTTGGTATTAAAACAGATCTATTTAATGGAAAGGCTAGAGCAAATATTGCTGCCTTCTCTTATGATTACGAAAACCTACAATTTCAAGCAACTGACCCTGATCCATATCGAGGTGGTGTAGCTAATATTCCTGAATCAGAAATGTCTGGTGTTGAAATTGAATTTACTGCTTTGGCATCTGATTCATTCACTTTTGATATGAATCTAGCATTCCTTAACTCTGAAGTTTCTTCTGATTACTTTGTGTTAGACAATGTTGATGCTTATCAATATTTCTTTGGCGAAGAGGATTTAAGATATGGATTGAGAGAAAACGTTAAAGGTAATCAACTTGCAAAAACTCCAGAGTTCACAGCTGATGTAAATTTTATATATGAAACTGATTTACCGTCAGGCAACAGCTTAACTGCTATTGTTCAGTATGTAAAAAGAGGTAAATTTATGCAAAGAGTTAGCAATAATCCAATTGTGGATGCAATCCCTGGATACGATATTGTTAACTTTACAATTGGTATAGATTACAACAATAATCTTGGTCTAGACTTAATGCTTCTTAATGTTACTGATGAAGATGGTATAAATTCAAGTATGACTGACGTATTTGGAGTTGCTTCAACAGGACTTGAGCTTATTCCTCCAAGACAATTCATGACAAGAATTAGTTATAACTTCTGATTTCTTCTTCTCTAGAAGTTATAATTCTCACAAAGGGCCATACAGGCCCTTTGCAAAATTATGGAAAAACTATTTATTAAACCAGATAGCTTATTGAAAGATTCATCACAACTTGCTTGGAATGTTTATGAATCTGGATTTGAACCAAATTATATAATTGGTGTATGGAGGGGCGGGGCTCCTATTGGTATTGCTGTCCAAGAATTTTTAAGCTTTCTTGGTATAAAGTCTGATCACGTAGCCGTAAGAACTTCATATTATTCCGGTATAGATTCCCGAAAAGATAGTGTGCAAGTTTATGGATTAAATTATGTTATAAGACAGCTTGAGTCGGAAGATAGGCTTTTAATTGTTGACGATGTTCATGATACTGGAAATTCAATTGCTCAAATTATTAATGACATAACATCAGCCTGTAAAAAAAATACACCAGATATAAAAGTTGCTACCCCATATTACAAGCCAAATAAGAGCCAAACTGGAAGAAAACCAGATTACTATATTCATGAAACAGATCAATGGCTTGTATTTCCTCATGAGCTTGAAGGCCTATCTTTAGAGGAAATAGAGGCTAACAAACCACAACTCAGCGATTTAATTTCAAAAATAAAAAACAAAATTTAGTTTTTAGATAGAATTATCAACCTTTTTTTTCTTTTTTCATTTGGTTATAATCTGACATGGAAAAATTAAAATATAAAGCACTAACATTTGATGATGTTTTACTTCTTCCGAAGTATAGCGACTTTCTTCCTAGTCAAGCATGCATCGAATCCAAATTAACTAAAAACATTAGTCTGAAGACTCCGCTTATTTCTGCGGCCATGGATACTGTAACTGAATCGAAGATGGCAATTTCTTTAGCAGAGGCTGGTGGTATCGGAATAATTCACAAAAATAATTCAATTTCAGATCAAGCGGTCTTAGTTAAATCTGTCAAAAAATACGAAAGTGGCATTGTTAGAGATCCTGTAACGATTGGTTCTAATAAATCCATAGGCGAACTTAGGCAATTGACAAGTGAGTTGAGTATTTCTGGGATGCCAGTAGTTGATAGTGGAAAGTTGCAAGGAATTGTTACAAGTAGAGATTTTAGATATGCAGAAAATATGAATGCCAAAGTTTCATCAATAATGACACCTTTTGAAAAGTTAGTAACTGTTGAGGAAGGATTTTCTCAAGAAGATGTTATGAAGTTGATGTATAAAAATAGAATTGAAAAAATATTAGTTCTTGATGGAGATAATAATTTATCTGGATTGGTTACGATGAAAGATATAGAGAAATCTGCTCAGCACCCTAATGCTACAAAAGATTCTTCAGGAAGGCTTCAAGTTGGAGCAGCAATTGGTACTGGAGAAGACACTCTTGATAGAGCGGAGGCTTTAGCTGAAGCTGGAGTTGATGTTTTCGTGATTGACAGTGCGCATGGCCATTCTTTAAATGTTATTAATACCATTAAAGTAATAAAAGATAAATTTAAAGATATTGATGTTATTGGTGGGAATATTGCTACAGCTGATGCAGCAACAGAACTTGTGAAAGCCGGTGCAGATGCCGTAAAGGTTGGTATGGGGCCAGGTTCTATATGCACCACAAGAATTATTGCTGGTATAGGAGTGCCTCAAATTAGTGCAATTTTGGAAATCAAGAAAGCTCTTGATGGTAAAGATATTAATATTATTGCAGATGGAGGAATTAGATTCTCAGGTGATATAGCTAAAGCCATAGCAGCTGGCGCTGATTCAGTAATGCTTGGAAGTCTTTTTGCAGGAACCGAAGAAGCTCCAGGAAAAGTTGAGCTTTTCCAAGGAAGAAGTTTTAAAACATATAGGGGAATGGGATCCATTGGAGCTATGACTGAAAGAGATGATGCTAATAGATATTTACAGGAAGATGTTGAGAACGATAAGTTGGTACCAGAGGGAATAGAAGGAAGGGTACCATATAAAGGTTTAGTAATTAATGTGATTAATCAATTAGTTGGTGGAGTTAGACAAAGTATGGGGTATATTGGCTGTAAAAATATTGAAGACATGCAAAACAATAGTCAATTTGTAGAAATCACAAATGCTGGAATGGCTGAAAGTCATGTGCACGACGTAATGATTACCAAAGAAGCACCTAACTACCAAAGAAGTTAATTTAATGAGCAAGCTATCTATTAGCAATAAAAAAATAGATACAATTCTGGTATTGGATTTTGGCTCTCAATATACACAATTAATTGCAAGAAGAATAAGAGAGAGTCATGTCTATTCTGAAATTTTGCCGTGGGACATAGATGAATCAAAGATAGCTGAACTTAACCCTAAAGGAATAATTCTCTCAGGAGGACCTAATTCAGTCACAGAAACCTATACACCTAGAGTTCCTCAGTTTGTATTTGATATAGGAATACCTATCCTTGGAATATGTTATGGGATGCAGACTCTTGCTGAACAAATGGGTGGTCATGTTATATCTGTTGATCAAAAAGAATTTGGCCACTCTGAATTAGAGGTTGTAAGCGAATCTTTAATGTTTAAAAACTTAGATAAAAAAATTAATGTTTGGATGAGTCATGGAGATCAGGTCCAAGATTTACCGGATGAATTCAATCTAGTTGCATCAACCAAAACAGCTCCTATTGCAGCAATGGAGCACAAAAGTCTGCCAATTTATGCTATCCAATTTCATCCAGAAGTAACCCATACAGATAATGGAAAGAAAATTTTAGAAAATTTTATTTTTAATATTTGCAACGCAAGTACTGATTGGAAAATGGACGATTTAATATCACAAAGAATAGAGGAAATTAAAGATCAAGTTCAAGATAAAAAAGTTTTATTAGGTTTATCTGGCGGTGTGGATTCTTCTGTAACAGCAACCCTTCTTCATAAAGCTATCGGTAAAAAACTAACATGTGTTTTTGTAGATAATGGTTTACTTAGAAAGGGTGAGGCAGATCAAGTTATGCAAACCTTTAAAGAAAATATGAATCTGAATGTTATTAAATCTGATAGCGCAGAAATTTTTTTAAGACATTTAAAAGATATAGATGACCCAGAGCAAAAAAGAAAAATTATCGGAAGAACCTTTATTGATGTTTTTGATGCTGAGGCAATTAAATTAAAAGATATTAATTTTTTAGCACAAGGAACAATTTATCCAGATGTAATTGAATCATCTGGCTCAGAATCAAAAGAAGCAAGAGTAATAAAGTCTCATCACAATGTAGGTGGATTACCTGAAGAGATGAAATTAGATTTGGTTGAACCTCTAAGAGATCTTTTCAAGGATGAGGTTAGAAGAATGGGAGTAGAGCTTGGAATTCCCAAAGAAATGTTAGAAAGACATCCATTCCCTGGTCCAGGCTTAGGTGTAAGAATTATTGGAGAGATTACAAAAGAAAAAACAAAAGTTCTCCAAGAGGCTGACCATATTTTTATTCAAGAACTTATTAAAGCAGATTTATACGACAAAGTAAGTCAGGCATTTGCAGTACTTCTTCCAGTTAAATCAGTTGGTGTTGTAGGAGATGAAAGAAGATATGCAGAAGTTGTTGCTTTAAGAGCTGTTGAAACAGTAGATTTTATGACAGCTAGATGGGCGCATTTACCATATGAATTTCTTGAAGGTGTTTCAAACCGTATTGTTAATGAAATAGAGGAAGTTAGTAGAGTTGTTTATGATATTTCAAGTAAACCACCTGCAACTATTGAGTGGGAGTGAAAAATATCTCTGAAACCCTTATTCTTAAAGGGTTTTCGTTTGACAAAGTTTGTCAAACTTAACAAATATCATCTCTTTTTTGAAAACTTTGACAAATTCATGCAATTATAGACATTCATAAGTTTATGGCATACTTTAATCTCTAAATAGGAGTTATTATGAAATTTAAATTGTTTGTTGTTTTATGTACTATTTTTGTTACAAATTTTTCTTTAGCACAAGAAAAAACTGAACTTGAGAAATTATCTGAGTCAACAGGCACTATCACAATCTTGGGTTATACCGATTTGGGTAATGTTCAAACAGATCCTGCATATCCACGTTATGGTATTTTTATACAAAAAAGAATCATAGAAACTCCAGGTTCTTCTGTAAATACAAAAGGAATTGTATTGACAGTCCAAAATTATAAAGGAGAAAATGGTAGATCTTTTGTTTATCAAAAGGAAATAAATGATCTTATTGCAGCATTAGAATATATATCTAATGTGACTAAAGATATTACAACATTGGAAAATTATGAAGTAACTTATGCAACTATTGATGGTTTTGAAGTGAAAACTTATAACAATGATAAAGGCGATATTAAATTTCGTGCCAAGGCAGGAAATATGTCACAAACAATGACAGCAGAATTTTTAAATTCATTTATTCAGAAATTAAAAGAAATAAAACTTTGACAAATTCCTGCAACTATTGAAAGTCATAAGTTAATGGCATAATACATTAATGAGATTTTTATTTATTATTTTTATATTTTCAGCATCGTTAAGTGCTGCTGAGTATAAATTGGGTAGTTCATACTATCATTGCAAACATGATTCTGGTTTTAATGGATATTTTGGGATTCAAAAAAGGGATGGAACTATAGAAAATCCTTATATATATAATCCAGACTTGCCATCACGATGGTATATATATTTCTTATATTCTGAATATCCAATACCATATCATTACGCAGTAATTGCAGAGGAAACTCCTGATAAAATCTTTCTGCAAGGCACGCATTCGCCATCCTATTCAGATTCTGGTCGATATGAAACTTATTCCGCAGTTCTTAACAAAAAAACTATGCTAATGGAATGGACTAATCTTAACTATAAAAATGAAATAACAAAATTTAATTCTCAATGTAGCATAACAAGAGAATAGATTATTTTGAAACAAACTAAAGATCAATTGCCACCATTAAGAGATTTTCATGGCATAGAAGTTATAAAAGATTCTGAAAAATATTTAAAGGTTTGTTGTGGTCTGCATGATAAAGATGGTGAATCAGTTAACTTAGAGTGTGATGATGTTTATGACAGGTCAAATCATGATAAAAGTTTTTTATTCACGACTTTAGAACGACAAGTAAAAATTATAGAAATATTACATTATGGTAAATGGCATGAGTATGAATTCTGCGGAGCAGATCATGTAGGGTGGATTCCTGCTGAGGTTGAAAAAATTGGTTTAAAAAAAGATGAGCAGAAGAGAGCACTTAAAATTTTTAAAGAATTACTTTTAGATACTGAAAAAATAAATGGTTTTTCAATAATAGATAAAAGGCATAGCATTTATTCACAACCTGAATTCAGGAGTTTAATAATAAAGATATTAAATAGTAAACAATTTAAGGAAATCGAAGATGTATACTTATAAAACTTTGACAAAGTGGCAAAAACACAAAATGGCACTCGGAAATACAGTCACAGTAAGGGTTTCAGAGGTGGTGTTTTGTGCAACTATTGAGTGGGAATGAAAAAAGCTTTTCTGATTTTAGTCTTTCTTTTTGTAGTAATTCTTGTATGGGCATTACCGTATATTAAAGAACTTCGTCATGAAGGCCTTACTTTTGCAATGGCATATGATTATTTTATCGGCCGACCAGACCATTCTTTTAACCCAAAAGATGCTGCACAACAGCTTGATTATTCAAAAGAAAGTTCTTGGGCAGCACTCCCTGTCAAAGAAGATGCAGCAGATTTAATCCCTACTGGGAAAACTGGAGTTGACCAACTAAACTCAGAGGTGGATGTATTTTTTGTTCATCCTACAGGATATCTAAAAGGACATCATTGGACTGATCCTCTTGAAAAGGATTCTGCAACAAAAGAAAACACAAAATGGATGATGGCAAATCAAGCTAGCGCTTTTAATGGTTGTTGTAGTATTTATGCACCATATTATCGTCAAGCATCAATATATAGCTATTATGATACTGATGAATTGCGTGAGGAAATTCATGCATTTGTATATCAAGATGTAAAAAAAGCATTTGAGTACTTTATTAAAAATTATAGTAATGGAAGGCCATTTATTATTGCTAGTCATAGTCAGGGCACACATCATTCCATTAGATTGCTTGCTGAGGAAATTGATGGAACAAATTTATACCCTAGAATGGTTGGAGCTTATATCATTGGAGGCGAGATTTCTAAATCTTGGATGAATAAAATGAATGATATCTATATATGTGATGGCCCAACAGAATTAGGTTGTTTAGTTCATTGGGATACGATGAATGTGACGCTTATTAATAAGGATATGCCTAGATATAAGAATAATATTTGTGTTAATCCTATTACCTGGAAGAATGAAGGCACATTATCTGATATATCTGATTCAAAGGGAGCTGTTTATATATCAGGAAATTATTCACTGGAGTTAAGAGGAGATGATGCCGCCAAAGGAGAAATATTTGGTCCTTTAGAGACTCCAATCAAGGAATATGTTCAAGCACAGTGTAAAAATGGAATCTTATTCGCATCTGATCAAACAGGAACTAGATTTCAAGGATTTGGAGGTTCTTCAGGAAATTATCATGGCTTGGACTTCGCTCTTTTTTATATGGACATACATGAAAATGCGATACTAAAAACGAAGACTTATTTAGACACTAATTCAAACTAATCGGTTAGAATAACTTTGAAAATTTGTATGGTTTATATTCATAAAGATATTTAAGAGATAAGTATAATGAGTTTTTTTAAAAACGGCTTATTTAATACTCTAATAGCGTCAAGCCCAATAAGAGAGATACAGCAAAAACCCTTACGAAAAAAAATCAATAAAATTTCGTCTAAACAAATTTTTACATCCTCTAATTCTCAGTCAATTGAAATATTTCAGACAGATTTATTTAAAAAGAAAGTGATATTTCTTCCTGGATGGCTAGGTCATAAGGATTCTAAATATTTAATTCCTTTAGCCAATCTTTTGCATACTAAAAATTTTGATATTATTAGAATTCATCCTATTGATCATGGCAATACTGAGCACCTAAATAAAGATTTCTTTAGAGCAACTGATATACAGACCCTTATTGAAGCAGTTAAATCTATTGGTTATACATATCCAGACAATGAAATACACTTAATTGGATTTTCTTTAGGAGGCAATATCGCATTAAGAATATCCGCTTCTGCAGAAATTAATTTTTTGAAAAGCACTGTTGTTCTATCTCCAGTAATTGATCCAGAAAATTCAATGCATGCAATGGATAATACCTCATGGATTCTAAAAAAATATTTTTTAAATAAGTGGCAGAAAACATTAAGAAGAAAAATAAGATTATATGAAATTGCTGATGTAGAAAAAGCATTAAAATATAAGAACCTTGAGGATATGACAGAGTTTTTTACAGAAAATTTTTCACCACACAAAAATACTAAGGAGCTATTTTCTGGATATGCTATTACTCAAGATACTCTTGATAAGATAAAACATAGCACGCTTATATACTCATCTATTGACGATCCATGTGTTCCTATCGAACCCTTAAATAAATTAGATCAAACAAATTATGTAATATTTAAACCTCAACAATATGGAGGACATTGCGGATTCATAGATAATTTTAAATTTTCATCTTCAGTCTATGATGAAATAGTTTGTAAACTGGATAAATCTATTACTCATTGAGGACGACTAAACATGAAAACACAACTCAACATTGATGAAGAAATAATTAAAAAAGGCGGGGCAAATTTACAAAAGGGAATTGAAGCAGTTGGAGGTTTTTTATATCTTACAAATCAACGTTTGATATTTGAATCCCATAAATTTAATTTTCAGAGTGGAATCACCATTATTGATCTATCAGATATAGCCTCAACAGAAAAAGTATGGACTAAAGTTTTTAATTTAATACCGATGATGCCAAATTCCCTTGCAGTTAAATTCAAAAATGGGGAAGAGCATAGATTTGTATTATTTGGAAGAAGCGCTTGGGAAATAAAAATTAATTCAATGATATCTTAAATATGAAATGCTTTTTATTTACGTATATATTTAATTATGTAATATTAAATTCACGAATAGGAGAAATTTATGAATAAATTATATGCGTTTTGTGCCTTAGTATTTTTATCTGCTTGTGGTTCATCGGGAATTGATGGGAGTTGGTCAAGCGTTGAAGATGCAAATATAGGAATTGAGATAAAAGGAGATGAGGCTAGGCTTACTGCTGAGGGTTTTAGTGAAATATGTCCTGTTGAAGGTCCTGATCAAGATGTTTATACCTTGGCGTGTGATGATGGCATGTCTTTTATATATTTAAAGTTAGTTGATGGCAACTTGAAAGTAGTTGTAAATGATGAAGTAAAAGATTTCGTAAGAAAATAGAATACTCTCATAGCCACCCATTGTTAAAAAACAATGAGTGGATAGTAAGAATTAAATTTATATCTTTATAAACTAGAGTGATCCTAAGATAGCACTACCGGTAGCAAGCAAGATAATAAAGCCAAGAATAGTAAATCCAAGAAATACGTAACCAGTTGCTAAGCCAGCGACCGCCATGCCGCGACCGTCATACATATCTGGAAATTTCTTCATATTCGAAAGGTGAATATGTCCAAGTGCAACTGCAACTATAGCTAAAACAATATTAGCAAAGGGTATAAAGAATAGTACAAGACTACATATACCACATACCATAGAGGCTATTGCCATTCCTTTAGCTGGTTCGCTTGTTTTTGCAGGCACAGGCTCGTTCGATTGATTTGAAAGTTCATTCATAATAATAATACTCGTTTTGAAAAATGATAATATAACCCAAAACAGCCAATAAATAAAACATATTATTAAGCAATAATGGATTTAAAAAAGTTATTAGAAAACATAAAAAATATAGCTATTGTAGGAGCAAGCTCAAATCCTAATAGAGATAGTTTTCAGGTTATGAAATTTTTGATGAAAAATGGATATAAAGTTTTTCCTGTAAATCCAAAAGAAAATAATATTTTGGGTCAAAAATGCTATTCAAGTCTAAAGGAAATTGAAGAAAAAATTGATATGGTTGATATTTTTAGAGCAAAAGAATTTATTTATGATATTACAAATGAGGCCATAGAAATTAATGCAAATATTATTTGGATACAAGAGGGTATAGTTGATGAAAATGCTGCATCTTTAGGAATAAAATCTGGTCTAAAAGTTGTAATGAATAAATGTCCGAAAAAAATTCTAGAATCTTGAAATTGGACTAATATTCAGATTTATCATCTAATAAAGCTATGAAAGAAAACTTAAATAATATTCTTCATCAAGCCATAGATGAAAAAGGCGTGCTCAGGCTTACAATGGATGATCAGAATAACAAAAACGCTTTATCAGAAAAAATGATAAAAAGGTTAACTGATGCTATTAAAAAAGCATCTAAAGATAATTCTATTAAGGTGATTGTTATTGCAGCAAATGGAAATGTTTTTTGTTCTGGTCATAACCTTAAAGAAATTACAGATGCTCGAAATAACGATGATGAAGGAGCTTCATATTTTATGGATTTATTTAAACTATGCTCATCATTAATGCAATTAATTGTAAACTCTCCTAAACCAGTCATAGCCGAAGTCAATGGTGTTGCTACGGCTGCTGGCTGTCAGCTTGTTGCTAGCTGTGACTTGGCCATATCTTCGGATGATGCAAGGTTTGCAACACCTGGGGTAAATATTGGTTTATTTTGCTCTACCCCTATGGTTGCTTTATCAAGAAATGTAAGTAAAAAGAATGCTCTGAAAATGCTTTTGACTGGTGATATGGTCAATGCTCCCGAAGCTAAAAGAATTTCGTTGATAAATGAACATGTTCCTGAAAATGAATTAACTAAATCCGTAATGGACTTGGCAAATAAAATTTCTCAAAAATCTATAAAAACAATAGAAACAGGCAAACAAGCTTTTTATAAACAATATGGCATGGATTTATTTGATGCTTATGAATTTACTTCAAAGGTAATGATCGAAAATGCATTAAGAAATGATGCAAAAGAGGGGATTAATGCTTTTATTGAAAAAAGAGATCCAGATTGGGGTGATAATTGATGAGCAAAGATCCATTAGACCTTAAACAATATATTAGAACAGTAGATAATTTTCCTATAGACGGTATTGAATTCAAGGATATTACAAGCCTCATAGAAACACCAGAAGCTTTTGTTAAAACATGTGATGAGCTTACCAGGATCACAAAAGAATTTGGCGCAGATTTAGTTGCAAGTATTGAAAGCAGAGGATTTATTTTTGCTGGTACAATGGCTAGAGATTTACATCTACCATTTGTTTTAGCAAGAAAACCTGGAAAACTTCCTAATGAAACTTTTCAAAAGAGTTTTGAACTCGAATACGGCAGCACATCTATAGAAATCCAAAAGAATACTAAAGTGAGCTCAAATCAAAAAATTGTAATTGTTGATGATTTAGTAGCAACTGGAGGAACCGCAATAGCATGCGCCGAATTATTTACTGAAAACTTTAATGTGAAAAATTCAGATATATTAATTTTAGGTGTTATTGATTTAACTGCTTTGGGCGGCAGTTTATTAATTAGAGAAAAGGGTTATGCAATAGAAACTCTAATAGATTATTAGTTTCTTTTGGTTATTGATTGCCAGATACTTATAGCAGACTTAAACTTTAAAAATGGCTTAGTAAATCTATAAACTTTGCCAGGTATTATTTCAGTTTTACCATTTTTTGAAGCTTTTTCTGTTTCTTTTACAACTTGATAGGCATTTACCCACATCCAGCTTGGTATTTTTTTTTCAAGATGATCTAGTCCAGCTCTTTTATGGGCCTCGGTCCTAACATATCCAGGCAGGCTAATGGTTACAGATATATTCTTATCTTTTAACTCAGCTGAAATTGATTTTCCATATGCGTATATACCAGATTTTATACTTGAGTAAATTGATGATTTAGGCATTGCTGTTATTGCCCCTATACTTGAAATAATTACTATCCTTCCTCCTCCATTTTTTATCATTTTAGGAACAAAACCTTCGATTAAATCTATTACGCCACCACACATTAAATAATATGCATCATTTTTTTCCTGTTCACTTAATTGACCAATAGCTCCATTAATAGCAACGCCTGCATTAGCAACAATTAAATCAGGTGTTTGAAAATTATCTACAATATTTTTTATAGACTCATTTTTGCTTAAGTCTTCTGAGTGAAATGAAGCATTTTCATAATTTAGATTCTCTTTAGATTTTTTTAATCGTTCTTTATTTTCAGAAACAAGATCTAAATACCATCCTTTATTTTTCAGGTAATTTGCGTACGAAAAACCTATCCCAGATGAGGATCCTGTTATTAATGCTCTAGAACTCATGATTTATCTTATATTACAAATATATTCTTATTCAATATCATTAAAGCTTATCCTGAAATATCTTTCTTTGATATCATTTGGTTATGAATATTGAATATGGAAGATTAATGTTAGATATTGATGGAACATCTTTATCTAATGAAGATAAGGACTTGTTAATGAATAAACATGTCGGAGGATTAATTTTTTTTTCAAGGAACTTTGAGTCATTTAATCAAATTACAAACCTTGTGCATGAGATTAGAAATATAAAAGAAAATATTATTATCGCAGTTGATCAGGAGGGCGGTAGAGTTCAACGCTTTAATAAAGAGTTTACAAAAATACCTACAATGCAAGAAGTAGCCAAATATGCTAATTCAAATAATGATATGTCCTTTTTAAAGGAAGTTGGCTGGTTAATTTCAAGTGAATTGATTGCGGCTGGGATTGATCTTAACTTTGCGCCAGTTCTAGATATTGATGACAAAACCTCTAGCATTATAGGGGATAGAGCTTTTGCTAATAATGCTTTAGAAGTAATTTCTTTGACATCAAATTTTATTGATGGGATGCACGAAGCTGGCATGAAATCTACTGGCAAACATTTTCCAGGCCATGGGGGAATATTTGAAGATAGCCATATAGAGCTCGCTGAAGATCATAGAGAACTTGATGAGCTTATGGGCCTTGATATTAAACCTTACATAGAATTATCTAATAAATTAGATGCAATTATGTGTGCTCATATTCTTTTTCCAAACATTGATAAATATATACCGAGTTATTCAAGATATTGGTTAAAAGACATTCTTAGAGAAAAAATTAAATACAAAGGTTTGATTTTTAGTGATGATCTGAGCATGTTTGGAGCTGGTGATTTAAGCTTTGCTAATAAGGCAGTTAAGTCAATAGAAGCAGGATGCGATATGATTTTAGTCTGCAACAATAGATACGAAGCTATCAATGTTATAGAGGCCTTTGAGAAAAATGATATAGATCTTTCAAAAAAAATTCATCAAATGAGAAAAACTTCTAATACTGATTGGGATGATTTATCCAGAAATAACAGAAGATCAGTTGTCAAAGAAAAACTAAAAACTATAGGAGGATAGAATGAGGAGAATAATTACTGGACATAATAAAGATGGTAAATCAATCATTACAATGGATGGGCCTCCGGCTAGATCAATCGGAGAAGATGTTGGAGGACTTTTTGAGTTATGGAATACTGATGGGAATGATATTATTTCTACTGATTATGTAGATAGGGCTGACGAAGAAATCATCCTATCCCCACCAGATGGCGGAACTAAATTCAGATATTTTCAAATTAACCCTTTACCAGAGGGTGTTCCAGAAGAAATGATGCAAGAAATTGCAGCAGATGCATTTGAAAAAATAGGCGCAGCTCATCATAGAATTGACACTAGTAAGCATCCAGCAATGCATAAAACTGAAACTATTGATTACATTATTTTGCTTAAAGGAGATGTAACCTTAGTTCTTGATCAAGAAGAAGTTGACCTAAAGCCCTTTGATGTCGTTGTCCAAAGAGGAACAAATCATGCTTGGGTAAATAATGGAGACGAACCAGCTTTATTAATAGCTGTTTTAATTGATAGTAAAATTAGGTAGCTTTTTTAGAAACCAGCACGACCTTCTTGAATGATGCCATAATAATTATTATCTAATAAAGAGTATTTTTTTTCTCCTGGTTTTTTAACAAAGATTTGGTCACCTTTAACTTTATCAAGATGATAAGCCTCTTCTCTTAAATCGTTCTTTTTTAATTTGAATGTTCCAGTGGTTTCAAGCTCCTCAATAATTCTTACAAAAACTGGTTGAGCATAACTTGGCAATCTTTCTGATACAAAATCAGAAAATTTATCCCACTTAAATTCATTTAAATTACAATTGAATGCAACCATTCCAGCTCTTCCTTCACTTTGTGGTACTTTAACACCAAAAACATTGGCCATATTCACTTGATCAAATGCATTCAGAATTTCAGCAACTTCATTGGTTGAGACGTTTTCAGACTTCCATCTAAAAGTATCTCCAACTCTGTCAACAAACTGGTAATGCTGCCTACCCAAAGCAAAACCCACATCCATAGTTTTTAAAAGATCTCCGGTATCAAACCATCGATCTCCATCCTCAACAACATCTCTAATTATTTTCTTTTCACTTGCTTGCGCATCTGTATATCCATTATAGATTGCGTTGGGACCAATCTTCATAAGAGCTAAGCCTGGAGAATGATCCTTAATTTCAATGTAGTTTCCATTTTCATCAACTTTTAATTTATCTTCAGCCACATCATAAGCAAAAAGCTTGATATCTGTATTTGTCATACCAATAGTTTGATCTTTGTTAAGCAAATTCATAAACATACCATTTGCTTCACTAGCTCCATATATTTCACAAATTCGATCAACATTAAATCTGTTTCTAAAGGTATCCCAAAGATCTGGCCTGAGGCCATTGCCAACCATTTTTGAAATCGGATTATTTAACTCTTCATCACAAGGCTCTTGAAAGCTCAAGTATCTGCATAGTTCACCAACATATACGAATGCTGTTGTTTTAAATTTTTGAACTTCACCCCAAAAAGATGAAGCAGAAAACTTACGTTTTATAAAAGTAGATGCACCTACTTGAATACATGCACATAAACCAAGAATTAACCCTGTTGAGTGATATAAAGGAAGACAATTATACATGCAGTCATTACTAGTAAGTCTATATCCAGCTATTGTTATGTTTGTAGATCCTGCAACAATTTTTACATTTGGAAATAGTGCCGCTTTTGGAACACCAGTAGTGCCTGATGTGTATATATAGAATGCAGTATCTCCAGCAATCACATTATTAGTTTCTTCAAGATTTATAGACTTTGATTCATCAAGACTTTCTTTTACATTGGTTGCCCATTCAGGACAATTATATGGATTATTATCTTCCACCCAAATTAAATCAGACTTATTAGTTATATTAATTTCAGATAATACACCTTCTAAAGAATTAGATAATTCATCACCAAAAATACATTTCTTTGAGTCAGATGTATTTATACAATGTACAAGAGGTTTTCCGGTAAGGCTTGTATTAATTAATGCGCCAATTGCTCCCAATTTATTTATAGCTAAAAGTGATATAACAAAATTGGGTCTATTTTCCATGAATAAAACAACTTTATCACCATGTTCTATGCCTTCTTTTGAGAGCTTATTTGCAAGAATATTTGCAGCTTCATTAGTTTGTGAATATGTCCATACTTCATCTTCAAAATAAAGAAATTCTTTATCACCATGTTCCTCAACTGTATCTTGAAAAGAATGGGCAAGAGATGAATTTGAATCTAATTCTGGCCACTTATATCTTAAAAGGGGAATGATGTACCTTAACTCCCCAATCACTCTGAAAAATTCTGCAATTTTTTTAAACATCTTATAAATTAAATATATATAATTTTATATTATAATCCGACCACACTTTTTTATATAGGACATAATAAAATGAATAATCCAGCTAATTATGATTTTGTAGTTTATGGAGCTTCTGGCTTTACCGGTAAGCTTGTTGTTGAGTATGCATTAAACCAGTACTCAAATGAAGATATTTCATGGGCTATAGCAGGAAGAAATCTAGAAAAACTTCAAAATCTTAAAGAAAAACTAAAATTAACCAATGATGTTGGAATTATTCAAGTTGATAGTGAGGACCAGTCTTCAATTGATGCGCTAGTTATGCAAACAAAATGTGTTTTAACAACTGTTGGGCCATATCAGCTTTATGGCGACAAGGTTGTAAGAGCATGCATATCTTCAGGTACAGATTATGTTGATTTGTGTGGTGAGGTTGGCTTCATGCATAAAATTATCTCCGAATGTTCTGCAGAGGCAAAACAAACAGGTGCAAGAATAGTTTTTTCTTGTGGCTTTGATAGCATTCCTTTTGATCTTGGAGTTTTATTTGTTCAAGAAGAAGTAATGTCCAGACTTAATAAATACGCACCTTCTGTAAGAGGAAGAGTAAGGGATATGAATGGAGAGTTTTCTGGTGGAACAGCCGCATCAATGAAGGCAACAATGGCCGCTCTTCAATCAGATCCAGAACTTTTGAATGTTCTAGTAAATCCCCATGCGCTATGTGAGGGTTTTCAAGGCGTACAACAGGATGATGATTCAAAGCCTGTTTATGATGAAGAGCTAGATACTTGGGTGGCCCCGTTTTTTATGGCTCCAATCAATACAAAAAATATCCATCGCTCTAATAAATTAATGAATCATATTTATGGTGAAAGCTTCAAATATAATGAAATGTGGATTCAAGGGCCTGGAGAAGAGGGCAAAGCCGCTGCTGAATTCATATCAACTATGAATCCTCTTGGGGATGCTCCTGAACCTGGTGAAGGACCTTCAAGAGAATCTAGAGAAAATGGAAACTATGATGTACTTTTTTGTGCAGATGTTGACGGCGAGACTATTAAAGCTTCGGTTAATGGAGATATGGATCCAGGATATGGCTCTACATCAAAAATGATAACTGAAAGCGCTATTTGTCTTGTTAAAGATTGTCAAGATCTTGCTGGTGGCATATATACACCTGCCTCATCCATGGGCACAAAATTAATAAAAAGATTAGAAAGTAATGCTGGACTAACTTTTAAATTAGAATAACTTAGAGCTCACCCTTTTTTCTGAGTTCTGACCTTATTTTTGTAGCGCTTATTGAAGAAATTTCTTCATCAAATACTTCTTCTTCGAATACATAACCAACACCTCTTCCATAAGTGATATTTGTTATATTTGGTACGAGCATTATTTCGTATTCGACTCCTCTTTTATAATTATCTTTTAATAGATTATCTTCGATATTTTTGCAAACATCCTCCCAACAAAAGGGATTATCATCCTGACCTTGACCACCAGATGCACCTTCTACATCTCTAACTTGTATTATTACCTGACCTGTTTTCTTTACGCACCTTTTAAATAATTCCTGATGACCTTTGTGCCAAGGCTGCCATCTTCCCAGCATTTGAACAGTAGGCTTCTTCCAATTAAACATTTTTTAAAATCTCTTTCGCTAATACTTCATGATTTTCATCATTCATCTCAGTAATTCTATAGTCTACATCTGTTGGCTCTTCAAACATTTTATTAGTATCTTCATATCGACCTGATTCAATTGTATTCATCCATATTGTAATATCAGGATCAAAATTGGTTTTAGTTTCTTTTGTTGGACAAACAAAATCGCAGATAACAATTCTTCCATGTTTTTTTTCATAGTCTGCCAAATTTTTCATCCTCAGACTTTGTCTAATTCTTCCTTGTGGGGAAAAATCCCAATCGTTTGCCATCTCTCGAACAATATCAGCGTTATACCATGCAGCATTTAAAAGTGGCTGCATTCTTTTTGCTAGATATGTTTTACCACTTCCAGGGAGACCCATTATTAGTATCTTCATTATCTTATTTTTTTTATGCTAAAAATTTCGTTTTTAAAGTGTATTTCACCAGAGTTATCAATTGTTTTCTTTACTTTATTATGAAGCCTAGTATTTTTTTCAAGGGCTTGAATATCTTTATCTGGAATTTGCCCAACGTATAAAATGTTAGCCCATTTTGCATCAGTATCGTGTCCAAAAAGTTCTGTAACAGTTTGATCAGGAGCCTTCTTAAAATTAAAAGAATAGTTTATTGGTTTAGCAAATGAATATTTATTGTTTTCACCTATTGGATTGTTTTTTAAATATTCAATAATATCTTTTGCAGTATTAGGAAAAGGCTCTTTATCTTTAAATGCAAGTTTAAGAATCTTTTGAATTGAATCTCCTCCAGATGAATGAGTTACAAGAAGTTTCCCAGATTTATTTAATAAACGCATTAATGGACCTATAACATTTTTCACTTTTACATCTACCGAAGATGCAGCCCTATATGCTTGTGATGCAATTATGAGATCGTAATTATTATTCTTGTAATCGGTCTTTATGAATTGCTTTAAATGTTTTTCATTATCTTCTCTATAAACCCTGATAATGCATGGATTTGAATAAGATGTTCTGCTTTTGGTATCAATTTCAATACCCCAATTTTTTTTAATAAAATTACTAAGTTTATTGCCAGTAATTTGTGAGTGAAAGTCAAACGAATTATCACTTTTTAAGATTAAATTAAATTCTTTAACTTTTTGATTTTTTATTTTTGTTGAGTTCTCAATTAGTCCTAATTCTGCAAACTTAACATTTGTCATTGTTACTAAAAGATTAGGATGCTCAACAAATCTATCAGGCATTTTTTCTAATGTATTTTTTAAATCTTCATAACTTATTTCTTTGCCAGTTATTAGAAGTGAAGTGTAAGGATGGTATCGGTGAAAACTTTTAATGACATTAGATTTAATTGTGCCATCTCCTGTACCTGCATCAAGTATTCTCAGATAAGATTTGTTTTGTGAAAGGGCGGCAATATGTGGATAAAGTCTCAGAGAGATGGCTTTTTTTTCACTAGTATTTTGTATGAATGATAGATATTTTAGTCTATCATCGAAGAATCTTTTTTTTCCCATCATCACCCCTAAAAATACTTATGTAGATAATAATCTAAATAACAAAATAATGCATTTACTCATGAGATATTTTCAGATTAAAATGGCATTAAATTAACCATAGGGAGCAAATATGTCGGAATCAAAATTGCCGTTGACAATTGGTATTGGAACACGAATAAGAAAATCTCCATATTATGAATCAGATTTAAAGTACGGAGTAACTGGTTTTACGGTATACAACAAAATGTATTTACCAACAGGTTTTTCTGGTCCAGAAAAAGAATATGAGAGCTTAATAAACGATGTAACTTTTGGTGATTTTGCGGCTGAAAGACAAGTAGAAATCAATGGTCCTGATGCTCACAAATTTGTTTCTTATGTTCAACCAAGAAATTTAGAAAAATGTGCAATCGGCGCATGTAAATATATTTTATTGACTGATACAAATGGTGGAATAGTAAATGATGCTTGCTTGTTAAGACTGGAAGAAAACAAATTTTGGATTTCACCAGGAGATGGTGATGTAATTTTATGGTTGCAGGGTATTGCCATAAATTCTGGAATGGATGTCTCTATTCATGAGCCTGATGTATCACCACTTCAGATTAGTGGTCCTAAGTCAGGCAAGTTAATTCAAAAGCTTTTTAATGGTGAACATGATGATTTGGGTTACTACAAAGCCAAACAAACATCTTTGAATAATATTCCAATGGTAATAGCCAGGACAGGATGGAGTGGCGAATTAAGTTATGAATTATATTTACAGGATAGAAAATTAGGCAATAAGCTTTTTGAACTAGTTCATGATGCTGCAAAAGAATTTAATGGGAGAGTAATAGCTCCAAATACAATAAGGACTATTGAAGGTGGATTATTGTCATATGGCAGTGATTTTGGTAGAACCCATAATCCTTTCACAATTGGGTTTGGTAGGCTTGTTGACCTTGATCAGGACGCTGATTTTATTGGTAAAGAAGCACTTAAAGCCATTAAAGAGAAAGGGCTTACAGAAAAATTGGTAGGTATCGAATTAGAAGGGGACCCAATTAGGCAAGCTCCCGAAAATTTTTGGCCAATTAGAAATTCTGATAATAAAAAAATTGGTCGAGTTTCAAGAGCTTTCTTCTCACCAAGATTACAAAAGAATATTGGATTGGGAATTGTTGATATTGATTATGCTGATGAACTTACGAAATTTTTTGTTTCAACACCGCATGGAGACCTAGAATCAGTGGTTGTTTCAATGCCATGGTTTAAGGCTGAAAAAGACACAAACTTAGGTTAACTATGCATAAAATTTTAATTTTAGTTTTTTTTGTATTAAATATTAACTCAATGACTATAGATAACCTTGATGATATTAGAGCTGACTGGGACATATTTTCAGATAGGGTGATGGGAGGAATTTCTGAAGTATATTTCTATGAAATGGAAGAAGGTGATAAAAGTTTTTATAGACTTGAAGGTAATGTAAGTACAGCAAATAATGGAGGATTCATTCAATCTGTAGCAAAAATAAAAAATATTAATGAGGAATATAAAGGCATTAGGATAACTGTTAGAGGGTCTGAAGATAAATATTATGTTTGGATTAGAACTCCAGCATGTAGGTTTCCATGGGACAGATATCTTGTTAGCTTTACTCCAAGCAAAAATTGGTCAACTATCGAAGTTCCATTTAGTGATTTTCAAAAGTCTAATTTTTATATGAGAAAAAAAATGAATATTAGTAGAATCAAAACTGTTGCGCTTGCAGCATATGGAAAAGACTTTAATGCTCAGCTAGATATAGCAAACATAGAATTCTATAAGTAAATTGTTTTCTACATTAGATAAAAAATTTATGAGTATTGCTTTAGATTTAGCTAAAGAATCATTTGATTTTGAAGAAGTTCCTGTTGGTGCTGTAGTTGTAAAAGGAGAAAAAATTTTAGGAAAAGGCCGTAACACAGTTATTTCAGATAATGACGTTAGTTCTCACGCAGAAATTAATGCCATAAGAAATGCCTCAGTTACAATTGGAAATTATCGACTTAATGATTGCGTTATGTATGTAACATTAGAACCTTGTCACATGTGTGCTAAAGCAATAGTTGACGCAAGAATTTGCTCAGTTATTTTTGGTTGTCCTGAACCAAAGACCGGAAGCATAATTTCTATTGACAATTTTTTTGATAAAAAGGAACTCAATCATAATCCCCAATACCAAAATGGCCTATTTAGTGAGGAGAGCTCCAAACTATTAAAAGATTTTTTTAGCTTGAGAAGGTAGATATATTTTTTTCCATTGTGGTATGTGGAATGTCTGTATCTGAACCATAATATTTTTTTACTATTTTATAGCCTGAAACTTTATAAAAATCTATCGCATGGTCTCTGGCATTAAGGACAATTTTCTTTGCATTATTTTTTTTTGCATTTTTTTCAAGTAACCTTAGAACCTCTTTACCGATACCAATCCCCTGTAAATTTTGCGCAACGGCCATATATCTAACTTGAGCTTCATCCTTATTATTAAAATGAAGTCGACCACAGGCAACAATTTCTTCTTTTTTGATACCTATTAAATGAAATGCTGACTTTTCAAACTTATCTTTTAAGGAACTTATATTTTTACCAATCGGTTTGCGAAGAATCTTCCATCTAAATAAGTCGTACTCTTTAAATTCTTTTTGGTTCGTTGGAGTTTTAAATATTATTTCATTCATTTAGATCTAGCCATATAGGACAATGATCTGAGGGCTTTTCCATTGCACGCGCATGATAATCAATTCCAACAGCATTAATAGAATCTTTAAGATTATCTGAAAGCATAATATGATCTATTCTCAAGCCTCTCTTTGGATTTTGGTCAAACATTCTTGACCTATAATCAAACCAAGAATATGTTCTTGAATCATCTGGATATATTATTCTCCAGGTATCTACAAACCCTAAGTCTCTAATGCTGTTCCACATCTCTCTTTCTTCTGGTTGAAATGATGTTTTGCCATCTCTTAACCATCTTTTAGCATTTTGTTCGCCTATTCCGATATCAATATCTTTTGGGGACACATTGAAATCTCCCATAACAATTAAATTATTATGATTTTTTTTAATATCAATTATGTGCTCTTTAAGATCTTTATAAAATTTTATTTTTTTTGGAAATTTTGTTTCGTGTTTTATATTTTCTCCTTGAGGAAAATAGCCATTCATAATAACCAATTCATTATCAGCGAACTTAAATGTTGATTGTATAAATCTTTTTTGATCGTCTTCTGTATCATTTTTAAAACCCTTGACTGTCTGCAGGGGTTTTATTTTACTCAAGATGGCAACACCATAGTGACCCTTTTGTCCATGATACTCGACGTGATATCCGATATTATTAATAGACTCTATTGGAAAGTCTGGATCATTAACTTTAGTTTCCTGAAGACCAATAATATCAGGATTAATGCTATCCCTTAAGTGCTCAATTTGATGGAGTCTCGCACGAATGCTATTTATGTTAAAAGATACAATTTTCATATTTATTCAATTGAAGATAATATAGTTTTTTTATTTAAATTTAAAAAATCATTCATTATGTTTGCTGTTTCCAATAGTTGATAATCTGTCTTTAAATTGATTGCATTATTACTATTAATGTCTTCTTTTTCATTAAATTCTTCTAGTTCATCATATGTAACAAAGGTATTTAAGCCAATTGCCAATCTTCTTTCATTTTCAATCTTTAAAAGCCAATCTTTTCTTAATTCTTTTTGCAATTCTCTATCTTCAACGTTTAAACTCAAAAGTTTTTTATTTTTATTTAAATCGTATCTATTTCTTATTTTTTTGAGGTAATTTAGATTTGGTTCGTCGCTTAATCGATACTCATATTGTTCAACCACCTCATTAATTAATTCGTTATCCATTTTAAACTTCTTATGTTGATATGGTCTTATAACATCCCAAGAAAGCGCAGTTGGATAAGAGCTTTCACCAACTGTATTGATATCCCAAGTACTAGGAAGCTCTATATCAGGAACGACTCCTTTGTTTTGTGTACTCATTCCGTTCACTCTGTAATATTTTGATTCAGTGATCTTAATTTGCCCTTCAGAAAGGTTTTCTAAACTTTGAACTGTTCCTTTTCCAAATGTCCTATGTCCAACTATTAAACCTCTCCGGTAATCTTGAATCGCTCCCGCAACAATCTCAGATGCAGATGCAGAATATCTATTTACTAGTACAATTAATGGCTTACTCCAAACTTGAACAGCTTTACGATCACCATAATATTGTATATAACCTCTTTTTTGTTTTACTTGGACAGTGGGTCCTGAAGAGACAAAAAGGCCTATGATTCTATTAGCTTCAATTAATGCTCCGCCGCCATTGTTTCTTAAATCAAGTATTACGGCATCTACTTTAGTTGAGTTGAAGTCTTCAAGTATATTTCTTATATCTTTGCTGCTACTTTTAAAATTTTTATTTCCTTTCTGATATTCATCAAAGTCTATATAAAATGAGGGGAGATCTATTATCCCAATCTTATTATTGTTTATTTCAATTACTTCTGACTTTGCAGCCCTATCTTCTAATTTTATTTCTTCTCTTTTTAATGTAATTAATTTCCTTGCATCAGTCTCCGAATTGAAAGATATGAACTCTATTTCTACTTCAGAGCCTGCTTCACCTCTAATTAAATCAACAACTTCATCTATTCTCCAGCCAACAACGTCAACAAACTCCTCTTCATCTTGCTGTCTTATCTTAGAAATTCTATCTTCTGGCTTTATCTTTCCAGATTTTTCAGCAGGACCACCTGCAACTAAGCTTATTATTTTTGTATAGTCATCTTCAACTCCAAGCAAAGCTCCTATGCCATCAAGCTTAAGACTCATATTTAAATCAAAATCTTCAGCAGATCTTGGAGATAAGTATGAAGAGTGTGGGTCAAATTGATTACTTAAAACATTTATAGCAAGCGAAAAGATATCTTCTTCTTTTTGCTGATTTACTCTCCTAATTCTATTTTCATATCTTTTTATTAGATCATTATTAGGTTCAGAACTTGATGAATCTGAGGTTTGTGCTATTAACAAATCATTTTTTGTTTCTAATCTCCATTGTTCCTTAAGATCATCGATAGAGAGAGCCCATTGATTATCTTCATAATAAATATCTAAATACTCCTCTTTATTAAAATCAAAACTATTATTTTTAGTTAATTCAATTTGATATTCTGTAAATAATATTAGTTTTTTGAAGTACAGATTTATTAACTCGTATCCAAGTTCTATATTAAAATCATCATCATTTTGAAATCTTGATTTTTCTATAAAATGATTTACTTCATCTAAAGTAAAATAATTTTTATTTTTATCAAGTTTATCTATAATCGCTTGAATATATCTTTCATTAAAATCAGTCTTATCAAATCTCGCTTCAAAGTGATCTCTTTTTAAAATCGAATAAATTTCTTTACTTAAATTTTTTTTATTTTCACTGATATGAATTGATTCATAATTGGAAGCTGAAATCCCAATCGTTAAAATAGAAACAAGTAAATATAAATATTTCATAGATTTTATAAACCTTGTACTTTTGCTGCTTCTTTTCTTACTATTTCAGGAGAACCCAAAATATGTCTATTAAGACCAATTCTTTTAAACCAATAGTGTAAGCCTAAAAGATCAGTAAACCCCATGCCTCCATGAACTTCAGTAGATTTTTTTGATACCATTTTTGATACCTCAGAAACATGAGATTTTGCATGACATGCCATTAATCTTGCATTACTTTCATTATTATCAAAGCTGTGAGCTGCATGCCAAATAAGCGCATTACATGGCTCTAACTCAGCTGTCATTTCAGCACACATATGTTTAACAGCTTGAAAGCTTCCAATTACTCTATTAAATTGCTTTCTTTCTTTTGAATACTCAACTGCTTTATCAATCATGGACTGAGATGCTCCAACTGAATCAGCCGCAATAACGATTCTTCCTGCATCTATTGATTTTTCAATAGCATTAAATGATTTTTTTGAATTTTCTAAAATTTCTATAGGAGTATCTTTAAAATGCATTTCTTTAAAAGCTCTTGTCTTATCAACTGTTGTTAGTTCTATAGAGTCTATTCCCTTGGAATTCAGTGAAACTATTCCAATCTGACCTTCATCATTACATAGCATTACATGAGAGGCATATTCAGAATCTAAAACAAATAATGTTCTCCCACTTACCTTATCATCTGAAAACTTTAGACTGCTTGAATCTCTAGAGCCAAAGTAATCCGAAAATCCAATGGCAAAGTTAATAGAATTATTAGACATTCCTTCAAATAGTCTATCTTTTTGCTCCTGATTGGCTCCATGTTCAATAGCAATGGGAGCAATGACATATGAACCAGCAAATGGAAGTGGCCCAATACATGAGCCAATACTTTGACTTATTGCTACTGCAAATAGTAAATCTAAACCCAGGCCACCATTTTCCTCTGGAATTAAAATATTATTAATACCAAGATTTTTTATACCTTGATGAAGTTTATCTTTAATTTTAGATTCTTTATCTTCAGCTATCTCTCTAATAAGATCTAGAGGAGCTTGCTCAGATAGAAATTTTTTTACATTATCTTGAAAAAAAATTTGATCTTCTGATAATCCAAAATACATTTTAAGCTCCTTTTTGAACCTTTGGTTCTTTGGGCATTCCAAGACCTCTTTCAGAAATAATATTTTTTTGTATTTGGCTTGTTCCACCACCAATTATCAAACCAAGAAAATACATATATCCTACTTGCCACGAGCCACCATCTCTCAAATTAGGACTATTTTCGTAGAGTGTGCCTAACTCACCCATAATATCTACTGCGAAACCTTCAAGTTCGTGTCTTAGCTCTGTTCCTACAAGTTTTTGTAACATTCTAGCTATTTTTACATCTTGGTTATTATTTAACTTTGCTGATAAAACCCTCAAAGAATTGGATTGGAATGCAATTACTTTAGCTTGAATCTTCATTAAGTTATCTCTATACACTTCATTATCAATAATTTTTTCGCCATTTATGGTTTCATGCCTCATCCTTTCAATAAGCGAATTCAATCTATTCATCATCGCATTAGGATCGGAGAGTGAACCCCTTTCATGACCAAGTGTTGCATTTGCCACAGCCCAACCTTCTCCTCTTTTACCAACAATATTTTCTTCAGGGACTGTTACATCTGTGAAAAACACTTCGTTGAATCCAGCATTTAGTGTCATATCCACCAATGGCCTTATTTCAATTCCAGGAGTATCCATTGGAATTAATATATAACTTATTCCTGCATGTTTAGGAGCTTCAGGCTCTGTTCTTACTAAACAGAACATCATTTGAGAATATTGAGCAGTGCTTGTCCAAATTTTTTGCCCGTTAATAACCCAATTACCATTAATTAGCTCTGCTTTAGTCTGAAGACTTGCTAGATCACTTCCAGCATTGGGTTCAGAATATCCTTGGCACCAAATAATTTCACCATTTAATGTTGGCTCTATGTATTTTTGTTTTTGTTCTTCAGTTCCAAGCTCTAAAAGAGTGGGGACCAGCATATCAATTCCCTGGCCACCCATTGGAGGAGGTGTATTTGTTTTTGCAAATTCTTCTGCAATAATTCTGCTTTTAATAAGATCGATTTCGCCGCCATAACCACCATATTCTTTTGGGATAGACCTAGCAAAAAAACCTTTTTTTATAAGAAGTTTTTGCCAATCTGACCTTTTCATTTTAATTTCACCAGATTTAGATTTCTCTGATGATAATGGAACTTTAGAGGACTCTAAATGAACACCCGAATACTTTTTACAAAAGTCTCTTACTTCATTTCTAAAATCTTTATATTTAGACCCAAAATTTAAATCCATAATATTACCTAATTAATCCCAATTTGGTTTTCTTTTTTCAAGAAAAGCTGATATGCCTTCTTTTGCATCCTCTCCTTCAAAACATTTTGCTATTTGTTTTTTTAAATAAGGAAGTGCTTCGTCAAAGCTTTTTGAATCTTGTTTTTCGTAAGCCTCGAGACCAAATTTCATTGTCTCTGGAGCTAAACTTGCAAGTTCCATTGCTAGTTTATCAACTTTTTTATCAATTTCCTCTTTTTTAACAGATTCATTAATTAGACCCCATTCCTCAGCTTTTTTTGAATCAATCGGTTTACCCCTCATGATAAAGTCAAGTCCTGCTCTTTTGGGCATTACTCTGAATAAACCTGCCATAACCATAAACGGCCATAATCCCCTATGAATTTCTGGTGCTGAAAAAGTTGCTTCATTAATCGCAATCGCATGAGTAGAATTAGCTACAATCAAAAGAGCACCGGCAAGAACTGGCCCTTGAATCTTACATATTACAGGTTTATAAAGATGTCTTAAAGAGAGGCTTATATCATCTGAATTTTCAAGCTTAGGAACATTGGAATCACTATCTGTTCTTGATAAATCTGCACCTGCACAAAAAACATCACCATTAGCTGCAAAAATAACTACTCTTATAGCTTTTTCTTGTTTTGCATAAGCTAATGCATAGTTAATCTCATTCATCATTACGTTATTTAAAGCATTCTTTTTTTCAGGCCTATCAAGTGTGATTGTCATGATTTTATTTTTTATGTTTATCTTTGTAGCTGAGAATTTCAGGCCTTCTAAAGAAAGTTTTTTCATTTTATAAATCTCCAATTATGCTTTGAGGAACTTTTATTTTTTTGGCCCTTAAATATTCACCTAATGATTTAGCCTGACCATCTTTTCTATCATTAGAAGAAACACCGTCTTGTAATATGTCATAAATATAGAAATTAAGAGATTTTATATTTGATAATTCATATCTTTCAATTTTAAATTCTCTCAGATCAGGTAATAAATCTTTCAGCCTATCTATAGTCAAAAAATTATATAAAAATGAAAAAGTTTGAGAATTCTTAGCCCATACTCCTAGATTTGCGCAACCACCTTTATCACCAGATCTGGTTCCAAATATCTCACCAAAATATATTTCTTTTTCATCTTTGATATCAATTTTTTCAATCTTGATTGGCTCTTTTTGATAATAAATATCTTCAAGGTTTAATTGGCTAGTTGGTATCACCTCTATATTTTTTCCATTAATATGCACTATTTCTTTTATATATTTACTATTTATAAGAGCAGGCCAATACTTAATTACTGGACCGCTAGATTTAACACTGCCTTGTGCAAAGAACCCAGGTATATTTGATAACGCGAGTTCAATAATTTTGGCACTAAAAAGTCTACCCACTAAATCAGGATCTTTAGATTTTACCGATATTGCTAATGAAGCCATTGCCTCTTCATTTGTTTTAGCATCATCTTTATCTGTTCTGTGAAGCTTAATCGATACTTCATCAAATTGCTCTTTACCTCCGACTGAATTAAATAATGTATTTGTAAATACTTTTGCTTTTTCTTCTATATCAAGACCTGTGAGAATAATCTCCATTCCATTTCTAAACCCACTTGATAAATTTATACAGACTTTATGATCTTTTGGTGGCGAGCTACCTCTGCAACCTGATACGTATACTCTATCTTTCTCAATATCTTTAATCTTTAATGTATCAAAATGTGCCACTACATCTGGATTGATATAAGCCGGAGAGCTTATTTCATATAAAAGCTGAGCTGTAACAGTGCCTTTTGACACTAGGCCTCCAGTCCCGGGATGTTTTGTAATATAAAAACTTCCGTCCTTTTGAATTTCTGCAATCGGATATCCCACATTATCAAAACTTTTGATTTCTTTAAAAAAAGCATAATTACCACCCGTTGCTTGACATCCACACTCTATAATATGACCTGCAGCTAAGGCTCCAGCGAGCGAATCATAATCATCTCTTTGCCAATTGAACTTCCATGCAGCAGGACCAATTACCACAGCAGCATCTGTTACTCTAGGACAAACAACAATATCTGCATTATTATCTAGAGCTTCTTTAATTCCCCAGGCACCCAAGTAAGCATTTGCAGTTAAAGGATTACAACCCGATTCATATAAGGCTATTTCTTTTTCAATATTTATGAAACTTTCACCGTTTTCTTGAAGCTCACTCATTCTTGGCATTAAATCATCACCATCAATGTAAGCAACCTTTAGGTCTATAGATAAATCATTCAAAATTTGTTCAATCTCATGTGCCATTGAGCTTGGGTTAAGTCCACCTGCATTACTTACAATTTTGATATTCTTCTCTTTACAACTAGCTGCTACATCTTTAATTTGTTTCAAAAATGTACCAACATATCCTTTATCTTCACCTCTTTGAATTTTTTGACCATATAAAATTGCCATTGTAAGTTCTGCTAAGTAATCTCCAGTAAGCACATCAATTGGCCCTCCATCCACCAATTCTTTGGCTGCAGATAATTTGTCACCATAGTAACCACTACAATTAGCAATTTTTATAACCTCTTTACTCATTTAGTTTTTTATGCCGTTTAAAATAATGCTGGTTATTGAGTTTGCAGATTCTTCTGGAGAATTGCTAATTAAAAATCTATTTTTTTCTTTTAAAAACTCTCTCCCTATACCACCTAAAAGTATTGAAAATGCTTTTGTATCAATTTTTTTTATTTCATTTATTTTAACTGCATCATCCAACAATTTTTGTGTGTAGTTAGAAATAAAATTTTCATGATAGTCTGCCATTTTTTTTGAGCCATTAATTTTTTCAATATCTTTTAAAAAAATATTGAATTTAGGACCTACAGCTTGATTTACTATGATTAAATATTGTTCCAATTTTTCTATTGGAGATTGAATATTTGATACTGAATCAAGAGCATGTTTACCCAGTCTTTTTAAAATATTATCCATTGTCATTAATATAAGCTGATCTTTGCTTGGAGCGATTTCGTATAAAGTTCTTAGTGAAATTTTTAATTTTGAAGCAATCTCAGACATTGTTAAATCAGGAACTCCTTTTTCAAGCAATTTCTCAAGATCTTCAATAGTTTCATGATGCTTTTTTGTGTAAATTTTTGTCCTTTTATTTGTTAAATTATTTTGATATTCAACCTTTTGCATCATTAATTACTTAACCACCATAAGAAGAGCGCCATTTTCAACTTGATCGTTTATTGAAATTAAAAGTTCAGAAACTACACCGTTTTCTGATGCTTTAATAGAATGTTCCATTTTCATAGCCTCAAGAATAACGAGAGTATCACCAGCTTTTACTTTTTTACCTTTTTTTACTTTTATATCAATAACCTTTCCTGGCATTGGGGCTACAAGTCCACCAGCTGCAACCTCCAATCCAGGAATCTTGAATTTTGGTTTTATAAATAATAATACATCTCCAAAAGGCATATGTACTAGGATATTACTTCCAGATAAAGTTATTTTTGAAGAATGCCTTTTGCCATCGTACATAACATCAATTGTGTCGTTATCTGAGGAATAAATTTGTCCAATTTTATTGTCTGAAAAAATAAACTGACCATTTCTATCTTGAATATATTCAACTTTTAGTTCTTGACCTTCATATTCAAATATTATTTTTTGTTTTGGCAGCCTTCCATTTGTCCATCCAGTTGGCATAAATTTTGCAACTTTGGCCTCATTTCTATTTTTCATTTGAATCCATAGAGCTGCAATGGCAGTCACATGATTTAATCCATCCTTGTCTATTATTAATTTTCTATTCGGATTAACTCTTTCAATAAAATCAGTAGTGGTATTGCCTTTAATAAACTCAGGAGATTTTAAGCAGTTGATCAAAAAATCTCTATTTGTTTTTACTCCTCCAATATGCGCAGACTCAAGTGCCTTTGCTAACTTACTAGCAGCATCTATTCTATTAGGTGCAAATGAAATAACTTTTGCAAGCATGGGATCAAAATCAGTACCCACAATAGTACCTTTCATCACGCCTGTGTCCCATCTAGCATCAGCAGATTTGCTTTTTTCAAATGCAATTAATGTCCCAATTTCAGGAAGAAATTCATTGTTGGGATCTTCAGCATAAAGCCTAGCTTCTATAGAGGAACCACTAAATGATATTTCATTTTGATTGAAGCCCAATGTTTCACCTCTTGCAATTTTTAGTTGTTCACATACTAAATCAATACCGGTAACTTCTTCGGTAACGGGGTGTTCTACCTGTAATCTAGTATTGACTTCTAAGAACCAAAATTCTTCAGTTTTATCATCAAAAAGAAATTCGACAGTTCCAGCGGATTCATATTTAATTTTTTTAGCTAGCTTTACAGCAGCTTCCCCCATTTTTTTTCTAGTATCTTTAGAAATTCTAGGAGAAGGAGATTCTTCAATAATTTTTTGATGTCTTCTTTGAATTGAGCATTCTCTCTCACCAAGGTGAACTACATTCCCATTTGAATCTCCAAGAATTTGAATTTCTATATGTCTAGATTTTTCAACGTATCTTTCAATGAATATTCTGTCATCGTTAAAACCATTTTTTGCTTCCCTTTGAGCACTTGAAATAGATTCTTTCAAATCTTTTTCTTTTTCAACAATTCGCATACCTTTGCCACCACCTCCAGCAGCAGCTTTTATTAGTAATGGATAGCCTATGGTCTTTGCCTCAGAAGGTTTTGAAGTCATTGGAAGGGTAGGCACATTAGCTTTTATAGCGAGCTCTTTTGCTTTTAATTTATCACCCATTACTGATATTACATGCGGAGAGGGCCCAACCCAAACAATACCCTCTTTTTTTACTTTTCTTGCAAAAGAGGCATTCTCTGATAAGAACCCATATCCAGGATGTATTGCTTGAGCACCTGATTTTTTAGCTGCACTTATAATTTCTTTAGAATCTAAATAACCACCATCATCTAGCCTTATAGATTCGTCAGCTTCTTTAACAAATAGTGCATCTTTATCAGCATCAACATAAACAGCAATAGACCTTATTCCCATCTCTTTTGCAGTTTTTATTATCCTGCACGCAATTTCTCCTCTGTTAGCAATGAGTAAAGAATTAAAAATCATAATCTAAATACTCCGTATTCTTTTGCACCTTCAATCTCATTATTGCTAACTATAGATAAGCAAAAACCTATTACATCTCTAGTATCCCTAGGATCAATAATTCCATCATCTGTAAGCATGCTGCTTGCAACTAGGCCATGAGATAATTTTTCAAGATAATCTACCACCATTATTTTTAACTGCTCGTCAGCTTTTTCATCAAAAGCCTTTCCATCTCTTTTTGCTTTTGCTTTTCTTACGATTGACATAACCCCAGCCATCTGTTCTGGACCCATTACCGCAATCTTTGCTGTAGGCCACAAGAAGGTAAATCTATTATTGAATGCTTTTCCGGACATAGCATATGTTCCAGCTCCATAAGATGCCCCAACAATAAAAGTAATATGAGGCACCATTGAATTGGAGACAGCATTAATTAATTGCGAACCTTTCTTAATTATTCCCTGTCTTTCAAAATCTTTTCCAACGAGAAAACCAGTAACATTATGTAAAAAAATTAATGGTATATTTCTTTTATTACAAAGTTGAATGAAGCTTGCCCCTTTTTCAGCTGATTCTGGATAAATTGGACCATTATTACCAATAATTCCTATTTGATATCCATGAACACTAGCCCAACCACATACCAAAGATGAGCCATATAAAGGTTTAAATTCTTCAAATCGAGAACCATCAACAAATCTAGCTATTATTTCTTTTATATCAACAGCTGATTTTAAATCTTCACTTAAAATTCCCAATAACTCTTCTTTATCATAAATAGGTTCAGAAGATTTTATTCTTGGCTCAGGGCCATTTTTTGACCAATTAAGATGAGAGACAACCTCTCTGCATATCCTTAGTGCATCCATCTCATCTTCTGCTAAATAATCTGATAGACCGGAGACTTCAGAATGCATCTGAGCCCCTCCAAGAGTCTCGTCATCAGACTCTTCACCAGTTGCCATTTTTACAAGAGGAGGACCTGCTAGAAATGCCTTTGATTGATCTTTAATAAAAATGTTGTAATCAGACATACCAGGTTGATAAGCACCACCAGCTGTAGATGATCCAAAAACAACAGATATAACTGGTATTCTTAATTTTGATAGTTCTGTCATTTCGTAGAAGAATCTTCCAGTTGATGCAAAATGACCTTGTTGCAGTGTAGGTGCTATTGGTGGATTGTTACCTTCATTAGAATTTGAGACACTAAGATCACCCCCAGCAGATTCTACAAAACTAATAAAAGGAATTTTATTTTCTCTTGAAATTTCTTTCGCTCTTTTCCATTTCTCACCAACATAAACTGTCATCGCACCAGCTTTTACGGTTGGATCATTTGCAAATATTACACATTCAACTCCAGATATAATACCTACTCCAGATACGCATCCACCACCTACGTTATAGTTATTTGTTCCATAGGCTGCAAATGGTTGAATTTCAAGGAATGGACTATCATCATCCAAGACATTTATAACTCTTTCTCTAACAGGCATTTTTCCTCTTTTTGCCAAGCGCTCATGATGATGCATGCCCCCACCAATTTCAGCAAGATCAAGAAGCCCATCAAGAAATTTAAGCTTATCAAGCATCATTTCTTTGTTTTTAACGTATTGTTTAGATTTAATGTCCAAATTTGATTTTAACTTTGGCGCAATATTTTTTTGTTTCATAGTTTTAATATCTAAATTAATCTTAATGGTAATATAATATCGTTAATATTACCAATTATAAGATGTAAAATACAAATTCCACGTATTAAAAAAATGATAAAAATTTACGGTACTGAAAACTCTCGAGCAATGCGTCCCATTTGGACAGCTGAAGAGATGGGCTTGGATTATGAGTTAATTATGATGCCATTTCCTCCAAGGGTATTTATGAAAGAATATTTAAATGTAAATATTCTTGGCACCGTACCATATATGATTGATGGTGATATAGAAATGACAGAATCAGTAGCAATTTCACAATATTTTGTTGAAAAATATGGCCCAACCGATCTGCAAGTTAGACCAGATGAGGAAGATTATCCTAATTATTTAAATTGGTTATTTCATTCTGATGCAACTTTAACCTTTCCTCAAACCGTTGTTTTAAGATATAAATTTCAAGAACCTGGTGTTGCTGATGCTGCTGTAGAGGGATATAGCAGGTGGTTTGTATCAAGATTGAAGTTACTGGAGCACTCATTAGAAAATAAAGAGTATTTATGCTCAAACCGTTTTACTCTAGCTGATATTTGTGTAAGTTATGCAATAAATTTAGCTCAAGCTCTTGGCATTGAGCAAGCATTAAAACCAAATATTAAAAGATGGTCAGAAAATCTTTTTTCACGACCAGCATTTATAAAAAGCAAAGGCTATAAATATGAAGAAAATAAATAAATTTCTAATATGTTTTTTAATTACATCTGTAATGAATATTTCTGCAAATCAGACAAATCATATACAAACAATATATTTAGGTTCTGGATGTTTTTGGGGAGCAGAGAAAGGTTATGAGTCCTTAGAAGGAGTAGTTAATGCAGAATCTGGATATGCTAATGGTTATGGAATAAAACCTAATTACAGATCAATTATTCAATTCAAAAATAAATATAATGAAAATAATTATGCTGAAGTTGTCAAAGTTACATTTAACAATAACGCAATTACTCTTGAAGAAATATTAAAACATTTTTTTGAAACACATGATCCAACTCAATTAAATAGACAAGGTAATGATGTTGGAACCCAATATAGATCTACAATTCTATTTTCAAACGAGAATCAAAAAAATATTGCATTAGAGATAATTGAAGAATATCAAAAGCTACTTTTTGCTTCTGGATACGGCAATATTAAAACTAAATTAGAGCCATTAGATAACTTCCATCTAGCTGAGGAATATCATCAAGATTATCTTAAAAAAAATCCAAATGGCTATTGTCCTGATTTATCTACCGGCATTGTTTTTTCTGAAAAAGATAAAGATCTGCTTAATAATGACAGTCTTTTATTAGGTAAGCATATTTTAATTTTAGACTCACAAACCTATTGTCCATATTGTGATAAGTTAAAGGAGAATATTACAAATGAGTATAAGGGAAGTATACCGTTGTCTTATAGAACATCTGATCAGCTGCATGGTTTAAAAATTCAATCCCCAACATGGGCAACACCTTCAATTCTTTTTATTGAAAATGGAATAGAGGTATTTGGATATCAGGGCTATCTTTCACCAAAAGAATTTTATCAATTGCTAGGAAAATTTAAATTAGGCAATACTGAGGCTTATGATGTTGCTTTTAACAAAGGAACTGACGCTAGATTTTGTAAAGAATATCAAATATTTAAGGATACTCCAGATGGAGTATTTATTGATAAATTAAGTGGCGAGCCTCTATTTGATACCAAAGATAGATTTGTTTCAAGATCAGGTTGGCTTTCATTTACAAAACCTGTTGATGGTTCGGTTTATGAGTTGCCTGATAATAGTTATGGTATGGAAAGAACAGAAATACGATCTGTATCTTCTGACATACATCTTGGTCATGTTTTTGATGATGGACCAAATGGAATGCCGAGATATTGTATAAATGCGACGGTTCTGGAATTCATTGAAAGGAAGAATATTAGTAGCTGATTCCATAACCAAATTCATATGTAGGATTAATTGTATCATCTGGTAAATCCTCTTTTTGATTGTGAACTTCTTCCATTGAAGAGGGTATTTCAAATGGTAGTTTTCCAGTAGGATTGAAACTTCCATATATGCCTTCAAAAATAATCTGATCAGAAACTCCAAAAGTACCAATTAAACCAGATGAAGATTTTTTTATATGATCTAAGATTGCTGGCCTATTTAAATCTACGATAACAATTAATTCTTTTTGTTTAGAATATTCATCAACCTTATCATTTATATCATTTTCAAACATCAAATCCCCATTTGGAAAAAGTTTACTTAAAAAATTATCAAATATTCTGTTAATACCTGATTCTTGATTTCCGTTAAAAACGGTATGAATGTACATTATTATTACATCAGCCTCTGAAGGGCTATTTACAACGTTACCAAATTTTTTACCAATCTCCTTATTCAATCCATCAATAAAAACCTTACTTTCTTTTTTAAGCGGTAATATTCCATTGTTCTCTAATAGAACTAATGACCTTCTTTGTGCAAGAAGACCAGCTTCAATATTTTTTTGAGTATTGACTTTATGTTTTACTTTACTTACATCCACATATGGATTATCAAATAAACCAAGCTCAAACTTATTTATTAGGATTCTTCTAACTGAATCATCTATTCTGCTTTCAGGTATTTTATTTTCTTTGACTAGCTTTATTAAATATGATGTATCGGTTTCTCCACCATATTGATCTACTCCTGCTTGTATAGACTTTTCATATCTCTGTTCAATTGAAAGATCATCTACGCCCCAATGTCGACCAGTAATTATTCCCCAATCTGAACATATCACTCCATTAAATCCAATATTCTCCCTTAATAAATCTGTAAGAATGTATTCATTAAAAGCCATAGCAACATTCTCTTGGGTTTGATCAACTGGAATTCCATAATAAGGCATTATTACTTTCAGATTGTTTTTAACGGCTTCTTTAAAAGGGATTAAATGATATTCAAAGTTATTGCCTGGATAAATCTGGTCTTTTCCACTAAATAAATGAGCATCTAGTCCATCCTTTTGTGGTCCTCCTCCAGGAAAATGTTTCACCATTGTTAAAACACTGTTCTTATCTATTTTTTTCCCTTGAAAACCATTCATATAAGCAATGGTCATTTCACTAGATATTTGTGCGCTTGAACCAAATGTACCGAAGTTTCTAGCCCATCTCGGTTCTGTTGCTAAATCTGACATAGGATGAAGAGCAGTCCTAATTCCAACAGCCAAATATTCCTCTTTTGCTATTTCAGCAAATTCTTTAACAATATCCGGATTATTAGTGGCTGCGAACCCTAGCTGTGATGGCCATTTTGAAAATCCATCAACCGAAAAAGATGCAACCCCACCGCCTTTAGGAACTTCATGGATAGGGTCTGAGCTAATTGTTACTGGTATACCTAATCTTGTTCTGGATGCAACTTCTTGAAAATTATTAATTTCTTTAGCAAGAGTTTCTGGGCTTGGATTGCCATACAAATTAAAGTGAGAGATATTGTCAAACAAAATCTGAGACTCAGTTAATTGATTGCCTCTTATAGCTATTTCATAAATTAACATCCATATATCTGGATTTAATGTGAATGGAGGATGAAACATTTGACCTACTTTTTCTTCAAGCGTCATCTTGTTAAGTAAATCTTCAGTACGAATCTTAGAATTTAATCTATGATCTTCATAAACATCTAAAATATTATTTTTATTTAAATCTCTAAATGAGTAACCATCAATCTTTAGAGGTTTAACATCTTCATATAATGCATTTTTTATTTTTATTCTTTCTATCGGATTAAGATAATCAAGACATAAATACAAGATTATTAAAAGAAATAAAAGCCTGATGAATTTTAGAAACTTTCTTAAAATAATAACCAAAATATAATTATTGTTTTTTATTCGTTAAAAAAATTGTTTATCCTTTCGTAAGATTCAATAAATTCTTCTTTAAATTTTTGCACTGTCTGACCAGCACTTATTGTTTCATTAACTAAACCAATTCCTTGGCCGACCCAATATGTTTCAAGTTGTTTTGCTCCTTCATGTCCAATAGCCGCTTGATCGGCAACTTTTTTCAGCGCAGGCTCGCTAACCATTGTTTGAAGTGGCATTGGAAGAGGCTCAGGAGCATTTTTATCTTCCCATGCTTCAACCCAGGGAGATGTTAATTGTCTAGAGTGTTTTCCAGTTCTACTTTTTGATCTAACAGTGTGACTTGAAGATGCAGCTACTAATTTTTCTTTTATATTATCAGATGTTTCAGCTTCGATAGTTGGAAGAAAAACCGATGCACACCAAACTCCATCAGCACCCATAGCCATTATTCCTGCCATTTGCTCGCCTGTGCAAATACCTCCAGCAGCAAGAATTGGGACATTTCCATAAGGATTAAGTGCTCGACGCACCTCTGGGACTAAAACCATAGTTGATACACTTCCACAATGACCACCACCTTCAGTTCCTGATACAACAATTATATCTACCCCAGCTTCAGCTTGCTTAACCGCATGTTGCTTAGCACCAACAAGGGCTGCCACTGGCACGTTATTTTCTTTACCCATATCTAGCATCCATTTAGGTGGAACTCCTAAGGCATTAGCAACAAGACCAATGGGATGTGAAAATGCAACTTCCAGCACCTCTTTGGCCCCATCAAGACCTGCACCTAGGACTTGATTTGAACCTTGTTCTGCTTTCTGAGATTCTGTATCACCTCTAAGATCAGATGAATCAATATCATGTCTATCAAGAATATCTGCTCTAAATTCTCTATGTTCTTGAGGAATCATGGCTCTAAGATCATCAGTTGTCAGATTTTCTCCTTTGCCAACATAGGAGTTTGGTACTAGCACATCTACACCATAAGGTTTACCCCCAACATTTTCATCAATCCAATTTAATTCTATCTCTAATTTTTCAGGAGTAAGGCCAACAGCACCTAGGACGCCCATTCCTCCCGCTTTTGATACAGCTGCTACTACATCTCTACAATGGCTGAACGCTACTAATGGAAATTCAATATTTAAAATATCGCAAATCTGTGATTTCATAATTGCTCCCTAAAAACCTTTAATCATAGTTTATATTACTTACTTTAAATTTAGAATGAATTAAAATATTCATTATGAAAGATTTTACAGTGCCTGATATTTGTGATGAAAATAATGAGATTCAAATTGGAGAATTATTTCTTAATTCTTATGGAGCAATAAATAAATTTTATGGCCAGATTCATACTGCAAAATGTGAGCATTCTAATAGCGTTGTAAAAGAATTAGTTCAAAATAATGGAGAAGGAAAAGTTTTATGCATTAGTCATACAGGATCAGAATTATGTTCAATGGTTGGAGATCAAATTGCTCAAACTGCATTTGAAAATAATTGGGCTGGTATTATTACCAATGGTTATATCAGAGATATTGAAGTTATTAAAAATATTAATATTGGCATATATGCTTTTAATTCTTTTCCAAAAAAAACTGATAAATCAAAGGGAATTGGAGAAAAAGACGTACCAATTAAAATAGGAAATGCCCATATAGAACCTGGTTATTGGATATATGTTGATACTAATGGATGGGTTGTTAATAAAGAAGAATTAGAGCTTTAATTTTTCAATTTCTGCATCTTTTTGAACCCAAATTTCTTCAATCCATTTTTTAAAATCTTTTCTATATTGACTGTCAGTTGAATAATTTTTTCCTTTAAGATTTTCAGGAATTTTATGTTTCTTTATTAATACTTTTACATCTTTCATTTCACCTGTAAGGAATGACCATGCTCCTCTTTTATTACTTTTATAGACTACAGAATAATCTACCAATGTATCTATCTTTGGCATTGCAGATAAAGCCGTTGCCATACCACCAGTTTTAGGAATTAGTAAATTTTTATAAGTTGAGTTTTGATTTTTATATTTCTCTTTTGTAAATCTCGTTCCTTCTGCATAACTAAAAATAGTGGAAGGACATCTTAGAAATCTTTTACATGATTTTAATGTATTTTCATAATCCTTAAATCTAAGTGAAGGATTTTTTTCGATAGCTTTCTTAGAATGCCTATTTACAAAAGGCATGTTAAGAGTTTTATTGGCTAGAAATATAAAAGGAATCCATGCTAATTCTTTTTTCATAAAAAATTTAAGTAATGGAATTTTATAGTTTGCTGTTACCAATAATACAAAAATATCAGCCCATGATTGATGATTTGACATAGCCATATACCACTTTGATTTATCAAAACCATCCTCATTACCAGTTACTTGAATAGTATTTCCATGCATCAACAACATGATAAGTTTTAATCCATATACGGTTAAGTCACCTAGAACATTAGAAAATTTACTTAAAGCAATCTTAAAAGCATTAAATGGAATAATAATTCTGGGGATATTTACAATAGCCAATATGCCAAATCCAATTGTTAGATTAACAATTATTAATATGAACGTTATAAACCCAATTAAATTAGATTTAATAATATTCATATTAGTTTGAATTTTTAAAAACCACTAAGATTGGCATACCTTTCAGTATGATATTTTGAACTTCCAAATATTTGCTCAGCAACCCTTGCTCTCTTAAGAAAGAAGCCAATATCATATTCGTCTGTGACTCCTATACCACCATGCATTTGGACTGCCTCATTGGAAACCAAATGAAGAGTTTCACCAGCCATAGTCTTTGCTAAGCTTGATAACCTCTGTAATTCATTAGATCCCTCATCTGCAGCTTTCATAGCTCCCATAACAGAAGATTTTGTAAGCTCTATTTCACAAAACATTTCTGCAGCTCTATGTTGAAGTGCTTGAAATGAACCAATAAGAACTCCAAATTGTTTTCTTTGCTTTAAATAATCTAATGTTGTTTCAAAGGCCGCTTCTGCATTTCCTAGCATTTCAGATGCCATTGCTATTCTTCCAATATCAAGAATGTTTTCTATAGTTTCACCACCTGTTTCAAGATCTCCTAAGATATCAGAGTCAGGTATTTCCACATTTTTAAAATTTATATTGGCGTAATTTCTAGAATCTGCCATATCGAGTTTTCTTCTATCTATTCCATTAGAATTTGCATCGACTAAAAATAAGGTTAGTCCTGTCATATCGCCTTTGATTCCTGAAGTTCTAGCCAGAAGAATTATTAAATCTGCACTTGCTCCATCAATTACAAAGGTCTTTTTGCCATTAATAATAAAACTAGAACCTTGTTTTTTAGCAATTATTTCTGTATCAGCTGGATTGTGATGACTCGATTCATCTATAGCTAAAGCGGTAGTTAATTCACCGTTTACAATCTTTGGAAGATAAAATTCTTTTTGTTTTTCAGTACCATAATTTGTAATTGAATATGCGCCTATAACTCCAGTAGCGAACAATGGAGAGGGAGTCAGAGTTTTAGCACATTCATTCAAAATAACACTTATACCAGTTACACCAAAATTAGAGCCACCATAATCTTCTGGTATCAATATCCCTGGCCATCCTAATTTGGTCATTTCACTCCATAAATCTTTATCCCATAGAAGTGGATCATTGTTATCTCTTAGAGCTCTAAAATGAGTTATTGGAGATCTTTCATCAGCAAAGTTTTTAGCAGTATCCTTTAAAAACTGTTCTTCTTCTGTTAAAACTAATTTCATTTTTATTACTGAGTAGGGAGACCAAGTACTCTTTTAGATATAACATTTAATTGAACCTCAGAAGTCCCTCCTTCAATTGAATTTCCTTTAGTTCTTAACCATGCTCTAGTTAAGTTTTTATCATCATCTTCAAATTCATCTCCATCCCATGCAACTCCATTAATACCAGATGCTGCAACCATTAATTCATGTCGTTTTTTATTATGCTCTGTTCCATATAACTTAAACATTGAAGCAGTTGCACTTGCTTTACCTCCCTCATCTCCAGCTCGTTTTAAAGTTAATCCAAATGCATGCTCTTTAATTTTGTGTGAAGAAATTTCAGATCTGTAAAAAGTATTTTTAATTTTGCCATTCTCTTCACCAAGATGTTTTTTAGCAATTGAAACAACATCTTTACTGCTTCCCATGCCTGCAGCTAGACCAAAATTAGATATAAAAGCTCTTTCATGTTGAAGTAGTTTTTTTGCTATCGTCCAACCTGCATTCAGTTCGCCTATAAGATTCTTTTTAGGAACTTTAACGTCATCAAAAAAAGTTTCACAAAAAGGCGATTTGCCTGAAATCAAAGTTATTGGCTTTGTGCTCACTCCCTTAGTTTCCATATCAATCAGGAGAAAACTGATTCCATCATGCTTTGGTTCTTTTGGTCCAGTCCTTACAAGTGCAAAAATCCAATCTGCCTTATCGGCATATGATGTCCATACTTTTTGTCCATTAACAAGAAAATTAGTACCTGTATCTTCTGCTTTTGTTGCCAGGCTTGCAAGATCTGATCCAGAACCAGGTTCGGAATAACCCTGACACCATCTAATTTCACCTTTTATAATTTTTGGAAGATGCTCTTTCTTCTGCTCTTCAGTTCCATATTCCAGAAGGACAGGAGCCAACATCCATATACCAAAACTCAATAAAGGGGCTTTAGCCCCAATAAGAAACATTTCCTCATTTAATATCTTTACTTCTTCTTTTGTGAGTCCACCACCGCCATACTCCTTAGGAACTGTTGGCATGGTCCATCCTTTTTCACCCATTCTATCTAACCATAGCTTGGATTCAGGATTTTTATATTTAGCATTTCTGCCTCCCCAGACTTCATCAATTGGTATGCTTGGATCAGCTCCACTTCTCATTGATGGGGGACAATTTTCATCTAGCCATTTTTTAGTACTTTCACGAAATTTATTTAAATCATTCATATTTAAGGTAGTTTTATTATTTTTCTCGAATATTATATGTCATATTTAATTTTTCGAGTATTGTGTATTTGATTAAGCTTATTAATAGTCCCTTTTAATAAGGGTATAATTCAAGTTATGTTTAAAAATATTGGAATTTTTATAAAAAAAAGCATTATTCAAGACTTTGATGATAAAACTCTTGAAACCTTAATTACATCACTTTCATGTAATAACATCAATTTATATATTGATGAGTCTTTTGCATATAAAAATGAAAAAGTTAGTGCTTTAAAATATAAAGATTTTGTTAATAAGGTTGACCTAATAATTGTATTTGGTGGTGACGGGACATTACTAAACTCAGCAAGGGAATATCTTGAGCATGAAATTCCAATATTGGGTGTGAACATGGGAAACGTTGGATTTTTGACAGATATAAAAGTAAGTAATTTTGATATGGCTATCAAAGATATACTTGAAGGTAATTACAAGATTGAGGAAAGAAATCTAGTTTCAGCAGAATTTAATGGAAGTCAAATTTATGGCCTAAACGAAGTTGTTGTTCATTCTGGAGCATATGCACAGCTCATGAGGTACAGACTAAATGTAAATAATAGAGTTGTTTATGAGCAAAGATCTGATGGATTAATAATAGCAACTCCAACAGGATCAACTGCTTATTCTCTATCAGCAGGAGGGCCAATTATTCATCCCAGTCTTGATGTTTGGACAATACTCCCGATGCTACCACAAAGCCTGTCTTCAAGACCTTTTATAATTTCTTCTGACGAGAGTGTGGTGGTTGAGTTATTTGAAGGTCCAAATGATAATGCCAAAATTTGTGTTGATGGACAGGACGATATTGATGTTCCGTATGGAGTAAAAATAGCAATATCTAAAATGAAAAAAACACTGAAACTTGTTCATCCCAAAGATAATGACTTTTTTGAGGCTTGTAGAGAAAAATTAGGCTGGAGTCTAAATATTTCAAAAAATTAACTTGAAAGTATCTAGAAATTTATATATCCCATTAATAGTAATTGCAGTTGCTATTTCAATATTTTCTAATTTTGGT
This sequence comes from uncultured SAR86 cluster bacterium, assembly GCA_902558095.1. GTDB lineage: Bacteria > Pseudomonadota > Gammaproteobacteria > Magnimaribacterales > D2472 > SAR86A. The sequence continues at coordinate 8,952 of CACECP010000005.1, read as the reverse complement.
TCGAATTATGATGTTATAGAGATACTCACTTTTACTAAAGGTTATTCAGCCTTCAATTACACCTATTTAGAAGAGAGTGAATGGTGGAGATTAATAAGTCCAATTTTCATGCATTTTTCAATTGCTCATCTTGCCTTTAATTGTTTATGGATTTATGTTTTGGGTGAAAAAATTGAAATGATTGATGGCAGGATAACTTTTGTCTTAATTGTAATTATTTCATCAATTTTAAGTAATTTTTTTCAATATTATTCACAAGGACCACACCTTTTTGGAGGACTTTCTGGTGTTATATATGGCCTGCTTGGATTTTGTATGATTATTGAAATGGAATCTAAATTTGATAGATATGGACTACCTCCTGCTTTATATTTATTTATGGTTATATGGTTGATATTAGGTTTTATGGGAATACTTGATCTTTTTGGTTTTGGTAAAGTTGCAAATTTTGCACATTTAGGTGGCTTAGTCTCAGGCATTTTGTTTGCTATGATATACAGAAATTTTATGAAAAAATTATATTAATATGGTTAAAATAGCCGTACTTCCAGTTGCAGGGCTTGGAACAAGATTTTTGCCTGCTTCAAAAGCAATTCCAAAAGAGATGCTCCCAATTATAGACAAGCCTCTGATTCAATATGCTGTTGAGGAAGCAATAAATATTGGAGTTGATGAAATAATCTTTATTACTAGCCCAGAAAAATATTCTATAAAGAAGCATTTTGATAAAAATATAAATTTTGAGGACAGGCTTAAAAATTCAGGCAAGATTGAAATGATTAAAAAATTAAATCCTGAAATTTTTAGTGGAATTAAATTTCACTATATCGATCAAAAAGAGCAAAAAGGTTTGGGGCATGCCATTCTTCATGCCGAAGAGCTCGTAGGAGAAAATACTTTTGCAGTTTTGTTACCAGATGATTTATTCTTTTCTGCAGAGTCTTGTTTAGATCAATTATTAAACTCACATCAAGAAACAAACTCGTCTGTTATTGCTGTCAATAAAGTAAGCAAAGAAGATGTTCACAAATATGGAGTAATAAGCCCAGGAGTAATTAAAAATAAGTCGATACAAATTGAGGATATAGTAGAAAAACCATCCTTAGATGATGCTCCGTCTGATATAGCAGTTTGTGGAAGATATATATTTAAACCAACTATATTTAAGTTTTTAAAAACAACCAAATTTGATAAATCTGGAGAAATACAATTAACTGATGCGATAAAAGCTCTTTTAGAAGAGGAAGAAGTGTATGCAAGAATGTACGAAGGTGAAAAATATGATTGTGGTAGTAAAAAGGGATTTGTTCATGCTACCATTGCACTCGCTTTGAAAGATAAATCAATCAGCAAGGATATTAAAAAAATTATAAAGGAAATTATTTGAGTTTTTTTCTTAAACTTTTTAAGTTATTACCACCTGAATTAGCCCATTCTTTTTCTCTAAATTCTTTAAAATTACTTCATAAACTTAAAATTTTGAAACTAATTTACAATAAAACATATCAAGATGAAAATATAATTTTTTTGGGAATGAATTTTAAAAATAGACTTGGAACTGCAGCAGGTCTTGATAAAAATGGCGATTATATTGATGCACTGGGTGAGCTTGGATTTGGATTTTTAGAGGTCGGAACAGTTACACCTCTAGCTCAATCAGGAAATCCAAAGCCGAGGGTTTTTAGAAATTACAAAGAAAATTCAATTATTAATAGACTTGGCTTTAACAATAAAGGCGTTGATTACTTAGTGAATAATTTAAAAAGGAGAAATTACAAAGGAATTTTAGGAGTAAATATAGGGGCAAATAAACATTCAATTGGTGATCAAAGGATTAATGATTATATAGTTTGTCTCGAGAAGGTTAACAAGTATGCTGACTATATTACTATCAACATATCCTCTCCAAATACACCAAATTTAAGAGATCTGCATAATAGAGAAAACTTGACTTTGTTAATTGATGCAATTGATAAGAGTATAAAAGATTTGAATATAATCAAACCTATTTTTTTAAAGATTTCTCCAGATGAATCAGACAAAACAATAATTAATATAATTACGCATATAGAAAATTCTTCACTATCAGGAATCATTGCAACAAATACAACAATTGATAAATCAATGCTTGTGAATGAAAAAATTAAATCAATCGATGGAGGTTTATCCGGAGAACCAATAATGAATAAATCGACTCAACGCTTGTCTTTTATTAAATCTAAATCAAAAGATATACCGCTAATTGGGGTGGGAGGCGTTCTATCAAAAGAAGACTTTAATGAAAAAATTAATGCTGGTGCAAGCCTAGTTCAAATTTATACAGGCTTTATTTTAAAAGGACCAAATTTAATAACCGAAGTTTTAAATAATTAGTATGGAATATATCGTATTTTCTATTGCGATTTTATTGTTGGTTGGCTCTATATCATTGGCAATGCCATCCAAATCTTCAAAAAAAATTTCAAAAATTCGAATGGAGTCTAAATTATTAGGTTGTAAAATTTCATCAACTTTATATGGTAAAAATGAATTTAAAAATGAAAATTCTTTTACTGCATACTATCAAATAAAAAATGAAACAAATTTAAAAGAAGCTCATTTTATTAGAGACAAAAATCAATTAATCTTGTATTCTCCTGTCAAATTAAAATATTCTGAAAGTTTTGAAAGCATAAAAAAACAACTTGAGGATGTTTCTGATAGTTTATTTGAAGTTATTTATACAAAATCTTCGATATTATTTTTATGGAATGAAATAAGCGGAATTGATAACTTAAAAATAATATTAAATAAGATTAGAAAAATAAATTATTTTTAAATTTATCTTGCATATCAGGTTATTTTAATGATATTCATAAAAAGGGAAGTGCGTAAAAGATGGCAAAATCATTAGTAATAGTTGAATCTCCAGCAAAAGCAAAAACTATTTCAAAGTATTTAGGGTCTGATTTTATTGTTGAATCAAGTGTTGGTCACATAAGAGATCTTCCAAAAAAAGCCTCACCAAACACTAAAAGAGCATCAATTCCTAAAGATATTTCCCCAGAGGAAAAGCTAAGACTCAAAACTATTAATGATAGAAATAGGCTTATAAGAAGAATGGGAATAGATCCTGATAATGGCTGGACTGCTGACTGGCAAATAATTCCAGAAAAAGAAAAAGTTATTAAATCATTAAAAAAGGCTGCAAAGAGTGTCGAGCATATATATCTTGCAACTGATCTTGATAGAGAGGGTGAAGCTATAGCATGGCATCTTAAAGAGGCTCTTGGTCCAGAAAAATATGAGTATTCCAGAGTAAGGTTTAATCAAATTACAAAATCTTCAATCGTTGATTCTTTCAATGATCCAAAAGATATAGATTTAGATTTAGTTAAAGCTTATAGAGCAAGAAGGTTCTTAGATAAAGTAATTGGATTTGAGTTATCTCCTTTATTGTGGAAAAAAATTGCTAGAGGTCTTTCAGCTGGAAGAGTACAGTCTGTTGCTTTGAGAGTTTTAGATGAGAGAGAAAGATTGATTCAAGAGTTTATACCAGAAGAATTTTGGGAAGTTTCTATGAACTTGTTGAAACATCAGCTAAGCATTCCTTTTTACTTAAATAGAAAAAAATCAGATCCTTTGTTAAAAGAAGATGAAGCAAAAAAGATAGAATCATTAATTAAAACATCAACTTTAAATATAGATGAAATAACCAAAAAACCAGTAAAAACAAAACCAAGAGCTCCTTTTATAACATCAACACTTCAACAAGCTGCAAGTACAAAATTAAGTTTTAACGTTAAAAGGACAATGAGAGTTGCTCAGAAACTTTATGAAGCTGGCCATATTACTTATATGAGGACTGATGCTCCAAGTCTTAGTAAGGAGTCAATTCAAGATGCTCGAAATTTTATTGCAGAAAGAATTGGTGAAAGCTATTTAACCAATGCTCCCAGGATTTATTCTAGTACTGAAAATGCTCAGGAGGCTCATGAAGCCATTAGGCCGACCAACGCATACATGACTGCAGATGATCTTATGAATCAAACAGAGGAAGAAAAAAGACTTTATCAACTAATCTGGCAGCAATATATTGCTTGTCAAATGCCAGATGCAGAATATTTATCTACATCAGCAAAAATTAATATTTCTGAATACACTTTTTCAGCCAAAGGAAGAGAGGTTGTTTTTGATGGATACACAAAGATTTATCAATCCTCTAAATCAGATAATGATGATATTTTGCCTCCTCTTGAAGAAGGAGAGATTCTTAATCTAAGTAGCGTAAATCTTGATCAGAAATTCACGAAACCACCCTCAAGATATTCAGAAGCAGCTCTTGTAAAAGAATTAGAAAAGAAAGGCATTGGCAGACCATCAACATATGCAAATATTATTTCTACTATACAAGATAGAGGATATGTTGAAATTCAAAATAGAAGATTTTTTGTAAAAAAAATAGGACACATTGTTGCTGAGAGATTGATAGAAAGTTTTGATGACATTATGGATTATGAATTTACAGCCAACTTAGAAAATAATTTAGACAGAGTAGCCAGAGGAGAACTTGATTGGCGAAATGTTTTAGATGATTTTTATAGCGCTTTTCAAAAAGACCTAATTTCAGCCTCAAATGAAAATGGCATGAGAGGAAATCAACCAACTGCAACTGATGTCACATGCCCGTTATGTGAAAAAGCTAATATGGTAATTAGAAATTCCTCAAATGGTGTTTTTTTGGGATGCTCAGGATATCAAAATATTGGAGATGATAAATGCAAAGAGACACTAAATTTGATATCAGGTGATGAGGCCATCAGCATAGATGATACTGAAGAAGCAGAAAATCTTTTAATTAAGAAAAGATGTCCTAAGTGCGACACCAGTATGGATAACTATCTTATTGATGAAAAAAGAAAACTTCATGTTTGTGGCAAAAACCCAGACTGTGATGGATATTTAATTGAAGAAGGTCAATTTAAACTTAAAGGATACGATGGCCCAACCCTTGAATGTCATAAATGTGGGGCTGACATGCAACTTAAGACTGGAAGATTTGGAAAGTATTTTGGATGTTTAAATGATAATTGTGGAGCCACAAGAGCATTGCAAAGAAATGGAGAACCTAAACCATTAACAATGGAACCAATAGAGCTTTTTGATTTAAAGTGCGTAAAATGTGAGGATCATTATTTACTTAGAGATAGTATGAAAGGATTGTTTTTAGCTGCTAGCCAATATCCTAAGAATAGAGAAACTAGAGCTCCAAAGGTAAACGAAATTAAAGATTTGAAAGAAGAACTTCAAAATGCATGCCGATTTTTGCCTGATAAAGATAAGCACTTGTATTTACTTGATGCTCCTTTAAAAGACAAAGATGGGAATCCGTATGTTATCAGATATAATCGTACTGATGATGTTCATTATGTTGCTTCTGAAAAAGATGGAAAGAAAACAAAATGGACTGCAACATTCTCCAATGGTGAATGGGTTGAAAAACTAAAAAGTTAGTGAAAAACATAGAACTATCTAACCTTTATCTTGATATTTCTCAAGAAATTTTGGGCAAATCATTAATAAATAATAGTGAAGAATTAATATTTATTGTTTGCGTTGAAAAAAGCTTGTCTTACCTTGCAGACGATATATATGATAATTCTACAATTGATTTGAAACCCATAGAGCATTTGAATTATTTATATAAATGGAAAGAGCTTTCAAACTCAATCGCTCTCAGAAATATTATTACGAAAGAGTTATCATCGGAAGGGCTATTTAGCATTTTAGAAAAATCTAAAAGTATTTTTTTTAGAGAAGATAACAAGAATTTAATAACTACTTCTGAGATAAATGACTTGAAAAAATTCAATTTAATAATAGATAGGTATAAAGCATTTAAAGAGTTGCTTCGCAAAACTCTTGATGAGTGTTAAGCTTAAGGAATATATGAAAAAGACTTCAAATTATCTAGAATTGGCACAACTACCTGACGGAAGTATTGTTTTAAGAAGGTCCGATGATCATGATAATCCTATTGTAAAGATAGAATTTTCAAAAGAATCTAAAGATTTTCTTCAAGGTCAAGAACTTACAGTAGCAAAAGAGATGATTAGAGCTGGTATAGAAAGTGTAAGTGGCAATGTTAGTGATTTGGATGATTTTTTTGATAAGCAAAGAGAAGAGTTTTCAAAGAAGCAAACCACTATCCATTAGTTTTTTCTTAATAAACCTATACTTTTTCCCTCAATATGAAGTTCATCACGCTCAAGATTAATAGTAATATTTTCGAATTCTTCATTTGCTGGTTCTAACTCGATTATTTTTGGAGATTTTCGTTTAAAGAATTTAACAGTTACCTCATCATCAAGCCTTGCTACAACAATATCACCATTTCTTACATCAGTTGTTTTCTTAACAGCAATTAAATCATCTTCCATAATTCCTGCATCTTTCATACTAAGGCCTTTTACTTTTAAAAAATAATCAAAACTTGACTCAAAAAATGAATTGGGACAATTTATTGTTCTTTCAATATTTTCTTCAGCCAAAGTAGGCGAACCAGCTGCGACAAGGCCAATGACAGGATACTCATTATTGTTTGATATATGTTCTTGATTATTTATTATTGATATTCCTCTTGAAGCTCCACTTTCAATTGAAATAAACCCTTTTTTCTCAAGAGCTCTTAGATGAGTTTCTGCAGAATTTGGCGACTTAAAACCTAACTCTTTGCAGATATTTGCTCTAGTAGGAGGAAAACCTGTTTTATTTATGTAAATTTGAATACAATCTAATACTCTTTGTTGTTGTGAGGTTATTTCTTTCATAATAATAAATATACTGAATATATGTACAGTATAATACTAAATATAATATATTTTCAATAATTATGAATAATAAAATATCTAAATTAATAATTGGAATCTCTTCACGAGCTCTCTTTAATCTCGATGAAAGCCACGAAATATATGAAAAACAGGGCTTAAAGTCATATCAGGACTATCAGATTGAGAATGAGAACAATACTCTCGATCCTGGAGAAGCTTTTAATCTAGTAAAAAAGATTTTAAAAATAAATAAACTATATGAAAATTCAGATCGAGTAGAAGTTATTCTTTTATCAAGAAATACATCTGATACTGGGTTGAGAATAAGAAATTCAATTGAAGATCACAATTTAAATATATCAAGGGCGGCATTTTGTGGTGGCGAAAGTCCTCATAGATATGTAAAGGACTTTGGTGTTCATTTATTTTTATCTAGCAGCATAGAAGATGTAAAACTTGCAATTGAGAGTGATGTTGCCGCTGCAACTATCATATCAAGGTCTGTCGAAAATCATAAAGAATCAAAATCAGACTTATTAAAAATAGCTTTTGATGGAGATGCAGTAATATTCTCAGATGATTCCGAAAAAATTTATCATGAAAAAGGGCTTAAAGCATTTATAGAGAACGAGGCCAATGCAAAGACAAATTTAAAAGAAGGCCCTTTTAAATCATTTTTAGTTGAATTAAATAAAATTCAAAATGATTTTGCAATTAATGAGTGTCCAATCAGAACAGCACTTGTAACAGCAAGATCGGCACCTTCAGATAAAAGAGTTATAAAAACATTGAGAGAATGGGGTGTTAGAATTGATGAGTCACTATTTTTAGGCGGCATGTCAAAAAGTAATTTTCTTGAATCTTTTGATGCAGATATCTTCTTTGATGATCAAAAAAAGCATATTATGGGTGCATTAGATAACACTACATCTGGTCATGTTCCATATGGGATTAAAAATGAGTAAATTATGGAAATAGTATGTTTAGATATGGAGGGAACACTTACCCCTGAAATTTGGGAAAGAGTTGCTAATAACACCGGTATAGAAGAATTAGGGCAAACAACCAGAGATATACCAAGTTATGAAAAGCTTATGGATATGAGGTTAGAAATTATGTCCAAAAAAGGTATTAAACTATCTGATGTTCAGAATGCTGCAGCATCGCTTGAACTTTTACCAGGTGCTTTAGATTTTGTTTCGAACTTAAAGAAAAATTTTCAAGTAGTTATACTCTCAGATACATTTCACGATATTGCAAAACCTTTAATGCAAAAATTAGGATTTCCTTTTTTACTTTGTCATACTTTAGAAGTAAAAAATGATGAAATTATTTCTTATAAACTTAGACATCCAAAGGCAAAACATCAAGCAATTTCATTTTTTAAAGAAATGGGATACAGGTGTTTTGCGGCAGGTGATTCTCATAATGATATTCAAATGTTTGAGATAGCAGATAAAGGTTTCTTTATGAATGCTCCATTGAAAATATCATCATTGCATCCTGAAATTGATTCTTTTGATAGTTATAATGATCTTGAAGAAGCAATACTAGCAAATTCAATTTACGCCAATAATGAGTGAAAAGTATAAATTAGATAATTACAAGCGGCCTGAACTTCAGCTACCAAATGATGAAGATAGGCTTTTATTACATAGCTGTTGTGCTCCATGCTCTGGAGAAATTATAGAGGCAATTGCTGCCTCAGATATTAAGACTACAGTATATTTTTATAATCCAAATATTCATCCTATTGACGAGTACGAAATTAGAAAAGATGAAAATAGAAGATTTTGCGAGAAAGTTGGTTTTGAATGTATTGATGGTGACTATGATAAAGACAATTGGTTCGATAGAGTTAAAGGTCTGGAGGATGAACCAGAAAGAGGAGAAAGATGCACAAAATGCTTTGATATGAGATTTGAAAGATCTGCATTATTTGCTTATGAAAATAGATTTAATGTATTTGCTACCACATTAGGAATTTCCAGATGGAAAGACATGAATCAAATTAATGACTCTGGCCATAGATCTGCAGCAAGATATGAGGATGTTAGTTTTTGGGATTTTAATTGGCGAAAAGAGGGTGGATCTTCCCGAATGATTGAAATTTCGAAAAGAGAACATTTTTATCAGCAAGAAT
>CACECP010000004.1 GCA_902558095.1 uncultured SAR86 cluster bacterium | reverse complement strand
AAATTCCGTTAAAAAATTTACAGATGATTTTAAAGAAAGCTTTAGTAATTTAGATCTATTAATTAACAATGCTGGAATTATGGCCTGTCCTGAAACTAGAATAGGAAATAAATGGGAAAGTCAGTTTGCTGTAAATCACATTGGTCACTTTTTGCTTACAAAAGAGCTAATGAATACCATGGCTGAAAATGATGGTGCCAGATTTGTCAGTCTTTCATCCTCAGCACATTCTCTTACCGGAATACTTTGGGACGATATTCATTTTCATAATAATCCATATGATAAGTGGATGGCGTATGGTCAATCTAAAACAGCATCTTCATTAATTGCAATTGAGTTTCATAGAAGAATGATAGATAAGGGTGTGTCTGGTTATTCCGTTCATCCGGGCGGCATTATTACTCCTCTTCAGCGTCATCTTGAAAATGCAGAAATGGTAGCTCTAGGTTGGATGGATGAAGATGGATCACCATCAGAGATGGCCAAGAATTTCTTTAAAACAACCAGCCAAGGAGCATCTACAAGTTTGTGGTGTGCAACTAGTCCAAGCCTGGAAAATATTGGCGGTGTCTTTTGTGAAGATTGTGATGTTGCAAAAAGAAAAAATGAGATAGATGAATCTCTTCAAAGATATTTTGGAGTAGCTGACTGGGCTATAGACACTGATGAGGCATCTAAATTATGGGATATCACTGAAAAAATGCTTATATCGTGAGCGAAATAAAAACACTTTTCGAAAATATTGAGCCTTATTCAACAGGTTATTTGGAGATCGATGGACACGAGATTTATTATGAAGAATGTGGAAATCCTAATGGGAAACCTGCTGTCTTTCTTCATGGAGGGCCAGGTGGTGGAGGTAGCACAAAGGTAAGAGGATTTTTTAATCCAGAAGCATTTAGAATTGTGATATTTGATCAAAGAGGTTGTGGGAGAAGTAAGCCTCATGCATGTTTAAAAAATAATACAACATGGGATTTAGTAGAAGATATTGAAAGACTTAAAGAGAAACTAGAAATTAAAAAATGGCTTGTCTTTGGAGGATCATGGGGAAGTACACTTTCTCTAGCCTATGCTCAAACATATCCTAGTTCAGTCTCAGAGCTGGTTCTTAGGGGTATCTTTATGTTGAGAGATAAAGAGTTAAGGTGGTTTTATCAAGACGGGGCTAGCAGAATATTTCCAGAAGCCTGGGAAGGATTTTTAAAGCCTATTAAAGAAGAAGATAGACATGACTTAATGGATGCATATTACAAAATCTTTACAGGCGATGATGATAAGAAGAAGATGGAAGCTGCAGTAGCTTGGTCTAAATGGGAAGGTTCTGTAAGTACATTAAGTCATAAACCAGAAATGATTTCATCTTACTCTGAATCAAAATTTGCTTTGGCATTTGCACTTATTGAAAATCATTATTTTATTAATAAAGGTTTTTTAGAGAATGAAAATCAACTAATTTCCATTGACTCAATTGATAAGATTCGAAATATACCTACAAAAATAATCCAAGGAAGATACGATATTGTTTGTCCGATGGAGACTGCATGGGAGTTATCAAAAAATTGGCCAGAGGCAGAATTGATTATTGCGCCCTCCTCAGGCCATAGTGCTTTTGAAAAGGAAATCACGCATGAACTTATTAAAGCTACTCAGGAGTTTAGTAAAAATGGATAAACTTAATGGAAATTGTGAGTGTAAAAAAATTTCTTTTGAAATTACTCAAAAAATTAAATACTTTTCACATTGTCATTGTTCTCAGTGCAGGAGATGTCACGGATCTGCATTCGGAAGTTTTATTGAAGTGGATAAATCTTCTTTTAGATATTCCTCTGGGATGAAAAATATTAAGTCCTATTCCTCATCTGAGCTTTGTAGGCGTGTATTTTGTGATACATGTGGCTCTAATATAATGTTTTTGGATGAAACTAAATCTGATAAATATTATGTTTCAGTTGGTGTTATAAATGGAGATCCAGAACTACCAAAAGCTCACCATGTCTTTGTTGGATCAAAAGCGCCATGGTATGAGATTGGTGACAACCTAAAGCAACATGTCACATATCCATCATCATTTAAAAATGAATAATATCAGCCTCATAGGTATGGCGGGCTGTGGAAAATCCACAATTGGTGCTGCTATTTCAAAAAAATTTAATCTTAGCTTTATAGACACCGATCATCTAATAGAAAATAAATTTAAAATGTCCCTAGAAAATATCAAGAAAAAATTTGGCTATGAGCATGTTAGATCAGCTGAAGAAGAAGTAATTCTTGCTCTTAATTCATCAACTGAAATAATTTCAACAGGTGGCAGTGCAGTTTATTCAGGCCTTTCAATGAAGCACTTGAAATCTTTTTCTAAAATTATTTATATCAATACTCCTCTAGAGACTATTGTTGAAAGAATTGATGCGGGGCAAGAAAGAGGTTTAGCCGTTCCAGATGGACTGTCGATATCAGATATCTATAATGAAAGAAGGCCTTTGTATGAAAAGTTTTCAGAGCATGTTGTTGATGGATCTAAGACTGTTCATGAAATTATTGAAGAAATCCAAAATATAAATAATGAGTAAAAATATTCTTTTGGCTGGAGCCTCGGGTCTAGTAGGTGGGCATATATTAGATGTATTAGATGACGGGAATTCAGAGTTAACTTTGCTCTTGAGAAATAAACTTCAAGAAAAAACGCATCTTAAACAAGTGGTAACTGATTTTAATAGTCTTGATGAATTAGACGAACTAAATAATATCGATGAGGTCTATATAGCAATTGGAAAAAAACTTTCACTATTTGATCTTATATATCTAAAAAAAGAAAAAAGAAAAGATTTTGAAAAAGTTGATTTTGATTGCATTAAGAATATTGCAATTTACGCCAAAAAATTAGGTGCAAAATCAATAGGACTGATTTCTGCAATAGGCGCAAATGAAAAATCAAGAAATGTTTATCTGAATACAAAAGAAAGAATAGAAAAAGAAATAATTGCTATGAGTTTTGAAAAAGTAGTAATAGCAAGGCCAAGTCATTTGTTAGGTAAAAGAAAGAATGAGGAGATCTCAGTTTTAATATCAGTATTTGAAAATATTACAAATATTTTAGGTCATTTGATGATTGGTCCCTTAAAAAAGTATAGAAATGTGCATGCCTCAAATGTTGCAAACTCTCTTGTATCAAAAATGAATAATACTGATAGCGGCATTCATATACTTGATTTTGATGATTTTAAAAATTAACAGATTTTTTTCTTTTAGTTTTAGCTATCTTTTTAATACCATTGCAAGCATTAAGTAGCCAAAAAGCATTGGCAAATACGAAATAATATAAACCTAAATATAACTGAACAATAATTGCAAAAAAACTCCCAGCAATTACCGCAAGCAATCCGATCATTCTCTTCTTAGCTTTTTTAGACACAACTAGAGGTGCGGCAATTAATGTACCGAAAAAAACACTTAAAATTTGGATAATTTCTAAAATATTCATACTAATAAACATTCAGAATATGTTCATTAGTATGAATATCGGCGCATTATGAATACTTAAATTTAAATGTAAAGATTTTTTTGATCTTTTTTTTAAAAAATGTAATCTAATATATGTAAACTTAATTTAAGGGAGAAATATGAGAAATTTGTTGTTAATTATTGGGGTATTTGTGTCTATAGGGATGGTTGCTGATGGTCATAAATCCTCAGAAAAATCTGCTAAAGAAAGATTTGCTGATCATCCAAATCACCTTATGGATTTTAAAGAATGCAAGGAAATGAAAGATGGTATTGGTGGTTTGCTAGCTTTAAGTGATGGGATTTGGAAAGAAATAGAAGCAAATCCAGAAAATGAAGAAAAATGGTTAGAAGTTTCTTTAATCGCTGAGTTGGCTGCTAATTATTCAGAAGTATATGATGTCTTCTGTAAAGACATGATTGCTCAAAGAATGAAAATGAGAATGATGGCAGAGAAAAAGAAACATAAACATCATAATAAAGAAGAATAATATTTAACTAAAATTTTCCTCTTTGGAATCTCATTCTAATTGTATATACACGAATAAGTGCTACAACAGTTATTATTATTTGAATAAATATAGATATTTTTAATGGGTTTGACCACTGCCAATTATCTATCGTCAACCAAAGAAGATAGGTTTGTAATGGAAAATTTATAACTGCTCCCATGATGACAACTATAATCGACTCTCTAAGAGCTACTTTTTCTGTTTTATTCATAATATTTCCTATTTAATTTTTACAGCGGTTCCATAAGCTAAGATTTCAGAGGCTCCTTGAGCAACAGTTGATGTTTGAAATCGAAATCCTAAAATTGCATTGGCTCCTTTTGACTTAGCATCCTCTATCATTCTTTCGTATGCTTGATCCCTGGAAGTTTTAAGAAGTTTAGAATACCCAACCAGTTCGCCACCAACAAGATTTTTAAGGCCAGCAAATATATCAGACCCAACATTTCTTGATCTGACTGTACTACCTTGAACAAGCCCTATGTGGTCGGCTATCTCAACGTTAGCTATTTGATATGTGGTAACAACTTTAATATCTTCACTCATGACATTTTCCTAATAATGGTTTAAGTTATAAATATAATGCAAGAATTAGTAGAAGCAAAGTTTTCAATTGGAAATATTGTTAAGCATAAATTCCTAGACTTTAGAGGTGTTATTTTTGATTTAGATCCTGTATTTAATAATACTGATGAGTGGTATAACGCAATACCTAAAAAGATAAGGCCTGATAAAAACCAACCCTTTTACCATTTATTTGCTGAGAATGAAGAAATTTTTTATATTGCTTATGTTTCTGAGCAAAACTTACTTGATGATTTAAAAAATGGTCCTGCAAATCACCCTGATATTAGAAAAATATTTTCACACTTTGATGGAAACTGCTACGTTCCACATGAGAATGTAACAAATTAAATATCTATATCATAATGGGCTACTTGAATAGAAGTTGTAAAAACCTCCATTGCAACTTCAAGCTCATCTTTTGAAACATATGTTGGAGCAAGCCTTATAACGCTATCTTTAGGATCATTGTTATTTGGAAAAGTAGAACCCGCAGGTGTTATCAATACGCCCAAATCTTTGCATAACTCCACTACTTTAGTAGCAATGGGTTTTGAAGTAGAGTAAGTAATAAAATATCCACCAGTAGGTTTGGAGAAAACTCCACATTCTTTGGGCAATTTTTCAAGATATGAATATGCTATTTCAAACTTTGGTCTAACTAAATCAGCATGCTTTTTCATATGCGATTTCACACCATCAAGATTTTTAAAAAATTCTACATGCCTCTTTTGGTTTATTTTGTCTGGGCAAATAATCATTGTTGTTCTAACTTTTTTAATGAGATCTAACGAATGTCCTGATGTCGCCATAAATGAAATGCCTCCACCACCAAAAGAAATCTTTGAAAAAGAAGTGGTGATTACAGTTTGATCTTCTACTCCAGATTCTGTGGCAATTTTCCACAGAGGTTTTTGCTCAGGTGAAGGCAGAAAATCATGAACTAAATATGCATTATCGAAAAGAAAAAGAAATTTATCAGAAATCTTTGAGCCTATTTCAAACATTTTTTTTAAGTTTTCTTCAGAGTAAGTATCTCCAGATGGATTTGAGTGTTTTGGAACACATAAAATACCAACAAATTCTCCATCTTCTTTTAAAACTTCTTTGAACGCATCTAAGTCAATACCATCTTGATTAAGAGGGACTGGTACAGCCTCAATTCCAAAATCCTCAAGCATCATAAAGTGTCTATCAAATCCTGGTACGGGGCATATAAATTTTGGTTTTTGAAGGTTTTTCCATGGTACCGGATCAGCAAAAAGAAAATTTGAAAGAACGGTTTGATAGGTTAATAATAAACTCGACTGCTCTCCTGCAAGAATATTTTCTATTGGGGCATCAAGCAATTCAGATCCTAGTCTTCTAGCCTCCTTAATACCAAAAGGCTCGCCGTAATTCCTAAGGTCGATATCATCTTCTGAGTATGTTGGTATAGAGATATTTAATAGCTCATTTGAGAGATCTAACTGGTCTGTATCTGGTTTACCTCTTGTAATATCAATTGATAGTTGTTTTTCTTTTAGTAAATTAAACTTTGTAATGATTTCTTGGTGCATAATATAAGTGATATTTTATAGGAGATTTGATCATGGTGGATAGTTTTTTAGCAGTTGTCTTGGGCTTTTCCACTATTCTTTTTGGCTTAACAGCGCTTTATTTTTATAGGAATGCTAATAACAAGAACAAGCAATCAGAATTTGAAGAATTTTCAAAAAAATTAAACGAATCTAATAAAGAAGAAATTGATAAAACCTGGAAACCATACAAAGAACAACTTCAAAGAGATTTAGACATTCTTAAAACAAGTATCGAACAACAAAAAGCAATCGCCATTAAAAATAGCGAAAGATTTAACGCAAAAATTGAAGATCTTCTTAATGCTACATCTGGCATGCAAGAAGATGCACAGAACCTTACAAAAGCTTTAAAAGGGGATACAAAACAACAAGGAGATTGGGGTGAACAAATCCTTAAAAAAGCACTCGAGGATGCGGGTTTGGTTGAAGGCCTAGAATATGAACTTCAGCCAAGCTATAAAAGCAAAGATGGTAGTCAACTCAGACCTGATGCAGTCATAAAACTAAGTGATGGAAGAAATATAATAATTGATTCAAAAGTATCTCTAACAGCATATGAAAGATATGTGAGAAGTGATAATGATGATGATAAAAAGAATTTTTTGAAAGAACATATAAACTCAATAAAAAATCATGTAAAACAGCTTTCTGATAAAGGTTATGCAGACATAGAAACAATTGAATCACCAGACTTTATTTTTATATTTGTACCAATTGATTCTGCCCTTTCTTTGGCTTTATCTAATGACTGGAGTGTTCAGGAGTTTGCAAATGAAAATAAAATAGCTTTTATGACGCCAATACATCTTATTTCAATATTAAAAATGACAGCCTATATGTGGAGAGTTGATAAGCAGCAAAAACATGCTGAGGAAGTATCAAATAGAGCTGGTCTATTATTAGATAAATATTCTAATTTTTCAGAGGCTTTTTCAAATATAGCTGAGAAATTACAGGATGCTATGGCCTCTTATGAAATTGCACATAATAGGCTAACAGAAGGCAAAGGAAGCCTGCATACACAAATGGAATTACTTGAAGAGGCTGGTATGAAAGGTAAAAAATCTATATCAAAACCAAAATCATTAGATTAAATATTTGAATTTATGCAAAACTTAAAAGAATGGACATATATCTCATTGCCTTGGTTGGCTTTTGCCTTATTTTTCTTTATTGCATTCTTCTTTCTTGCTTTTTTTCAAGATATAGATACAACATATATCTCAAATGATTATCTAACAGGACTATTTTTTAATACTGTTATTCTTTCTTTTGGATCTGCAATCTTATCGGCCTTTATAGCTGTTCCACTTGCTATTTTGGTTACATTTTATAAATTTCCAGGGCATAAGTTCTTTAGCTGGGCTCTTAGTCTTTCAATAGCTTTTCCAGCATATGTTTATGCTTTTATTTTTGTTGGAATATTTGAGTATGCTAGTCCAGTTTCTGAATACCTTAGGCAGTTAGGCATTAATCTACCATCAATAAAAAATATATATGGCGCTTCTTTGGTGATGTCAATGGCGCTGTTTCCATATATATTTTTGCTGACCAAGGCTCAGCTATCAAATGTTGGATTAAGTATTTTTAAGGCAGCTAAATCCCTAGGTGACAATAATTTATCAGCAATAAAAAAAGTAATTATTCCCTCAATAAAACCTGTAATTTTTGCAGGTATGGCTTTGGTAATATTTGAAACAATATCTGATTTGGGTGGAGTTCGTACTTTGAATGTCGAAACTTTCACAGTAGGAATCTATGACGCATGGTTCGGTTATCAGAGTTATTTTTCTGCAGCTAGATTGGCAGGTTATTTATTAATATTTGTTTTATTTATAATATTTATAAGTAAATACTTTGGATCTAAATCTGATTCTACAGCCCCAAAGACCGCTGAGGTCTTTGAGAAAATAGAACTAGGTATAGCTAGTAAATATTTATCGACAATAACATGCTTTTTAATTTTTTCATTTGTTTTTTGCATGCCTTTTATTCAATTAATCCTTTGGCATTTTGATAATTCATATTTTGATTTATTTGAGCATCTAAAGTTACTTCTTAACTCAGTAACAATAGGAATATTTGTTGCGCTTCTTACCGTATTTTTTGCTATCTCATTAGCACTCAGCTACAAAAAGACAAGATATCTTAAACCCATGATTTCAATATCTACTTCAGGCTATGCTATACCAGGTTCTGTAATTTCTGCTGGATTACTAATATCTTTCGATTTAATTTTTAATACTGCAATAACTCTATATGGAATCTTGGGCCTGATTCTTTGCTTGAGCTTAAGATTTATGACGCCTGCTTTTAATTATATTTCTTCTTCTTTAGCTAATATATCTAAGTCATCTGAAAATGCATTACAAACGCATCCCAAAAACTCATATAAAGCATTTATTAATTTTTATTTACCACAAATAAGGCCAGCAATTTTGCTAGGCATTATGATAGTTTTTATTGAATCAATTAAGGAACAGCCAGCAACATTATTATTAAGGCCAGTTGGTTTCGACACTCTTTCAACGAAAGTCTATAACTTTACTAGTGAGGGTCAATGGGTAATGGCATCAAGTCCAAGTCTTTTATTGATCCTACTAAGCTTAATTTTTGTATATCTCATAAATAAAAATATAGATCTAAGTAAACATAATTAAGAAATATGAAAGAAGATGGTTACAGGTTGAACGTAGGTCTAATAATTGCCAACCAAGAAGGCAAATTATTAATATGTAAAAGAAAGGGTATCAACAGCTGGCAGTTTCCTCAAGGCGGTATAGACTATGGAGAAACACCACTAAAGGCTGCTAAAAGAGAATTGTTTGAAGAAGCTGGAATAAAACCAAAATCAACAAAGCTTATTTCCAGTGTTGAGGAATGGCTAAAGTATGATGTCCCAAAGAAAAGCCGTCGAAGAAGATTCTTAGATAAAAAATTTAAAGGTCAAAAACAAAAATGGTTTTTATTCAAATTAAAGGAAGATATTCAAATATCCTTTGAAAATGATCCTGATAATGAATTCGATGATTATAAATGGGTATCATATTGGTATCCCTTAACTGTAATTATTTCATTTAAAGAAAGGGTCTATTTTGAAGCATTAAATAAACTAAAATATTCTTTTTGTAATGAATTTAATAATGTTAAATGAAGTTTTAATCTTTAGTGGTCTAGGTGTTATTGCAGGCTTACTTGCAGGAATGTTTGGTATTGGTGGTGGTTTAATTATTGTGCCAGTTCTAATTGGAACATTTATAAATTTAGGCTTTGATGAATCTATAATCGTTCATCTTTCAATAGGCACTGCCATTTCATGCATTATCTTCACTGGTTTGGCATCGGCAAATGCTCATAGGAAGAAGAAGTCCATTGATTTTAATCATCTAAAACCCGTTGCATCTGGGATTATACTTGGAGCATTAGCTGGAGCATTATTTGCTGTTCAAATAGAAGGTATCTTTCTTAAGATAACGATTGCAATATTTGTTTTGTTAGTTGGCATACAAATCTTATTTGATATCAAGATCTATTCAAAGAGAATAACGCCAAATAAACCTAAGTCTGTTTTTGCAGGTTCGGTCATAGGATTCTTATCATCAATGCTTGGAATTGGTGGAGGTACATTTTCAGTGCCATATTTTAGAGCTTCTGGTCTAAAATTAACTACTTCAATTGGAACATCCGCTGCCTGTGGAATTCCGATAGCAGTCTTTGGAACACTAGGATATATCATTGCTGGCATTAAGATAACAGAGCTTCCAAATTTAAGTCTAGGCTATGTATACTTGCCCGCATTGTTAGGAATTTCTATAACAAGTGTTTTCGCAGCAAAATATGGTGCAGATCTAGCTCATTATTTTTCTCAAACAACCCTAAAAAGACTCATGGCAATGTGGTTTTTTATTATATCTATCTATATGATTCTAATATGATTGAATTATCAGATTGGTTTAATAATCCGAGTCTTATCGAGTTTGGTTCTATTAAAATTCAGTACTATGCCATTTCTTGGTTGTTATCAGCTGTCTTGATATATTTTTTCCTAAAGAGAAATAAAATAATCAATGAGATAGGTCTGAGTTCTGATGAAGTTAATGACATGGTTTTTTTATATGGTCTGTTTTTGGGGGCTATGTGCGGTGGAAGAATTGGGTATATGTTATTTTATCAAACTCAACAACTCATCAGTGACCCAGTTTCATTGTTTAAGATTTGGGAAGGTGGGCTGAGTTTTCATGGAGGTCTTATCGGTGTCATCGTTGCACTTATTGTTTTTTGCAAAAAGAAAAAAATTAAATTTCTCAGATTGATGGATGCAGTTGCGTTATCAATGCCAATCGGTCTTGGGCTTGTCAGAATTGGTAATTTCTTAAATGGAGAGCTTTATGGAAAAGCAACAAATGGAGATTGGGGTTTTATATTTCCAACTGATCCTTTAGGTATATCTAGGCATCCTTCTCAATTATATGAAAGTTTTGGTGAAGGCATACTGTTATTTGTAATCCTCTTATTTATAAGTCAAAAGACCAATATAAAAGGTATTGTTTGTTCTTCATTCCTTATCTTTTATGGCTCAATAAGATTTATAATAGAATTCTATAGGCAACCTGACTCTCATCTAGGTTATATCGCTTTTGATTCACTTAGTATGGGTCAATTGTTATGCATTCCTATGATTTTAATAGGTTTCTTAATATTGTTGTATTCCAGGAAAAACGCATGAAAGCATATCTAGACCTTTTACAATTCATTCTAGAAAATGGAGAAGAAAAAGATGATAGAACTAATACTGGTACGATATCATCTTTTGGTCATCAGTTAGATTTTGATCTAGAGTATGGTTTTCCAGCCGTTACAACAAAATCCCTTGCATGGAAAGGTGTTGTTTCAGAACTTTTATGGTTTCTAGAGGGATCAGATGACGAAAGAAGATTAGCAGAAATAAGATTTAATAAAGATAGATCTGATTTAACAAATTTAGAGAAATATTCGACAATTTGGACTGATAATGCAGATAAACAGGGAAAGGAGCTTGGTTATGAGAATAATGATTTACAAAAGCTTCTAGGTCCGGTTTATGGGGTTCAATGGAGAAGCTGGGCTGGTATAGATCAAATTAAAGAGCTGATTGATGGATTAAAAAATAATCCAAATAGCAGAAGGCATATATTATCAGCATGGAATGTTGGTGAAATTGATAAAATGGCATTGCCTCCTTGTCATGTAATGTCTCAATTTTATGTAAATAGAAATTATATAAGTTGTCATATGTATCAACGAAGTGCCGATATGTTCCTGGGAGTTCCCTTCAATATTGCTAGCTATGCCCTTTTGCTTTCTATAATTGCAGAAATATTAGGCCTTAAGCCAAAAAGATTTATTCACTCTTTTGGGGATGCGCACATATACAAAAATTCTATAGAGCAAGTAAAAGAACAAATCTCTAGAAAACCAAGATCATTACCAAAGTTAGTTATTCCTAAACTTAATACTATTGATGATTTAAAAACATGCTCTGTTGATGATTTCATTCTAGAGGGGTATGATCCTCATCCTCCTATAAAAGCTAAGATGGCAGTATAAATTATGATAATTTCTCACGTTGTTGCTCTATCAAATAATAATGTTATTGGTGTAAATAATAATCTTCCATGGAATCTTAAAACTGATTTGTCACACTTTAAGAAGTACACGACCAACAAAGTTATTGTTATGGGTAGAAAGACATATGAATCAATTGGAAGACCTTTGCCAAATAGAATTAATTATGTTGTTTCAAAAACTATTGATCAAATTGAAGGCGCCCATGTTTTTACTAGTACAGAAAGTGCCATCAATAATGCTAGAGATTATTGCATTAAAAATAGCCTAAATGAGATTGTAGTAATTGGAGGAGGTTTTTTATTTAGAGATACTCTATCAGTAACAAACAAATTAGTCCTCACTAGGGTAGATTGCGATATTGATGGCGATGTTTTTTATCCAGAAATAGATTTGTCAAATTGGTTGGAAAAGGATTCAATAAGCTTTTCTAAAGATGCTGATAATGATTATGATTTTATTGTATCAACTTATGAAAAAGTTAAGTAGAGTTCATTTGGATGTAATCTCTTCTCAGGGCTAAGTTTTTAACTCTAATCTCTTCATTTTCAGTATATTTAATCCAATTATTTGCTTGCTGTTTAATTTTTTTATCCTTATCTCTTGCAGCAATTCTAAAATTTTTCTTTGCATCCTCAAATTTTTGAAGCTCAAAATAAACCTGACCTAATGTTAAATATACAGGAGATAGCTTCTTAATTTTTCCTTTTTCTAAACCTTTTAAAATTGCATCAGCTGCTTCATCTAGCCTATCTTCAGATAAATACAGATTTCCTAGCAATACGTATGACTCACCATCTTTTGACATCTTGGCTGCTTTTTCTAGGATTGGGATTGCTTTGTCAATTTCTTGAGCCATCCTCCATGAATCTGCCAAGAGTTTTAAATTCTTTTCTGTATCTTTTATTACCGGAACAACCTTTTCTTCCTCAGTTTTTTCATCAACAACGGTAATCATTTTCTTTTGGCCATGTTCAAAAACTTCTGCTGCCCAATATGGATTTTGATTTAAAAGAAGCAGTTGAGTTAAAGCAAGGTACTCTGATTCTTTATCAAGAAAATCTTTTTGGTAAGCAGCCTTTAGGGTAATCATATAATCTTTTTCTCTGCCTAGTTGCCCATATGATCCACCAAGCTGAATAAAGTACTGTTTTTTAGGATATAAATTTACTAAGATTTCATAAATATCGATTTGCCTTAATAAAGACTCTTTTTCCCCAATTTCTTTTTTCATTTCTCCTATGCATGCAGCCATGATTACGTACCAATTTTCTCTTGGTTTGTATCCTTCTTCTTCGGCCATACTAATGGCAGTTTCCATTGATGAAAGAGCTTTCTTGTAATCACCGGTTTGATAGTAAGCTTGTCCCAAAAGAGAGTGAGATTGAGCTGTGATTGTTTCTACCTCACTCATCCATTGAAGTATAAGCTCAATTCCTTTTTTGTAATTCTCTTCAAGCAAATGTAACTGAGCAAGTGAAAGCAAGGCGCCTACTCTTAATCCAATTGTTACTTCTGGCTCGTTAATAAGTTTAGTATACGCATCCATTGCTTTGGGATAGTCTCCATCACTGAAGTAGACATATGCCCATGCATTCCACATAACTGACCTATCATAGCTTTTAAGATTTTGTTGATCTTTTCTGAGTTCGTTTAAAATTCTAAGAACGGTTTCCATATCAGGAGCCGGCTCTCCTTTTTCATCTACTAGCTCAAGAGCTTCATAGACTTCTGCCATTTTTTTTGCAGTTTTACTTTGAAGAACTCTAGATTTTTTATATTTTATTGGTTTTTTATCTGCTTGAGATTGAGCTTCAATTGTTATTGGGGTCATAACAAAAAAGATAGCTAATAATGAAAATAAATATATTGAAAATTTTTTATTCATAATTGTTTTTAATTCTCATCAAGTACGTAAGTAAATCGATGAAGTACTCCCTCAACTGGAACAGCTTTTCCATCGACAATCTTAGGTTTATATTTTAATTTTAGCGCAGCTCTTGCTGATGCGCTATTAAACATAGTACAAGGTCTGAACTCAGTGGCAGGATCATTTGGATCGCTATTTGAGCAATATCCTTCAATTGCCTCAGCATTTTCAACGCTTCCTGTATCGGTAATTGTAAATTCAACCAAGGCATA
Source organism: uncultured SAR86 cluster bacterium (assembly GCA_902558095.1). Taxonomy (GTDB): domain Bacteria; phylum Pseudomonadota; class Gammaproteobacteria; order Magnimaribacterales; family D2472; genus SAR86A. The sequence continues at coordinate 78,967 of CACECP010000004.1, read as the reverse complement.
GCCCATAGTGCCTCTTTCTTGTGCTCTTCTTGGATAAATTGGAATTACTTTAAATAAGGGTATGTACGAACCATCCTTAAAAAAAGAGCCTCCTGATTTGAAATTGGCTTTAGGTTTCGCAATGGATACATCTAAACCAGTTAGCGGAGCAAGATCTAACTCTGGTTGAGCAATATCTTCAGGCTGTTCTTCAGGTTTTTCTGGTTTATCAACTTCCGTCATAAAGGTATCAATCTGTCTTTCAGGCATTACAACGTCAGCAAGTTTTACAGATGTATCTTCTTTTATGCCGCTATCGCCAAGTGCTATTAAAATAACCATTATAAAAAATAGTGATAGGGTTATTAAAGAAGAAAAGCCTATGCCTGCGGCATATCTATTAGCATTAAATGCTTTTACGTAAACAGTACGAATTGGTTTAGTAAAGGTATTAATTACTGCAAAAACTTGATTCATAAATTATTTTGGTTCTGATGCTAATGATATTGCAGATACTCCAGCTTCTCTTGCACCATCCATTACTTTAATTATGGTATCAGCAACAGCTTTCTCATCAGCTTGGATAACTACAGAACCTTTTGGGTTATCTGCTAACATTTTTACAACATTAGCCTTAACCTGTCTTACATCTATTCTTCTACCATCCATCCAAACCTCTCCAGTAGGACCGACAGCAATAAGAATTGCAGCATTTTCCTGAGTTTCTGCTGTATCAGAGTCTGGTCTATTAATTTCAAGTCCTGGTTCCTTAATAAAGTTTGCAGTCACAATAAAGAAAATAAGCATGATGAAAACTACATCAAGCATTGGAGTTAAATTTATTTCACTTTCTTCATCTTTTACCGCAGTGCTTATAGCATTTCTTCTCATCTAATTACTCCTATAGTTCTCTTTTTATCAATTCTCTTAAATCATTAGTATGTCTATCTGATGCGCTATTTAAATAAATACTAGCAAAAACACCTGAAAGAGCTACAACCATTCCTGCCATTGTAGGAAGTGTTGCTTTTGAAACTCCTCCAGCCATAGATCTGGCATCTCCACCACCATTAAAAGCCATAACTTGGAAAACCTCTATCATTCCTGTCACTGTTCCTAGAAGTCCAAATAAAGGTGCCAGGACAACACATGTCTGAATAATTGATAGGTTACGATTAATTGCAACTTTTGCTTGTGATAATAATTTTTCTCGTATTTGTAAAGCATGCCACGAAGTTTTGTCTGATCTATTATTCCATTGACTTGCAAGATCTTGAATATAAAACTCATGGCCATGTGAGAAATACCAAATTCTCTCAAATATCATAGCCCACATAAAAAATACTAAAATAGCAATTAACCACAGCACACTCCCACCAGCTTCCATAAAATCTCTTATGGAAGAGAAGGCTTCAGTAATTGCGAACCACATAGCTAGTTACTAACTACCTTCTGCACGCTCAGCAAGGAGTCCAGTACTTTGTTCCTCAAGAACATTAATAATACCCTTAGCAGAAGAGGCAGCAAATGAATGCAATAATGTAGTAGGAATTGCAACTAACAAGCCTAGTACAGTTGTTACAAGAGCCTGTGAGATACCACCAGCCATTAACTTAGGATCTCCAGTTCCATACAAAGTAATCATTTGGAAAGTCACAATCATACCTGTCACCGTTCCAAGCAAACCTGCTAGAGGCGCTACTACTGAAATAATTCTAACCGCACTAATTCCTCTCTCAATTGATGGTCTTTCTGCCATGATTGCCTCAGCAAGTTTAAGCTCTAATGTATCAATGTCTTTTTTGAAGTTATCTTCACCAACTTTTAAGACTCTTCCCAATGGATTTCTTACATCAAGTGTCTTTGAACCAGATTGAGCTTTTACTGCTTTACCAAGCACGAATAAACTCCAAAGCTTCCAAAAAGCTAGAATAATACCAATTAAACCTACAAATATGATTGCATAACCAACCTCTCTTCCTTGAGCAGCTCTTTCTGCTAAAGATGGAGTTTGTATTAAATTAGCTAATAAACTTCCTCCTGTTGGGCCAGTCGGATCTACCCCAAATTTTATCTGTTCGCCAACTTCTGCATTGCCAATGTTTTTAGCAGTTTTTGTATAACGTCCTGCCGGTTGTCTTGGTAAAAATGCATATTGGCCAGAGGCTGCTGCATATTCTAAGTACTTGCCATCACATACAGCATTAAATAATCCTATTCTGGTAACCATACATTGTGATGATTCGCCATCAACATCAACAACAGTTGTCTCATATGAAACCACTTGTCCACTGGCAACCATTTCTCTTTGAAGTTCATACCATAAGCCTTCGATTTCTCTTATAGATGGCAATTCTGTTGTTTCTGACATTTTAGTTGTCAAATCATTTAAGAAAGCTACTCTGTCTTGTCCATATTGGCCACTTGTAAGTGAACCTGAGAACTGAACAGCCGCTTCACCAGCAGAACTTTGAAGATGGCCAAATAGCTCAACTAAAGAACCAAGTTCTTTTTGATATGCCTCTTCCTTGACTCTAAGGATTTCTTCATTTTTCTTATATTCTGCTTCAAGTTGATCAGCGATTCTCTCCTGTCTTGCTAATTCTCTTTTTTCTGCTGCAAGAATTTCTGCCTGTTTATTTTTATTAGCCATAAATCTTGCTTCTCTTTTAGAGTTTTCAGATTGTTCTTGTGTTTTGCCTTGTTTAACAAGATTTAATAAAGCCTCAACTGTTGAGATTTCATTACCCTCTTCTTGTTCCTCTTGAGCGAAAACAAACCCATTAAAGGTTAGGGATAATACAAATAATATTGATAAATACTTTTTCATTATACCTCTCCTTTAACAACTGGCATCATTAGCATGTCTGTTGGAGCTAATTTCTTAGCAATTCTAATTGCATCTCTAATAGGCTTTCTGTAACTAGAAGATAGTTCTTCCCATTCACCAGTTTCATTATTCCATCTACCACTAGTTCTTTCATCTTTGGTTTGATAGAACATTCCTATTCTTCCAATTACTAATATATTTACTACGGTTCCGTCTGACAGCTCATCTTCATAAGTATCAATTTTTCTACCATACTCCGCTTCAATGTTGTAAGCCTCTAATACCTGTCTTACTTGTTCTGAAGCTGTTACCTTAGGCTTAGCCAATGAAGATCTTACTAAATCAACCCGCTCTCTTCTTTCTTCTTTTCTAAATGGAGTATCAAGAGATATAAATGTTTCTAATGTGTCTAGCATTTTTTGTGCTAGAGGTGGAATCTGTCTTTGAATAACCACAACTTGTGTTAACTGATTATCAAGTTTATCCATAAGATCAAGCTGAGCTTGAATTTGAATTCTCTTTTGTTCATTGTATAACTTAAGGCCTTCAACTTGCTTTGAAACAACCTTATATTCATTAACAATCTTATCTGTTTGTCTTTCAGTTTGATCAATCCTGTCTTGAGAATTTGCAGAAAGCTTTTGATTTTCTCTGCCGACCTCCAAAACGTTTTCCATGTTTACTTCTATTTCATTTGCACTAACAAATGTACTGAAGCAAAAAAGTGCAGGCAATGAGATGCCTTTTATTAATTTAAGCATTATATGTACTCCCTAAAGTCTGATAATGTTAACAGTCTCAGCTTAATAAATAAAATATTTTGAGCCTTTTTTTTCACACATTTTTAGATTAAAAAAAGCTAGTTTTGTTTTATTTATTGTATATTTTTTATAAGATTTTTTAAATCTCCTTTATTTTCTTAGCTTTAAAAACAAAACTGGAGTGTTTTTCTTATAATTTTTGTAATCTTCGTTATCTCCCCACTTAACATCGCCTCTTCCTTCTAACATTCTTACTCCACTTATATAAACTAGTAATATATATGTAAAAATAGGAGAAATCAGTGTTAAGTATTGAAGTCCCTCCAATGAAGAAAATGACATAACTGCTATGCCAGTCCATAAGACAATTTCTCCAAAATAGTTGGGATGTCTTGATCTTGACCAAAGACCGGATGTTATAAATTTTTCTTTATTTTCAGGAATTGCACGAAATTCTGATTTTTGTTTATCTGCAATAATTTCTAGCAAAAAACCAAAAATAAACAAAATCAATCCGATGAAAAATACGGGGTTAACTATAAGTCCAGTTTCAGTTGAAATAGCTGTTAATGCACACATTGTACATAGTGATACCCATAGACCCTGAAGAGTCCATGTCATAAAAAATTGTGATGCAGATGGTTTTATAGTGCGAAATCTTTTATCTTCTCCATCTTTATGTATCCTCATAAATAAAAAAGAGCCAAGTCTTAATGCCCAAAAAGTTATTAAAAGTACTATCACTAAATTTGCTTGATTGAGATTTGTAAAATATTCAGAAGAATATACTAATGAATACCAAATTACAGATAAGTAAGTAAGGCTTCCGGTAAGATCATAAAATTTTTCTGTTTGAAAAATATATGCAGGTATAAATGCAAGCCATTGAATTGCAAAAGCTAGAAATACTGCTCTAAATACTAATTCTATTCCAGTTGCATAAGCTATTGAAATTGCTATAGCAAAAGCAATAAGCGATATTAATAAGTTGATTACTATTTTCATATTTAATTCCACCCACAAGTTCTTTCTTTGTTTTGCTCGTCTAACCAATCTTTAAGAGGAGCGTAATAATTTAAAATTGAATTTCCACTTAATTGTCTTGAGCCAGTCAAGTTTTCAAAAGCATCTTGCCATGGCGCACTCTGACCCATTGCCATGGTAGAGATTATCTTTTCTCCTGCGTCTTTGTTTCCATATATTGAGCATTCATGAAGTGGTCCATCAAACTTAGCTTCATTACATAATGCTTCATGAAATTGATATTGCATTATCCTTGCCAAATAATATCTTGTATAAGGAGTATTGCCTGGTATGTGATATTTTGCTCCCGGGTCAAAGTATTCTTCAGATCTTTGCTCATTTGTACTAATGCCTTGATATTGTTTTCTTAATTTCCACCAAGATGAATTAAGTTCTTCTTCTTTTATTTCACCATTAAAAACACCAGATCTCCATTTGTCTAACATTAATGCCCAAGGTACTACAACAACACCCTCTAAGGCCTGTTTCATTAACAAACCAATCGGATCTTCTTTTGCAATATTTGCTTCTTCTTCTGATATAAAACCAATTTGAGTTAAGTAATCTGGAGTTATAGATAGAGTTAACAGATCTCCAAATGCTTCATGAAAGCCATCATTAGCACCTCCCTGAAAAAGGGTTGGCAAGTGGTTATATGCTTGATAATAAAAAATATGACCTAACTCGTGGTGGATTGTAATAAAATCTTCTTCGTTTCTTTGTATACACATTTTTATTCTAAGATCATTGTTTGCTGGATCTAGGTTCCATGCTGAAGCATGGCAAACTACAGACCTATCCCTTGGTTTTATAAATAGCGATCTTTCCCAAAATGTACTAGGTAGAGGTTCAAAACCTATAGAAATGAAAAAGTCTTCAGCATATTCAACCATTTCTATTTCATTAATTTCTTTATCATTAATTATTTTTGTCACATCAATAGAATTTGATTTAGATTGTTCTGTATAAACTAAATCGTATATATTTGACCAAGACTGTCCCCACATGTTACCTAATAAATGCACTGGCAATGGTCCTTCATCTGGTACAACCTCATCACCATAGTGTTCATTTAGTTTAGCTCTTACATGACAATGGAGGGCATCATATAAAGGCTTGACTTCCTCCCACACTCTATCAGTTTCATTTAAAAAGTCCTCTGCTGGCATATCATATTTACTAAACCATAAATCACTTAGTCCATCATATCCAAGATCTTTAGAGCCCTTGTTTCCAATTTCAACCATGCGCATGTACATAGGCTTCATGGGCTTGCCAATCTCATGCCAACCTTTCCATGCTTTTAATAATTCTTCTGGATTTCTTGAGGTATCGATAATTGATTCAAATGCTTCTAAATCATAACAAGAGCCATCTTCGAAGCAGTGCTCACCCGCACCATACATAGCCTCTAATCCTGTAGATATCTCAGATAATTCAGCGGCAAGATCTTCATCTAGTGGAGGGGGCATCACAAAAGAACTCTTGAGAATATTTAACATTCTACGATTTTCTGATGTTGTTTTTAAGTCATCAAAAGCAGAAGCCTGTCTTGAGCGCTCAAGAGATTTCAAAGTATATCTTGTTCCATAGTCTGCGATTACTTTTTGAGAATCATAAGTAATAAAATTTGAGCTTATCCAAGAAGCTGAATAAATTACAGGACCATCTTTTTTATTTTCTTCTTCAACCAATGCTAAAAACTTATCTAAGTCTTCGTTTTGATCGCTTTGTTCGCTACTCTGGGCGCAAGAAGTTACAATTATGCATATTAAAGTTAAAAATAAAAAATTTTTCATTTGGATACCTCGCTATTAAAATAACATAAAAATATATTTATTATGAAAATTTCAACTAACCAATTTAAAAATGGAACAAAGTTAATAATTGATAATGCTCCTTGCTCTATAGTAGAACATGAATTTCATAAACCTGGAAAGGGGCAGGCAGTAATGAGGGTTAAATATAAAAATCTTTTAACTGGAAATACAAATGACAAAACTTTTAAATCTGGAGAAAGTGTAGAAGCAGCAGATGTTAATCACTCAGAAATGGAATTTCTATACCATGATAATGATTCATGGCATTTTATGGACAAAGATACATTTGATCAAATAGAGGTTAGCTCGGCTCAAATGGGTGATGCAAAAAAATGGTTAGTAGGTCAAGAAATTTGTGAAATAGTCTTATGGAATGGCGCACCTATTTCTGTAAATCCGCCTTTAATTGTTGAGTTAAAAATTATTAATGCCGAGCCTGGTGTAAAAGGAGATACTGTTTCAGGAGCAACTAAAAATGCTACCCTTCAAACCAATGTTGAGATTCAAGTCCCATTATTTGTTAACGAGGGTGAGCTAGTAAAGGTAGACACAAGAAATATGACATATGTTGGGAGAGCAAAGGCTTGATTGAAACTATAAATAAAAGAATAGATCTTTTCATTTCTTCAATAGATGGCATCAGCAAAGATTCTGTTCAGATTATATTAAACAAATTTTCTACTTCTATTTCTGAAGACTTAGATAAGGGTCACTTAACAACAAATGTATGCATGATTGCTGCTAGTGTCCTAAAACTTAATCCAAAAGAGCTTGCTAAAGAACTTAAAGATAATTTAGATGATTTGGATATTTTTAAAGATGTACAAATAGCTGGACCTGGGTTCGTTAATATAACTCTTCATAAAAAAGAATTTGTGTCAGTCCTTAATAAAATTATTAAAGAAAATAAAAGTTTTGGGGAATCAAATATTGGAGCTGGTAGAAAAGTTCAGATTGAATTTGTATCTGCTAATCCCACAGGCCCTCTTCATGTTGGCCATGGAAGAGGTGCAGCATATGGTGATGCAATTGGAAGAATTTTAAAAGCCACCGGATCTTTTGTGGAAAAAGAATATTATATAAATGATGCGGGTAGGCAAATTGATATCTTGACTGCAAGTGTAATCTTAAGAGTAATTCAAAATAAGATTAACAACTTCTTTCCACAAAAAGCTTATAAAGGTGATTACATTGACTCTATTGGTAGAGAGTTTATCTCTAAGAATAAGATTGAATATGGTGATATAGACTTTATAGATAAAGATTTATCATCAGATCCAGAAGAAGAGATGGATCAAATCATACTTAAACTAAAAGAATTAGACGAGAGCATCTGGAGTTCTGTTAAAACCTTTTCTTTAAATAGCATAATAGAATCAATTAAAAATGATCTTGAAGATTTTAATGTCTATTTTGATAATTGGTTTTATGAATCTTCACTTGGCGATCTAAAAAATGAATCTTCTGAAATTTCAAAATCAATAACAAAGCTAACTAAAGAAGGTAAGACGTATAAAAAAGATGGAGCTATATGGCTTGATACCGAAAGTGCTGGAGATGATAAGCATAGGGTTCTAGTAAGAGAAGATGGTAGAGCAACATACTTTGCGTCTGATGTTGCATATCATAAAAATAAAATAGACAGAGGATATGATGATTTAATTAATGTCTGGGGTGCCGATCATCATGGTTACATAAAAAGAATTGAAGCCTCCATAGATGCAATTGGTTCTAAAAAAGAAAAATTAATAGTAAAACTTGTTCAATTTGCAAATCTTTTTAAAAATGGCAAATCAGTCAAGATGTCCACAAGATCTGGAGAATTTTTTACACTTAGAGAGCTTCTAGAGGATATAGGATCTGATGCGGCAAGGTTTTATTACTTATCAAAGCAGGCTGATCAACATCTAGATTTTGATTTAGATTTAGCTAAATCTGATAGCAAGGAAAACATTTTTTACTATATTCAATATGCCCATGCTCGAATTTTTTCATTGGAACAAAAATATAAGGAAATGTACCCAAAGCTAGATACTAATATCGAGGCGATTGAAAAAGATCTTTATAAAAAATGTGACTCTCTTATTCATGAGATAAGCAAATATCCACATATTATTAATAAATCTGCAAGAACGCTTCAGCCTCATATAATTATTTTTTACTTAAGGGACTTATCGCAATTATTACATAGTTATTATAACGATAATCATGTTCTCTCTGAATCTAAAGAAAATATGCAGTCTATAATTTTGTGTTTGTCAGCTTTAAGGCAGGTTATTTCTAATGGGTTAGGTATTCTTGGTATATCACCAATGCAAAAAATGTGATTACATGAAAGATTTTGCAAATAGAAAAAAGACTAAGATAAGAAATAATAAAAATAAACAAGCTTTTGGTTCAAAAAGATCTAACGATAATAGTATTTCAAAAAATACTATAGTTTATTTATTATCATTAGCTTTTTTTCTTGCTTTTATATCATTCTTTTATTTTAAAACCGAAGTCGCTTCAATAAAGCCTAAAAGCGCAATGAATACTATCATCATTGATTTTCCTTCATCTCTATTAGAAGATCGTATATTAATTGAAGAAGAATATGTCAAAGATTTACTATCGTGTGAGTATTTTGTTCAGATTGGGGCTTATGGAAATAAAAAATATGCAATTGAAGCACAAGAAATACTTAAATCAGAAATTCAAAATATTTCTATTAATGAGGTATACAGTAATCTAAGTCCTGGTAAATTGCTTCATAGTGTAATTTCAGGACCATATGAAAATCGATCTGCAGCAAATAACTCTAAAGAAAAAATTACAAAAAATGGTTTTGACCCTCTATTAAGAACAACATGCAAGCAGAAATAGGGCAAAATATATTAACTGTTAAAAATAAAATTTATGCTGCGTGCGAAGCAATCAAAAAAGATCATAATGAAATCACTTTAATCGCTGTATCAAAGAAAAAAGATATTTCAATGATAGAAGGAGCTATAGAAAACGGTGTATACAATTTTGGTGAAAATTATGCTCAAGAACTTCAAGAGAAGGCATCAATTATTCGCAAAAAAAATATAATTTGGCACTTTATAGGTCCAATACAATCAAATAAAGTAAAAATAATTGCCAAAAATGCTAACTGGGTGCATACGTTAAGTAGAGAGAAAATAATTAGAAAGCTAAATTCAGAATGTGCACTAATCCAAAAAAAAATTAACGCATGTATTCAAGTAAATATATCTTCCGAAGATTCTAAAAGTGGATGCAATCCAGACAGTCTAATGGACGTTGCTAAATTAATTGAAAGTATGAAAAATATAAATTTAAAAGGCATAATGGCTCTCCCAAAACTTACCGACGACAAAAGTGAGCAAAAGAAAGAAATGAAATTAGTTTCAGACCTAAGCAAAAAACTTCAAATCTTGTATCCTAATGCAAGATGTATTTCATTAGGTACAACGTCAGATTTTGAGAATGCAATTATAAGCGGTTCAACAATGGTAAGAGTTGGTGAATCAATTTTTGGTAAAAGATTATGAAAAATATTGTTTTATACGGAGGTGGGAACATTGCACAAGCCATTATTGAGGGCCTGATAAAGTCTGGCTACAAAACAAATAAAATTTTTTATATTGATAGAAACATCAAAAATCAAAAAAAATTAAAAAGATTAAGAGTTAAAAAGTTTGAAAATTACAGCTCAGAAAAAATAGATTTGTTTATTCTTGCCGTTAAACCAAAAGACGCACTCAATGCTTATAAAGAAATAATTACAAATTATAAAAGTCCAAAAATTATAAGTTTTGTAGCAGGTATTAAATCAAAGAAATATCTAAAAATTAATAAAGATATTCAATTCATGAGAGCAATGCCTAATACATCATCAAAATTTAATTTAGGGATAACTGCAATATTTAATGCTACTTTTAAAGAAGGTAATCTTAAGAAAGTCAAAAAACTTTTTAAAAATGTAGGTATTGTCTTGGAGCTAGATAAAGAAAATAAAATAGATGTTTTCACAGGAATGATTGGAAGCGGCCCAGCTTACTTTTTTTATCTACTAAAATCCTATCAAAAAAAACTAATGTATTTATGTCATAGTGATCAAAAAATGGTCAATGATGTTATGGTAAATCTTATAAAGGGTGTAGGGTCGTCAATTGAACATAATCAAGATCTTGATGAGTTAATTGCAACAGTTGCATCAAAAAGAGGTACAACCGAGGCTGGATTAAATTCTTTTAAATCACTGAAGTTAAATAAGTCTTTTGAAGACGGCATAAATGCAGCCATTCAAAGATCAAAAGAAATATCAAATGAATTCTAACTTAGAAATAGCTGTCATTTTATTGGATATTACTAATTACTTTTTTGTTTTTTTATTAGTATTTAATTTATTTAAAGTTAACTATTTCAACCCGATTGTTACTATTTTTCTTAAAATTTATAAGCCTATATCTAAAGTCCTAGGAATTTTTCCAAATCAAATCATTAATATATTTATCATTGCGATAGTTTTAAAAGTGTCTTCTTTGGTTATCTCAGCTGATGGGAAATATGAGATTCTTGTTTTAATTGGAGCAGCTGTGGTTATAACATTTATGATAATGCTAAGAATAATTTTTTTTGGTGTAATTGGAGGAGTCATATTGAGCTGGGTTTCGCCAAATAAATCAAACGCTTTCATACAGATAATTGAAGAGATATCGCATAAGTCACTTGCTCCAGTAAGAAGATATATTCCTTCTGCAGGCGGTCTGGATTTTTCACCAATATTTGTTTTAATACTTATAAACCTTCTAGAAAGTTTTTTATCTGATATTCTTAAATCACTAAGTTCATTAATATGAAAATAGAAACTAAACTAATTTCTTTTCCTGAAGGTATTGTTCTTAAGTCAGGAGATAAATTAGATTCGTTTGATTTGATGGTAGAGACTTATGGTGAATTGAATGAGCTTAAAACAAATGCTGTTTTGGTTTGTCATGCTTTTTCTGGAAATCATATTGCTGCAGGAAAAAAAGATGATGTTACCGGTTGGTGGAATCAAATTATAGGCCCAGACAAGGCGATTAATACCAATGATTATTTCGTTGTTTGCTGCAATAATTTAGGAGGTTGTTCAGGCTCTTCAGGCCCAATAAGTATTAACCCCAAAACAAATAAAGTCTACGGAAGTGGTTTCCCACAAGTAAGTGTTTATGATTGGGTAGCCTCTCAAAAAATGTTGATGGATAAGTTAAACATTCCATACTGGCATATGGTTCTCGGCGGAAGTTTAGGTGGAATGCAAGCCCTTCAGTGGTCAATTGCCTACCCAGATAAGATTAAGAAAGCTGGTATTTTTGCAGCAGCTGCTAAATCAAGCACCCAAAATATTGCTATGAATGAGGTTGCGCGTGAATCAATAAGAAAAGATCAAAACTTCCACAATGGTAATTATATTGATCATGGGGTTATACCAAAAAATGGAATAAAAACTGCAAGAATGTTGGGTCATATTACATACCTGTCAGAAGAGCATATGGATTCTAGATTTGGAAGAAAATTTCAAGATAATGATACCAAGGTTAATCAAGGTGTAGATTTTGAAGTTGAAAACTATTTACAGTACAAAGGCAAAAAATTTTCAGAAATCTTTGATGCTAATACATACATCTTGATGACAAAAGCTATGGATGGATATGATGCTGCTGAAGGATTGTCTTCGCTTAATGATGCCCTAAATAGTGTAACTGCGCAGTTATTAATTATCGGTTTTTACTCTGATTGGTTGTATCCACCAGAAAGAGGAAAAGAGATACAGATTGCTGCAATGAATAATAATATTAAATCATCCTATGTTGTATTAAAGGGTGAACACGGGCACGACAGTTTTCTATTTCATAATGAACGTTACGCAAAAATAATAAGGAAATTTTTAGAATCTTAATGAGTAAGAAAATATCAAAAATTATAAACGAATGGGTGCCAGAAAAAAGTAAGGTTATAGATTTTGGTTGTGGAGATGGATCTTTGTTAAAGGAGCTGACAGAGTCAAAGGATATTTTAGGATATGGCGTAGAAATCAATGATAGAAAAATTGAAGAATGTATAGCAAAAGGAGTTTCCGTTATTAAACAAGATATTGATAAAGGCATTAATGAATTTAAATCATCAAATTTTGATATTTCAATAATGGCAAGATCTATTCAATGTTTGAAAGAACCAAGCCTTGCGCTAAATAGGATGCTAAAGCTTTCTAAGAGGTGTGTGGTTACTCTTCCGAATCTTGGATACTGGAAATGTAGGTTGAATCTGGCTTTTGGTAAGATGCCAGTTACGCCAGACCTCCCTTCCAGTTGGCATGAAACAGATAATATTCACCTTTGCACAATTAATGATTTTGAAGCTTTATGTAAAGTTGAGAACATTATAATTAAGGATAAGGTTTTCCTTAATTCAAAAGGGAAAAAAAGCAAAATTGCAGGAATCAGTTCGAATCTGGTTGCGGTTGAAGGGGTATATCTACTTGAAAAAAAATAAGGAAATTTTAATAGCTACTTCTAATCAAGGCAAAATTAAAGAATTTAATAAATTATTCAAAAATCATAAGTTATATTCCTTAAAAGATCTTCATATTGAAGATGCAGTTGAAGATGGAAGTTCTTTCTTTGAAAACGCTCTCATTAAGGCAAAACATGGTGCTCTAAAATCTGGGAAGTACACCATTGCAGATGATTCTGGTCTTGTGATTCCAAAATTAAATTATGAACCAGGCATCTACTCTGCAAGATATGCAGGAATCAATGCAAGCGATAAAGATAATAGAAATAAAATAATTAACAAATTATACGAACTTGGTTTAGAAAGTTTAGAAGCATATTATGTATGTATCTTAGTAGGTATAAAAAGTTTAGATGATCCAATGCCTTTAATTACTCAGGGAGAAATTCATGGTTATATATCTGTTAATAGTTCAGGTAGTGGAGGTTTTGGATACGATAAAATTTTCTATCCTAATGATTTTGACTGTTCGATGGCCTCAATAGAACCAGATATTAAAAACAGTATTAGCCATAGAGCCATCGCCACAGCAAAATTTTTAGAAATATTTAATAACTATTAATCTATTGTTTGATAATTAAATTCAAAAATATTTCTTCCATCATCTAGGCCTCTTTGCTCAAACTTTGTGAAATGTTCTTTTTTTAAAAAGAACTTCTCAGATCTAACAAAACAAGTACTATCGTTTAATAATTTTTTAATGCTTTCTGCATAGTTTTCCCAATCAGTTGATATATATAAATTTCCTTTATCTTTCATAGATTTGTGTAGTAATCTCAAAAAATAATTATTTATTAATCTCCTTTTATGGTGTCTCTCTTTTGGCCATGGATCAGGACATAAAATTTTTACTGCGTCAAAAATATTTCCGCCCTCATCATCTAGCAAGATTCTAATGTCATCTGGGAAAATTCTTATGTTATCAATATTATGTTTTTTTATGGCCCCTATAAGCGTTCCAATTCCAGACATATACACCTCTGATCCAATAAATAAAATGTCTGAATTTTTTAATGCCTGAAACTTGAGATGCTCTGCATTGCCAAAACCAATCTCTAAACAACAATAAGAGAAATTTGATGCTTCCTCTCGTATTTGTTTTAAATTTTTTATGGAAAGATCAGATAAAAATTTAAGATTCTCTTCTTGGTTTTTTGTTATTCGGCCTTTTCTTTTAACAAAAGAAGGTAAAAAATCAAGACGCATTAAAAATGACTGATTTTATGCAAAGTCCACCATTGCAGATTTCAATTTTTTAAGAGCGCTGCTTTCAATCTGTCTAATTCTTTCTGCCGATACATCATATTCATCAGCAAGATCGTGAAGAGTTGCTTTTGTATCAGCTAAATATCTTCTTTGAAGAATATCCTTGCTTCTGTCATCTAGAACTTTTAGAGCCTCAGTTAAATCTTGGCTATTTATATCAGCAGCTTGCTCATTTGCGACTATAAGCTCAGGATCATATCTTTTATCTTCTAAATATTGAGAAGGAGACATCATTTCATCATCATCTCCGGTGGAAACTGGAGCATCAAAAGAGGAATCATTAGAAGAAAGTCTATTTTCCATATGCAAAACATCTTTAACATCAACATTTAAGTCTTCAGCAATTTTTTCTGCCTCGTCTTTTGTAAGCCAATCTAGAGACTTTTTCTTGCTTCTTAAATTAAAGAAAAGTTTTCTTTGTGCTTTTGTTGTTGCAATCTTAACCTGTCTCCAATTTCGAAGAATATATTCATGAATCTCAGCTTTTATCCAATGAACTGCAAACGAAACTAATTTAACGCCTCTGTGTGGATCGTATTTATCGACGGCTTTCATTAAACCTACATTGCCTTCTTGAACAATGTCACCTAATGGCAATCCATATCCTTGATAAGATCTAGCAATATGAACGACAAATCTCAGGTGATGTATAACCAGCTGTCTTGCAGCATCTAGATCGTCTTCTTCATAAAGCCTTATAGCAAGCTCTTGTTCCTGTTCTTTTGTAAGAATAGGAATAGCATGTACAGAAGATAGATAGGATTCTATATCCTTGCCAGGACTATTAATCTGAGATGGTTGTAATTGTGTGCCCATGTTATATATAAAATTTATAATTAATTATATCAATTAATTATGTTTAATAGAAAATTATACCAATTTTTTAAAAAAATCTCCTAAAACAGGCAAAAATTCATTCTTTAGTGCATTATTTCTAAATGCAATAAAATAAGGATTAAGTATAGAAGACTCTTTGGCATAATCTAATTCTTCATTATCATTAATTTTAATTACGCTTCCTCCATGACTAGACAAAACAGCATGTGCTGCTGCTATATCCCATTCTGATGTTGGTCCAAACCTTGGATAAATATCTGCATCATTATCCGCCAAGGTACATAGCTTCAGTGAACTACCCTTTTCTACGACCTCAAAGGTATATCCTTTATTGTTAAGAAACTGAAGAAAGGCTTTATCATTTTCACTTTTATGACTTTTGCTCATTACTATCCTAATTTTTCTATTGACATTGTTTTCGTCATAATAATTATTATCAAAAACTGACCCAATCCAGGTTCTGCCTGATACCGGAGCAGCGACGATTCCAAAAACAACCTTTTTATTTTTAATTAAGGCTATATTCACAGTAAATTCGTCTGTCTTGTTAATGAATTCTTTTGTTCCATCTAGGGGATCAACCAACCAATATGTCTCACTTAAGCTGCATAGATGTTTTTCATTAAAGGTTTCCTCTGAAATTATTGGTATCTCTGATGATATTTCTTTTAATGCGTTCAAAATTACTTCATTTGATCTAGTGTCTGCTAAAGTGAGTGGGGAGCCATCCAATTTTTCTTCTTGATAAAATCTTTCACCTTGATAAATCTCCATAATTTCGTACGAAGCATTTTTTACACAGTCTTTTAAAGCTTTTAAATGCTTATTAATAAAATTTTTATCAACCATATTTAAGGTTGAAGTGTTTTCTTTCTGATTTCAGAGGCTTCCTCTTCAGATTCAGGCATATCTTCATATATAGAAAGCTCCCATCTTCCATACGTTGGATTGGTTATCATAAACCATTTCGATCCCCACATATCTGAATACTTTTTTGCAAGCTTTTTTCTGTCAGTATGAAAAACATAAGCTTCTTTAGTAGAAATAAAATCTGTTAGTTGATCCCCAATTATCAAAACTACCCTATTTTTGTCAGCAACTAGCTTCCTTCTTTCAGTCTTATCACGAGAGTTTTGTTCTTTTCTCATCAACAACATATTTTCGTTTTTAAAAGGTAGCCCTAGATTAATTAAGTTTTTGATAGTTGGGTCTCTAAATGATTCAAGTCTATTGGTGAGATAATAAATTTCTACCTCTTTGTCATTTGCATAATGAAGAAAATCATATACGCCCTCAACAGCATTTGCTTTTGATTCATTTACCCATTCTGACCATCCATTTGGATACGAAAGGCCTGAGAGTATTGTTCTAGATTGAAATGGTGAATTATCCAAAACTGTTTCATCTATATCAATAATTATTGCTGGGGGTTTGTCTCTAAAATTTTCTTTTTGTTCAAGAGCTGCAGACCACGAGCTATCCTCTAAAGCCCTATCAAGTGCCTCGGTAGCATTTAAATATGTTTGCAGGTTATTTGCTGCAAACTCTGTTGAAGTTTGGACATATAACACTGATAGAATTGATTGTTCTTGAAAAGATTTATCTTTTTCAGAAGAAAAAGAATAGCTGCTACTTGTAGTTAAAATTATTAAAAAAATGCGACTTAGTGATTTCATAGCTCAAGAGCATTATAATGCTTATTCATTACAATTTAGTTAGAAAATTATATTTATGGATAATAAAATATTAGAAAATTTAGAGCAGTTAAAGAAAATGTTGGTTTTATTAAGCAAAGACAGAAAAGTTGTCTTATCTCATCATAAGACATTTGAACATGTTGAAAAAATGCGAACGATAGTTAGCGAATCAATTGAAATGGCAAGTAAATAATGAGCAAAAATAAATACAAATGCTTTCAAATTGATATTGAAAATCATATAGCAAATCTTGTTTTATCACGACCAAATGAACTCAATACTATGTCCAGGGATTTTTGGGTTGAACTTGGCGATGTATTAGAGGAAATCAATAGAGATTCAGAAGTCAGAGTGGTCGTTATGTCATCAACAGGAAAGCATTTTTGCGCTGGTATGGATTTAAATGCTTTTTCCAATGGTGTTGATAATATTCCAGATGATAAAAAACCTGATCACGCTAGAATAGGTGAAGCTGTATACAGAGTTGCCAAAGAACTTCAAGAATATATTAGTACTTTAGAAAAAATAAGGGTGCCTGTTATTGCTGCAATTCATGGCGGATGTATTGGAGGAGCTGTGGACCTTGTTACTGCTTGTGATATTAGATTAGCTTCAGACGATGCATTTTTCTGTATACAAGAAATCAATATTGGTATGGCTGCTGATGTTGGAACATTGCAAAGACTTCCTAAAATTATCCCAGATTCTAAAATGCGAGAAATGGCATATACAGGAAGAAGAATGTATGCAGGAGAAGCAAAAGAAACTGGGCTTGTAAGTGATACCTATAAATCTCAGGAAGATATGCTTAAAGCTGCAAATAGTCTTGCTAAAGAAATAGCATCTAAATCACCAGTTGCAATATATGGGCTAAAGGCGGTCATGAACTATTCAAGAGATCACTCTGTTAGCGAAAGCCTAGAATATAATGCTTTATGGAGCGGAGCCATGTTAAGTCAAAAAGACATGACTGAAGCAATGACTGCTAATATAGAAAAAAGAGATGCATCATTTAATGATCTTGTTGATGTAAAGAAATTCAACGAAACAGATTCTTAAAGTTTTCTTAGAAAGACTGGTGTTGTTGCTGTAGATTCGGCTTTTGAATACTTATAACCATCTAAATTAAATTTCATAAGTTCTTCAAAGTCTTTTACTTTGTTTTTAATTATCCATCTGGCCATAAGTCCCCTAGCCTTTTTTGCATAAAAGCTAATAATCTTATATTTGCCATTTTTGTAATCTTTGAAAGATGGAGAAACCACATTTATTTCATCAGACAGCTTGCCTAAAACTGTGAAGTATTCTTTTGATGCTAAATTAATTATAAGATCAGATTTTTGTTTTTTTAATTCTTCTAAGACATTTTTCTGGACTTTATTTCCCCAAAATTCATATAAATTTTTACCTTGTCCAGTTTCTAGTTTTGTTCCCATTTCGAGTCTGTATGGTTTCATTAAGTCTAATGGTCGTAAAATTCCATATAATCCAGATAAAATTCTTACATGCTTTTGAGCAAAATCCATATCCTTGTCTGTTAAGTCTTCTGCTTGAAGTCCTTGATAGACGTCGCCTTTAAAAACAAGCATAGATGGCTTTGAATCACTAGAAATTTTTTTTGAAGCAGTCCAAGATTGATATCTATCATAATTTAATGTGGCGAGCTTGTCGCTAAGGCCCATTAGAGAAGCAATATCTTTAGGTTCTTTTTTCTTAAGTTGACCAATCAACTTAGTAGATTGACCCAAGAAAGCTGGAACAGAATACTTGCCGTTAGTTTCAAACTCATAATCAAGTGTTTTTGCTGGAGAAAGTACTATAATCATGTGAGTATTTTAACGAATACATGAATAGATATTCAATAACAAATATGGAAAAAACAATAAATCTTTTAGGAAAATTCATATCATTGATGATTCCCTTAATGACAATATTCATGATACTAATAATAGTAGCAAGATATTTATTGGGAATTGGATTAACAGGCCTACAAGAATTGGTGATGTATATTCACGCCTTTGTTTTTTTAGGATGTGCTGGCTATGTTCAATATAAGGATGAACATGTAAGAGTTGATATTTTTTATAGGGAATCTTCAAAAAAATATAAAAAGAAAGTTAATCTTTTTTTTAGTCTTATTTTCTTGCTGCCTCTTTGTTTTGTAATTGGGTATTTTTCTCTTGATCTAATCAGTATGGCTTGGAGAATTAAAGAAGTCTCTACCGAGGCAGGCGGTCTTGGTTTTGTATATATTCAAAAAACTTTAATTATATTATTTCCAATAACGCTCTTATTAACCCTAATTTATCAGTCTATTAAAAACAAATGGAATTAATCCCCCTTCTTCTGCTTATACTAATATGTTGTGCTTTGTTGATTGGCTATCCGGTAGCTTTTACACTTGCCGGAATATCAATACTCTTTGCTTTAATATGCATTCCTTTTGGAGTATTTGATCCAACAATTTTTAAAAGTATTCCATTGAGAGTTTTTGGAATAATGAATAATGTCACCTTGCTTGCAGTTCCGCTATTTATCTTCATGGGAACTATTCTTGAAAAGTCAGGTATTGCAGCAAAAATGCTAGAAAACATGGCGGCAGCATTTAGAAATACAAAAGGTGGTTTATCCATATCAATAATTTTTGTTGGAGCATTGCTTGCTGCGAGTACTGGTATTGTAGGTGCTACAGTTGTGACTATGGGTCTTATGTCTTTGCCATTATTAATTAATCAAGGATACGAAAAGAGTTTTTCATCTGGTCTTGTGGCTTCCACAGGAACTCTTGGACAAATAATACCTCCTTCGATTGCCTTAGTTCTTCTTGGTGATGTTATGTCAAATGCCTATCAAAGAGCTCAAAATGATATGAATATTTTTTCTCAACAAACTGTCACAGTAGGAGACCTTTTTATAGGTGCAATAATTCCAGGAATAATGATATGCCTTGGTTATCTCATTTATACGGTTTATAAAAATCATAAAAATCTAAACCTCAAGGATTATTCAAAGAAAGGCTCTATTAAGAAAACTGAATTATTAAAAACTCTTGCTCTTCCAGTGCTATTAATTTTTCTTGTTCTTGGATCTATATTTGCTGGAATTGCAACCCCTACAGAAGCTTCTGCTATTGGAGCTTTTGGCGCTCTTATGATTGCCGCTGTAAATGGAAAAATAAATTTTAAATTTTTAAAAGAAACCTCAGAAAAAACTGCTGTTATATCTACTATGATCTTTGCCATCCTTATTGGAGCATCAATCTTTTCATTAATATTTAGAGGTATTGGAGGAGATGCTTTGATAGATCTTCTTTTTAGCGCTCTTCCAGGTGGATCATATACCGCTCTATTTTTTGTATTATTAATAATATTCTTACTTGGATTTATCTTGGACTTTATAGAAATCTGCTATGTGATAGTCCCTTTGGTCGCACCGCCTTTATTAATGATGGGATTAGACCCTGTATGGCTTGCAATTTTATTTGCAATAATTCTTCAGACTTCGTTTTTAACTCCGCCTTTTGGATTCTCCTTGTTTTATTTAAGAGGGGTTGCTAGTGAAAGCATCAAGACAGCTGATATCTATAAAGGTGTTGTGCCATTTATAGTTATTCAGCTTTTTATTCTTCTCTTAGTGATTACCTTTCCAGATCTTATCTTATAGAGATTGATCAGACATCCGATCGTTTAACCCGGTATCTGGCAATAATGGATTTCTACCCCATTTGTTCTCATCCTCTTTGGGCGGTAAGCAAAGAAATACAATAAATGTTATAAGAATTCCAATCCAAAGAAGTAATACTAGGCCAAGTGCAAACATATACGATTCATTTTCAGTAACAGCATATAGCATTACGAAATATAACAAAGGTATTATTGGAATCAAATAAGCCAATTGCCACCACCCTGTATGCCCCCTATCTTGAAGTCTTCTAGCATTTAAGGAGAGCCATCCAATCAAAGTAGCAAAGGTAAATAAGTTTGAAGCAACTCCAGACCCAGCATAGTCGAACCCCATTGCAAGACCTTCTGCAATCATAATGACAACTGCTACGATCACATATGCCAGATATGCCCACCAGTACTCACTTCTGCTAGCTCTGCTAGTGAAGTTAAAATAATTTATAAAATATAACTTTACTGCATCTAACATATTTATTTTTTTAACTGTGTTTGTCATAAATTAAATCCTGGTTAATCCGGTATTTGATCAGTTGATGAGGTCTCAGGCAATAATGGGTTTCTGCCCCATTTATTCACATCCTCTTTGGGCGGTAAGCATAAAAATACAATCATGGTTACGCCAGTTCCAAATGCAATAATTCCAAAGATACTTGCTGCAATTCCAGCACCTGTATTAATTGGACCATCCATAATAGAAAATAAAAAAACGAAATATGGAATCAAAAATAATATCCCTGGTATTATATTTGCCAATTGCCACCATCCAGAATGTCCTCTATCTTGAAGTCTCCTTGCAGCTAAAGATAATAATCCAATCATCATTGCTAAGTAGAATAGAAAACTGGGCATTAAAAACGAATCTTTAATAGCATCAGATGTAGAATAAGAATAGGGATCGTTCAATATATCATCAAATATAGCTGCGAATATAAAAACTGATTCTATGGTACTAATTACAATATATACAATAGCAAAGGCCAAAATAAACCACCAATATTCGCTTCTGCTAGCTCTGCCAGTGAAGTTAAAGTAGTTTTTAAAAAATAATTTCACTGCATCTATCATGTTTATGCTTTTAGTTGAATTTTCCACTTTGTTTAAAAAAAAATTTATTGCGTTCTAATTATACACATAAATATTACTTAGTTACTCAGAGTCCTGCATTATTTTTTTGTAGCGCTCTTTCTGCTCTATAGCTAGACCTAACCATTGGGCCTGATACTACTTCAAGAAAACCTTTCTCAAGACCAATTTTTCTATATCTTTCAAACTCTTCAGGTGTTACCCATCTTTCAATTGGGTGATGATTTCTTGTTGGTCTTAAATATTGCCCAATAGTTAATATGTCCACCTTGTTTTTAATAAGATCATCCATTGTTTTTTCTATTTCTTTGTCAGTCTCTCCAAGGCCAAGAATAATACTAGTTTTAGTAAGAACGCTTGGATTAATATTTTTTGATTCTGCTAAGACATCTAAGGTTTGCTGGTATCCTGCTCTAATATCTCTAACTTGATGGGTTAATCTTTCAACGGTTTCAATATTTTGAGCAAAAACCTCCAATCCACAATTTACCAATGTATGTATTGAGGATGAAAGTCCCCTAAAGTCTGGAGTTAAAGCTTCTACTGCAGTATTTGGATTTAATTCTTTAATTAGCTTTACTGTATTAGCGAAGTGTTGAGCTCCACCATCTGAAAGATCATCTCTATTAACTGAGGTTAAGACCACATATTTGAGCTTCATTATCTGAACTGCTTTTGCAGTATTTATTGGCTCGTCCTTATCAAGCCATCCATTTGGATTACCAGTATCAACAGAACAGAACTTACAAGCTCTTGTACACACAGATCCCATTAACATGAAAGTTGCAGTACCTGCAGACCAACATTCATTTATATTTGGGCAGTGGGCTTCTTCGCAAACGGTGTATAGTTTTTTGTTTTGAACTTGTTCTTTAACTATATGAAAATTTGGGTTGAATTCAGCTTTAACTTTTAACCAACTTGGTTTTTTGGGTGTTGGGATGTCAGCGTATTTATTTTGTTTTTGACCATTTTTAATAGCTTTTATACCATCTCTATTCGTAATTTTTGTAGTTGCTATTATTTCCATAATCAAAATATTTTTCTTAATAAATCTATTGCTTTAGCTTCTAATTGTAATTTAGAAATATCTTTATTTAAATCTTTAATCTGAGTGACTTCTAATCCTTTGTATCCACATGGATTGATTTGTTTAAAGGGTGATAAATCCATATCAAAATTAAGACTTATCCCATGATAGGACTTGCCTTTTGATATTCGCAGGCCGATTGAAGCAATTTTCTTTTTATCAACATAAACTCCCGGTGCGCCTTCAACAAAATCACATTCTATAGAAATGTTTTTTAATAATTCTTTTATAAAAGTCTGAATTGTAAAAACTAGCTTTCTAGGTCCAAAGTCTAATTTTTTTACGTCAAGTAAGAAATAAATAACTAACTGGCCCGGTCCATGATAGGTGACCTCTCCTCCTCGATCAGTTTGAACAATAGGAATATCTTTTGGTTCCAATATATGGCTTTTATCTGCTGCTGTGCCTAATGTAAATATTGGAGGATGTTCAAGCAACCATATCTCATTATTGAAATCTTCTTTTTTAATGTGAGATTTCATTAATTCAAGAGTCTCATGATAATTTGCTGTACCAAGAGATTTAAAAGTTAAATCTTCAAGCACTACTTATTTCTTGACTCAATAAAGGCATCTTCAGAAATTTCATGATAAGCAGATACATTATTTTTGAAATCTGTATATGATTCATAAACCTTTGCAATTGTTTCATCTTCTTTAGCCAAATCTTCAAGGATCTTGTTAGAAATTTCTCTGAATTCTTCTATAACATCATCAGGCAATTTTCTTAGTTCCACACCATGAACTTCAACAAGCTCTATAAGAGCTTGATTATTCATGGCCAAATATTCATCCAGCATCTCTTGGTTCACAGCTTTAGCTGCGGTTTCTATAATTACTTGAAGATGTTTTGGTAAAGAGTTCCAAGCATCGATATTTATTATTAATTCAAGCATGGGGCCAGGCTCATGCCATCCTGGATAGTAGTAATATTTAGCTGCCTGATGAAATCCAAAGGTTAAATCATTATATGGGCCAACCCATTCTGTTGCATCAATAACTCCTGTTTGTAATGCGGTATAAAGCTCACCTCCAGGAAGAGTTACCGGTATACCTCCTGCTTCTTTTAAAACTTCTCCTCCAATACCAGGAATTCTCATTTTAAGCCCTTTAATATCATCGAGAGAATTTATTTCTTTATTAAACCAACCAAACATTTGTGTTCCAGTATTGCCTGCAGGAATTGGGTAGATATTGAAAGGCTCATAGACTTCTCTCCATAGTTCTAGTCCTCCTCCTTTATAAACCCACGCATTAATCTCATCAGCAGTAAGTCCAAATGGAACGCTAGTAAAAAATTGAGCAGCGGGTACCTTTCCCTTCCAAAAATAACCACCGCTATGGCCCATTTGATGTGATCCGCTAGAGACAGCATCAAAAACTCCGAATGCAGGAACCTGTTCACCAGCTCCATAAACTGTAATCTTCATTTGGCCGTCACTCATTTCCTCAACTAGATCTGCAATGCGTTCTGGGGCCATTCCTAAACCAGGATAATTTTTAGGCCATGAGGTAACCAATCTCCAGTTATATGTTTTATCCTTATCTATAATATCAACTTCGGAATCACTCTCTTTATTTGAGCATCCAGCTATCAGCAATATTAAAGGTAGTATGAAAAGCTTTTTCATTATAGTTTTTTAAGATTTGCGTATGCCATTACCAGCCATTTGGTTCCATAATTATCAAAGTTTACTTGCACTCTAGCAGAATCACTTGAACCCTCATAGTTTAAGACAATACCCTCACCAAATTTTTTATGGTGAACCTTTTGGCCTAACGAAATCCCAATTTCCTCCTCAAATTCATTTTTTGTTTCTTCAAAGTCTTTTCTATTATAAGGAATATTGGTTTGCGCTCTAGGCCTAATTTCATCAATTAAATCTTTAGGTATTTCACGTAAAAATCTTGATGGTGGATTGAATGTGTCAGTACCATGCAATCTCCTTGATTCTGCATGTGTAATATATAGCTTTTCCATTGCTCTGGTTATTGCTACATAACACAACCTTCTTTCTTCTTCTAATTGAGAAACACTCTCCATAGACCTTCCATGAGGAAACAAACTTTCTTCAAGTCCTGTTAATAAAACTAATTTAAACTCGAGTCCTTTTGCTGAATGCATGGTCATTAATTGAGCGGCATCATCATGTTCTGAGGCCTGCCTATCCCCAGAGTCCAAAGAAATAATATCTAAATAGTTTTCAGCTATCTCTTCATTAGATTTTTTATCAGTGACGCTCTGTTCAAAATTTTTAGTTGCTGTTATTAACTCTTCTAGGTTTTCTGTTCTTGTTTTGCCTTTTTCTCCTGGTTCTTTGGCGTGATAAGCATAAAGTCCAGTTTCCTTAATAATTAATTCCATAAGTTCTGATAATAAATTCTCTTGAATAAATGTATTACAACCAGCAACAAACTCTAAGTAATCCTTAAGTCCTGATCCGCCTCTACCAGAAATAGAACCCTCATCAAGTAACTTTGCCGATGCTTTTATATATGAAATATTATATTTTTTTGCAGTGTTACGAATCTTTGCTAGAGTCTTTTCGCCAACCCCTCTTGTAGGATTAGAAATAGATCTCTCAAAAGAAGGGTTGTCATTATTATTAAAAATAATTTTTAAGTAGGCTATTGCGTTTTTTATTTCTAGTCTCTCATAAAATCTAAGTCCTCCGTATATTCTATAAGGAATACTAACTCTTAATAGCGCTTCCTCTATTGCTCTTGATTGTGCATTTGATCTATATAAAACTGCTGCTTCTGAATATGCGCCGCCCTTATTCATCCAGTCATTAAGTATGTCAGCAATAAATCTTGCCTCATCTTGTTCATTGTATGCTTGATATAAAATTATTTGCTCGCCATCTATTTTTTCTGTCCATAGATTTTTTCCTAGTCTTTCTTTATTGTTTCCAATAAGGGCATTAGCAGCATTAAGAATCACGTTCGTTGATCTATAATTTTGTTCGAGTCTTACAACTTCAGTATTCTTGAAGTCCTCAGAAAATGAATTTACATGTTCAACTTTAGCGCCTCTCCAACCATATATAGATTGGTCGTCATCTCCTACTGCAGTTACATAGGATTTATCTGAAGCTATTTTTTGAAGCCATTTATATTGAATAGTATTTGTATCCTGAAATTCATCAATCAATACTGATTTAAATCTTGTTTGAAAAAAAGTTTTAACAGCTTTGGAATTTATTAAAGTTTCATATGATTTAAGTAATAATTCACCAAAATCTACCAAATGATCTCTTTGAGATATATCTTCGTATTCTTTATAGATTTTATTAACTGTTTCAGTATAGAAATCTCCATCAACTTTTATATTTTTACTTCGCAGCCCATCGTCTTTCCAATTATTTATCTGCCACTGGCTTTGTCTTGCAGGCCAGGTAGCCTCATCCAAACCTATTTCTTTTGAGATTCTTTTAATAATTCTTAATTGATCATCAGAATCAATTATGGTGAATCCACTGGATAGGCCAGCC
Organism: uncultured SAR86 cluster bacterium; assembly: GCA_902558095.1. Taxonomy (GTDB): domain Bacteria; phylum Pseudomonadota; class Gammaproteobacteria; order Magnimaribacterales; family D2472; genus SAR86A. The sequence continues at coordinate 52,862 of CACECP010000004.1, read as the reverse complement.
TCATTATGGAATCTTTTCAAGAGTTTGTGGGATAGGCCATGAAAGGTTCCAACCCATGAATCCAGCATAGGTGCTTTTAATAAGGATTCTATTCTAGAACGCATTTCGTTCGCAGCTTTATTTGTAAATGTAACTGCCATAATAGCTGAAGGATTAATTCCTATTGCCTCGACCTGCCATGCAATCTTGTGAACCAGAACCCTTGTTTTCCCTGATCCAGCTCCAGCCAAAACAAGCAAATGCTGTTTCTCAGACGTAACAGCATTTCTCTGATCATCGTTTAATTTGTCTAAAATATGAGATACATCCATTTAGGGATTCATTTTTTTGTTTAAGTTAGATATTCTAACCTTATGTCGACAAAATTATTGAGGCAAATTAAAAATTCTCTACCTGATTTAAGAAAGTCTGAAAAAACTGTTGGTGAATTTATTTTAAAAGATCCCAAATCTGTAATAACAATGAAGACTGCTGAGGCCTCTGACGCCATGGGTATAAGTGAGCCAACGCTAATAAGATTCTGTAAAGCTATTGGCTTCTCTGGATTTCAAGAGCTTAAGATTAACCTATCCCAACAATTAGCTGCAGATGATTACTTTGTAATGTACGAAATAAAGGAGGATGATTCAATTCATGAATTATGTGAAAAGGTGTTTGATACGACTATTAGTGAGATTCTAAATGTTAGGTCTCAAATTGATCAAAACATATTAGAAAATGCCATAGAAACATTAGTAAATGCAGAAAGAGTAGAGTTTTATGCATTTGGAGGATCTGCTCCAGTTGCAATGGATGGACAACACAAGTTTTTTAGATTAAAAATATCTTCATCATATATATCTGATCCACATCTTCAATTTATGTCAGCAAATTCATTAGAAAAAAACGATGTCGTTGTTGCAATTTCACAATCAGGCACAACTGCAGCTTTAATAGATAGTGTAAAAATTGTTAGGAAAAATGGTGTTAAAGTTATTGGGATTATGCCTGGTAACACACCTTTGGCAAATATATGTGATTTTCCACTGACTATAGATGTTGGAATAAATAATAGAATTTCGAAACCGGTTACATCAAGAATTGCATATACTGCAGTCATTGATGTTTTAACAATGGGAGTAGCTCAGTTAAAGCCAGAGGCACAAGAACATTTATACAATATTGCTGATAGTCAAAGATCTCTTAAAATAGACAATTAATAAATTGCGGCTTCCCTAAACCATAAATTTACTGCCCATTTCTCACCTTGAACAACTGGTGAACCAGCATGGAGTGCGTCAGGGTTAATCTCGGTTGTTCCCTCTATACAATTATGAAAAACAACTACATCACCTTTATTAGGTTTAACTGAAACATTTATCTCTGGAAAGTCTGTCTCTCCACCCTCCTTAACATCATTTAAGTATGCTAAAGCAGTAACCATCCTTTGCCCACCTGGAAACCAATTATTCTGCCCTTCTTCTGTTGTCTTATCAAAGGCATCAAAATGAGGTTTATATTCATTACCAGGACCATAATATACAAGCTGAAATTGTTCTGCGTTATTTATAGGCATCTGAACTAATACAGAAAATCTTTTACTTACCTCATGAACAATGTCGTTTGAACTATGTTCTAACCAGCAATAATCATTTGTTCTGCTTGCGTGAACCTCATGGTCTGAGTCTGTTATGACCGTGGCTCTCTCCATTTTACCTTTTCCAAGCTCAACAAAGGCCTCGCATTCTTTATCAGAAAGAAAATTAGATACAACATAAACCACAGGGTTTGAAGAATAAAGAGTTACATTTTCAGATATTTTTTTTGGTTTCATTTTCGATTCAAATTATACTATTTTTGAATATTAATTTTAAAGTATGATGAAAATCTTTATATCAATAGCCTCATATCAAGACCCACTCTTGGAATCAACGATTAGGAGTGCATATGAAAAATCTGATGTTCCTAAAAATCTCACTTTCGGAATTTGTGATCAATCATCAATTCCTTTAAATATAGAATCTATAGAATTTAATAATCAAATAAAATACGAGCATATTAATCCTTTATATTCAGAAGGGCCGTGCTGGGCAAGATCTAGAATACAAAATAGCTTTGATGATGAAGATTATTATTTACAGATCGATTCTCACATGCAATTCGAAGAAGGATGGGATTCATACCTAATAAAATACATAAAAAGAATTCAGTCTATTGATTATGAAATGCATCAACTTCCTATCATTACATGCTACCCCCGGTCTTTTGATGTATTAGATATAGATAATAATAAATTTGACCTCAATAGTAGTGATAGCAATACTCATACTATTGCTTTTAGAGAAGATGCCATGTTTATTAAAGAAAATTTCTGCAGACAAATTGGCTCTATTGCAAATAAACAGATATGTCATGGATACTTAGTTGCTGCGGGATTTTTATTTTCTACAAAAGAGTTTGTTAAACAAATTCCCTATGATCCTGATTTTTATTTTTATGGTGAGGAAATATCTCTAATGCTAAGGGCTTTTACTCGAGGCTTTGGAATTTTTCATATTCCAGCTGTACCAATTTTTCATTTATATGCTGATATATCTAAAATTAAAAGAAAGCTTCATTGGGATGATGAGGAAGACGAAAAAAGAGAAATAAAATGGCATGAAAGAGAACATAAAAGCATCTCTAAACTTAACAATATTATCAATAACAAAGTTGAGGGAGTATTTGGCTTGGGAAAAAAAAGAATATTAAAAGATTTTGAGTTTCTATCAGGAGTAGACTTAATAAATAAAAAAATAATTGATGGAAACAAGGCCTTTTCAGCAAAATTTATATCATCATTGCCTTGGGATAAAAATCCTTATTAAAATATTTTTGAGCTTATCTTAAATGTTAAAATTATTTATTAAATTAAGGAGAGCTGATGAGCGATGAAATTAAAAAATTCTTTGATACATACACCGACTTTGTTACAAAAGTTACAAGCGAGCCAAGTATTGACTTAGATGCTTTGAAAAAAAGCTTTAATGACATAGAAAAAAATTCAAATATTAAAACACCTCGTCTTTTAACTGCTGCTCTTGGCTTAGGAAGTGAAACTGGTGAGTTTGTTGAGATAGTAAAAAAAATGTTTCTTCAAGGCAAGCCTCCATCTGAAGATAATATTTTCCATATGAAAAGAGAACTTGGAGATATCATGTGGTATTGGACAACAGCATGCGCTGCGCTTGACCTTGATCCATATGAAGTGATTAGTGAAAATCAAGAAAAACTAGCATCCAGATATGGCGAAAAATTTGAAGTTCAAAGAAGTGAAGTTCGAAAAGAGGGAGATCTTTAGAAAATATTCATAATCTAAATGTTGTGAGATTTTAATATGATTTATCTACTTTCTTCACTATATTTTCTATATGGATTTGTTCTTTTTTACTCTTATGTAAAAGGTTACAGTCTCTTGAGATACCTATTAAAAAGAAAAAATATAAACGCTGTACTAACAATAGAGTTAGTTTTTATTATTTTATGCTCTTTTATTGTATTCACCTCTCAGCCTTTAAATTGGGTTATTGCATTGATAATGTTTACTCATATCAGTGGTGTTATATGGTTGATTTCCAATCCTGAAAGCTATTACTCTATGGTAGATTTAGATTCAAATAACATTGATTCGCTTGAGACGGCTTCAGCAATGATTGTTTTTGGTTATGGGGTGTTTGCCTATTCGTCTAATTTTTTTCTAGGTTAGCCCTTCCAATCTTTTAAGAAGACTAGAAGTGTCTAATTTTCCACCTCCAAATTCTTGGATATCTTTATAATATTCATTAATGATTTTAGTAACATCAAGATTAATATCAGATTTTTTTGCTTCATTTAATACAATATTTAAATCCTTTCTCATTAAATCAACAGCAAATCCATAATCGTATATATCTTGTGTCATTGTTTTCCATCTATTATCCATTTGCCATGATTGTGCAGCTCCTTTTGAAACTACTTCAAAGACATCTTGAGTTTCTAGACCAACTTTCTTTGAAAAATTGATCCCTTCAGCTAAGGCCTGTATTAATCCAGCTATACATATTTGATTAACCATCTTTGTAAGTTGTCCAGACCCAGAAGGCCCCATGTATTTTATAAATTTTGTGTACGGCTTTAATATGCTTTTACTTAAATAATAATGTTCTTTATCACCACCCACCATTATTGATAACTGACCCAAGTTTGCTCCTGCTTCCCCACCAGAAACAGGTGCGTCTAAATAGAAGACTTTTTTTGTATTAAGTAATTTATTTATTTCCTTTGATAGGTCTGCTGACGTTGTTGTGTGATCAATTATTATTGATCCTGGCTTAAGATTGTTTATTATTCCATTATCACCGAAAATAACATCTTTAACGTCCTTATCATCACAAACACAAATAATTATGACATCAGATACTCTTGCAACTTCTCCTGGTGACTTGCAAACAATTCCACTAAATTTCTTATTCCATTCTTCAGATTTTTTTTTAGTTCTATTGAAAACAGCAATGTTTTTATAATGATTGGTTAAATGACCAGCCATTGGGAACCCCATTACGCCTAAGCCTATGAAGCCGATGGCTTTATTCATACTATATAATCTTCTCTCTCTTTTTTAGCAGTCCTTTTGACTCCATCTTTAGTAAAGTATTCTGAAGTTATGCCTTTTGTGCCTTCATTTTTGCTTAATAAGAAAAAAAATATAGCTGTCATAACAACCCACATTATTGATATTAAAATCACAACTTCTATCATAAAGTTTTATCCGATAATCTTTGCTTTAAAATCTTCAAAGGCAGTTTTATATTCAGCCTCTATTCTGCCAACAAGCTCTGCTACAGAAGGTGAGTCTTTTATGTTCCCAATGCCTTGACCAGAGCCCCATATATCCTTCCATGCTTTTGAATCAGTGTTTCCTCCTGATCCAAAGTTCATTGAGGACTTATCAGCATCTGGTAAATTATCAGGATCCAATCCAGCATTCTTGATAGATGGTTTTAAATAATTGCCATGAACACCTGTAAATAATGAGGAGTAAACAATATCTTCGGCAGCGCTTGCTTCTAACATTCTTTTATACTCAGGATCTGCATTAGCTTCTTCTGTTGCAATAAATCTAGTGCCTAGATATGCAAAGTCTGCTCCAAGAGCAATTGCAGAGGCAACTGCGTGTCCATCACCAATTGATCCAGATAATATTACTGTACCATCAAACCATTTTTTGACTTCTCTAAGTAAAGCAAATGGAGATAATGCACCTGCATGGCCTCCAGCACCTGCACAAACTAAAATCAAACCGTCTACACCTTGTTCAGCAGCTTTTTTTGCATGCCTTACGCTAATAACATCATGATATACAAGCCCGCCATAGCTATGAGCTGCCTCTACAACCTCAGCTGGCGGCCTTAATGAAGTAATTATTATTGGAACTTCATGTTTAACACATGTCTCCATATCTTGCATCAGTCTGTCATTAGATCCATGACAGATCTGATTAACTGCAAAAGGAGCAACTTTTGCATCAGGATTTTCTTCTTGATATTGAGCTAATTCAGTCTTAATTCTTATAATCCATTCTTCAAGAACATGCTGAGGCCTTGCATTTAAGGCAGGGAAAGATCCAATTATTCCAGCCTTACATTGTGCAATCACCAAATCTGGACCAGAGACCAAAAAAAGTGGTGCACCGATTACTGGTATAGAAATATTGTCTTCGATATGTTTATGTATAGCCAATTTAAAACTCCTTAGTAAATTATTTTTTTAAAATTTTGTTGGATAGTCGTCTATCAAATAAACAAAGGCTTTTACTCCCTCATCTAAAGCAGAATCATCAACATAAAAATATGGTGAATGATTCCCTGCAACATCTGTCCTTTCTCCAAAGTTAGCTGATTCTAAACCAACACCTGGCTTATTAATACCTAACCAAAAATACATCCCTGGTATTTCCTGAGAAAAATATGAAAAATCTTCTGCTCCAGTAACTGGTATATTTGATTCATAAAATTTTCCTGGTGAGGCTTTCATAAGAGACTCTTTCATTGAATCAACTAATTCTGGAGCATTATATGTAACTGGATAGAAGCCTCCCACGTCAAACTCAACAGTTATGTCAGTCCCAGTTCCAACTGCAACTCCTTTTGCTATTTGCTCTATTTCCTTATAGACCTCTTTTCTTAATTCAGGATCAAAAGTTCTTATTGTGCCCATGATTTCTGCATCTTCTGGAATTATATTATTCCTTGTTCCTGCTTTTACTAATCCAACAGAGACAACTGCTGGATTATTAATAATATTTATTCTTCTGCTAACAATCGTGTTTAAGGCTTCGATTAGCTCTGCTGTTGCCATTATAGGATCAATACCAGACCATGGCGTAGATCCATGTGTTTGAACGCCTTTTATTTTAATTCTATATGCTGATGCTGCTGCCAAAGCAGGACCAGATTTTACTGAAAGAACTCCATTTGGAATATTTGTAACATGCAAACCAAATATAACTTCTGGTTTATATCTATCAAAAATACCTTCAGCTAGCATCATTTCAGCACCGCCACCCTCTCCTTCGGGAGGGCCTTCTTCAGCAGGTTGAAAAATAAACATTACCTTACCTTTTAATGAAGATTTATTTTTTGCTAAGAATTCTGCAACTCCCATTAAAATTGCAACATGAGCATCATGTCCACATGCATGCATAACCCCAACATCATTTCCAAGGTATGTAGTTCTAACTTTCGAAGCAAATGGAAGCCCAGTTTTTTCTTCTACAGGCAACGCATCCATGTCGGCCCTTAAAGCCATAGTAGGTCCTGGCAGGTCGCCTTCTAAAATGCCAACAACTCCAGTGTAAGCGATTTTTGTTTCAACTTTTATTCCAAGTGATCTTAAGTGATCTTCTATTTTTTTTGATGTTCTAAACTCCCTGTTACCAAGCTCTGGATTTTCATGAATATCATGACGCCACTCAATCACTTTTACCATAAGCTCATCGATATCTTTATCTAAATTACCTTTTAGATCAGCCATGACATTTGTTGAGGAAATTAGTATCAAAAATGTAATAAATTTTTTCATAATTGAAAGATTATAAATAAATTGGTCATTAAATAATAATATATTGGAAATAGTTTAATATGTTTATAGCGCTCTAATATTCACATAGTTTCTTAAAATATGCGACAGAGTGATCTTTAAATTTACGATTTCCAATTTCAGAAAATCCAAAATCTTTATGAAATTTTATTGATATCTCATTCAAAGGGTCTGTGTTTACCTCACAACATATTGGTAAATTATTACTAACTGCCATTTGCTCTATTTTTAGGTAAAGATTTTTTCCAATTCCAAATCTTCTATATTTATGACTTATTGCAATCCTATCAACATATAAAAAGTTTCTTTCTTCTTTGCTAAAAAATTTGTAGTTCTCAGAGTCGTAGGTGGAATGTTCTCTAAAACATATTATGAAACCAATAATTTTATCTTGGGAAATAACATAATAATTTATTGAGCTTAACCTAATTAGGTTTTGTAAATCTTTTATTGAAGATAAACTACCAACTTCTGGAGTGTTCTCTTGATTGAGAGCATATATTTGTTCAATAATATCTGAATCTACTGAATTAGAAAATTTATGAATGTTATATTCGACTTTTTCTTTCACTAGCGAATATCTTTATCAGCTGTTTTTTTCATACTCCTTCATAGCTTCATTAATTTTAGACATAGGCTCTGCAATAAAAAGTTCTTTTGTTAAGGTATAACTTGGATGGCCCATACTTGCTAAATCCTTGGCTTTTTCCATAGCTACATTCATTAGATTCTTTGCATTTACAACCTCATCCATTAAGCCTGCTTCATTGGCTTGTTCTAAAGTATACATTTCTGCCCCTAGAACAGCTCTGTATTTATGAGAATTATTAACTCTAAATTTTATTAATTCTAAGATTGGAGTAGGTATTACCATATTTGTTCTCATCTCATTTGCTCCAAGCATAAAGTCGCCTTTCACGCCTATTCTATAATCACAACAACATATTAAAAATGTTCCAAGTGCGATACCATGACCAGAACATGCTGCTATTACGGGTCGTGGGAAAGAAAATATCCTTGCAAGTAACTTAAAGGCGTTTGAAGACATTTCAAGAATTTTATCCATATCACCGCTTTGGATTGTTTTTAGGTCAAGACCAGCTGAGAACATGCCCTCTTTACCGGTAATGATAAGACAGCCCTTTTCTGTTTCAACTTGATCTAAGCAATCATTTACCTGTTGTGACATTTTTGATGAAAAAACATTAGCTTTTCCATCATCCAGAGTAATTATGGAGATATCCCCTTCCTTCTTAAGTGTGGCTATTTTTTCTGACATAATACTTAATAATAACTATATGGAATTTTATCATGATTAAAAAAATACTTAAGTACGTCAAAAGATTTTTTATCTTAATCGTTGGCATCTCTTCGCTATATCTTGTGAATCTATTTCTGATGAAGCCTTTTTCTATAGATCATTTTTTAGGCAAAGAGCTTGTTGTTGACCTTATTGATTCACCTGAAGCATTAACTTACATAGGAATATTTGATAGATTTAATTGGATCACTAAGCATAATTCAAGACTAACTATTCCGAGCGATGATGATATAAATGAAGAAATTGAAAGTCTTGAGAAATCAATTAAAACTCTATACAAATATAAAGACTCTAGGCTTACAGACGTCCAAAAAAATACAAAAAAAATTGCCATATTTGATTATGAAAATAATTTAAAAGAGCTAAAGGAGTTTCCTCATCATGATTATCCATTAAATCAAATTGGTGGAATACATTTAAATACAATAGAATTTTTGAGCAACATGCACCCTATTAGAAATGAATCTGAAGCTGAAGATTTTATTAAAAGAGCAAATTTAATAAAGAAAGTTTATGAGGGAGTTCTTGCTGATCTTGAAGATCAAGCTGATGCTGGTATTTTTCCTCCTGAATTTGTTTATGATCATGTCATAAATCAGTTAAGTGAATTTATTAGCTATGATTACAATGAGCATCCGCTTTATACTCAATTCTTAAAAAAGGTTAAAGAGCTAAATCTAGATCAAGATAAAGAAAAACAATTTGAACTTCAAATTAAAAATGCCATAGACGAAAGCGTAACGCCCGGTTTTAGAACTCTTAAAGATTTCATGATGAGAACCAAGCGATATGCAAATAAAAATCATGGCATTTGGTCTCAACCAAACGGTGATGAATATTACAAACTAAGAATAAGAACTTATACAACAACCGACTATTCGCCAGAAGAAATTCATCAAATGGGTCTTAAAGAAGTAAATAGAATATCTTCAAGAATGAGAGAAATTCTTACAGAGCTAGGCTATGACAAAAACAAAACTGTAGGAGAACTCATGAATGAGCTTAATGAAGATCCACAATTTTTGTATGAAGACACACCCAATAGAAAAGAAATTGTAGTAAGTGACTATACAGAAATGATGAATGAGGCAATAAAAGTAATGACAGATTATTTTCATACAATGCCAAAATCTGAAGTCATAGTAAAAGTAGTGCCAGAATACTCAGAGCAAACTGCCGCTAGAGGTTATTATCAGCCCCCTGCTCTTGATGGAAGTCGTCCAGGGGTATTTTATGCAAATTTATATGACATAAAACAAACACCAAAATACACTATGAGAACGTTAACTTATCATGAAGCAACACCTGGTCACCATCATCAAATAGCACATTCTCTTGAGAATGAGGATCTGACACTTTATAGAAGATTTGGATATTTTACGTCGGCTTTCTCTGAAGGCTGGGCTCTTTACGCAGAAAGGCTTGCTCTTGAAGTTGGCCTTGCAGAAGATCCATATGATGAACTAGGCATCTTACAGAGTGAGCTATTTAGAGCTATAAGATTAGTGGTTGATACTGGCATGCATTATAAAAAATGGACTCGTGAAGAGGCTATGGAATATATGAAAGCTAATACTGGATTGTCAGATACAGAAGTAAGAGTTGAGATTGAAAGATATATTGTATGGCCAGGGCAAGCTCTTAGTTACAAAGTTGGAATGATTAAAATCTTAGAGTTAAGAGAAAAAGCAAAGAAAGAGCTGGGCGATAAGTTTAATATAAAAGATTTTCATTCTGCTGTTCTTGATCACGGAAACCCTCCTCTTTTTATAGTTGAAGAGATGGTAGAGAAAATGATTGAAGAATCTAGAGGTTAGTATTTTTCAGGATGCTTTGGTTTGAATACGCTGTAATATTTCTTTAAATCTAAAATATCCTTTTGATTATCTCCTGAAAGTCTAAAAACTTTCCCAAGGAGGATCTCTTTTTTAGAATAATCTAAAGAAGCCGGAACAATTTCAGCATTCATCTCTTTAGCAATTCGAAGAAAGCCTGTTTTCCATTCTTTTACTTTTGATCTAGTGCCTTCTGGAGATATAGCAATTAATGAGCCATCGATTTCTTTTATTTGATCGATGGCATGTTGGATGATGCCTCCGGGCCTAGACCTATCAACTGGTATTCCTCCCATATATCTTAAAAATGCCCCAAGACCATATTTAAAAGCAGTATGTTTTCCAATAAAAGTTATCTTTGCATCAAGTCCAGCAAGTGCAGCAACTCCAAAAATTCCATCCCAATTTGATGTATGAGGAGCAATAAGAACAACTAACCTTTTGTCGTTATGTTTTTCTTCTATACCACCTTTAACTTTCCAGCCGAAAAAACTCAGCACAGCTCTTCCTAACCATTGAAGAAATTTTGATCTATTTGCCCTGAAGCTTTTAGGGATTTGCTTGTTAGATGCGCTGACCATAAAATTTATTTTTGAGCAATTTTATCTTTAATGAAATATGGTAAATATATTAAATAACAGATAACCACTGTAAGTATATAAATATCGATCATATGATATGGAGCATCACGCATTAGGTCAGTTACATTAAAGCCTGGAGGTTTTTCAGATACATACCAGTAATTAGCGGGAGATCCTAATAAGTTATTAATAGGATACATTAACAATAAAAATACAGACAAAACACCCAATACTCTATGAACATCTTTTAGTTGCGGCCTCTGATTATCAATAATAATTGCATAAGCAACTCCAAGGAGAATCATTGAGTGTCCTATCATGTGTCTTAAATAATCAATATGAGGAAATGAATACTTAACATCTGGAGTTAATATGGCCATGCCTGCACCTGAAATTCCAGCAAAAAAAGCAAACAAAAAGAATTCCCTCCTTTTTGTGAAGAAATATATAATTATTGAAGCAGAAGAAAAGTCACACAAATGAAGTGGGAGTCCTAGTTTCCAATTGCCTATTCCATATCCTTCTCGATAAAAATCTAGGCTCTGATTAGTAAGAATTAAAACAATAATGGCAAAAATTAACATATTCTTGCTTGAGCTGCTCTTATTTATAAAAAGTCTTGGCAGAATAACAATCATTGCTATACAAATAATAGTAAAAATAATATGAGATGGGCTCGAAAGCCTAAAATCAATCATTGGTTAAGGGTTTGCTACGGGCTTTCGGGCAGATTCTCGTAATTAAGATCCTCATATGGGTTCTGAATATCAATAGCTTCAGGATGTACCACAGAAATATCGATATCGCTTCCATAGTCGCCGACAATAAACCCTGTGACAGTGCCTCTAGGTGCAATATATATTGTTGCAAACCTTCCAGACTTTGAATAAACAAGAGTTATTTCTTCGCCAACCTTTGAGGAAATTAACTTCCAGCCAGTTGTAAGGGTTTCAGTCCCGTAAAATATGAGATTTTCAGCTGGGCTAAAGCCTGAAGTTAAAATAATTCTTCCTGAAATCGCTTCACCTGTTCCAAGTAATACTGTCGGAGTTTTAACAATTTTGGCATCATCTGGTAAAGGAAGGTCTTCCAATAAATATGCAATAACTTTCCTTTGATTTTCTTGATACTCATCGGTCACAAGAGCACAACCAGAAAACATAATTAATAAAATAAAAGCTGAAGAAAATATTTTAATGTTCATATGTATATATTTTTTTAAATATTTGTTAATTCTAATACGTTAAGCATATACTTGGCCATATTTATTTTCAATAAAATCATCCCATGATAACGATTCTTGCTTAATAAATCCTTTATTTCCAATTTTTCCATCTAGGTACATTTTTAATACGCTGCATGCGCCAGAAGCGGTTGTTAATTGAATGGCACTGTATTTTTCATCTCCATATATCTTACGCAAATATGTTTTTTCTTGCAGGACCCCATCAATTAAGCCTATTACTTTAACAAAGAAAATAATGACATCGTTTCTAGTTCTTGGGACTTCTTTATCAAATAGCTTTTCAAGAACATCCTTATTCTTTTTAAGATGAAGGTCATTGAATAAAAACTTCATATGGTTAAGGTGTCCTGGATATCTAATAGTCTTGTAAGAAAGGGTTTCTACTTTGTTTTCATAGGTCTCACACATAGTTGCGCACCCTCCGCTCGTATTAAATGCTTCAAAGCTTTCACCATCAATCACAATCTTTTCTGCTCCTTCTAAAGGCATTACCTTTATTGCCTTGCCTTCATATATTGCATCAGCTTCGTTGCAGTATTCATTGATTAGTCCATTTGTAGACCAGCTCAGATAATAACTCATTTCATTTGTAGTAAATCTAGGCAAAGCACCGACTCTCATCATTACCTCATTAACACTATCAAAATGTTTCATCATTCCAGCTGCACATATATTTATAGCGCCAGGAGCCAGGCCGCATTGTGGCATTAAAATATTTGTAGATTCCAAAGACTTTATATATTCTGTTGTTTCAACATCCTCTGTTAAATCAAAATAACCTATGCCTTTTTCTGAAGCTATCTTTGCAATATTTTTATTAACTGCGAATGGTCCTGCTGAAATTACAGCATCAATATCCTTCAGAAAATCTTTTACCTGAGAAATATCAGAAGCATCAAAGCCATCATTAATGTCTCCCTGTCTAATTTCATAGTCATCTTTCAACAACTTTCTTAAAGCCCATCCTATGTTTCCACTTCCAACAATTGCTATTTTAGCTTTCATCAAACTCTACCCCCTGAGCAAGAGGTAACTCATCACCATAATTTATAGTTGCAGTCATTCTCCTCATATAATTTTTCCATGCATCAGAACCAGACTCTCTACCTCCTCCAGTATCTTTCTCGCCTCCAAAAGCACCTCCAATTTCAGCTCCACTTGTACCAATATTTACATTTGCAATTCCACAATCACTTCCAGACTCGCTTAAAAATAATTCAGATTCTCTCATTTCATTAGTAAAAATTGAGCTACTTAATCCTTGAGATACATTATTTTGCATAGATATTGCATCTTTAAGATCTTTATATTTCTTAACATATAAGATGGGAGCAAAGGTTTCTGACAACATTTCATCTTCAATATTTTCAACAAGAACTAAGGCTGGCTTTACGTAATATTCTTTAGGATCTTCTATATGTAATCTCTCGCCACCAAGAACTTTAACATTCTTGTTCTTTAGTGAATCTAGAGTTTGTTGCATTGAGTTATAACTACTTTCAGATATTAATGGTCCTATCTGTGAATCTTCTTTTGTTGGACAGCCAATTATTAGGTCATCAAAACATTTTTTAAGCCTCTCAACACAATCATCATAGATATCTTGATGAATAAATAGTCTTCTAAGAGATGTGCATCTTTGACCAGAAGTTCCACAAGCAGAAAAAGCTATTCCTTTTATAGTTAAGTCTAAGTCTGCTGAAGGACAAACAATTGCTGCATTATTGCCACCAAGCTCTAGCAAAAGTTTGCCTAGCCTCGCTGAAACAATTGGAGCAAGCTCTTTTCCCATTTGTGTGCTACCTGTAGCAGATACAAGTGCAATTCGATTATCTTCACAGATAGAAACTGCCTCCTCATTGCCTCCCTCGAGGATGAGAATTAAATCAGAAAAATCTCCACTTACTTTATCCCAAGCTTCTTTAATTCCTCTGGCACATTCATTTGAATGAGGGCTGGGCTTCCAAATTATGCTATTACCGCAAACAGCAGCTAAACAAAAGTTCCATGCAAAAACTGCCATAGGAAAGTTAAAAGCGGTTATACATCCAACTATTCCAAGAGGGTGCCATAATTCTTGCAATCTATGGTTAGGTCTTTCGCTGGGCATGGTTAGTCCATATAGCTGCCTGCTTAATCCAACAGCAAAATCACACATATCTATAGCCTCTTGAACTTCACCCAGTGATTCAGTTCCTATTTTCCTGGCTTCTTTAGTAATGATATGCGCTAAAGATTCCTTTTGCTGCCTAAGCTCTTCACCAAATTTTCTTATAAACTCTCCTCTTTGAGGAGCTGGTAAAGCTCTCCATTTTAAAGAAATTTCTTTAGAGTTATTAACGATTGTTTCAAATTCATTATTCGCCATAAAGCGCCCCCGTCAGAATATGAGGTATATTTTACTACACTTGACCCAAAAGATATTCCAATAAAGTTTTAATCTTTGGAATGCCGCCAAAATAATCAGCCTCATCTTTATCTAATCTTTGAAGGCTTAAAATAAGGTTATTTTTTTGTTCAGGATAATCAAAAATTATCTTAAGTGGTTGAAATAAAACATTAATAGTGAAAAGGGAATAATCCTCGTGGAATCTGCAGAGAGTTTCTTTTTCAGATCTAATAAACCATTCTGAAGGATGGGTCTCGAGAGTCTTCTCCTCTTTTAAATGAAATCTTTTTGTATCTCCGTGTATCAACCAATTTTGTCTAGCAAATGGTTTCATAACTGGTGCTTGTCTAATAAATGTTGAAATTCTATTTCCAATTTTTTCATCTAAGGAAACCACAGGGTCATGAATTTCTCTTAGGGGTCTGCCAATCTTTGTCTTCACATCCCAATAGCTTGGTGAACATATGCTTGCAGCTATAAGCCTTTGTTTGTTTTTGGATTCCATCAAGCAAAGATCATCCTGTATGTTTAAGCTTAATTCTGCTACCAAATCAGGGTAAGTTGTTTTGGTAATTTTTAAGATATCTCCTAATTTCTTTTGAGCATCTTCAGAGTCATTTGTAGTTGCTATGACATCACTATAATTTGATTTTAGTAATTCTTTTTTATGATTGAATAAATTTTGGTCTGGTTTTCTGTCAAGCCATTTATTGAGATCAATTGGCTTTAAACCAAGTCGATATTTTTTTTCTCCATTTCCCCAGGGTGGGTCCTCCCAAAAATCTGTGTCTACGAAACTCATTCTAGAAATTGAAAAGCATCATATAAAAGCAGAATGCTTTAAAAGATCTTATGTTTGCCCTGTAAGATTTCAAAATACATTTTATGATCCCCTACAAAGCTATAGAAGGGATACTTAAAAGTGGCGGGTTTGTTTTTTTCAACAAAAAAATGTCCAACCCACGCAAACGCATAACCAGAAATAATAGCGAATAAAAGATAAAGGAAGTTAAAAGATAGAAAAAACATAGTCAGAAAGAAGATTCCAATACTTGTTCCAATAAAATGCATTAACTTGGTATATTTATTGTCATGTTCGGATAAATAGTAAGGGTAAAACTCTTTAAATGTTTTATATCTCTCCATAGTATTATTTCCTTGGTGGCAACCCACTAACTCTGGTTAAAGTTGTTGTAACACTTGCCCGTCTATGCTCTGATAGTTTTTGGTATTCAGGATCTGAATACCAGTCTTCAGCGTGTTTTGCAGAGGGAAAGCTAAATAATATGACCCTTCCCTCCATAGGTTTTTCACCTTCAACATTAACTATATTATCGTCATAAGTTATAAACTCGCCCGCATATTTCTTTAATAATGGAAAAAATCCTTTCTCATATTCTCTATATCTATCTGCATCATGAATTTGAAGGTTTGCAATCATATATACTTTGACTTCTTCCATTATCTATAAATTATTTTGGTGCAGCTTCAGGCTGATAATCATAGTACCCATCAAGCGGAATCATTAAATGCACAAACTTTGTTCCTTTAAACATTACATATGGAGCACCAGTAGTATAGTCAGTTGTTTGTCCATCAAGTGATGATGGGTCTTTTGGCATTAACATCATATGAGCTCCTGATTCTATATAGTGCTTATGGCCTGCATCTTTTTGACCATCTGTGTAGGGTTTAAAATTATCTACTCCTAAGTCTCCATGCTTCATCCAAATCCAACCATCGCCTTCTAATTTAGGAGTTGTATCTGAGATATATGCCTCTACCCAAGCAACAGCATTTGGGTCAGAGCAAGCAGCTGCAGTTGCATGAGCGTCTGGAAATCCACCTTCCGGCATTGGAACAAGATTTCTGCAAGTCCATCCATTAGTTCCTTCACGTAAAACTTTACCAGATGCGCTAATTACAGTTGCATGATCTCCAATAAATGCTGGTGCAGCACTTGTATATGCTTTTATCTGCCATTCATCAGAATTTCCTTGTGAATGATCATTGTGAGCAGAAATATTAATTGAAATAATAAAGATTAAAGTAATTAAATAATTTGTTTTAATGTTCATGTCCTTTTTCCTCAACAAAATTAAAATATCAATTCTAATTCTAAGAAAGAATTGTAGGTAATACAAATAGATTAGTGGATCTCTTCTTTAATATGCTTGGTTATTGATCTAAACATAGCTATGTGAACGTCTTTGGTATATTCCTTTTCAGATCTAAATCTGTGATTAGATGATGTTTTGGCGATTACGATGCCTGATTCTGGATCAACATAAACAAACTGGTTATATACTCCATGTGCAGTATAGTCAGTTATTGGATCGCCCGGCACCCACCATTGATAACCATAGCCCCAGTCATTTGATGATAGTTCTCCAGCGTTAGGCATCAAATGTGGTGCATCTGGAGTATGGGATGCCTTTACCCAGTCTTCTGGAACAATTTGTTCTCCAAACCAACTTCCATTATTTAAATACAGGTATCCGAATTTTGCATAGTCTCTTAATGTTGCATTTAAGCCACCCAGGGCCATATCAACACCTGTTCTGTCAGTAATGTAATAAGCATCACTTTCCATTCCTATCTTGCTCCAAATCTTCTTAGAAAGGTATTCTCTTAAAGGCATCTCTGAAACAGTTTCTAAGATCATTGCAAGAACTTGTGTATCAATACTTACATAGTGGTTGTATGTTCCTTGCTCTTTTCCATTTTCTAAAGTCTTTGCAAAATCCCTAAAAGGAGTACCTTTTGCAGCAGCTCTTCCAAATTTGTTGATATCAGAATCTGGATCTGCGTAGTCCTCATTAAAAGAAACTCCTGAAGACATTTGCAGAATATTTTTTATTTTGACTCCCTCATATCCTGTACCCT
The DNA here is from genome assembly GCA_902558095.1 of uncultured SAR86 cluster bacterium. GTDB lineage: Bacteria > Pseudomonadota > Gammaproteobacteria > Magnimaribacterales > D2472 > SAR86A. Next base: position 35,509 of record CACECP010000004.1, on the reverse strand, counting down.
TAAAATCAGGCAAATATTTTGTTGCTGGATCTTCAATACTATCAATAAGTCCTTCTTCAAGAGCTATGCCGATTAATGCTGATAGAAATGATTTGGCTACAGACCAAGATATATGCTTACTGTAACGATCATTACCATTCCAGTAATTCTCATAAAGTATTTTATCGTTATGCAAAATTATGAGCCCATCTGTGCAGAAATAATCTAAAGCTTCTTTTAAGTTCTTTTCTTTACCTTCAAAGATGTAGGTTTCAGGAAGTTCAATTAGATCTTCTTCAAACATATATGGATCATCTGACGGAGCAATTGGATCAGATGTAAAGAAAATCTTATCCATATTTATAAAGTTATGAGCTATGGTGTCTTTATTATATAAATTTGATAGTTTATATAGTCTTATTAAATTTGGTGAATATATAGCTAGGCCAGTTAGTAAGATAACTATAATAAATATTGTAAATTTACCCATCTGTACAAGTTATCATAAAAATTTAGTCTGTGATATTTTTATTTGTTGTGTAAATTTCAATATGGCCAGAGGTTGCGACCTTTAATGGAAAGACAACTAAGTCAGATGTTCCGTTATTGTCAAAATCAAACAAAAAACCTTGAGTATCTTCATTATTACTATATGTAGGCCAATTAGATGTATCTAAATTGTAGTATTGCTCATCAGCATTTATGTAAATCTCAGGGACACCTTTATTATTATCATAATCATTCCATTGCTGACTAAAAACATTTGCTATGATGTCTTTTTTTCCATCATTATTTACGTCTGTGCAATCAAAAAAATTATAATTATGATTTATTTCTTCATCTTTTATGGTTTTGTCATAAGCTATCAGCTTATCATTTTCGATCATGTATAAAGCTAACATGACAACAGGAGTTGTATCAGATTCTGAATAGAATCCACCTTCAACAATTTCACCTGAAATAAGTTTACTTGCATTTATAGATGCAACGATAATATCTTCTTTTTGGCACATCTCAGATATCATTCCATCAAAATAATTTTCTCCACGAATATTATAAACACCGAGTTCAGTGTAATAATTTGTTCCAGAATTATTCCAGCTTTCAAAGTTAACTTTAAAAGACTCCTCAAACATTATTGACGAAATAATTTCATTATCTTTAATTAGTTCCAATCCTTGAGATGAGTCTTTCCTAATGCTGTTGACTATATATTCATCAAAAAGAAGGAAGCTTGCAAAGCTTAATTCAGGATAGCTGTTTGATTCGTCATTCCAACCGTTTATATCTAATTCAAATACTTGTGATTTATGTCCTGCAAAAAAAACCTTATTGTTTTTAATACGGACCGAATGCCCCCAATCCGGTTCACCTAATTTAACTATTTCATAGCCATTATCATTACTTAATAACAAAGCTGGCCTAGAATAATTTGATATCATGGATTCATAATCATATGAGGCCCTTCCATCTTCCCAGTTCATTGCAAACGCAATATCGTTTTTACCGTCATTATTAATATCTCCTATTGCATACTTTCTACTTGCGCCTCCAAGTTCTGGATAGATTTCACCAAAAACACTTAAGTTATCAATGGAGTAATTACCAAATCCATCATTTAGATATGCAACTAGAGCATCAGGTGTAGGTTCTTTGTCATATTCACCAGGGGTTTTGCTATCACACCAAAAATGACTAATAAAATCTATATGTTCATCATCATTAATATTTAAAGGGATTAGAAATTGAAAAGAGGGATCATTGCATGCATGAGAGTAATAGCTAGCCGCATCTTCAATAATAATAGGATTTGAGTTAAATAATGGTTTCATTACCGCACCCGCGCTTGTGTCTAGCAATGGTTGATTAGAAGGCCCAGCAGATCCCCCACAACTTGTAATTGCTAAACAAAACATAAAATTTAAAAAAAAGTTTGGTATAAAAAAATTGCTTCTTAAATCCATTGATCGTTTTGGGCCGTGAGCTTATCCTCTATCTCACCTGTATTTACTGTCCCTGTAGGCTCAATCAACATAATCTTTGCCTCTTCTTCTGCAAAGGGTTTATGTTTAACTCCCTTTGGAACAACAATCATTTCTCCCTCATTAATCTCCACTGTTTCGTCTTCGAATTCTATAAATATTTTTCCTTCTATTACGATAAATACTTCATCGGTATCATCATGTTGATGCCAAATAAAATCCTTTTCTATCTTGACGAGCTTAAATTGATAATCATTCATTTCAGCAATTACCTTGGGAGACCAATGATCGTCAAACTTTTGGAATTTTGATTTGAAATTTATTTTTTTCATATTGGTTTTATATTAGTACATTTCAGTAAATGCTAAAATAAAATTATGAAAAGCTTACAGATTTCATTTATTCTACTTTTCTCTTTTTTACTAACTTCTGACGAAGCTACTCCTGTTTATGGTAAGGGTCTTCCAAGAGATTTAGATAAGTTAACGCCAAGCGATTCCTCCTACCCAAGCTGGGAAACAGGAAATTATGAGTCAGTTAATCCTCAAAGAATGAAAGATATTGTTCATGATATTTCAAATATTGCTAAAGAAAGCAAAGTTAGAACTCCATACTGGGGCAGGCTTCCTGGAACTCCAGAAGATGAAAAAACCATGAATTATATTGAGAATAAGCTAATAGATCTTGGATTTAGTATTGAAAAGAAAGATGTATTTATTACAAAAGAGTGGCGTCCAAAAGAATGGTCATTGGGATATACATATAATAATGAGTTTCATTCTATAGCTTCGGCATTTCCAACTGGTGAAAACATTAAACACCTTGATAGCAATTTTAAAGGAGAGCTTGTATGGGCTGGATTAGGTTCAGAAGCTGATTTTTTAGGAAAGGATATACAAGGAAAGGCTGTTGTAATCTATAGTTTTTTTGTTCCGGGGGGGAGAAGTCATTCAGCAAGCAACAGGGCTGGATTGTTTTATGCAAATGAGCGTGCATCAAAGAAAGGAGCATCTCTAATAATAAATATTATGGGTGTGCCCGGTGACGGCATGTTTGCAGGAGGAGCCTTTCATGGGACAAGTGGAAAACCAACAACATCATATGACGCTCCCGTAATAACTATAAGCCAAGATGAAGGCTTTTTGCTTAGAGATAGAATGCTTAAAGAAAAAATTTTTGTAGATTTTAGTTTAAAGATTGATGTCATTGAAAATCTTAAAACCACTTATATGATTGCAAAATTAGATGGCGTGTCTAAAGAAGAAATCTTTTTAGGTGCGCATACAGATGGTTACTTTGAAGGAGCCATGGATAATGCTAGCGGCATTGCTGTTGGTTTAGAAATGGCGGAATATTACGCTAAGTTAAAAAAATCAGAAAGAAAAAGATCTATAGTATTTTTTCTATATCCTGATCACCATCATGGTGAATATAGTGTTAGAGAGGTCGAAGAATATTACGACTGGGATAACGTTGCAGTTGTCCTCACATTGGAACATCCAAGTCAATCTCAACTCTATTGGTTTAACGAAGATATTGTAGTTTCAAATGCTATAGGGTCTTTTAGATGGAATGTTACAGGGAGCGATAGACTTGAATATATATTTAAGCAAAGGCTCAAAGAAAATGGAGTTTCTATATATAACTATATGACTGATAAACCAAAGCTTACAGACAAGGCTCCTGGTTTTCACATTATTGATCATGTAATTTATCATACAACATTTGATATACCTCAGCTTGTCCCTGCTGAAGGAATGAAAAGAGCTACAAAAGCATTTCTAGGTATTGTTGATGATGTTAATGAGCTGTCTTTGCAAGAATTAAGATAATATTTTAATCACTTAAGACGACTCCATTCCTCATGGCCACAAATACGCAAAAAGCATCCCTCTACTTTTAAATTTCCATTTTCTAAGATGTATAAATTAGATTTAAAGATTCTGCCGCGACCAGGATCATAAATTTTACCATTTTTAAGTGTTTTTATATTCTGATCTGGATAAGAAAAATCTTTGAGAAGATTAATGCCAATTAGTGGTCTCTGTCTTAGCGATTTATTCCTGTTGTTGATATCAAGTAGTTGCTTAGACTCATCAATGCCTTTAATAGTAATTTCTTCTATAAACGCACAAAGTTCCTGATTGCATTCTTTTACAAGAACAATGGAGCTTGAGGTTTGCCAATAACCTTCAAACAAATTCAAATTCTTGCTACCAAATATAAGAGGACAAAAAATAATAAAAACTAGTATTAGCATCTTATTGTTCAATTTATTTGTCATCGAATACTAATTTTGCATTAATAGAATCCACTCTCTGACCATGACAACAGCCTCTTCATGAGTCAATGCTCTGCCAGATTCAGGCATCATGACTCCTGGATCCATTGATTCCATTCTGTGAAGCAATATTGATTCTTCTGGCTTGCCGGGAACAATGGAGTATTTAAGACCTCCGCTTCCTCTTCCAGTAGCAACTGGTTTTTTATATTTTCCTAGATGAATATCTCTGGTTTCATTTAAATGAAGATATAAACCTGTTGAATTTGCGTTCCCTGTTGGCGAATGACAGTGGCCGCAATTAACGTCTAGATAGGATCTTACTCTATCATTAATGTCCTTGCTTTCATCCATCCAATCTACTGGAGAATTTAGTTCCAATGGATATTCATCAATAATCTCTCGATTCATCCAATAAACCAATTGATTAAAGTTACCGTCTTCAAATTCTAGATCCTTGTTTATATTTCTTGCCTTTGGTCCAATAGGAGAAATTTTGTCATCAGCAGCATGGCATTCTTTGCATTGATTTACATTAGGAACTCTGTATCTGACTTCTTTTTCTTCACCCACAAAATCTGTCCATGCAACATTTATAGTTTTACCCGCAACTTTTTTATAAGCTTCATTTTGTTCTTTATTCCAAGCATAAGAAACTGCTTCCCAGCCGTCTTCTTTTCTCAATAACAATCTTGTTTCAAGAAGCTGTTTACCAGCAGAGGGATTTCTCTCATCTACAGGATAGTAAAAAGTTTTTATTAATGCTGACCCCGTTGGGAAATTAAAAACCCAATCTTCTTCATATTTCGCTTTCTTGTTTTTAGGTACATACACCCATCTTTGTTTATAAGAATAGTCTGAAAATAATGTAGAAATAAGCTCATAGGGAATTACTTCATCGTGTGGAATTTGTGCTGAAGAATCTTTAAAAAAACTAAAATCTGATAACTTTTCTGGAAATGCTTCTGAAATAATTAGATTATCATTAACAGCATAAAGCTTAGTGCAGAGCAAAAGCACAAGCAAAAAATTATATATGTTCTTCATAATCCCTAAATGCCGTCAATATTTATCGGCTCAAGTGGATTAATGACCCCTTTAAATTCTTCTTTATCTGTTCGTATCGGGTTTGAAAAACCCATCATGTACTTAAGCGCACTTATGGTTAAAAAGGTAACTTCACTATCCTCGCTTATAATCAACTTTTCATCATCTGGTTGTCCAAATATCATCTGTGATAAAGGGCCCACGCCATCCCAAAAGATATCAGGCATATTTCCATTGCTAATATCAAAAAGTGTTTTTGCCAGATCTCCAGTATTAATATCCGGGTCAAATCCACCAGGACCATATGTATTATTGTGAACCTGAATTCTTCTAGGATGCGGGTAATAATTAGGATCATCAGTTTCATCCGAGTATGAAACTATGGATAGGTTAACAGTTCCATTTCCACTTAAAAGGTTATTAAAGACTTCAACATCAGAATTGGCCATGATTATAATGCCAGTGCCTCTTGGCACTTCTCCTACTATATTTCCCTCGGGTGCAAAATTATCAGTATCGTTATCTATAGATTGGTTTTCGAAGACTCTTATGTGGTGGCCACCCTGTTGAGGTAAATCAGGGAGATCAAATATGAGAATTCCTCCAGTGTTATGAGATGCAAGATTGTTATAGACATCTGCATAATAGGAGTTTTCTATCTCTATTCCAGCAACATTATATTGTGCAATGCTATTTCTAACTATGATATTTTTTGATTGTCCTACATATATTCCTGCATCAGATGCACCGATTGCAACACATCCATCAATTAAAACATCTTCAGATTCAACTGGATAAAAACCATAAGCGCCGTTTGTGCTTTTGGGGCCTCCTGTCCATTCAGTTCTGAGATTAATCATATTGATGCCTTTAGCACCAATAACCTTTAAAGCATCTCCTTTTGCATCCAAGATAGAAAAATCTTTAAGAGTTACCTTGTCAGATGTTACCAACAAGCCTTGAGCTCCAGATTTTTGATTTTTGAAATCAAGTATCGTTTCTTCCATACCATCGCCTACTACGCTAACCCCATCCACATCTAGCGAAAGGCCATCTTCAAAACTGTAGTATCCAGATTTAATTCGAAGGATGTCTCCCTCCTCCATTAATATCATTGCCTCTTGTAACCTTTCGTGCGCATTCGCACCAGGCTCAACGACTATTTCTTTTGAAATAATATTGCTAACAAAAAAAAGAGCGACAAAAACTGCAAAAGCTCTAAAACAATAAAGATTTTTTATTTGTTTAAAAATATTTTTCCCCAAAATTATCTTCTCATCAGTATTGTATTAGAAATATCCTTCAAGAAAAAGATACAGTCTAATTAGCGATAATTTCGATATTTATTTCTTCTGAAAGAATTAAATTTTTTTCTTGTTTCCCATTAGTCGATTCAACTGGCCTGTGCTGAGAGTCACCAAGTGCAAGTTGAAGTGAATATTTTCCTGGTGGCAATGTAAGTAGTGTTTCTGTTTGTCCGCCTCCAAAATGCAATATGTTTCTATCAAAAGGTATTGGTATGCCTATATTTTCTTGAACATTATAAGAATTATTAATAATTAAATGGTGATGGCCGCTAACATGACAGTCTTTTAGTCGCTCTACTTCAATTCCAGCAGGGCTTATTTGTATATTTCTTGATCCAAATTGAACTTTAAATTTAGATTGTTTTATAACACTTTCGTCTTTCGGGCTAACAAAAAAAAGCTCTACATCGCCACAATCCGCTTTATTTTTTTCAAGAGAGAGAAGAAGCGGAGATAAAAAGACTATTAATATATATTTTTTCATATTTAATTTTTAGTTTTTGGAGGTCCAAAAAAAAACTGGAAAGCTTCATTAAAACTTTTAGCATTTTTCATATTTTTAAATATATCATGCCATCCCATAAAAGTTATCTTTGTCGGGTTAAAAGTATTAACATTCTTTACTAATCCAAACTTTACTTTCTCTTTCTCAGGCTCAAATGTCCCAAACATCTTGTCCCATACTATGAGAAGGTTTCCATAGTTCTTATCAATATATTGCTTATTTGATCCATGATGAACTCTATGATGAGATGGTGTATTAAAAACCCACTCTAAAGGTCCTAATTTCCCGACAATCTGTGTATGACCAACAACCCCCCATAAAGTGCTAATTACACCTGCGACTGCAATTATAGTTGGATCAAAGCCGAGCAAAGGCATTACCATAAAAAAAGGAATCTTTGATATTGGGCCAAACCAAGCCTGTCTAAAGGAAACTGCAAAATTCATTTCCTCGCTTGAATGATGGCTCATATGTATAGCCCATAAAAAATTAACCCTATGAGAAATTCTATGATAAACATAAAAAACTAAGTCTATCATTACAAATGTCGTTAGCCATATCATCCAAACAGGCATAAATTCTTGTATGTTAAATAATTTAAATTGAAACAAATAAAAATGAAGTGCCAGAGTTACCCCTTTGATAGCAAAGACCATTAATATATTTCCAGTAAGCAAGCCTATTGTGCATAAGGTATCGTCTTTCTTGTAAAGATTTCTGTTATAAGCACTTGAAAATATAACCTCAATTAAGATCATAGCCAGAACAAAAGGAGCTCCAATTGCATAAATTTCATTAATTGTTAGTTCTGTCATGGTAATTCGATATCTTCTGATTCTTTTAAAATTTCTATGGGCAGCTCAAATGCACTTCTTTTAAGATTCCATATTTTACATATATCTTTGGTTGCTAATTTACCATACAGATGAGGAAATTTTCCACTCCGCTCTTCTGAGCTAGATTCTTCAAAGATCAAATTATTCTTAAGTATATCTGTCTCTATCTGTAATAATACTAGTGCTTGATACTTATCAAAATAGCTTCGAATAGTTAAAGCAAGCTGCCTAGAAGTAGAAAAATGTATGAAGCCATCCTCGATATCAAGGTTTGTATTAACAAAGCCATCTGAGTAAGCTTTTTTCCATTCGGCATGAGATAAAACTTTATATATGTATTTCATCAATCTAAAAATAATTTAACTCTGTTAGGAGATATGTAAAAAATTTATATGTTTATTCAAATCTATTATATGGTTATAAGCACGATCTTACGTCTGAGGCCTTAGCCTTTTTCTTATCGTCTGTCATTTGGCTTTCTTTATTTTCATAAAAGTCTGCGAATTCTTTATTTAACTCCATAGCTTCGCTCGGTGACATATTTTCATCAATACTTGCTACCTTGCACACTAGATCATGATACTCATCATATACATTATCCTCATCTTCACTGCCACAAGATAACAATAGAAATGAAAAAGATAGCGCTAGTGTTAATTTTAATTTCATAAAATTTACTCCTTTAAGTTAGAGTATGTACTAATTTGTTCAACAAAAATCATCTCAATTGCGTATAACTTTTTTAATGCCCTCTATTGATATCATCATTCCATGATAAATCGCATCAGCAAAAATTTCTGGATCAATTTCTGTGACCCAAGAAAAATTGCATGTTTCTTCATCGATTTCACTGACACACATACTTGCATGATGGTGGTTAATAGGAGTTGCGGTTTCAATTGCAGAGTATTGAAGTCTCATCTTATTATCATCATTTAATATAATTTTTTCCTTAATTACTCCCATTCCTTCCATTTCAAAAACTCTACATTCTCCCTCAATCCAAATTTTTTCAACAGATGGCACCCAATCACATCTAGATACATCAGATAAAATGTTCCATAGTTCCTTGGCCGAGCAATTTAAAATCACTTCTTCTTTTAGCACTTTCATAACTATATTATGTCTATAATTGATACAACGAATCAAATAAATTATAGGGGATCAAAAATGTTGGTAGATTATCAATCAGTATTTCTAGGACTATGGTTAATTCTTACAACTATTATAGTTCAAGCAATGGTTGCTATAAGGGTGCATCGAAGACAAAAAGGCGGCTACAAGGTCGGAGTTATAAAACCTGAGTTAGGGCAATCTTCAATCGTTTTCCGAGCACATAGAACCTTTCAAAATTCACTTGAAAACATAACACCTCTACTTGGAATGGTAATAATAGCAGCCCTAATTGGCTATAGCTCTTTCAAATTATCAATAATTGTTTGGGTTTATGCTATTGCAAGAATCATACATATGATTCTTTACTATAAAATTGCTACGGATAAAAATCCAAGTCCTAGAAGTATTTTCTGGGCTATTGGTTTTTTGACAAATTTTTATCTAATGATTGATCTTGGTATTTTCTTATTGTCTAAAATGACTTGAAAAGAGTCTTTAATCCAAACATAAATCCTGGGTTTGCATCAAAACACTTTATAGATTTATCTACATCATCCCAATTATTTGCAGACTTTGTAAAGAAATTTGAGTCTATTTTCACCCAGCTTGAGTCATCCAAGGTACCTGCTTTTAAAAAAAGTATATGTGAAAGTTGTTTTGAGTAACTTAAAACTCCTGAGCCACAATTAGGACAAAAACCCCTTCTGACATTTGAGCCTGAGGTTCCTTTGCTTTCAAAAAATTTCAATTGTCCTTTTAAATCAATATATTTTTTTGCAATAAACAAAATTGTTGCTTTTCCAGAACCAGTTGTTCTTTGGCAATCTTTACAGTGACAGTGGTGTCCTGAAATTACCTTGTCCTCTCTCAGAGAGTATTTAATTTTTCCACATTGACATCTACCAGTTTGTTGTTTCATAAATTAATTTTAATCCCAATCACAAGTATATTTAATATCATAAGGTGAAAACCTATCACTCTGCCATGATGGGCCAATTGATAAATATCCTACCATTCCTGAGCTACCAATTATCTTGGGAGGATTTGATGCTCCATCATTAAAAACTGATAAATTTGAATAAGAGTTGCCATAATTAGTACTGGTATTAAAAATACTGCTTTGCGACCATGAACTAGCATAAGAAGATGAATCATTGAAAATTGAGTCCATATTCCAGCTTGGACCAAGAACACCTAAAAACTCTCCATCACCTGCGATTATTCTGGCTCCATCAAACTTATTACAATCCCATGAATTTACTTCGCCAGAGTTCAGAACAGGTAAATTAAATAAAATTAATATCAGGGGTAACTTCCTCATATAATTATTCTACTTTATCAAAAGGCTAGCACATAATTTGTTGCCAGTTGGATCTCTTAGGTAGGCTAAATACATGCTAAATTTTCCATAATTACGAATGCCTGGAGCTTCTTCAATAGAAATGCCACCATTCTCAATCCCCGCCTTGTGCCATGCATCGCCTTGCTCTGTGTTATCTATATTGAACCCAATAGTTGCGCCATTTGAAACAGTAGCTGGTTTACCATCAATAGGCTCAGTAATACAAAAAGTTGTTCCTTTAAAATTATAGAAGTATCTTTTCTGGCCAGATAAATTAGGATACATTTTTCCAGGGTCAGCTCCGAGTACTTTAAATATTTTGTCATAAAATAATTTTGATTCTTCTATATTATTTGCTCCTACCATTACATGACTAAACATTTCTTTCCTCTATCAAGTGATATTAATTAAATAGTATGCCGCGCCTAATGCAAATAGCCAAAGCAAAAAAGCAAAAATAATAATTCTAGAATTAATAACTTTAATTGAAATTAGATCAATCTGCGTTCCAATACAAAAAAGAGCTCCAACTAAAAATATACTGCTTATATTTTTTAAAATCGATAAAACTTGTTCATTAAAATTCAGCTGATTGCCAGCGAAAATTGCCAAAATAAAAGCAAAAACAAATATAGGGAATATACTCTTTGTGCTTTTATTATCTTTATAAAAAACACCTAAGGTTATTATTAAGGGTATTAACCAAAGTGTTCTTCCTAATTTTAATGTTGTAGCAGTTTCCACGGCATTATCATCAAAAGATAATGCAGCTCCAACAACAGAGCTTGTATCATGAACAGCTAAGGCCACCCATGAGCCAAATTGCTCGGAGGACATTTCAATATGATTTCCAATAATAGGCAAAACGGCTATGGCTATTGCATTAAAGATGAAAATGATCCCAAGTGATGTTAATAAGTCTTTAGGTTTTGCTTTAATTAAGGGTGAAATTGCTGCCATTGCGGTGGCGCCGCATATGGCAGTTCCAGAAACAAGGAGTATTGATAGTTTAGTATCTATTCTTAAAACCTTAGAAGCTATCAATCCAACTAGAAATATAACTATTACAAAGAGTGAAATATAAGGAAAATATTTTGTTGTTAAGGTTGTGGCGCCTGATGATGAAATTGTTAACCCCAATATAACTATGCCAATTTGGAGTAGCTTTGTTCCTGTTGATTTTAGAATTAGTTTTTCATTTGAACCAATTAATAAAGCAAAGCTTATGCCTAAAAATAATGCTACTAGAGGAGACCCTATAATTAACGCTATAAAAGCTAAAACAGCTCCCAATAATAAGTTCATTTTTTTAGCTGTTCTATAAGCAATGTTGGAACATTATTTGTATGAGACTTGATAGTTGCTACTAAAGTGTCTTCTTTTAATCCTTGCTTTATTTCAGTTACTTCAATGCCTTCTTTAACTAATCTCTTATGAGCATCTTTAATTGATTTAACTCCCCATGCCAAACCCCATAGCTTATCTGGCTCAACTTCTTTGTGGTTTTGTTCAACCACTTCTATGGTTGTCTTGTTTAATCTAAAAAATAATATCCTTGTATTCCAGTGTTCAATAACTTTATCTAAAGCAAGTCTTATATTAAAAATATTTTTATATATATTTATAAATCCATCAGCATCATTAGTGTTTATTACTACATGATCTAATTTGTTTATTGATGATATTTTATATTCTTCAACTTGAGGAAGGCTTCCATAGGTATGCTGAATAATAAATGAAAATATGCCTCTGGTAAGCTCTGGCGGTAAAAAAATATTTTTCCATTTTCTTATTTCTTTATTTATAGAATTCTCTCCAACTCCCTCTGAGGGTTCTGAGATTGAAAAACCTTTTTCTGCTAAAAGTTTTCTTGTTTCCTTTATGTCTTCAGTGCCAAGAACTTGTCCAATAAGACCTTCACCATTTTCTGAAATACTATTATTCACTAATTCAGCACCTAAACCATTTCCTTTTGATGATAAGAGTTCAAAATAAGTATTTTTAAAGTTAAAGATAACATTGGCTGTACCTAACTCTTTATGCTCACCTTTCCAAACAGGTTCTACGCCAAAAATTTTTTTATAATTGCTCTCGGCCTCATCCAAATCATTAACAGCGACAATTAAATGATCGAGCTTTGAAATCATTTTGAGCTTCTCTTAAAGCTGAATAGACTTCGAATGAATGGAAGTATCCAAATAATATTTAAAAATTTCTTAGGGAAAAGTCTGCTCATAAGATCATAAAATTTGGCATCAAAGCCTATTAATATTCTTTTATTTTTCTTTTTTATATTTTTTAGAATAACCTTTGCTGCATAGTCAGGAGTTGATGGTGCATTTTGCTTAAATTGAATGCCAGCCTCTTCAATGGTTGGGGCATTAGTTCCAAAAACTGCCCCTGTGGCATCATCTTGCTCAAAGCTTTTAAACCTTGATGAGCTATAAATATTAGTTCCTATATGCCCTGGAAAGACACAGTATGCTTCAACAGGTGATTCTGACATCTTTAACTCTAGTGATAAAGATTCTGTAAAAGCCTTAACTCCAAATTTACCAACATTATATATTGATTGCTTTGGCACGCTAAAAAGACCAAAGATTGATGAGGTATTTACAATTGCTGCCTCTGGACGCTTCTGAAGATATGGAAGAAATAATGTTGTCATCTGTATAACTGAATTTAGCAAAATATCCAATCCCCAATTCCAGTCATCTTGATTAACTTCATCAACAGAACCAATTACTGAGACCCCAGCATTATTGAAAACAATATCTATCTGATTATGTATATTCAAAACTTTTACAGGCAATTCATTTACCTTGTCTCTGTCTCTTATATCAAAAGCATGAGTTGATACTGAAATATTTTTTTTTCTTACTATTTTCTTGGTTTCTTCGAGCGATTCATTATTCCAATCAACTAGCGCCAGGCTACAGCCTTGATCAGCAAGGTTAATAGCGAGCGCTCTACCAATTCCTGAGCCAGCCCCTGTAATTAAAGCAACCTTATTGGAAAAATCTTTCACTTAAGTGCAGCTTCATGTTTTCTTCGCTCCACTTCTTTGTTTACCATTTTTGCGCAATCACTTGCAGCTGTTTCAAAAAGAAAAGGAAGGATTGAATGAACAATTGCAGCAAAGCCAGATGCCACCATTCTAAATCCATAGTATGAGGCGCATCTCATATGTTCAAAGTATGTCTCACCATTTGATTTGGGATGATGAGTAAATATTTTTGATAATTGTTTCAAGTTAAAATTCATTCTACAACATCAAGTATCTGATAGCGAACTTTGTAAAAGGCATTTATTTAGGGAAGTAATATTTTTTATTATATCGATTATATTTCAGTTTTGAGCCCGGTCTTTCGTATGAGTATTCGCGGGTATGGTGATTATATTTAAGTATTGAGCTGGGTAGTTCGTATGTGTGCTTACCGGTATGGTGATTATATTTAAGTATTGAGCTGGGTAGTTCGTATGTGTGCTTACCGGTATGGTGATTATATTTTAGTATTGAATCAGGGTGTGCGTTTTCGTACTCTTTAGAATGATGATTATATTTCAAGTTAGCTTGAAGATTATTGAGAAAGAATATAGAAAGTAATGATATTAATATATTCTTATAAGTCATAATTTATTATGAATTATGTGTTCCTTTTTTCCAAGTCAATTATATGAAGCTACTCTTTCTGTGTTTTGCTCATAAAGATATAGTAAAAAGGCATTAATAGAATTGTATAAGCTATTACTTTAGGCCCTAAAAGCTCAAACAAAGCAAATGTTACAGATCCAGCTATGAGCAATAAAATTAGCTCAAAATAGCTCCTTAAATAACCTTCAATAAATGCTGCTTTAAAAATTAAATAATTTACCGGGAGATATAATAATAGTCCGGTTATGGCTCCCGGACTAAAGTCTGAATAATAGAAGCTAAAGAATATGTGAAAAAAAGCATTTACGACTTGGGTTGTCATTAGAAAAAACAAAACAATGTGAGCACTGCCTCTGTTGTTTTTGATTAAATGTACAAAAGTTACTATCAGCAGAAGTGATATCAGCCTTATTAATACCTCTTCAGTCGAAAGAGTATTATTATCAAGGAAGTATCTTAAGCGCCACTCTCTAAAATTGAATATAACGTGCTCTTCAAAGTGATGTAAAGCATATATTAATGGGCCAAGGACGATTAGATTTTTAAACTCTTTCATTAAAAAACAGTTTAATATTAAATTTTATTAAAAAAAATTATTTATCGCAGCAAGAACACTCGCAGCAGTCACAACAATCGCACATGAGATTAGTATATACCATAGGTTTAAAAATGTATTCTTTTCCTAAATGTACTTAGATATCCTTGGTAAGTGCAAAGCACTTCGCCAGATGTAAAAACTATAATATCTTTTGTTATATTGCAAACATAAGCTACAACAAGTCCTGTGTTTGCACTTCCTTCAATTACTAAGATATCTCCTTTTATACAACCCTCTCTTCTTATGTTGGTATTAAGTCTATCTAAAAAACCCTCTTCGTTTCTTTTTGTTTTTACTCCAGGAATGTTACATACAACCTGTTCAAAGCCCATATCAGAGTCATTTCTGTTTTCTTCAGAAATTAAATAATTGCTAGATATTAAAATGGCTAATATATATATCTTTATTGTAATTTTCATATGTTAATAACTATATATTATTTATCTTTTTTAGGAATTTAAAGCGAATCAATGAAATTAAATATAGTAGTTGCATCTAAAAACTGACTCCACCACATCCTGTTATAAATATCTATATATGCCCCACCAAAAAAAATAACAATAATATCATTCAAGGTGCCTAGACCAAGGTAAGTAAATGGTGGAAATATTGCTAAAAATCTACCGAAGCTAAATTTTCCATTTGGAAAATAAAGTTTATATTTTTTTTTATATTCAGTGTCGCTTAAATCTTCAAAATTATTTACTGTAAGAAAATAATATCCATAATATGCAACATACAAGGTTGCTATAATCCAAACCAAATACACATTGAATGCAGGGCTGTAGGTGAGTCCCAATATTAAATTGGTTAATTCATTCATTTCTCTTCTTCCAGTTTTTTTCGCCTTTCTGAAACAACATCAACCAAAATTGCTACAAAAAGATTAAGAACTATTATCGAGGACAAAACAACAAAACTTATAAAATACATCCATGCATATGGATATATTTCAACAATCGGCATCATTAAGCTCTCCCATGATGATAATGTCATAATTTGTATTAAAGCAATATATGCCTCTCCTAAGTCTTCAAACCTTCCTCCAACAACGTCTTCGAATAAAATAACTCCTCCAACCGCATATATGTATAGCAATATAAAAATTAAAATTAAAACATAAATGCTTTTCTTAAGAGACTCTATCAATGCCTCAATAACAAATCTTAATTCCGGCATAAAAGAAATCACTCTTAGTAGCCTTGCAAGTCGGAGCAACCTCAAGACCAAAACAGAAGAGCCTGTTGTAGGAATCAATGATGAAATTACAATTATTAAATCAAATATGTTCCATCCACTCTTAAAGAAATCTACTTTGCTGTTTTCTGCAAAAAAACGAATTAATATCTCAATAATAAAGAAAACGGTTATGAAAGTGTCTAGGACAAATAAAATTCTTACGAATAAGTCATTACCTATCTCATAAGTTCCAACTCCAACAATAACAGACGATAATAATATTATTGCTGTTACTATAAATTGGAAAGTGCTTGATTCTTTTATTTTTAATAATTTTTCTTGCATGCTTATTAAAAATTATACATAAATTATTTGTTTCATCGCCTTAATAGTATAACCATCCAACGACCAAGGTTTAAAATGTCAGCTAACGCAGCCGATACATAAGTAAGTGCTGCTGCCCTCAGAATACGACTAACAGCTTTTTCATTAGACTGAGATACGTAATTCCCTTCCCTTAATAAAGGAAGCGCTTTAGAAAAACTTGCGTCAAATTCAATTGGCAAAGTCACCACATGAACCATCATGCGAGCAATAAAACCGCATAGGCCTAATAAAAGCAATAAAGAAAATGGCATTGGATGTCTAGTAATAATGCCTATTACAGGCGATAAATAGATAATGGCAACACTCCAACGGGCGACCTTATCAACAACGGGGGCCATCTTTGTTCTAGTAGCCAGACGTTTATCACCTTGCTGATCTTGAATCGCATGTCCAACTTCATGAGCAGCAATAGCGATTGCAGTTAACGATTTAGAATCATAATGTTCTCGCAGAAGCCTAACTTTTTTTTCAATCGGATCATAATGGTCTCCTAGCTCAGTTACTTCTACCTTCACATCTTTTATGGAAAATCGGTCAATCAAATGCTTTGCAAGCTCTCCTCCAGTGCCAGGCATTTCAGGATTTTCCGATGAATATCTCCTCATAACCAACTTCACCCACAAAGATGGTCCAAATATCAGTGCTAGAACTACGAGAGCGCCTACGGCTAAAACCATATTTTATCCTTAGAAAAAATTAAAATAAAAAACTCCATTTATATTAAGTTATCAGCTTCGGTATTATTCCTAGTTGAGCAAGAATGCCAAAGATAATTAACAATATGATACTGGAGATTATTTTAAGATTCTTCTTTTGAATCCATTCAAATGAGATATCTACAAATTTTCTTATCCAATCATCAACCTTACCCATCCATTTAACAGCTTTTCTTGTCCATGTGTCAGACATATCTATTAATAACAAAGAAACTGCTGCAATGATAAGCCACACAACTCCATTTAAGATCATGTCAATAATCCAACCAACCACTACCCAATTTATTTCCATAGATTTAAATCTTCATTCAGATTTGGTTTTTCAAGTTATTCTCTGTTTTTTTCTACTCCACCGTAGCAGGGTTTCTCATTTCAGTCCCATGGTTTCGTTTTATTGTACCAGGTTGTTTTCCTAATAATTCGCCTATCAATAACTTTTGCTAAAAAAGAAAATATGAACATTAGAATAAACCATAAAAAGATATTCCAATGGTAGCCGGGAGGTATGGTTATGTCTTCAGATGGACCTTCGAAAACAAAAAAAGAAAAAAAAGAAACAAATACGATCAATCCTAAAACGGTAATAGCAATCAAAATATATGTAAGATCAATGTTTCTCATTTTTCATTCTTTTATTCCTCATTAAATCACTGTTCGAAACTACTCGACAGTCACTGAGTGTTTTCGAACAGAGAATAAGATTTTCGTCATTTTTAAAGTTTTTGTGAAGTGTTTTGTAAAACTTAATGTATTTTTCTTCCATTATTTTTGAAGAAAACAGCAATCCCCCATCCTGATAGCATACAAAGTGGAAATGCCAAAAATGGAGAAATCCCAATACTTTTCAGAACAAAAAAAACAATAAATGCAGAAAAAACTCCAATGATTTCACTTAAATTATTAAAGATGTTAGTCATGATTAAATTAGGATAACTAATTAATGAAAATTGCTCAACCAAGAAACCTTTCTTTATTCAACTGTCACTGATTAAGTTTAAACAGTGATTTAATATATTTATCATCTTCTGATTCGAATGTTTTGAGAGGGAAAATATATTCTTTACCTTCTGGCATTAAAAAAAGACCATATATGACATAAGATCCCCATGAAAGACTTCCACCTCCGTGTTCAACAATTCTCATTAAATTGCTCTGAATGCATTTTCCAGGTAAGTGAGGCGCCAAATTTTGACAATCTTCTAAAGGCACTTTAGAAAGAATTCTATATTCATATAGGTCTTTATCCATTGAAGAACCTATCTGTCCGTCATTGCCCAACCAGAAATAATTAGTTTTCTTTTTTAAGCAGTTTTCCATTGAAACCGCTAATTCAATTTCTTCGCCCCATGATGCTTGGATTGGATCATAAATATTTATCTCTTTCCCCCAAAATTTACCAAGATTTTTTGAAAAGTCTTCCCAATCGACTTCGCTATCTATGAACCGCTGATAGTACTCTTCTATATTATCTGAAGATATCCATTCTGTTTTAAAACAATTTGGGTGCAAAACCTGATCTTTATATTGCCATGCAAGTTTATTAAGCAACCAATCAACATCTGTTGCGGATTCCTCATAAAATTTTCTTTCATTTGTTAAATCATTGAGGTCGATTCTAAAAGAATTCCCTAACAATGCTAGCGGTTTGCTGTACTCAATTTCATCATAATAAGAATCATTTAATAAATTTCTTAAAGTAATTCTTGAGATGCCTTCTTTTGAAGGACAGCACATTGGGTCTCTTCCGTCCAAATGATAAGAAAAATTCCTAAATATTAAAAAATTGTCATTTTTAAGAACTTGTTCTGTATCAAGGTAATCTCCTCTATAACCAACTTGTTTTATACCCTTTAGTTCAAAAGAATCATTTTCATTTAAAGCAACCAAAAGATACTGACCTCCGCTACCTGAACCTCCACACATCTGACTCATGAACATGTTTACTATTAAATCTTTTTGACCATCATTGTTAATATCTATAAATCCATATTCATTAATCTTACGATATCCACAATCCCCAAATTCATTAAATGCACTTTGCTTGAGGAAGTCGCGAGTCCCCAAATCTATAACCTTTTCAATTTCAACAATGAGATCACTGTAGTCATTTGGTATCTCTGGATTAAAAATAACTTTTTTTCCAGAAGGTTCCAGTATTAGGTAAAAGACTAAAATAAAACAAACAAAATAAATAATTTTTTTCATGATTTTCTAAAAGGGTGGGCGCATATAACAAGAAATCCAGTCAAAATTACTATAAACGCGAAAAGTAAAAAATTCCAAAGTGGTAAATTGTTAATTGTTGCTGGAAACCATGAAGTAAATATTGCTGTGATTCCTCTCATTTCTAAAAAGAAAATGCCAGTGGATATTATCGGTATAATAGGGAGTTCTTTTTCTCTAAAAAACTTGTAGCGCTTCTTTAGTTTTTTTAAATTTATTTCCCTTCCTTCTTTTTTAAGTCTTGCCTCTTCTTTCTGTCTTTCCTTTCTTTCATTTTGAACCTTTCTGAAGTGTTGTTCTAATTTTTCCTGTTTCTCGCGCTCTTGTCTTACTTTTTCAAGTCTTTCTTCTTCTTTCTTTTTCTTTTCTTTCTCTACTTCTTTTAACTGTTCCTCAATAACGATTTTCTCAACCATTAATTTTATATAGATTGATTCTGCTTCTTTGTGATCTCCTTTAGATCTAGAAAATGCTTTAGTCCACATACCCTCATCTCTGTCACCCATGTTTAGGTCTTCAGCAACTTTTTGATAATAAGAATTTTCTTTCTCTAATGCTTCGAGTTTCTGATTATTATTTTGGAAAAATTTTTTGATACTAATCACTGTTTAAACTTACTCTACAGTAACTGACTTAGCTAAATTTCTTGGCTGATCAATATCTGTTCCTCTTAATAAAGCAACTTCATATGAAAGGATTTGTAACGGAATAGTATAAATAATTGGGGTAAGTAAAAAATCACATTTTGGCATTTTTATTATCTTTCCTGATTTTAGTTCCATTGTGACAGATGGATCAGAGAATACATACAAGGTCCCGCCTCTTGCTTTTACTTCCTCAAGGTTAGAGACAAGTTTTTCAGCTATTTCACTCTCAGGCGCTAAGGCAATTACTGGCATATTTTCATCAATAAGGGCCAATGGTCCATGTTTTAACTCGCCAGCAGGATATGCTTCAGCATGTATATAAGAGATTTCTTTTAACTTTAATGCGCCTTCTTTTGCAATTGGGTAAAAAATCCCCCTTCCCAAAAACAAAGCATTATCTTTATTGGCGATTTCAGGAGCGATTTCTAAAATTTCATCTTTGAGTTTTAAGGTTTCGTTAATAGTATCTGACAAAGACCTCATTGCGGTGATAACTCGAGTCCTTAATTTGGGATTTTTATTTCTGCTTTTTGCTAGAGATAGCGCCAAAAGCATCAGCGCAGCTAATTGAGTTGTAAATGCCTTCGTAGAGGCCACTCCTATTTCTGGCCCAGCATTTGTAAAAATAGAATAATCAGACTCCCTTGCCAGTGCGCTTGTTGGAACATTGCATATAGTTAATGTGGATAAATAATTTTTTTCTTTTCCATACCTTAATGCAGCTAGAGTGTCTGCTGTTTCTCCGGATTGAGAAATTGTTACCAAAAGAGAATCCTCATCTACATGGGGATTCCTATATCTGTACTCTGATGCATAATCTATTTGTGCTGGCAATTCTGATATTGCAGAAAGCCAATTAGCTGCCACTCTTCCAGCATGAAGGCTTGTTCCGCATGCCACTATTTGAATCCTTTTTACTTTTGCAAAAACTTCTGAGGATCCTAGCCCAAAAATATTATCTAAAACATCATCTCCTCCAACCCTGCCATCAATAGTATTTAATATTGCATCAGGCTGTTCGTATATTTCTTTTTCCATAAAATGCCTGTGGCTTCCTTTTGAAGTAGCTTCATTTGATATATCTATTTGAGATATATCTCTTTGTACTTCATTCTTAGAATCATCATAAATTTTGTATTCTTTAGATGAAATCTCAGCAACATCACCGTCTTCTAAAAAAATAAATTTATTTGTAAGCCCTGATATGGCTAGTGGGTCTGAAGCTGCAAGGGATCCATATTTTCCTATGCCTATTAAAAGAGGTGACTTGCTTCTTGCAATTGTAATTTTTGTATCGTCATTTTTATCTATTGCTGCTATTGCATATGCGCCATCAAGTTTATTTTTTGTTAAATACATTGAATCTAGCATGTTGTTTCCTTGGCCTAGGAAGTATTCGATCATGTGAGCAATTAACTCTGAATCTGTTTGTGAGGAAAAATTGTATCCTTCTTTTTTTAAAAAGTTTTTAAGTTCTATATAGTTTTCAATAATGCCGTTGTGAACAATATAGACTCTTTCGTTAGATTTGTGAGGATGTGCGTTTTCTTCTGATGGTTCTCCATGTGTTGCCCATCGAGTATGTGCAATCCCAAGTTTGCTTTTTGGTTTTTCAGAAATCATCTTCTCTTCAAGAAGTTTTACTTTTCCGAGTGTTCTTAGATGGGCTATTTGATCTTTCTGATGAAGTGCAATTCCAGCAGAGTCATAGCCCCTATACTCCATCTTATGCAGCCCCTTGACTAGCAATTTTCCAACATTTCGTTCAGAAGCTGCAGCTATTATTCCACACATATCAGCTCTTCTTTTTAGACCAATTTTCTTTGTTTTCTTGTTTTGATCTGCTAACACCCAGAGCATTGTCTGGAACATCTTTGGTTATAACAGAGCCTGCAGCTACATATGAATTAGATCCAATGGTTATTGGAGCCACTAATGAGGAGTTAGTTCCAACAAAACTATTATCTCCAACTTTTGTTTTATGCTTTTTCTTACCATCATAATTGCAAGTGATTGTTCCCGCCCCAATATTGGTTTCTGAGCCAACTTCAGCATCTCCTAAATATGCAAAATGATTTGCTTTTGAGCCTTTTCCCAGTTTTGTCTTTTTTGTTTCAACAAAATTTCCAACTTTTGCATCATCATCTATGTAACTACCCTCTCTTAATCTTGCGTATGGTCCAATAGAACAATTGTTTCCCACTTTTGAGGAAACTATATGAGAGAATGCTTCAATAGTGGAGTTGTCTCCTATTTCAACATTTTTAAGAATTGTATTGGGCCCAATAAAAACATTGTTTCCAAGAATTACATCTCCATCAAGAATCACATTAATATCTATATGGCAGTCTTTGCCTGCTGTGATTTGGCCTCTGACATCAATCCTGTCTTTATCTGACAAGGTTATGCCCATATCAAGTAATTCTTCTGATTTCATTTTTCTATATATTCCCTCTAATTCTGACAACTCTGTTTTTGTATTTGCCCCTTTTACTTCATCGTTAGAGACTATACAAGTATTGATTTTATACCCTTTTGAGGCAATTATAGAAACAATATCTGTTAAATAGTATTCACCAGCAGCATTATCATTGTTAACCTCATCAATTGCTTCTTCTAGTAATGGTTTCTTGCAACACAATATTCCAGTAAAAACTTCCTTTATTTTTTTATCATCATCTGTGGCATCCTTCTCTTCAATAATAGCTAGTGCATGGCCTTCGTTGTCTTTTTTTACTCTTCCATATCCATAGGGGTTCTCCATGATTGTACTTAGGATTGTTAGCCCTTCATCAGAAGTTGATATAAGTCCTTTAATAGTTTCTTTTTTTATTAAAGGGACATCTCCATAAAGGACAACAACAATAGATTCGTCAGATATTGTTGAAAGTGCAGATTTAACAGCATCAGCAGTTCCAATAGCCTGTTTTTGTTCGCATGAGTATATTTTTCCCTCAAATTGTTTAATCTCATCAAGAACTGAATCTTTTTCAAAACCAACTACAAACGAAGTGCTATGAGTTATGTCAGCAACATTTGCGTATATTCTTCTTAGCATGGATTGTCCGCCAAGTGGCTGCAGAGATTTTGCTTTGTTTGAAAGCATTCTTGAGCCTTCGCCCGCTGCTAATATGACAGTATGAATATTCACAATATAAGGTTAAATAGATACCTTACTGTTTTTTGCGAAGTTTTTGAATAGTTTTTAATCTAGCAACTGCTTCAGCTAGCTGAGCAGATGCTTTGGCGTAATCAATAGTAGCATCTTTGTTTGCCAGCTCTTTTTCTGCTACTTCTTTTGCTTTAATGGCCTCAGACTCATCAAGACTTTCTGCCCTTTCTGCGGTATCCGATAGAACAGTTATTAAATCTGGCTGAACTTCTAAAAATCCACCAGAGCAAAAAAAGGCTTCTTCATCAGAGCCATTTTGTACTCTTACTGGGCCAGGCGCTAAACCTGTCAATAGAGGTGTATGGCCAGGAGCAATCCCAAGTTCGCCCAATGTACCAGTAGCAAAAACCATAGTAGCTTCTCCGGAGTAAATTTCTTCACTTGAGGAAACTATATTGATTTTGATTTTGCTCATTATTATAAAGTTTTAGCCTTCTCTACTGCCTCTTCAATAGTACCCACCATATAAAAGGCTTGTTCTGGAAGATGGTCATAATCTCCATTTAAGATACCTTTAAAAGCTTTTATCGTGTCTTCTAAGGAAACATACTTACCTGGGGTGCCTGTAAATATTTCTGCAACAAAAAATGGTTGTGACAAGAATCTTTGAGCTTTTCTTGCTCGAGCTACCAAACCCTTGTCTTCTTCAGATAGCTCATCCATTCCAAGAATGGCAATAATATCTTTAAGCTCATTATATCTCTGTAATATTTTTTGAACTCCTTGTGCAACCTCATAGTGCTCATCGCCAACAACAAATGGATCAAGCTGTCTGCTAGTTGAGTCTAGAGGGTCAACAGCTGGATATATGCCTAACTCTGAAATCTGTCTAGAAAGAACAACTGTTGCATCTAAATGAGCAAATGTAGTAGCTGGAGAAGGGTCAGTTAAGTCGTCAGCTGGGACATATACTGCCTGGATAGATGTTATAGATCCAGTCTTTGTAGAAGTAATTCTTTCTTGAAGGGCCCCCATTTCTTCAGCTAGGGTAGGCTGATATCCAACAGCCGAAGGCATCCTTCCAAGCAAAGCTGATACCTCAACCCCCGCAAGAGTATAACGGTAGATATTATCAATAAATAACAACACATCTTTACCTTCATCTCTAAAGCTTTCTGCCATTGTTAAACCAGTCAAAGCAACCCTTAATCTATTACCAGGGGGTTCGTTCATTTGTCCATACACCATGGCAACTTTTGACTCACTTAGTTTGTCGATATTAACAACACCAGATTCCTGCATTTCATAATAAAAATCATTTCCCTCTCTAGTTCTTTCTCCAACCCCTGCAAATACTGATAGGCCAGAATGTTGCAATGCAATGTTATTAATGAGCTCCATCATGTTGACGGTCTTACCAACACCAGCACCACCAAATAGTCCAATCTTTCCTCCTTTTGCAAAAGGACACATTAAATCAATAACTTTTATTCCAGTTTCAAGAACTTCGTTTGATGCAGACTGGTCAGTATATGTAGGTGGTTTTCTGTGTATAGGCATTTTTTCTTTTTCGCCTATAGGTCCCTTTTCGTCTATAGGGTTTCCAAGAACATCAACAATCCTGCCTAGGGTCTCTGGCCCAACCGGAACTGAAATAGGAGCATTTGTTCTTGACGCAGTTAAGCCTCTTTTTAGTCCCTCGGTTGCTCCCATAGCAATTGTTCTTACAACTCCATCTCCTAATTGCTGCTGAACCTCAAGAGTTGTTCCACTTTCATCCACCATTAAGGCCTCATATACCTTTGGTATATTATCTTTGTCGAATTCAACATCGATAACCGCTCCAATAATTTGTGTAACTATTCCATTGCTCATATTTCTTCTCCTTAAACCGCGGCAGCGCCGCCAACTATCTCTGAGAGCTCTTGTGTGATAGCTGCTTGTCTTACATTGTTATATAAAAGTTCTAATTCTTTAATTAAGTCTCCTGCATTATCGGTGGCATTTTTCATAGCAATCATTTTTGCCGCTTGTTCACAGGCATTGTTTTCAACCACTGCTTGATAAACAAGTGATTCTATATATCTTGTTAAAAGACCATCTAGTAATTCTTTTGCTTCAGGTTCGTATATATAATCCCATTGTGAAGGAGCTGACTCATCCTTTTCTTCAGGCTTTAGAGGTATTAGCTGTTCAACAGTTGGTTGTTGTGTCATGGTATTAACAAAACTATTTGAACACAAATAAGCTTGGTCAATATCTGATATTTTATGCATATCTAGAACTACTTTTGTTAACCCAATTAAGTCATCAGGGTTAGGTTTGTCGCCAAGCTTTTCAGCAACCCCAACAACTTCTCCTCCAACGCTTTTAAAGAACCCTGCTGCTTTGGTTCCTATAAGCGCAAAACATGAGGCGATGTTTTGCTCGTTAAGCTCTGCTGATTTTGCTATAACATGCTTAAACAAATTTATATTAAGTCCTCCACATAGGCCTTTGTCTGAGGATACAACAATAAAACATGCTTTTTTTGGAGATCTCTCTTCATAAAATGGATGACGATATTCAGAATTTGCTAATGCTACGTGGGAAATAACATCTTTTATCTTTAAAGAATATGGTCTTCCTTCAAGCATGGAGTCTTGAGTTTTTTTCATTTTACTTGCAGCAACCATTTCCATGGCCGAAGTAATTTTCTGCGTGCTTTTGATGCTTGCAATCTGTTTTCTTACTTCTTTTGTATTAGCCATTGTTTAAATTAAAAAGTTTGTGTTTTTTTAAAGTCTTCAACAAGATCTTTAAATTGACTTTCAATATCGTCGTTCCAATCCCCGGTTGAATTTATTTGTTCTTCTAATTCACCCTTTTCAGAAGTTAGATATCCATGAAGTGCTTCTTCAAAATCTAATATTTTTTCAACATCGACATCAGCCATGTAACCCCTATCGGCAGCAAATAAACTTAGAGCTTGTTGAGCAACACTCATAGGAGCATATTGTTTTTGCTTTAGTAACTCAGTAAATGCCTTACCATTGGCAAGTTGTTGTTTCGTTGCGTCATCTAAATCAGAGGCGAATTGAGAAAAGGCAGCTAGCTCACGATATTGAGCTAAAGCTGTTCTTACGCCACCGGCTAATTTTTTCATTATTTTTGTTTGAGCTGATCCGCCAACCCTTGAAACCGATAACCCTGGATTAATTGCTGGCCTAATACCTGAATTAAATAATTCTGTCTCCAAGTATATTTGACCATCGGTGATTGAAATAACGTTTGTTGGAACAAAAGCAGAAACATCACCAGCAAGAGTTTCAATAATTGGCAACGCTGTTAAAGATCCTGTCTTGCCTTTGACTTTTCCATTTGTAATTTTTTCAACATAGTCTGCATTAACTCTTGCGGCTCTTTCTAAAAGTCTTGAATGTAAATAGAAAACATCACCTGGATAAGCTTCTCTGCCTGGAGGTCTTTTTAATAGGAGTGATACTTGTCTATATGCAACAGCTTGTTTTGAAAGGTCATCATAAACAATTAATGCGTCTTCGCCCTTATCTCTAAAATATTCGCCCATAGTACAACCGGAATATGCTGAAAGATATTGCATTGGAGCCGGGTCAGCAGCCGTAGCTGAAACAACTATTGTATGATCCATCGCGCCATGTTCCTCTAATTTCCTTACTACGTTTGCAACAGTTGACTGTTTTTGACCAATGGCAACATATATACATTTAATTCCTGTGCCTTTTTGATTAATAATTGCATCGATTGCCACGGCGGTTTTTCCTGTCTGTCTGTCTCCAATTATTAGCTCTCTTTGTCCCCTTCCAATTGGAACCATAGCATCAACCGCTTTGAGGCCTATCTGAACTGGTTGATCCACACTCTGACGAGCAATAACACCAGGAGCAACCACCTCAACTGGTGAACTGCTTTCAGCTTTAATTTCTCCCTTTCCATCAATAGGAGTGCCCAGTGTATTTACTACTCTGCCCAACAACCCTTCACCAACAGGTACTTCTAGAACCTTTCCAGTACATACTGCTTTTTGCCCCTCAATAATCTCGAGATAATCTCCAAGCACAACAGCACCAACAGAGTCTTGTTCTAGATTCAGAGCCATGCCTTTTGTTCCGTTTTCAAACTCTATAACCTCACCATACATAACATCTCCCATGCCATGTATCCTTACAATACCGTCTGAGACGCTCACTACAATGCCTTCATTTTTTCTTTCTGCTGAAAGATCAAGACCAGCAATTTTTTCTTTTAGAACGCTGGAAATTTCTGATGGATTTAATTGACTCATTTTTTCACCTTAAAAATTTAGTTGGTTTACAAGTTTATTGACCTTTGCTCGTATTGAAAGATCAAGTGTTTCATCTCCTATCTTTATAGATAAGCCGCCCATAATCTCTGGGTCTTTTGAAAAAGATATATTGGCGTCTTCGCCATATGTAGACTTTAATTTTTTTTCTATGTTTTCTTTGGCTTCATTGCTGGGGTTGTTTGCAACAAAAACCTCAATAGAGTTTTGTCCTCTGTGTTTTTCTATTAAATCTTGATAGAGTTCGTATATAGGTTCTAACAAGTTTAATCTTTTATTTTCAGCCAGTATTTCAAGTAATTTTTTTGAAGTATCAGAAACACTTTCTTCGAAAAGATTTAGCAAGACATCTACAACCTCTTTCCTTGATAAAACAGGATTTTCAATTGTATTAATAACCCCCTCTGTTTGAGAGGCTAGTGCCATAATTTTTAACTCTTCAGCCATACCATCTAAATTTTTTGTTTCATTTGCTGAGGCAAATAGGGCCTTGGCGTAAGGTCTAGCTAATGGAGTTAATTCAATCATGGCTTATAATTCCTGTGCAGCCTTTTTAAGAATAGCCTCATGTTTTTCATTAGAGATTTCGTCATCTAAGATTTTCTGAGTAGTATCTATAATAATGTCTGACATTTGCTGTCTTAATTCCTCTCTGGCTTTGTTGGTTTCGTTTTCAATAGTGGTGGAGGCAGAGGCCATAATTTTTTCTGCCTCAACATCCGCTTTTGAAGTTGCATCATTAACAATTTGTGAAGCTCTTGCATTGGCTTTATCAAGAATTGCTGCAGCCTCAGATTTTGCTTGGTCTAACTCTTTTTCATAAGCAAGCTTTGCCTCTTCCAAAGAATCATCCGCTTTTTTTGCAGCCTCTAGCCCATCAGATATTTTTTTCTGTCTTTCTTGCATAGCTGCAACTATTGGAGGATAAATATACCTCCAACATATGGCAACAAAAACAATCATTACGACTGCTTGTGCAATTAGGGTTGCGTTTATGTTCATATTTTTTTAAATAAGCTTACGCAGCAAATAGCATATACATACCAAGTCCAACTCCAATCATAGGAACCGCATCGGTTAAACCCATCATTAAAAAGAATCTTCCTTGGAGAAACGGAGCCAGTTCTGGCTGCCTTGCTATTCCTTCAATAAATTTACTGCCTAGAACACCCACACCAACTCCAGCTCCAATTGCTGAAAGTCCCATGGTAATTCCGGCCGCTAAAATATTTAATTCCATTTTTTTCTCCTATAAGTTGAGGATCAATGCTCCTCTGTTTCATGCGCCATTGCCAAATATGCAATTGTTAGCGCCATAAAAATAAATGCTTGCAAAGCCACAATTAATATGTGGAAAAGCGCCCAAACCAAATGCAAACCAAAGCCCATTATGCCAACTGGAATGCTACTAAAAAACAACATTAATGCAATTAAAATGAAAATCATTTCACCGGCATACAGGTTCCCAAATAGCCTAAGTCCAAGTGAAATTGGTTTTGCTATAAAGTTAACCATTTCAAGGATAAAGTTTACAGGTATTAACCATTTTCCAAACGGATGAAGTGTTAGTTCTGCTAGAAAGGCTTTTGGTCCTTTAACAACCATGCTGTAGTAAATAATTAAAACAAAAACCCCAAAAGCCATTCCCAGTGTTATGTTTGGGTCAGTTGTTGGGACAACTTTAAAATATAGTGATTCTGGTCCTTTTATCCATTCAACACCACCACCAGTTGCTTCATTAAAACCAAACAATGCATATGCTATGTGTCCGGCTAGGACTGGTAAGAAGTCAACTGGGACCAAGTCCATTAAATTCATTAATAAAATCCATACAAAAACCGTTAAAGCAAGTGGTGCTATTAGGGGATTTTTTGATGATCCAAAAAGTGATTGAACATTATCATCTACAAACTCGATACACATCTCAATAAAATTTTGTGCCTTCGTTGGGACTGAATTGGGGTCGATCTTTTTTGGCATGGCCATTTTGAACACTAAAACAAAAATACTACCAAGCAAAACCGACCAAAGCAGTGAATCAACATGAAAGGCCCAAAAACCCATTTGATCTACCATGTAAGGGTTGCAAGTCCAGCCATCAGGAGTCTTGCCACAGGTAAGGTTGGTAAGGTGATGGCTTATGTAACTTTCGGTGGTTAACTCTGACGCCATAACTTAAACACTCTTTTTATTAGGCATAAAATTTGCCGGATTAATAGAAACGTTAAATAAAATAAATAGTGTCATTGCATATAGAAAAATATCAGGAGCAAATATTCCTGTTATGACTAAAGAAATAATAAATAAGGTCCATTTTGATAGCCAAATATATCCAACATTTAAAGCCATATCCTGAATCTTTGACCCAAAGTAATATATAAAACTAATTGATGCTGTATGAAATAGAGCTATGGGTAAAAAAAGTGGGTTTGCTATAGCTCCAGAAACAAGTATTAGAAGGTAAATAAATGCAATTATTAGATAAGATTTTAGGTTAAATTTTTTCAATCTAGGATTAACAGGGTTAGTTTATTAACTTAATGGTGGGAATTATAAAAATATATCCATCTATAGACAAGAAGTTTATTTGTTTTTTATCTTTGAAATTATATTATCAAGCTCATCAAGGGATTTATAGTTAATTAAAACCCTTCCTGAGTTTTTGTTCTTTGTTTCAATTTCAACCTTATGCCCAAAGCTTTCTGACATTTCTCTTTCTATATTAAGAAGGTCAGTATCTTTTACTTTATTTTTTTGTTTTTTATTTTGTGTTTTTTTTGACACAAGAGAATTTAGATCTTTTATGGAAAGAGATTCTTTAGAAGTTTTTATAGCTATTCTTTCGGCTTCTTCTGGGGTCAATGACGCTAAAAGTTTTGCATGACCTTTTTCAATTAGGCCGCGTGATAACATATCTAACACAGAGTTGGGTAAAGAGAGTATTCTTAAAGAGTTTGCAATTGTGCTTCTGGCTTTTCCGGTTGATGTTGCGACTTCATCTTGTGTTAATCCAAATTCTCGTTTTAACCTATCAAGGCCTCTCGCCTCTTCAACGGGATTTAAGTCCTCTCTTTGAAGGTTTTCTATAAGGGCAGAAATAAGAGCGTCTTGATCTTTTTTTTGATCAACCAGGCATGGTATAGATTCCAGTCCAGCCATTTTAGAGGCCCTAAGCCTTCTTTCGCCTGCTATAACCTCAAATTCGCTTAAGCCCAGCTCTCTTACAAGTATGGGTGATAACACTCCTTGTTTTTTAATTGAGTTTGTTAATTCGTTTAGTTTATCTTTGTCAAAGTTTGATCTGGGTTGAAATCTACCAGCTTTAATTTTTTTTATCTCTATGTTTTTTACAGTTTTTTGGCTTAGGTTTTGTTCTCCCAGCAGGGCGTCAAGACCTTTGTTGAGTATTTTTCTATCATCAGACACTTTCAACTCTCCTAATAAGTTCACCTGCTAGGGCTAAATAGGCCTTTGCCCCATATGAGCTGGGCATATATTTGATGCCGGAAACCCCATGACTTGGTGCCTCTGCTAGCTTAACATTCCTTGGAATTAAAGTGTTGAAGATTAGGGTTGAGAAGTGTTTTTCTAGTTCGTTTGATACCTCTTTAGCTAGATTATTCCTCATGTCTACCATTGTTCTTACAATACCAATTACCCGGTTAGAAGTCATGTTTTTGTCTGAAAGTGTTTTGATTGTGTGCATTAAACCTGTAACACCCTCCAACGAATAATACTCACACTGTAGGGGTATGAGAGTTCCTGACGCACAAAAAAGCCCCTCTATTGTTAATTGGTTAAGTGTTGGTGGTGTGTCAATTAATATGTAGTCGAACAAACCATTAAGGGTTTGAAGGCTCTTTGAAAGACAACCTTGGTTGTTGTTATTTCTTATTGCAACCTCAAGAGCTATTAGCTCCTCTCCCCCAGGGATGACACCATAGCTGTCATTTGATTGATAAATACACTGGTTGATATCTTTTTCTTCGAAATAATGATGGTAAAGGCTAAATGATTCCTTGTTCTTTATCCCAGCAGCCGTTGATGCGTTTCCTTGGGGGTCCAGGTCTATTAACAAAACCTTTCTTTTGGTGGCAGCGAGACTTGCAGCAAGGTTTACAGCAGTTGTTGTTTTTCCAACCCCTCCTTTTTGATTTGCAATTGCAATAACTTTATTCATTGTTTTTTATAAAAACGATATTTCTTTCATGTTTTTCGCTTTCTACTTTGATTATTTCATATCTATATTTTTTTGTGTCTAATAATTTTAATTCTTCTTTTATTTTTTTTATTCTTCCTTTTAATAATACATACTCACTTTTTTTATTAAAATTATTTTTAGTCAGTCTTACTATTTTTTCAATTGTTGCAAAAGCTCTGGCTGTTATGACGTCAAAGCACCCTAGGTCATTTTCTTCAACCAGTCTTTTGTTGAGTATTGTTGTGTTTTTTAAACCAAGGGTATGAACAACAGATCTCAAAAAATAGCACTTTTTTTGGTTGCTCTCAATTAGGGTTATTTTATTTTTTGGTTTTGTAATTGACAAAAGAATTCCTGGCAAGCCCCCTCCAGAACCAAGGTCCGCAACTGTTTTGTTTGGTTTAATTGCTGGTATTATGTGTGCGCAATCTAAAATATCTTTGTTAAGGATTTCTGGTTTATTTTTCCTGGCAAAGAGGTTGTGAGTTTTATTGAAATTAAGAGCTAGATCTATGTATTGATCAATTTTTTCTTTTTCACTTTTGTTAAAGGCTTTGTGGTTATAAGCCTTAAACATATTGTTTTAAAACTTCTCTTTTTTTTATCTGGATTAATATCAGGTTTATTGCTGCTGGTGTTACGCCCTCAATCCTTGATGCAGATCCAATTGTTGTTGGTTGTGATTTGTTGAGTTTTTCTATTACCTCGTTCGATAAACCAGAAATATTTTTATAGTTTATGTGTTTGGGTATTTTTTTATCATTTTGTTTTTGTGTTTTTTTTATTTCTCTGAGTTGTTTTTTTATATATCCCTCATATTTGTTTTCTATAACAGCTCTTTGGTATAGGTGTTTGTTTGTTTTGTTTGTTTTAAAAAGGCTTTCTTTGGCTGCGTCTGTTCTCGACAAAAGGTCTAAAACGCTTTTCTTTTCTTTGAGATTTATTTTTTTGTTTTGTTTGTTTATAAATGAGGTTATTTTCTTTTTTTTGAGCTTGTTTTTAATAAACTTTTTATATTCTTCTTCTTTTTTTAAAAAATCTTTATATCTTTTTTCGTCAACAAGCTTAAAGTTGTAGGCTTTTTCTAACAGTCTTTGTTCGGCGTTATTTTGTGACAACAAAAGCCTGTGCTCTGCTCTGCTTGTAAACATCCTATAGGGTTCTGTTATTCCATGGGTGGTTAGGTCGTCTATGAGGACGCCTATATAAGCCTCGCTTCTTCTTAAAATAAGTTTTTCTTTTT
This sequence comes from uncultured SAR86 cluster bacterium, assembly GCA_902558095.1. Classification (GTDB taxonomy): domain Bacteria; phylum Pseudomonadota; class Gammaproteobacteria; order Magnimaribacterales; family D2472; genus SAR86A. Next base: position 2,832 of record CACECP010000004.1, on the reverse strand, counting down.
TTAATATTTTACAGGCAGCGTTTGCTCCTGCAATCAAACCTTGGGCTGCAGCCTCTTCGTAGCCGGTTGTGCCGTTGATCTGTCCGGCTAAGTAAAAGTTTTTTAGTTGTTTTGTTTCGAGGGTGTTTTTAATGCTTCTTGGGTCTATAAAATCATACTCAACTGCGTAGCCATACTCCTCTATGGTGCACCCGTTTAGCCCCTTAATAGAGTATATGAACTCCTTTTGTGCTTTTTTTGGAAGGCTTGTTGATATTCCGTTTGGGTATATAAGGTCTTTGTTTATACCTTCTGGTTCTATAAAAATCTGATGGCTTGTTTTATCCCTAAACCTGTTTACTTTATCCTCTATTGATGGGCAGTACCTTGGTCCTATTCCGGTAATATTTCCTGAGTACATGGCTGACAGGTGGGTGTTTTCCTCTATTATTTTGTGTGTTTGTTTGTTTGTTCTGGCTATGTAACAGGGTAGTTGTTTTTGGTGTTTTTTTGGTGTGTTATATAGTGACATCCATGGGGTTGGTTTTTCTCCTGGTTGAATTTCCATCTTGCTAAGGTCGATGGTTGAGAGCTTAATCCTTGCTGGTGTTCCTGTTTTCAACCTTCCCATGGGTAGTTTAAGGCCGTAAAGTTTCTTTGATAGGGGGATTGCTGATGAGTCACCAAGTCGCCCGCCTTTTGTTATAGTTTCTCCTGTATACATTTTTCCATTTAAAAAGGTTCCTGTTGTTAATATGGTTTTTTTGGCTATTATTTTTTCTTGTTTTTTTGTTACAACCCCTTCAACAGAGTTTTTTCTAATCAATATGTCAACAACCTCTTCATCAAAAAGCTGTATGTTTGTTTTCTTTAATATTTTCTGAACGCTTTTTTTATATAAATCTCTGTCGCATTGAACTCTTAGGGCTTGTACCGCATCACCCTTTCGTGTATTTAGAGTCCTGTACTGTATCCCTGACATGTCTGTTGCGATTGGCATCAAACCACCCATAGCTCCTATTTCTCTTACTATGTGAGATTTACCTAACCCTCCTATGGCTGGGTTACATGACATCTGACCTATATTCTTAACATTTAAAGTAACAATTGCGCAACTTAGTCCCATTCGATCAACAGCAAAAGCAGCCTCAACACCGGCATGCCCACCTCCAACAACTATTACATCAAACTTATACATAATTAATTAAACAATAATATCTATATTATATACTTTCTGTTATTTTTATTACGTTCTTTATTTTTGTTAATAAGTGTTTAAAACTCTTTAAATACAACAAAAATAAGTGTTTATAAAATATGTTTATCTATGTTAAAAAGCTCAAAAAAAACAATAGATAAAACTGTTGAAAAATAAAACCTTTGAAAAAGGAACACAACTTAATAACAAGTTATTTACCAATACAAAAAGATTCAAAAATATCACCAAGCAAAGAGTCTGAGAATTTAACACCCACAACCTCGTCTAGATGAGATCTTGCATTTTTTAAATCCTCTGCCACCAACTCTAAAGATTCACCTGCTTTTAAACCGTCCTTCGCACTTTTTAGATCATCAACAACTAACTTAAAAAGTTTTTCATGCCTGCCCCTTATTAAAAACTTATAATCCTCTTTTTTAACTTTGTCTTTAAAACTATCACCAATGAGTTTTATTAAAACATCAAAACCCTCGCCAGTTTTAGCCGATATATAACAATCAAAGGAATCCTTATCAGCACTCTCTAAATCTATTTTGTTTTGAATTGAAATAAAATTTTTTTTATTTTTGCTACAAAGGTCCTTAAAATAACCCAGAGGCCCAACATCACCCTTCTCAAAAACACCTAAAACCAAATCAGACCTATCTATCTCAGAAATTGAAAAACCAATACCCCTTTTTTCAACACTATCAAAAGTTTCCCGTATACCTGCTGTATCAACAACATTAAAAGAACTAGACTCATAAAACAACTCAGAACTAATCATATCTCTTGTTGTACCTGGAGAGCTCGAGACAATCGATCTCTCAAAGCCAAGCAACCTATTAAAAGTTGACGATTTACCAGAGTTAACAGGCCCAACCAAAACAACATTGTTTTTTTCTTTAGAAACTTTGTTATTAATACAAGAACCAACAAACAACTCAAAATCGACCACCAGAAGGTGAAGGCTTTTAACCAAACCCCCATCAAAGTAGTCATTACCCTCATCTGAAAAATCAATCTCTCCTTCGACACGAACCCTTATATCATCAACACACTTAGCAAAAAAAGAAATTTTTTTTGAAAGCTCGCCAAATAAAGCATTGTTAGACAACACAACACCCCGGCTGTCTGTGCTCTCAATTAGATCTGACACAGCCTCGGCTTCATTAAGGGTTATCTTATTATTAAGAAATGCTCTTTTTGTAAACTCACCAGCAGCGGCTTCCTCAAAACCCAGGCTGTTAAAAAGATTTACAATCTCTGACATTACCGCAAGACCACCATGGGCATGAATCTCAAAAGAGTCTTCACCGGTATAACTTTTAGGACCTTTAAAAACAACCAACCCAACCCTATCTATAGTCTTTTTTTTGTTCTTTAACGAACCCACATAAAACCTATTAGGATCAAACAAATCCCTTGAAAAAATTTTTTTTAATACTTTGTGACAACCGTCACCAGTGACCCTAAAAACACAAATAGCCGATTTGGCTGGAGGCGTAGCTAACGCAAAAACAACAGACACAACTACTCAGACCCCAGAGCTCCTTGTTGTTTATATAAATAGCTTTGTTGAATAAGCTGCACCCCTGTATTCACAACAGTGTATAAACAAAGGGCGGCAGGGAAGAATATAAACAAAACAGAAA